>DASSCS010000024.1:0-45589 GCA_035697515.1 Acidimicrobiales bacterium
AGGGGCAGCGCCGCCGCGGCGGCCACCGCCTGGGCGAGCCGCCGGCGGCGCCCACTGCGCCAGGCGGCCACGGCCACCGGAACAGCCAACCCGGCGCTCAGGATGGCGAAGTCCGGGCGGACCAGGACCCCCAGGCCCACCAGGCCGGCGGTGGCGAGCACCCGGCGCCGCGACGGATCGTCGTCGGCCAGCAGGGTGACGGCGGCCAGGAACGCCGTGCCGATCCACGCGATGCCCAGCCCGTTCTCCAGGCCCCCGGTCGTCCAGTCCCACACGGCGGCGGGCGCCACGAACACGACCGCGCCCACCGGGACGATCCACCCGCCGGTCCGGGGTTCGGAGCGACCGATGTCGGTCAGCCGCACGGCCCCGGCCATCGCCGCGCCCAGCCCCACCGCGCTGAGCGCCAGTTCGACCAGCACGGCGGTCCACTCGATGCGCAACGGGCTGAGCAGGTCCGAGATCACGAGGATGACCAGCCACAGGGTGCTGGTCGCCACCTCGACCCGCTCGCCGATGTTGTAGACGGGACCGTTCCCCGCCTCGATCTGCTTCACGACGCGGTAGTTGATGAACGCGTCGTCGGTGCTGAACCGCTGCGACCATCCGAGCACCAGCAGCAGCCCCACGACCAGCGCCGGCAGCGCGGCAGCGGCCACACGCCGCCGCCACACCTGCGGTCGGGCCTCGGCCGGCGAGGCCGGCGCCGCCGCCGTCGCCTCGGCCACCCCCAGCGCGATCACGGCCCGAACGGTAGTCCCCTGCGTTGGCCCGCACGACCGCGCGAGCGAGGCGCGCCGGATCACACGTTGAAGCGGATCTCCATCACGTCGCCGTCGGCGACCTCGTAGTCCTTGCCCTCGACCCGCAGCTTGCCCACGTCACGGGCCTTGGACCACGAGCCGATGTCGACCAGCTCGTCCCAGTCGATGACCTCGGCCCGGATGAAGCCCTTCTCGAAGTCGGTGTGGATGACCCCTGCGCACCGGGGCGCCTTCCAGCCCGCCCGGAACGTCCACGCGCGGGACTCCTTCTCGCCGGTGGTGAAGAACGTCCGCAGGCCCAGGAGGTGGTGGGCGGCATGGAGGAAGCGGGGCAGCGCTCCCTCGCCGAGGCCCAGCGCCTCGAGCATCTCGGCCCGCTCGTCCATGGTGAGCTGCGCCGCCTCGGCCTCGAGCTGCACGCACATGCCGAGCACCTCGGCCCGGCCGCCCAGCTCGGCCTCGATCGGCGCCACGACCGCGGCCATGTCGTCGAGCTTGTCCTCGCCCACGTTGACCAGCGCCAGCACCGGCCGGTTGGTGAGCAGGAAGTACGGCCTGAGCAGCGCCCGCGCTGCGGGGTCGAGGTCGCTGCGGTACAGCGGCGTGCCCTCGGACAGGATGGCTTCGGCCGCGTCGAGCGCCGCCACCTCGTCGGCCAGAGCCCGGTCGGCCTTGGCCGCCTTGCGCCGCTTGGCCACCTGGTTCTCCACCGACTCGAGGTCGGCCAGGGTGAGCTCGAGCTCGACCACCCGCAGGTGCTCGAGCGGGTCGGCCGGCCCGGGCACCTCGCCGTCCTCGAAGGCCCGCAGCACGTACACCACCGCGTCGACCTCGCGGATGTTGGCCAGGAAGCGGTTGCCCAGGCCCTCGCCCTTGCTGGCCCCCTCGACCAGGCCACCGATGTCGACGAACTGCACGCTGGCCGGCACCACGTTGCGGCTGTTCGACATCGCCGCCAGGGCGTCGAGCCGCCGGTCGAGCACCTTGGCCACCCCCACGTTGGGGTCGCGCGTGGCGAAGGCGTACGGCGCGGCCAGCGCTCCCCCGCCCGCCAACGCGTTGTACAGGGACGACTTGCCCGCGTTGGGCAGCCCGACGAACCCGAACCGTTCCACCTCGGAAGGCTACTGAGACGCATCGCGCTACCGTGCACGCCATGGAGCGGGAGATCGTCGTACGCGGCACGGGCGAGGCGCGCGCCCTGCCCGACCTCGCCAGCCTGCGGGTCGAGGTGTGGGCCGACCACAAGACCCAGGACGAGGCCTACGAGGCACGCTCCAAGCTGGCCGCCCGGGTCGACGTGGTGTTCGCGCAGCACCGCAACGCCATCGCCCGCACCACCGTCGCCTCGCTGTGGGTCCAGCCCCGCACCCGCTGGCACCGGGGCGAGAGCATCCGCACCGGCTGGCGGGCCAGCCGCACCACCTTCGTCGACGTCGTCGTGCTCGACGCGCTGGGCGAGATCATGTCGGGCGTGGTCGAGGCGGGCGGCGCCGTGCAGGGGCCGCAGTGGTCGATGGCGTCGACCAACCCGGCCTACGACCAGGCCCGCCGGGCCGCCGCCGACGACGCCCGCAACCGGGCCCAGTCCTACGCCCAGGCGCTCGACCTCACCCTCGGACCGGTGGCGTGGGTGGCCGAGCCCGGCATGCGCACGACCCCGGTGCTGGCCGCCGGCCCCCGAGCGTCCGAGGAGCCCGGGGTCCGCATGCGCCTCGCCGCCGCCGAGGTGCCCAGCGGCCCGTCCGTCGAGCCCGAGCCGGTCGAGGACCTGACGCCGTCCGAGCTGACGGTCGAGGTGGCGGTCGAGGTCGGCTTCCACATCGTCTGACCCCGCCGGCCCTTCCCCGCCCCGTCCCGCCCGTGCGCCCCGCCGACGCCCTCGACCGCATCGTCTACCTGCTCGACCGGGTCCTCGCCGAGCAGCAGAAGGTACGGGCCTTCGCCCGGGCCCGCGACATCGTGGACGAGGTGGGCGACGACGAGGTCGAGCGGCTCCACGCCGCAGGCAAGCTGACCGACCTGCCCGGCATCGGCCCCTCGACCGGCAAGGTGATCGCCCAGGCGCTCGACGGCGTCGTCCCCGACTACCTGGCCCAGCTCGAACAGGAGACCGTCATCCCGCCGGGCGAGGGGGCCGGGCTGCGCGCCGCACTGCGGGGCGACTGCCACACCCACTCGACCTGGTCCGACGGCGGCGCCTCGATCGAGAAGATGGCCCACACCGCCATGGCGCTCGGCCACGAGTACATGGTCCTGACCGACCACTCGCCGCGGCTGACCATCGCCCACGGCCTCAACGCCGAGCGGCTGCGGACCCAGCTCGACGAGGTGGCCGCGCTCAACGAGGCGCTGGCGCCGTTCCGCATCCTGACCGGCATCGAGGTCGACATCCTGGTCGACGGCAGCCTCGACCAGAGCGAGGAGCTGCTGGCCCGGCTCGACGTGGTCGTGGCCAGCGTGCACTCGAAGCTGCGCATGGAGCGCATGGACATGACCCGGCGCATGGTGGCGGCGGTGGCCAGCCCCCACGTCGACATCCTGGGGCACTGCACCGGCCGCAAGCTGGTCGGACGGGGTCGCCCGCCGTCGGTGTTCGACGCAGAGATCGTGTTCGCGGCGTGCGCCCAGTTCGACACTGCGCTGGAGATCAACTGCCGGCCGGAGCGCCAGGACCCGCCCGACGAGCTGGTCGACCTCGCCCTCGAGTGGGACCTGAGCTTCGCCATCGACACCGATGCCCATGCTCCGGGCCAGATGGAGTGGCAGGCCTACGGGTGCGACAAGGCGGTCCGCCACGGCATCGAGCCGGCCCAGGTGGTCAACGCCATGGGCGCCGACGACCTGGTGGCCTGGGCCTCGACGCACGCTGCGTGAGGCCGCCGGCCCGACCCGCGCGTTTTACCTCCGGAAACGGTCGCTGGGTCGGCCGATCCCGCGAAGAGAACGCAAGCTGGCCCGGCACCGAACCTTGACGCCCTTGCCTTGACGCCCTTGCGCCCGTAGGATGGCAGCGTGAGCCAGAGGACCACGGCACCCAAGCACGCCAACACCGCCCGCGCCGTCGCCGTCGACCCGTACGTGGCGCAGGTCGCAGCCCGGGTCAACGCCGAGCTCTCCCGCCGGGTCGGCACGCTGCGGGAACGGGGTGTCGACCCCGACTCGCTGGGCGATCCCGACACCCTGGCCGCCCGCATGCTGGCCGCGGTGCCCGAGCCCTCGCCCTGGTCGGAGCTCGGCCCCTTCTACAGCACCACCGGCATCGCCCGGGTGCTGGGCGGCATCAGTCGCCAGGCGGTCGAGGAGCGGCGCCGGCGGCGCACCATCCTGGCCCTTCGCACGGCGGACGGCGTGTGGGTGTACCCGGCGTTCCAGCTCGACGATCACAACCGGGTGGTGCGGGGCCTGGCCGAGGTGCTCGACCGCTTCCAGCCGCGCACCGCCGACGACGACTGGATGGTGGCGTCGTTCCTGGCGGCACCCCAGCCGGGCCTCGAGGGCGACTCGGTCGTCGACCACCTGCGGGCGGGCGGCGCCCTGGCCGCGGTGCTCGACCTGGCGGCCGAGCGCGCGCAACGCTGGGCCCTGGCGTCGTAGCCCTGCCCGGCGGTGTCCAGGCCGCACGACGTCGTATCCTCGCCCCCGGCATCGCGGCGGGCACAGCATCCGACCCCGCACCGCCGGCGGCGTCCACCGCCCGGCCGCGCATGACCAACCACGACGACACCGTGACCGAAGACGCCAGGCGTCCTCCCGACACCCGCCAGAGACCCAGCATCGGGCTGCCCCCCGAGCCCGAGAAGCTCGCCGGGTTCCCGGTGTGGCACGTCCACGCCGGCACGGTGCTGTGCCGGGTCACGACCGAGGGCCTGGGGCCGTGGTGGTTCTCCAGCGACGCCGCCGGCCGGTTCGACCTCGAACCGCCGCGGGGCACGTGCTACCTGGCCGACGACGAGGTGGGCGCCATGCTCGAGGTGCTGGGCCCGATCCTGGTGGTGAGCCCCACGTGGGCGGCCCGGTTGCGCATGTGGCACCTCGGGCTGCCTCACCAGTGCCGGGCGGCCGACACCACCGTGCGGGCCGCCCGCGGCTTCGGGATCACGGCCGAGCTGGCGAGCATGACCCCCTACGCGCTGCCTCAGCTCTGGGCCGCCGCCTTCGCCGCCGCCGGCCACCAGGGCGTGCGCTACCGGGTGCGCCACGATCCCGGCGGCAGCCGGGCCCTTGCCCTGTTCGGCGCGGCCGGCGAGCGGCGCTGGCCGAGAGGCCGCAGCCAGCAGGTCGGGCGCTCGCTGCTCGCCCGGCTGGTGGCCGAGGCCGGCGTGCGGGTGGCATCGGTGCCCGCCAGCTCGGACCTCGGCGACGTGTGGGACTGACCGGCGCACCACGGACGACGCGCCGGACCGACGCGCGCCACGGGCGGTGTGGCCGCCGCGGCCGGGGTTAGCCTGCCTCCATGTCCAAGCGCACCCGCAAGCGCCGAGCGAAGGCCCGCAGGCGCAAGGCCAACCATCGTCGGAAGCCCAACGCCGGCCGCTGAGCCACACTCCTCCCATCGATGACCTCGCCGACCCGTCCGGCGCCGCTGTCCCCGCCCCCGGCCCCGGAGGCCCGGCGCGACCCCACCGTCGACGTCGTCCACGGCGTCGAGGTGCCAGACCCCTACCGCTGGCTCGAGGACGGCGAGTCACCCGAGACCCGCGCGTGGGTCGAGGCCACCAACGCGCGCACCCGGGCGGTGCTCGACGCCGGTCCCGGTCGTGAGGCTCTGGTCGAGCGCTACGCCGCGCTGTTCTCGGCCGGCACCGCGGGGGCGCCGTCGATCAGGGGCGGGCGGCTGTTCTCGATCGACCGCTGGGGCGAGCACGAGCAGGCGGCGCTGGTGGTGCGCGACCTGCACGGCGACCGCGTCCCGCCCTCGCGCACGCTCGTCGATCCCCATGCCCTGACCGGCGACCCCACGGCCGCGCTCGACTGGTACGCGCCGTCGGTCGACGGCCGGCTGGTGGCGTTCGGCACCTCGACCGGCGGCGACGAGCGCAGCACGCTCGGCATCGTCGACGTGGCCACCGGCGAGCACCTCGCCGACACCATCCCCTACACCCGGGCGGCGTCGGTGGCGTGGTTGCCCGACGGCACCGCCTTCGCCTACACCCGCTACCCCGACCCGGCGGCGGTGGGCGAGGACGAGGCCAACTACCACCGCACCGTCTGGTGGCACGTCGTCGGCGACGACCCGGGCCACGACGAGCTGGTGTACGGCGACCTGCCGGACAAGACGGCCTGGCCCGCGGTCGAGCTGTCGCGCGACGGCCGCTGGCTGGTGGTGGAGGTGTCGATCGGCTGGACCCGGGTCGACGTCCACCTCATCGACCGGTCGACCGGCGCCCGCACGACGGTGATCGAGGGCGCCGAGGCCGTGTCGTCCTTCACCGTGGTCGGCGACCGGCTGGTCGGCACGACCACCCTGGACGCCCCCCGGGGACGAGTGGTGACGGTCCCCGTGTCCGACCCGGTGCCCGAGCGGTGGCGCACGGTGGTGCCCGAGTCGGGCGACGTGATCGAGGTCGTGGCCGTCACCGCGTCGTCGCTGCTCGTGGCCTCGACCCGCGCCGCGCTCGGTCGGCTCGCCCGCCTGCCGCTGCGCGTGCTCGAGGACGCGGGCGGCGGCGCCGGTGGGGACGGGCAGCGGGACGAGACCGACGACCGTGCCGGAGCCGTGCCGCCCGCCGCCGAGGAGATCGCGCTGCCCGAGCCCGGATCGCTGGCCGGTCTGGCGAGCGACCGCGACAGCGACACCGCCGTCGTCGCCTTCACCTCGTGGGCCCGCCCGCCCGAGCTGTGGCGCTGGCGGGGCGACGCGGGCGACGGGCCGGGCCTGGAGCGCTGGAGCGACCTGCCGTCCCCCGTCGACCCGGCGGACTACGTGGTGGGCGTCGACCGCTACCCCTCCACCGACGGCACGCCCGTCACGTTGTTCACGGTGCGCCGGGCCACGACCGAGCCGGGCGACGGCACGCCCTGCCTGCTGACCGGCTACGGCGGGTTCTCCGTCACCATGAGCCCCGCCTACAGCCCGACCGCGGTGGCCGTCGCCGACAGTGGCGGCGTGTTCGCCGTGGCCTGCATCCGGGGCGGCGCCGAGGAGGGCGAGGACTGGCATCGGGCGGGCATGCGCGAGCACAAGCAGCAGGTGTTCGACGACTTCGCCGCCGCCGCCGACTGGCTGGTGGCGAGCGGGCGCACAGGGCGTGACCGGCTGGCCATCCGCGGCGGCAGCAACGGTGGCCTGCTGGTGGCCGTCACCCTGGTCCAGCGCCCCGAGCTGTGCCGGGCGGCCGTGTGCGCAGTGCCGCTCACCGACATGGTGCGGTTCCCGCGGTTCCTCATCGCCCGGCTGTGGACGCCCGAGTACGGCGATCCCGACGAGCCCGACGAGCTCGCCTGGCTGTGGGCCTATTCGCCCTACCACCGGCTGGTCGAGGGCACGTGCTATCCGGCCACGCTCGTGCTGACGGGCGAGCACGACAGCAGGGTCGACCCGGCCCACGCCCGCAAGTTCGGCGCCGCCCTCGCCTGGGCCACGAGCTGCGGCGACGAGCGGCCGGTGCTGGTGCGGGTCGAGGCCCGGGCGGGCCACGGCCAGGGCAAGCCGGCGTCGAAGCAGGCCGACGAGGCGGCCGACGTCCACACCTTCCTGCGCCAGCAGATCGGTCTCGGATGACCGCAGCGGACGACGGCGGCAGCGCCCCCGACGCCGGCGGCACCGGGACGGACGGCCCGAGTCGCCCCGGGACGGGCCTGTTCGCCGCGATCCGGCGGGCCTGCGCGCAGGTCGGCGGCGCGTCGAGGTCGGTGACGATCGACCTCGACGCCCTCGCGCAGCTGGGCGGGACGCTGGGGCCCGACGACCCGCCACTGCTTCCCGAGGAGGTGCCCACGGGCGACGACGAGGCCATGGCCACCGAGGTGGTGGTGTGGAACGCCGTCAACTTCGGGTCGGGCTGGTTTCCCGTGCTGCGCAAGCGCGACGGCCTGTCGGGTGCCCGCAGCCTGGCCGAGGCGCTGGCCGATCACGTGTCCCGCCACGGCACACCCACCGCCGAATGGCTGGCCCGAGCCGACGCCGCGACCTGCGCCGAGGTGTTCGGGCAGCCCCACCCCGGCCCGGTCGACGACCTGCTCGACCTGTTCGCCCGCGCCTGGCGCGACCTCGGCGCGCTGCTCGCCGACCGCTTCGGCGGCTCGTGCGCCGAATTGGTCCGGTCGGCGGGCGGCTCGGCCGCCGCCCTGGTCGGCACGCTGGCGACCATGCCGCTCGCCCACGACGTGGCGGTCTACCGGCTCGACGGCGAGCCCATCGAGGTGCCGTTCCACAAGCGGGCCCAGATCACGGTGTCGCACCTGGACCGGGCGTTCGGTCACCGGGGGCTGGGCCGCTTCGACGACGTCGGCGAGCTGACCGCGTTCGCCGACAACCTCGTGCCCCACGTGCTGCGGACGGCGGGAGTGCTGGCCTACGACGACGGGCTGGCCCACCGCATCGACGGCGGGGAACTGCTGGTGCCGGGCAGTCCCGAGGAGGTCGAGATCAGGGCCTGCGGCCTGCACGCCGTCGAACTGCTGGCCGCCCGCACGGGCCTGACACCGGCCAGCATCGACCACCAGCTCTGGCAGCGCGGCCAGGACCCCGCGATCAAGGCGGTACCGCGCCACCGCTGCCGGTGCTCGTGGTACTGAGCGGCGAGTAGCGTCGCCGGCGATGGGCGCAGCGCCGGGCCGATTGACCGAGGTCGTCGTGGGCGACGACCCCGCCGCCTGGGCATCCGTGGGCTTCGCCGTGGGCGCCGACGGCACGTGCCGGGTCGGCACGGTGCGCCTTCGCCTGGTCGGCGCCGACGACGAGCGGGGCCGGGGGCTGATCGCCTGGACACTGGCCCGCCCCGACGAGGCCGATGCGCGGGGCGGAGGCGGTGCGGCCGGCGGCGGAGACGGCCGCGGCGACGGCTTTGGCGACAGCGGGGAGCTCGGCGACGGCGTCCTGGACGGGCTGCCGACGACCGTTGCGGACGCCGGGCCGGACGCCGCCAGCGCCACGGGCGACCCCGGGCCGGGCGGGCATCCGAACGGCGTCACGCACATCGACCACGTGGTCGTCCTCACCCCCGACCTCGACCGCACCACCGCCGCGATCGGGGTCCTGGGCATCGAAGCCCGGCGCACCCGCGAGGCCGGACCGGGCCGCCTGCAGCGGTTCTTCCGGCTGGGCGAGGCCATCCTCGAGCTGGTGGGGCCGGCCGAGCCCCGGGGCGACGGCCCGGCCCGGTTCTACGGCCTGGCCTTCACGGTGGCCGACATCGACGCCACCGCCGACCACCTGGCCGGCCACATCAGCCCGCCCAAGCCGGCCGTCCAACCGGGGCGGCGCATCGCCACGCTGCAGGCGGGCGACGCCGTCTCGGTGCCCGTGGCGTTCATGTCGGCCGAGGGACGGGGCGCCCCGCCCCGCCCCGGCGGCGACGCCTGACATCGCCTGTAGCCTGCCGTCGCCATGCTCGACCACGTCTTCACCGATGCCATCGGGGCACTGCGCGACTCGCTGGAGCGGGCGTTCCTCGAGCGCCAAGCCTTCGAGGAGCGCTTCCAGGTCGACGTGCTGCTGGGCGACGTCACCTGGGAGACCTCATACGGCCTGCCGGGCGAGGGCCTGCCGCCCCGCGTGCAGGCCGACGTGACCCTCGACTGGCCGACGTGGGCGCAGACCGCGTACCGCTCGTGGTACATCGGCGAGCCGTTCAACGACCCTCCCCGCATCGAGATCGAGCTGGTCATGCGGGTGCAACGCCTGGCCGAGGCGCCCGATCCCAGCCTGGTGCTGGCGGTGCTCCCCGAGTCGAGCGCACCCATCGGCCGCGAGCACCTCGAGCGGTCGGGGCCGACCATCGAGACCGTGTGCTCGGCCGACCTGCACGAGCGCGAGTTCGCGATCGAGGTGTCCTACGAGGGCAGCTACGAGCTGGACGAGCCCACCCTCGAAGACGGCACCATCCTCGACGACCACCTGAGCGCCATGGGCGGCTGGATCGCAGCCACGCTCGTCAAGCTGGGCGACCTCACCCTGCCGTTCCTGCCGCCCGTCGAAGACGGCAACTGAGCCGCCGGCATCACGACCTGGCGGGTGTCGCCGCCCGCCCCCTCGGCCACCTGACGCGGTCCGTTCGCCGCGATGGGCGCTTGAAATCGAGACCGGGCTGCGGAATCGTTCTCCCCGGCAAACGGGGACCCTCCCCGGATCGCCGTCGAGCAGCCCCCACAGGAGAGGTCGATGGTCAAGGGACGCGCGCGCTGGCTGGCGGCGTTGGCATGCGTACTGGCGATCGGCGCCGCCGGGTCGTGCCACAAGCCGCCCAGCGCCGAGACCCGCAGCTACTACATGGCCCGCACCGGGTTGTCCGACGCGGCATCGCTGGGCTGCTACAACGCCGGCAAGTCCGGCCGCATCACCCTGTTCTTCGGCTCGCCCACCAGCGTCGCCGGTACGTACGGCGCCACCCTGTGGGGCGCGCCCGACCTGACCGTCTCCCAGATCCGCGACCGCATCAAGGAGGTCGTGCGCGGCTACGCCTTCTGCCGCACGAACTCGCGCCACCGGCTGATCATCGGGGTCGGCACCAGCAACAGCACCATCGACGGCAGGAGCGACGCCTGGGTGCGGGCGCACGGCGACGCCTGGTCGCGCACCGTCGAGTCGCTGGCCAGCTGGGCGAACGGCAACTTCCCCGGCCACGCGCAGATCGTGGGGGCCTGGGACGTCGAGCCGTCGTGGTCGAGCTTCGCCAAGGCCGAGCAGTGGATGCACGGCTACGACGCCAACGCCGGCCGCCGGCTGCTGCACGTCAACTCGTCGGCCGACGGCTGCCCCACCGGCAGCGCGGGCAACGGGCCGTGCAACAACGGTTGGAACCAGCAGCGGGTCTGGCACATGGCGTGGCAGCACGACCCCTCGCTGCCCATCCCGCAGATCTACACCACCAGCGGCAGCCAGGCGCACCAGTGGCAGCTGATCGACCTGTGGGCGACCACCTCGGCCGGAGACGGCATGTACTTCTACGGGACGATGAGCCAGCACGGCGCCTGCCGGCAGATCGGCGGTTGCGCCGGCATGGACAACACCCCGCACGAGGCCAACGACCAGTTGCGGTGGTGGCTGGGTAGCGACAGGCGCACGGCCCAGGACGACGTGGCGGGCATGACCGACGTGAACTGGAACACCTGATCGGACCGGTGCGATGACCAACCACGGCTCTCCGACTCCTGCTCCGGACCGTGATGACGGCCCCGCGCACCTCCGGCCGGCACGGGCCCGCGCCTCGATCCGGGCCATGGGGCGCAGGACGCTGGTGCCGGCGACCCTGCTCGCCGCCGTCGGCGCGTCGGCCGCGGCCAGCGCCGGCCTGGCCGAGCCGCCGCCCTCGGCGATGGAGGCCCAGCTCGAGGCCGAGATCGACGGCATGATCGAGGAGGGCGTGCCGGCCGACAGCCCCAAGGTCGAGATGCTCGACGAGCAGCTCGACCAGGTCGAGGAGGGCACCGGCCAGCCCGCCGCTCACGAGCCGGGAGTCGACACCGCTGCCCGGCTGGACGAGGCCGCGGAGGTGACCGTGGCGCAGGCGGAGGCCGAGGCCGCAGGGCCCGCCGGCGTGCAGGCCCGGGCGGGCGACGTCGACGAGGCGCTGGTCGAGGACGACGAGGCGGCGCGGTGGGAGACCGGCCCCGTCGAGTGCGAGCCGGTGCCCGGCATGCTGAGCATGGACGAAGTGGTCGGCGCCACCTGCTTGGGCGTGCCGCAGCCCGACGGCACCAGCCGCTACGTCGCGGTCGGGGCGGACGGCACGGTGCGGTCGGTGCGCTTCGGCACCGACGGGGCGGTCCACCGCCTGCGCGACACCGCCCTGCCGGCCCCGCCCCGGGGGGCGACCCTCGCGGCCACCGCGGCAGGCGACCTGCGGGTGAGCGTCCCCGGCCGCGCCCCCCTCACCGTCGAGCTGCGCTGACCACGCACCCAAGGCACGGGCGGCTTGGGCCGAGCGACGGGTGCGTGGTGCACTTACCCGCTTGCCCCGACCGTTCCCCCACACCTCCACGCGGACCGCCCGCGTCGACCCCCGGCTGCTCGTCGTCGGCGCGGCCGCGCTGTGGGGCACCACGGGGACCGCTCGCGCGCTGGGCCCCGACGACGCCCCGCCCACCGCGGTGGGCGCGGTCCGCCTGGTGCTCGGTGCGCTGTGCCTGGTGGCGCTCGCCCGCGCCGGCCACCTGCGATCGTCCAACGCCGCCACACCCTGCGTGTCCGCGGGGAGCCGCGCGGGCGAGCCGTGGCGTTCCCACGTCTCGCTGGCGCTGGCCGCGCTGGCCATGGCCGCGTACCAGCCCCTGTTCTTCGGCGGCGTGGCCCGCACGGGGGTGGCCGTAGGGACGGTGGTCGGCATCGGCAGCTCGCCCGTGTTCGCCGGGGTGCTGGGCAGGGTGGTGCGGGGCGAGCGGCCGGGCGGCCGGTGGGTGGCGGCGACGGCGCTGGCGCTGGCGGGAACCGCGCTGCTGGTCGTCACCAGCGGCGCGGGCGGCGACGACGCCGACCCGGTCGGCATCGGGCTCGCGCTCGGTGCCGGGCTGGCGTACGCGATCTACGTGCTGGCCTCGAAGCTGGCGCTCGACCGGGGCTGGGGCCCCGACGCGGCGACCCTGGTGGTGTTCAGCGTCGCCGGCGTGCTGCTGGTGCCGGTGGCGCTGGCGGCGGGCATCGGGCCGCTGCTCACGCCGGGGGGCGTGCTGATGGCCGCCCACCTGGGTGTGATCACCGTGGCGCTCGCCTACCTGCTGTTCGGGCGGGGCCTCACGGGCGTCGGGGTCGGCGCCGCGGGCACCCTCACGCTGGCGGAGCCCGCCACCGCGGCCACCCTGGGCGTCGTCGTGCTCGGCGAGCGCCCTGGCGCCGCCACCGCGGCGGGGATCGGCCTCATCGTCGCGGGACTGGTGGCACTGGCGGCGCGCCGATCGGTCTGACCGCCGCGGCGGGCCACCCCGAGCCCGCCCCCGCTGGTCGAGTCAGCTCTCGCCGCGCAGCCGGGCGAGCACGTCGGCCGCATGGCGCGCGCCCGGCTTGCCGCCCTCCGCCGCGACCGCGCGGGCCAGGCGCTGCATGAGGGCGTTGGCGGGCGTGGGCACCCCGTGCTGGCGACCGAGCAGCACGATCTCGCCGTTCAGATAGTCGCTCTCGATGCTGCCCGTGCCCCGGGCCAGGCTCTGCCACGACGAGCTGCCGCTGCGCGGCGCGCCCTCGATGGGCCGGATGGCCAGCAGGTCGGCCCGCCGCGCGCGGAACTCGTGCTCCGTGGCCAGGTCGACGCCGGCGGCGGCCAGACAGGCCTCGCCCTCGGCCCGCACCATGCGCACCAGCTCGGTCGCGGCCTGCTGGTCGTCGCCCTCGGCCCGGCGGGCGTCGCACACCGCGTCGACCGCGTTGCCCAGGTTGAGGAGCAGCTTGTTGTACTTCCAGCGCAGGATGTCGGGGCGGGCGTCGGAGCGGAAGGTGGACTCCTCCAGCGCGGCGGCGATCGCCCGGGCCGTGTCGTCGGTGCCGCCCGGATAGCGGCCCACGTCGAGGATGCCGGTGACCGGCGACGAGAACGCCAGCACCACGCCGGGCTCGAGGTGGGTGGCGGGGCAGTAGACGTTGATGCCGTAGACGTCGGCGAAGGCGCGCAGGGCGATGCGCTCGTTCTCGACGCCGTTCTGGGCGCACGCCACGGCGATGCCGGGCGGCGCGCAGCCGGCGAGGGCATCGACGGCGGCGGCGGTGTCCTGCGACTTCACGGCCAGCACCACCACGTCGGCGTCGCACAGGCCGGCCTCGGCCGGGTGGTCGGCCACCGGGATGGGCAGGGTGTCCGACCCCTCGGCCGAGCGCAGGGTGAGTCCCCGGTCGCGCAGGGCCCGGGCGTGGGCACCGCGGGCGATGAGCGTGACGTCGTGGCCTGACTGGAACAGCCGCCCCCCAATCGCCCCGCCGATGGCGCCGGCTCCGTAGATCACGAATCGCATACGATCAGCCTGCCACGGGCGGCCCTGTGCGGTCCGGTCGCCGCGGCTCGCTCCCGCGTCAGCGACGGGCGGGGCTCGGCTGCCGGTCGTGGGCGGCGACGACGCGTTCGAGGCCGCTGGTCAGTGCGGCGCGCTCGGGGGCGGTCAGGTGCCGGTTGAAGTGCTCCTCGATCTTGGCGAGGTAGACCGGGGCGGTCGCCCGGAAGGCCTCGGTGCCCGCCGGGGTGATGGCGGCGATGGTGGCGCGGCCGTCGTCGGGATCGGGGCGGCGGCGCACCAGCCCCTCCCGCTCGAGCTCGTCGACCAGGCGGCTGACCCGGGTGCGGGAGAGCACGACGCGCTCGCTCAGGTCCTGCATCCGCAGGCCGCCCGGCACGGCCTGCAGTTCGAGCAGCACGTCGTACCACGTGAGCGGGATCCTTCCGGCCGCGGCGAGGTCGGCCTCGATGGCCCGCACCGCCCGCTGGTGGGCGACCAGCAGGGCACGCCAGGCCCTGCTGTCGGTCCGCTGGCCGGGTGTCGGGGTCACGGCGCCACCCTAGCGGTTGTGTGCGGCCGCACGCATCGGTAGTATGTGCGTACGCACACAATTGAAGGGACCCAGCGATGACATCTGCCACCCGCACGCTCGACGGCGTCGACCTACCCGCCCCGGGCACCTGGCGCATCGACCCCGGCCACGCCGAGGTCGGCTTCGTCGGCCGCCACTTCGGCCTCACCAAGGTGCGCGGCCGGTTCACCGGCGTGGCCGGCGCCGTGACCATCGCCGACGACGTGACCCGGTCGTCGGTCGCCGTCGAGATCGACATGGCCTCGGTCAGCTCGGGCGACCAGGCCCGCGACGACCACCTCCGCTCGGCCGACTTCTTCGACGTCGAGCACCACCCGACGGCCGGCTTCCGGTCCGCCGACCTCAGCGTCGACGGCGCCCGGGCGACGCTGCAGGGCGAGCTGACCATCAAGGGCGTCTCCCGGCCGGTGGCGCTGGCGGTGGAGTACCTGGGCCACGCCCGCGACCCGTGGGACAACGACCGCGCCGTGTTCAGCGCCGCGGCCACGATCAACCGCGAGGACTGGGGCCTGACCTGGAACATGGTCCTCGACGCCGGCGGGCTGCTGGTCTCGAAGGAGATCCGCCTCGAGATCGAGGTCGAGCTGATCCGCGAACCGTGAGCCGAGCCGGGCACGGATCGCGAGCGGCGGGGCGCACGCCGTGGACCGGCGGCGGCGCCCGTGGAGGCCGCGATGACTTTCGGGACGCCGCTGCGTCGACCCGGGAGACCTCGGACGCCCGGACTGCCCCGGGTGTCGACCTCGGTCAGGGTGCCCGAACGAGTGGAGTCCACCATGAGCGTCACGTTCCCCGGCGAGTCCGCGGAGTACCGAGCCGCGCGCGATCGACTGCTCGAACAGGAGATCGAGCTGCGCCGCGCCATGGAACGGGTGGCGGCGGCGCGACGTGCGCTCCCCCCGGGAGGCGAGGTCCGCGAGGACTACGCCTTCCAGGGCGCCGGGCCCGACGGCGGCCCCAGCGAGGTGCGGCTGTCCGAGCTGTTCGCGCCCGGCCGCGACTCGCTGGTGACGTACAACTTCATGTTCCCCCGTGACCCGGGCGACGAACGGCCGGGTCCCCGCGAGGGCCGGTCGGCGAACCTCCCGCTGCTGCAGTCGCCGTGCCCGTCGTGCACGGAGCTGCTCGACGAGCTCGAGGGCGCGGCCGAGCACGTCTCGCAGCGACTCAACCTGGTCGCCGTCGCCAAGGCGCCGCTCCCGCGCATCCTCGCCTTCGCCGACGACCGGGGCTGGCGGCGGCTACGGCTCGTGTCGTCGCTCGGCACCAGCTTCAGCCGCGACTACCAGGGCGAGTCACCCGAGGGCCATCAGCGGCCGATGCTGAACGTGTTCCGGCGTGAGGGCGGGACGATCCGCCACACATGGGGCTCGGAGCTGCTGTACGCGCCGGCCGACCCGGGGCAGGATCCCCGCCACGTCGGCACCATCGAGACGCTCTGGAACCTGTTCGACCTCACCCCCGAGGGCCGCCCCACCGACTGGAACGAGCAGCTGGCCTACGGCTGACCGCCTGCCGCTGACTGCCGACCGCCGCCGGCGGGCGTAGCCTCGACCCGGTGGGCACGGCCACGGCGCCGACGGTCTCGCTGACCTTCGACAACGGCCCGACCCCGGGCGTCACCGACCGGGTGCTCGACATCCTCGCCCGCCGCGGCGTGCCCGCGACCTTCTTCGTGATCGGTGAACAGCTGGTCGAGCGCACGGGGCGGGCGGCGGCGCTGGTCGAGCGGGCAGTCGCCGAGGGCCACCGGGTGGGCGGCCACACCTGGAGCCACTCGGTGCCCCTCGGCCTGCTGCCCGACCGCGACGTCGACCGCGAGCTCGACGACACCCGCGCCGCGGTCGAGCGGCTGGGCGGCGACGGCCGGCTGTTCCGCCCCTACGGCGGGGGCGGCGCCATGAACGAGCACCTCATCAGCGCGCACGGCGCCGAGCGGCTGCGGGCGGGCGGATACACCTGCGTGCTGTGGACCTCCATCCCCGGCGACTGGCTCGATCCCGCGGGCTGGCCGGACGTGGCTCTCGCCGACGTCGCCGGACGGGCCTGGTCGGTCGTCGTGCTCCACGACCTGCCCGTCGGCGCCGTCGACCGGCTCGACACGTTCCTGGGGCGCCTGCAGGACCTGGGCGCCGACCTGCGCCTCGACACGCCCGACGACTGCACGCCGGTACGCGCCGGCGTCCCTACCTCGTCCTACCCCCTGCTCGGTGCCGGCTGATCCGGCGCGATCGCCCCGGACCGCGGCACAGTTCCTCGGCAACCATGTCGAGGGCGCGCTGCCGGCTCCGACTACTCGCGACGGGCACCGACCGGCGGTGCCTTGACCAGAGGAGTGATCACCGTGAAGTACATGCTGCTGATCTACGGCAACGAAGAGTTGTGGCAGTCGTTCCCCGAGGAGGAGTTCGCCAAGGTCATCCAGGAGACCGACGCCCTGCAGCAGGAGCTGCGCGAGTCGGGCGAGTTCGTCGGCGCCTGGGGCGTGGCCGACCAGGTGCAGGCCAAGTGCGTCCGGCTGGTCGATGGCGTGCCGGCGGTGACCGACGGGCCCTACATCGAGGCCAAGGAGTACCTGGGCAGCGTCGACATCATCGACTGCGACAGCCTGGAGCGCGCTCTCGAGATCGCCGCCCGGGTGCCCTTCGCCCGCCTCGGGTCGGTCGAGGTGCGGCCGCTCATGCACGAGGCGGCTCCCGAGGTGTGAGGCTCGACACCGGCGCCGAGGACCTGCTGCGCCGGTTGGCGCCGGGGGTCCTCGGCACCCTCGTGCGCCGCTACGGACACTTCGACGCCAGCGAGGACGCGGTGCAGGAGGCGCTGCTGGCGGCGGCCACCCGCTGGCCGGCCGAGGGCCTGCCCCGCAACCCGCGGGGGTGGCTGACGACGGTCGCGTCGCGGCGCCTGATCGACCGGTTGCGCAGCGACGAGGCCCGCCGGCGCCGTGAGGACGCCGGGGCGGCCCGTACCCCGGCCGACCGGTGGGTGGCGCCCGGCCCGGGCGACACGCCCGGCGGCGAGGGCAGCGGCGACGGCGACGATGTCGACATCGCCAACGTCATCGGCACCGGCGGGCGCAGCGGGACGGGCCCGGGCTCGGCCGCCGGCGACCCGGCCGAGCGCGACGACACGTTGGCCCTGCTCTTCCTGTGCTGCCATCCGGCGCTGTCGCCGCCGTCGCAGCTGGCCCTCACCCTGCGGGCCGTGGGCGGCCTGACGACCGCCGAGATCGCCCGCGCCTTCCTCGTGCCCGAGGCGACCATGGCCCAGCGCGTCAGCCGGGCCAAGCAGCGCATCCGGGCGACGGGCGCCCACTTCCAGCCGCCGGCCCCGGACGAGCGCGACGCGCGGCTGCGGGTGGTCCTGCACGTGCTGTACCTGATGTTCAACGAGGGCTACGTGGCCACCGCGGGGCCCGACCTACAACGGCCCGACCTGACCCGAGAGGCGGTCCGGTTGGCCCGCGAGGTGCACCGCCTGGTGCCGGCCGACGGCGAGGCAGCGGGGCTGCTGGCGCTGATGGTGCTCACCGAGGCGAGGCGGCCGGCCCGCACCGGCCCCGACGGGGCGCTGGTGGCGCTGGCAGACCAGGACCGGTCGCTGTGGGACCGGGCGGCCATCGCCGAGGGGGTGGCCCTGATCAGCTCCACCCTGGCCGCGACGACCCGGCTGGGGCCGTACCAGTTGCAGGCGGCCATCGCCGCCGTCCACGACGAGGCGGCCCGGGCCGACGACACCGACTGGCCCCAGATCGCGGCCCTGTACGGCCTGCTCGAGCGCGTGTCCCCCAACCCCATGGTCACGCTCAACCGGGCGGTGGCCACGGCGATGGTCGACGGCCCGCGGGCCGGGCTCGACCTGGTGGCCACACTCGAAGCCGACGACCGCGTGGCGGGGCACCACCGGCTCGCGGCCGTGCGCGCCCACCTGCTGGAGATGGCCGGTGAGCACGACGAGGCGCGAGCCGGCTACCGGGCGGCGGCGCGCCTGACCACGAGCCTGCCCGAGCAGCGCTACCTGCTGGCGCGCGCCGCACGCCTCACCCCGGACGAGGAGGTACCGCCCCGAACCTCTTGACAAATAAAGTTGTCAGGGGCGAAGGTGGGCGGCATGCACGACGTCGAGGTGATCGAGGACGCGGCCGCCGCATCGTCGGCCCTCGACCCCATCCGCTCGCGCCTGCTGGCCGAGCTGGTCGAGCCCGGCTCGGCCGCCGCACTGGCCGCCCGCGTGGGCATCCCCCGCCAGAAGGTCAACTACCACCTGCGGGCCCTCGAGGCCCACGGCCTGGTCGAGCTGGCCGAGGAGCGCAAACGGGGCGGCATCACCGAACGGGTGCTGCGCGCCACCGCCGCCAGCTACGTCGTCTCGCCCGCGGCGCTGGGCGAGGGCGCCGTGGACCCTGAACGGGCCGCCGACCGCTTCTCGGCCCGCTACCTCATCGCCCTCGCCGGGCGCCTGGTGCGCGAGGTCGGCGGCCTGTCCCGGCGGGCCGATGCCGCCGGCAAGCGGCTGCCGACGATGAGCATCGACACCGAGGTCCGCTTCCGCACCGCCGAAGACCGCGCGGCCTTCGCCGACGAGCTCACGGCCGCCGTCATCGAGTTGGCCGCCCGCTACCACCACGACGACGGGCGGCCGCACCGCCTGGTCGTGGCCGCCCATCCCAAGCCCGCCGCCGAGCCAGGGCCCGGCCCCACCGGCGTCGCACCGGCCCTCGAGCCCTGGCCCGACCGGCGCCACCGATCCCAATCCAAGGAGCAACCATGACCACCCCCCAGATCCCCCACCGCGTCGAGTTCTCCATCGAGGTGCCCGGCACGCCGGCGCAGGTGTGGGCGGCCATCGCCACCGCCGACGGCATCAGCTCGTGGTTCCTGCCCACGCGCATGGAGGGCCGCGAGGGCGGCGCCATCGTCGCCGAGATGGGCGAGACCGAGTCGCCCGGCATCGTCACCCGCTGGGACCCGCCCACGCACTTCGCCTACGAGGAGCCCGAGTGGGCCGCGCTCGCCGGCCACGAGGGCGAACCCGTCGGCCCGATGATCAACGAGTTCCTGGTCGAGGCGCAGTCGGGCGGCACCTGCGTCGTGCGCGTGGTGGCCAGCGCCTTCGGCACCGGCGCCGACTGGGAGGACGAGTTCTTCGACGACATGGTCGCCTACTGGCGGCCCTACCTCGACCTGCTGCGCCTGTACCTCGAGCGCTTCCCCGGCCAGCGGGCCACCACGCTGGGCGCCGACGCGGACGTCGCCGCGGAACCCGGCACGGTGCGGGCGGCCATCGACCGGGCGCTCGGCGCCGGCGAGGTCGGCAGCCCGGTCGAGGTCCTCGGGCTGTCCGGCCGGGTCGAGCGCATCGACGGCATCTGGCTGCACCTCGGCGTCACCGCCCCCGTTCCCGGCTACCTCGCCCTGTTCACCCTCGACAAGGGCGACGGGGTGACCTCCGCGGTCGTGATGGGCTGGCTGTTCGGCGAGGGCGCCGCCGAGCTCGTCGAGGCTCAGGAGCCGGCCTGGCGCGACTGGCTGAAGAGCCTGCCGGTCGCCGACCACGAGCCCGCGGCGCGCCGATGAGTCCCGCCGATCACGGTCGTCTACACCGACGAGATGCCGCCGCCTGGATCACGGATCGGAGCTGACCCCCGTGCAACCTGACACCGCCGCCCTGGCGATCGAGACCGAAGGCCTGGTGAAGACCTTCGGCGACACGCGGGCCGTCGACGGCGTCGACCTGCGCGTGCGGGCCGGCACCGTGTACGGCGTGCTCGGTCCCAACGGCGCCGGCAAGACCACCACCATCCGCATGCTCGCCACTCTGCTGCAACCCGACTCGGGCTCGGCCCGGGTGCTCGGGCACGACGTCGTCAACGAGGCCGACGCCGTGCGCACCCGGGTCAGCCTGACGGGGCAGTTCGCCTCGGTCGACGAGGAGCTGACCGGGCGCGAGAACCTGTCGCTGCTCGGCCGGCTGCTCGGGTTCGCCCGCAGCCCGGCCGGCGAGCGGGCGGACGAGCTGCTCGACGCGTTCGGCCTGACCGACGCGGCCGACCGGCTGGTCAGCGGCTACTCGGGCGGCATGCGGCGCCGGCTCGACATCGCCGCCAGCATCGTGGTCACCCCCGACCTGCTGTTCCTCGACGAGCCCACCACCGGGCTCGACCCCCGCAGCCGCAACCAGGTGTGGGACATCATCCGCATCCTGGTGGCCGCGGGCACGACCGTGCTGCTCACGACGCAGTACCTGGAGGAGGCCGACCAGCTGGCCGACCGCATCGCCATCATCGACCACGGGCGCATCATCGCCGAGGGCACCTCGGGCGACCTGAAGGCGTCGGTCGGCTCGGGCGCTCTGCACGTCCGCCTGCACGACCCCGACGAGCGGCCCCGGGCCAAGCATGTGCTGTCGGCGGCCCTCGGCGTTCCCACTTACCTCGAGAGCGACCCCGCCACCGTGACGGCCCGGTCGGCCGACGCCGGCGAGGTGGGCGCCGCCCTGACCGAGCTGAGCCGGGCCGGCATCGCGGTGGCCGAGATGTCGCTCGGCCAGCCGAGCCTGGACGAGGTGTTCCTGGCTCTCACCGGTCACCCGGCCGAGCGGGAGGGTGTCGACGACGACGACGAGGACGAGGCAGCGTGAGCTCGACGAGCATCGATTCCACGACCACCGCCACCGCCGGCGCCGCGGACTCCACCGTGACCGGCACCGCCACGGACACGACGGCCGGCACGAGCGGCGAGCCGGCCGTCGCCGAGGCGAGCCTGCGGGCCGCGCTGTCGACCAGGGCCCGTCCAGCCCGGGCGACAGCGCGGGCCGCGTCCCTGGCCT
Source organism: Acidimicrobiales bacterium (assembly GCA_035697515.1). GTDB lineage: Bacteria > Actinomycetota > Acidimicrobiia > Acidimicrobiales > VFJN01 > ZC4RG19. The sequence continues at coordinate 21,265 of DASSCS010000024.1, forward strand.
TCGGCTGGCGGGCCGTGCGCAAGATCCGCCACGTGCCCATGCAGCTCTTCGACGTGACCGCCTTCCCGATCATGTTCGTGCTGCTCTACACCTACCTGTTCGGCGGTGCCCTGGCCGGCTCGCCCAGCGCCTACCTCCAGGGTCTGCTCCCCGGGATCCTGGTGATGACGGTGTGCTGGATCACCATGTACACGGGCATGGGGCTCAACACCGACATCAGCAAGGGCGTGTTCGACCGGTTCCGATCGCTGCCGATCTGGCGGCCCGCCGTGCTGGTGGGGATGATGCTGGCCGACACCGCCCGCTACCTCATGGCCTCGGCGGTCATCGTCACGGTCGGCGTCGTGCTCGGGTTCCGTCCCGACGGCGGGCCGCTCGGCGTGGCCGCCGCGGTCGCACTGCTGCTGGCGTTCTCGTTCAGCCTGTCGTGGGTGTGGACCGCGCTCGGGCTGCGGCTGCAGACCCCCGAGTCGGTCATGCAGCTGAGCATGACCGTGCTGTTCCCGCTCACGTTCGCCAGCAACGTGTTCGTCGAGACCGAGACGATGCCCGGCTGGGTACAGGCCGTGGTGGCCAACAACCCGATCACCCACCTGACGACCGCGGCGCGGGGGCTGATGCACGGCTCGGTCGACGCGGGCGCCGTCGGCTGGGTGGTGGCCTGGAGCGTGGCGCTGGTGGCGGTCTTCGGCCCGCTGACCATGCGCCTGTACCGGGCCGAGCGGTAGGCGCCCTCGGCCCCGAGTTTCGGGTCTCGGGTCGCGGGGCCGTTCCGGCGCTCGCCCGTTGCGGTATCCGCGATCGGCGAGCGCCGGATCGGCCTATGGAGGGCCTGCCGCCCCGTCGACGAGGTCGACCCGGGCCGCCGGCTCGAGGCGGCCGAGGCCCTCGGCCACGAGGCCCACGAAGGTGCTGGCGCTGGGCGGCAGGGCGTCCCAGCGGCGCGCGGCCCAGCCGAACGTCACGGGGTCGAGCCCGCCGACGGGCCGCGCCCGCAGGCCGCCGTGGCGCTCGAGGTCGTGCGCCCACAGGGCCGGCACGATCGCCTGCCCGACGCCGAGCTCGGCGAGCATGACTGCGGTGTCCGGGTCGTCGACGATGGCCGTGTAGTCGAGGCGGACGCCCCGCGCGGCGAGCTGCTCGTCGAGCTGGCCCCGCGAGGTCGAGTGCGCCGGCATCCCGATCGCCCGGAGCGACCGCAGCTCGGCGGGACCGACCGCGGCTTCGGGGTCGACGCCGGCCGCCTGGTCCAGCGCCGAGGCGACGAGCACCCACGGGGTGCGCACCACCGGGCGCTGGTCGAGCTCGCCCCCGGCCGCACCGATCGTCACGAAGGCGAGGTCGGCGCGGTCGGCGCGGAGCGCCTCGAGGCACTGGCCGGTCGACGTGGCCGACACGTACTCGAACGTGATGCCCGGGTGGCGCTCGCGGAACCGCGCCAGCGGGTGCACCATGAAGTGGCGTAGCGTCGTGCCGCCGGTGGCCAGCCGCAGCGTGCCGGTGTCGCCCGTGCGCAACCGGTCGAGCTCGCGGCGGCCGGCGTCGAGCGCGCCGAGCGCCTCGGTGGCGGTGGCGAGCAGGACGCGCGCCGCGGCGGTGGGCGTGACGCCCCGCCGCCCGCGCTCGAACAGCGTCACGTGGAGCTCGCGCTCGAGCCGTCGGATGTGCTGGCTCACCGCCGGTTGGCTGGTGCCCACCGCGCGCGCGACCGCACTCAGGCTGCCCGCCTCGCACGTGGCGACGAACACCCGCAGGTCATCCAAGGTCACAAAGACAGAGTTTAGAGGACTCGCGTGGATACATAGGATTGACCTTGAGCAACGGCCCGCGGACAATCGTCTCCATGGGGGCGGGAACCGGCCGAGAGGTCAGCGCTGTGAGGTCGGACCCGCACCCCGGCACGGCCACGGCAGCGCGGTCGCTCGTGCTCGACGTGGGGACGTCGTGGACCAAGGTGGCGCTCGCCGACGCGGGCGGGCTGGTGCGGGTCGGCGCCTTCCCGTCGGCGGGCGGCGCCGGGCGCTGGCGGGCGAGCCTGGAGCGCGTGCTGGCGCTCCGGGGCATAGCCCTGCACCCCCGGCACGTCGACCACGTCGCGGTGTCGGCGGTCGTCCCGGCGGTCGCCGAGGCCCTGGGGGCCACGGGTGAAGGCCACGAGCCGGTGCCGGTGCGCTTCGTGACCGCCCGCTCGGCGCCACTGGCGATCGACTACAGCCCGCCGGGTGCGCTCGGTGCCGACCGCATCGCCGGCGCGGTCGCCGCCCTCGCCGGCTGGGGGTCCCGTGTCGTCGTCGTCGACATCGGCACCGCGACGACCTGCGACCTCGTCGCCGACGGCCGCTTCCTCGGCGGCGCCATCGCGCCCGGCCCCTGGGTCGGCTACCGCGGGCTGCTCGACCGGGTACCGCACCTGGCGCCGGCCGCCGATCTGGTCGCCGACGGCGACCGCGTGCCGCTGACCGGTACCTCGACGCGCGACTGCCTGCGCGTCGGCGTCCTGCGGGGAGCCGCGGCGCTGGTCGACGGGCTGGCCCGCGGCCACCAGCACCTGGTGGGGCCGTGCCCGGTGGTGGCCACCGGGGGCCTGGCCGACGCCGTCGCCCCGCTGAGCGCCACGATCACGGTGGTCGACGCCGATCTCACCCTGCGCGGCACTCACCTGGTGTGCGCCCCGGTGCCGGGGCCGGGCGGCCCGCCGCCGGCCTGATCGCGCTCCCCGCTCCGTAGCCTGGCGGCCATGCTCGACGAGAAGATCCACAAGCTCGCCACCGAGGGCAGGAACATCGCCGCCGTCTCCACCCTCATGCCCGACGGGACGCCGCAGGTGACCCCGCTCTGGGTCGACGCCGACGACGAGCACATCGTGCTCAACACCGAGGTGCACCGGCAGAAGTACAAGAACATCAGCCGCGACCCGCGCATCACGGTGACCATCTGGGACGCCGAGCAGCCCTTCATCTACGGCGAGGTGCGGGGCGAGGTGGTCGAGACGGTGACCGGGCCGGAGGCCCGCGACCACATCGACCAGCTCTCGCAGAAGTACGTGGGCCACGACTACGCGAACCCGATCCAGTCGGAGCGCGTCATCCTCAAGATCGCGCCGCACCGCCAGTTCGCCCGCTGAGCGCGGGCCGACCTCAGCCGAGCAGGGTCGAGAGGGGGACGTCGGGGCGGGCGCCGATGTGGCTGATCACCTCGGCGGCCGCCCGCGAGCCCAGGTCACCGCATTCGGCAAGCGGCCGGCCGGTGGTGTAGCCGTAGAGGAAGCCCGAGGCGTACAGGTCGCCCGCACCCGTGGTGTCGACGACCTTGACGGGGTGGGCGGGCACCTCGTGGGTCTCGGGGCCGGCCACGACCACGGAGCCCTTCTCCGACATGGTGATGCAGGCCACGGCCACCTCGGCGCGGGCCCGCTCGACCGCGGCCCCCACCTCGTCGCATCCCCACAGGGCGCACGCCTCGGCCTCGTTGGCGAACAGGATGTCGACCCGCTCGCGCACGAGCGGCAGGAAGTCGTCGCGGTGGCGCTCGACGCAGAAGAGGTCGGACAGGGTGAGCGCCACCTTGCGGCCGGCCTCCCGCGCGTGGGCCGACGCGACCCAGTAGGCCTCCTTCGACTCGGGCCGGTCGAACAGGTAGCCCTCGAGGAACGTGACCTTGCCGGACCGGACGAGGTCGGCGTCGACGTCGGCGGGGCCGAAGAACGCCGAGGCGCCGAGGCACGTGTTCATGGTGCGGTGGGCGTCGGGCGTGACCACGATGAGGCAGCGGCCGGTGGCGGGGCCCTCGACCGCCGGCTTGTTGTTGAAGGTCACGCCCTGGGCCCGCAGGTCGTGGGCGAACACCGCGCCCAGCTGGTCGTCGAATACGCGGCCCAGGTAGGCCGACCGGCCGCCGAAGCTGGCCACGCCCGCGATGGTGTTGGCTGCGGAGCCGCCGGACATCTCGATGCCCGGGCCCATGGCGGCGTACAGCTCCTCGGAGCGTTCGGGCTCGATGAGCGTCATCGCGCTCTTGACGAGCCCGTGGTCGGCGACGAACTGGTCGGTCTCGTGCGACAGCACGTCGACCAGCGCGTTGCCGATGCCGACGACGTCGAGCGTGGCGTCTGCGGTCATCCGGGCGAGGCTAGCCGCGCGCGCGCCCCACGTTTGCAGTCGGGACCGTCAGCGCGAATCGGGGCGCATACCGTCACGGCCCCTGGGTACGGTGCAGCCTCGTGTCGACATCCGAGAACCCGCACCGGCTGCCCCGCACCGTCGTCCCCCGCCGCTACGACCTGACCCTGACGCCCGACCTCGCCGCCGCCACCTTCGACGGGTCCGAGGCCATCGCCGTCGAGGTGGTCGAGCCCACGGCCGAGGTCGTCCTCAACGCCGTCGACATGGAGATCGACGAGGCCGCGGCCCAGGTCGGCGACGAGCGGCTGGTCGCCGCGGTCAGCCTCGACGAGGCCACCGAGCGCGCCACGCTGACCTTCGACCGGACCCTCCCCGCGGGGCCTGCCACCCTGCACCTGCGCTTCCGGGGCGTGCTCAACGACAAGCTCGTGGGCTTCTACCGGTCGACGTTCACCGACGACGACGGTGCGACCCACGTGCTCGCGACCACGCAGATGGAGGCGACCGATGCCCGGCGCGCGTTCCCCTGCTGGGACGAGCCCGACGCCAAGGCGATCTTCGGCGTGACCCTGGTGGTGCCCGAGCACCTGCTGGCCGTCTCCAACAGCGGCGAGATCGGGCGCGAGCCCGGGGGCGAGGGCCGGGTGGCGGTGCGCTTCGCCGACACCATGCCCATGTCGACCTACCTGGTGGCCTTCGTGGTGGGCCCGCTCGTGGCCACCGACCCCGTCGACGTCGACGGCAAGCCGCTGCGGGTGGTGTGCCCGCCGGGCAAGGCGCACCTGGCCGACTTCGCCCTCGAGGTGGGCGAGTTCGCCCTGCGCTACTTCACCGACTGGTTCGGCATGGTGTACCCGGGCGACAAGCTCGACCTGGTGGCCATCCCCGACTTCGCCTTCGGGGCCATGGAGAACCTGGGGTGCATCACCTTCCGCGAGCGCTACCTGCTCGTCGACCCGGCCACGGCCACCCAGGCCGAGCTGCAGTCCGTCGTCGATGTGATCGCCCACGAGCTCGCCCACATGTGGTTCGGCGACCTGGTGACCATGAAGTGGTGGAACGGCATCTGGCTCAACGAGGCCTTCGCCACCTTCATGGAGATGACCTGCACCGACGCCTTCCGGCCCGAGTGGCAGCGGTGGGTCGACTTCGGGCTGTCGCGCTCGGCCGCGTTCGACACCGACGCCCTCGCCGCCACCCGGCCCATCGAGTACCCGGTGGTGTCGCCCGCCGACGCCGACGGCATGTTCGACGTGCTCACCTATGAGAAGGGCGCGTCGGTGGTGCGCATGCTGGAGCAGTACCTGGGGGCCGAGCGCTTCCGCGACGGCATCCGCCGCTACATGGCACGCCACCAGTACGGCAACACCGAGACGTCCGACCTGTGGGACGCGCTCGAGGCCGAGACGGGCGAGCCCGTGCGCCGCATCGCCGAGTCGTGGATCTTCCAGGGCGGCTTTCCCGAGCTGCTGGTCGGCGCAGGGGCCGGGGGCGGGGCCGCCATCCGCCAGCGGCGCTTCCACTACACCGCCGACGGGACCGACGGCGCCGGGGACGGCGCTGCGGGCGATGCCGCGGCCCACTGGTCGGTTCCGGTCGTCCTCGGCACCCGCCGCGGCGGCGCCGGCGATGGCGCGGGCGGCGGGACCGACGAGCGGCGGGTGGCGCAACTGGTCGATGCCGAGCCCATCACGGTGCCGGAGGCGGCGACGTGGCCGTGGGTCAACGCCAACTTCGGGGCCCACGGCTTCTACCGGGTCCGCTACGAGCCTCCGCTGCTCGAGGCCCTGCTCGCCAACCTCGCCGACCTCACCCCGCTCGAGCGGTACACGCTGGTCGACGACGCCTGGGCGTCGGTCCTGGCGGGCACGAGCGACGCCGTCGCCTACGTGGACACGGCCGAGGGCTTCGCCGACGAGCGCGACCTGTCGGTGTGGGAGCGCATCACCGCCGCCCTCGGCCAGATCGACCGCCTCGTCGTGGGCGACGCGCGCGTCGCGCTGCACAGCCGGGTGGCCGCCCTCATCGGCCCCGCCCGGGCCGACCTCGGGGCCGACGCCCGCCCCGGCGACGACGACCGCACCCGCACGCTGCGGGGCGTGCTGCTCCAGACCGCCGCCCTGCTGGCCGACGACGGGGCCGCCCGGCGCCGGGCCCGCCAGCTGCTCGACCGGTTCCTCGACCATCCGCCCAGCGTCGACCCCAGCCTGGCGGCGCCGGCGCTGGCCGTGTCGGCCACCCTGGGCGATCCGGCGCTGCACGAACGGCTGACCGCCGGCTTCCGGACTGCGGACAACCCCCAGGACCGCCAGCGCCTGCTGTTCTCGCTCGCCCGGTTCCGCGACCCCGAGGCGTTCGGGCGCACCCTCGACCTCAGCCTCACCGACGACGTGCGCACGCAGGACGCGCCGTACCTGTTGGGCAGCGCGATCGACAATCGCGACAACGGCCCCGACGCCTGGCGGTTCGTCGCCGCGCACTGGGCCGACGTCCAGAAGCGCTTCCCGGCCAACAGCCTGGCGCGACTGGTCGGGGGCATCCGGGGGCTGCGCGACCGCACGCTGGCCGAGGAGGTCGAGGCCTTCCTCGCCGACCACCCCATCCCCCAGGGAGAGCTGCAGGTGCGCCAGCACGTCGAGCGCATGTGGGTCACGGTGGCGCTGGCCGAGCGCGAGTCGGGCCGGCTCGCCGCGGCCCTCGCCGGCTGACGCCCGAGCCCTGGCGGCCGAAACCGCGGCTACACCAGCGAGAGGACGAGCAGGACCTGGCCGAGGTGGTAGGTCATCATCACCGCCAGGCGGCCCCCGTCGTGGGGCCGCACGAACCGCCCCCAGCCGATGAGCGCGTCCGAGGCGTAGAAGAGCACGGCTCCGGCGATGGCCACGCCGTCGCCGGTGCCGAACGCGCACACCACCATGGCCGAGATGACGCCCATGTACGCCGTCACCGGCCCCGCCATGGCCGGCTCGGTGGCGCGGATGCCCGCCACCAGACGCGTGCCCACCAGGCCGAAGGCCGCCCCCACCACCATGAGGCCCGCCAGCACGCCGAGCGGCTCCAGGCCCGCCACCGCCAGGCCGACCACGTAGGCCAGGTGGGCGAGCAGGAACGCCCCCAGGCCGGGCACGAAGCGGTCGCCGGGCAGCATGAGGAACACGTCGCCGGCCAGCGACAGCACCAGCGCCACCACGAACCAGGCCCGGACCGTGGGGTCGGCCGGGTCGAGCGCCAGCGCCGCGGCCGTGAGCACGACCAGCGTCAGGGGCTTGAAGACATACTCGACAGGGCGATGGCCGTGGTGGACGGCGACCCAGTCGATCACCGCCGAGACGAGCGTGATGGCCAGCAGCACGCCGGCCGCGGCGGTCACGCGGACGCCGCCAGCGCCAACGCCTCGTCCCAGGTGGCGCCCCGCTCGACCAGCGCCCGGTAGGTGACGACCAGGCGGGGGCGATTCATGGCCAGCACGCCGGCCAGCCGGTCGCCCCGGCGGTACAGGGCGGCGAAGCGCCGCTCGCCGGTGGACCCGTCGACCACCCGCACCTCGTCGGCACCGGACGAGCGCCCCGCGAGCTGCACCTTGCGGTCGTACTGGTCGGACCAGAACCACGGCACCGGGTCGTACACCAGCGGCGCGCCGCCCCCGGCCCCGTCGGCGACTCCGATCTCGGCAAGCAGCCGGCGGGCGGCGTGCTCGCCCATGGCGATGGCGTTGTCCCAGTGCTCGACCCGCATCAGCTCGCCGAACCGGCGGCTCGGCCAGCGGGCCACGTCGCCCGCGGCCACCACACCGGGCGCGGCCAGCGTCGTGGCGTCGCACACCACGCCGTCGTCGACGGTCAGGCCCGAACCGGCGAGCCAGCCGGTGTTGGGCGACACCCCGATGCCCACCACCACCAGGTCGGCCGGGATGGCCGAGCCGTCGGCCAGGCGCACCCGCTCGACGCGGTCGCCGCCCTCCATCCGGTCGACCCCGGTGCCGAGGCGCAGGTCGACCCCGTGGTCGCGGTGCAGCCCGCCCATGACCGCGCCGATGTCGTCGCCGAGCGCCCGGCCGAGCGGCACCGGCAGCGCCTCGAGGATGGTGACATCGCAGCCCCGCTCCCGGCAGGTGGCCGCCACCTCCGAGCCGATGAACCCGGCCCCCACCACCACGACCCGGTGCGCGCCGGCGTCGAGGTCGGCCCGGACCGCCAGGCAGTCGTCCAGCGTGCGGAGCGTGTGGACCCCGCCGAGGCCGGCGGTGCCCGGCAGCGTCCGGGGCGCGGCGCCGGTGGCGACCACCAGCCCGTCGTAGGCGAGCGACTCGCCGCCGTCGAGCGTCACCAAGCGGGACGCCACGTCGAGCCCGACGGCCCGCGTCCCCGTGCGCCACTCGAGGTCGAGGGCGTCGAGCCCGCCCTCGCACGCCGCCGTCAGGGCGATGCGGTCGAGCCCCCAGTCTCCCGCCAGCAGCTGCTTCGACAGTGGCGGCCGATCGTACGGGCGATGGGGCTCGTCGCCGACGACGGTAATCGTGCCGTCGAACCCCGCGGCCCGCAGCTCCTCGGCGGCCCGCAGGCCGGCGAGCGAGGCGCCGACGACGACGATGCGATCGCCGGTGACGGCGCCGGCGGTCACTCGTCGACGAGGGAGATGGCCGCCTTCGGGCACCGGCGCACGGCCTCCTCCACCTGGCCGCGCACCTCGTCGGGGGGCGTCTCGTCGAGGACGTAGAGGAAGTCGTCGTCGCGGACCTCGAACACCGACGGCGCCGCCTCCATGCACCGGGCGTTGCTCTCACACAGGTCGAAGTCGACCACGACGCGGTAGCCCATCGAACGGCCCTCCCTGGGACTGCGGGGCGGAAATCTGACTGGTCGTCAACCTAGTGCCGCTAGCGTCCAACGGGCATGGCCCCTCCCGCTGAGATGAGCCTGCGCGACGCCCGGCGGGTGGCGCTCGCCGCCCAGGGCTTTGCCGACAGGCGACCGACCGGGCGAGTCGACAGCCGGCACTTCCGGCGCGTCCTCGACCGGCTGGCGACAGTGCAGGTCGACTCGGTCAACGTGGTCACCCGAAGCCACGAGCTGGTGTTCTTCGCCCGGCTCGGCGCCTACGACCGCGCCGCCCTCACGCGCTGGCTGTGGAACAGCCGCCAGGTGTTCGAGTACTGGGGCCACGAGGCCTCGCTCCACCCCGTCGAGCGCCAGCCCCTGCTGCGCTGGCGCATGACCGGCGACCACCCGTGGGGTGGCATCCGCCGCAGCGTCCGCGACAAGCCCGAGCTGGTGGCCGCCGCCCTGGCCGAGATCAGCGAGCGGGGCCCGGTCACGATCAGCGACCTCGACGTGCACCGGCAGGCGCCCCGCCGCGAGGCGAGCTGGTGGGGGTGGGGCGACGGCAAGCGGGTGGTCGAGCACCTGTTCTACGCGGGCCAGGTGACCGCGACCCGGCGCAACGGCTTCACCCGGGCCTACATGCTGCCCGACCGGTGGATCCCGGCCGACGTGCTGGCCCGCCCCACGCCCGACGCCGACGACGCCCGCCGCGAGCTGCTGCTCGTGGCCGCCCGCGCCCACGGGCTGGGCACCGCCCGCGACCTGGCGGACTACTACCGCATCAACGTGCCGGCCAGCGCCGAGCTGCTGGCGGGCATGGCCGCCGACGGGGCGCTGCAGCAGGTGCGGGTCGAGGGCTGGGACCAGCCCGCCTACCTGCACCCCGAGGCCCGCCAACCCCGGCGGCGCCTGCGGGCGCGGGCGCTGCTGTCGCCGTTCGACTCGCTGATCTGGGAGCGGGCCCGCACCGAGCGCCTGTTCGGCTTCCGCTACCGCATCGAGATCTACGTCCCCGCCCCCAAGCGGGTGCACGGCTACTACGTGCTGCCCTTCCTGCTCGACGAGCGGCTGGTGGGCCGGGTCGACGTCAAGGCCGACCGCCAGGCGGGCGTGCTGCGGGTGCGGGCGGCGTGGGGCGAGCCCGAGGCCGAGGCGGCGACGGCCGGTGGCCGCGAGCGGGTGGCCGCCGAGCTGGCGGCCGAGCTGGCGGCGATGGGCGCCTGGCTGGGCCTGCCCGGCGGTGTCGAGGTCGACCACCAGGGCGACCTGTCCGCCGACCTCGCGGTCGCAGTCGCCGCCGCCGGCGCCGCCCCGGCCCTCGACGCCGCTGCCGGCTCCGACCTCGCCCCGGCCGCCGTCACCGACGCCACCGCGGACGCGCCCGCCCCCTGACGCCCGCGGCGCCACCCTGCGAACCGGCGTCTCCCCGTCGCGGCATCCGCGAAAGAGGAACGCCGGGTCGCACACGTCGTCGAACCGGCGTGCGTGCGTCGCGGCAATCGCGACAAAGGAACGCCAGATCGGGAGGCCGGCTGGCAGCATGTCCGCCATGACGACCGTCGACCACGACGCACACGCGGCTCCCGAGGCCGACGCCCTCCCCCGCTGGGACCTGACGCCCCTCTTCCCCGCCGTCGACGGCCCCGAGGTGGCCGCCGCCGAGGCCGAGCTGGCCCGGGGCATCGACGCGCTCGCCGAGCTGTACGACCGCGACGGTGTGCGGGGTGGCGCCACGAGCGGGACCGACGGCGACCGCAGCGGCGAGGCGACCGTCACCGAGGACGTGGCGGACGTCGCGGCGTTCGAGGAGGTGCTGGCGGCCACCAACGCCGTGCGCGAGCAGTTCAGCCGCATCGAGACGTTCGCCTACGGCCACGTGAGCACCGACAGCGGCGACGAGACGGCCCAGGCCCTGCTGTCCAGGCTGACCAACCTCGAAGCCCGCCTCGCCAGCCTGCGCACCCGCTTCGACGCCTGGTTGGGCGGCCTCGACGTCGAGGGGTTGATCGCCGCCAGCCCGGCGGCGGCCGAGCACGCCTGGCCGCTGCGCAAGGCCGCCCGCCGCTCGGCGCACCAGATGGGCGAGCCCGAGGAGTCGCTGGCCGCCGAGCTCGGTGTCACCGGCTCGACCGCCTGGGGCCGCCTGTACGAGGACGTGAGCGCCGGCGTGACCGCCACCGTCGAGCACCCCGGTGGCCGCGCCGAGACCCTGCCGATCTTCGCCGTCCGGGGCCTGGCCACGCATCCCGACGCCGCCGTGCGCGAGGCCGCCTTCCGGGCCGAGCTGGGCGCGTGGCAGGCGAACGCCACGCCCATCGCCGCCGCCCTCAACGCCATCAAGGGCGAGACGCTGGCGCTCGGCAGGCGACGAGGCTGGGACGATCCCCTCGACCCGGTGCTCGAGGCCAGCGCGGTCGAGCGAGAGGCGTTCGACGCCATGCAGGCGGCGGTCGACGCCTCGCTGCCCGACTTCCGGCGCTACCTCGCCGCCAAGGCGCGTCTGCTGGGCAAGCCGGCCTGCGCGTTCTGGGACCTGTTCGCCCCGGTCGGCGACGCCCCCACCCTGGCCTGGCCCGACGCCACCGCCGCCGTCGACCGCGCCTTCGCGGGCTACGGCGATGACTTGGCCGGCGTGGCCCGCGAGGCGCTCGACCGGCGCTGGGTCGACGCCGGCCCGCGGGCGGGCAAGGTCGGCGGGGGGTTCTGCATGCACGTCGGCGACGGCGCCAGCCGCATCCTCATGAACTACGACGGGTCCATCGACTCGGTGCACACACTGGCCCACGAGCTGGGCCACGCCTACCACAACCGGGCGCTGCGCGACCGGACGCCGCTGCAGCGGTGGACCCCGATGGCGCTGGCCGAGACGGCCAGCATCTTCTGCGAGACCATCCTGACCGACCGGGCGCTCGAGACCGCCGAGGGCGGCACCCGGCTGGCGCTGCTCGAGGCCGACCTGCAGGGCAGCTGCCAGGTGGTGGTCGACATCCGCAGCCGGTTCCGGTTCGAGTCGGCCGTGTTCGAGCGGCGCCGCACGTCGACGCTGCCCGCCCGCGAGCTGTGCGCGCTGATGCGCGACGCGCAGGTCGAGGCCTACGGCGACGGCCTCGACCCCGCGGAGCTGCATCCCCTCATGTGGGCGGCGAAGCCCCACTACTACAGTTCGACCTTCTACAACTGGCCCTACACCTTCGGGCTGCTGTTCGGGCTCGGCCTGTACGCCCGCTGGCGGGACGACCCCGACGGGTTCCGCTCGGCCTATCACGACATGCTGTCGTCCACGGGCCTGGAGACCGCATCGCAGCTGGCCGGCCGCTTCGGCATCGACGTGGCCGACCACGCGTTCTGGATCACCAGCCTCGACGTGGTGCGGCGCCGCATCGACGACTTCTGCGCCGAAGCCGAGACGGGACCTGGCACGTGAGCTCGTGAGAGCCTGGGTGGTGGCGAACCCCCAACGGTGCGCCACCACCAGGCCTCCCCGGCCGGCTGCCTGGGCGCGCCGGCCGGCGACGTGTCGTGGCAGGCGCTGCCCGCGGCCGTGGCGTTGACGATCCCCCTGTCGAGTGGCACGCAATCTGCCGCCTGCCGAGGCGACACCCTAGGCACATCGCCGCCCGATTTCGACGGTTCCGCACAATATGGCCACTGACCAGGGAGTTCGTCCGCCCTGGCGGACCTCGCACCCGGGGTCAGTCGATGCGCGTGAGGATCTCGGCGCCGTCGTCGGTGACGAGGAGGGTGTGCTCGAACTGGGCGGTGCGCTTGCGGTCGATGGTGACCGCGGTCCAGTCGTCGGGCCAGATCTCGTGCTGCCACGCGCCGATCGTGATCATGGGCTCGATCGTGAACGTCATGCCCGGCTCGATGACGGTGGCGGCCCGCTCGTCGTCGTAGTGCGGGATCTGGAGGTCGGTGTGGAACTGCTCGGCGATGCCGTGCCCGACGAAGGCCCGCACCACCCCGTAGCCCTGCGCCTCGGCGTGGCTCTGGATGGCGCGGCCGATCTGTCGCACCTGCCGCCCGGGCTCGACCGCCGCGATGCCACGGTCGAGGCACTCGCGAGTGACCTGGATGAGGTTGGCCGAGGGCTCGTCGATCTGCCCGACGGGGAAGGTGGCGTTGGTGTCGCCGTGCACCCCGTCGAGGAAGATGGTGACGTCGAGGTTGACGATGTCGCCGTCGACCAGCGGCCGGTCGTCGGGGATGCCGTGGCAGATGACCTCGTTGACCGACGTGCAGAGCGACTTGGGGAAGGCGCCGTAGTTGAGGGGGCTCGGGTAGCCGCCGCGGCGGATGCACTCGTCGTGGCACAGCGCGTCGAGCTCGTCGGTGGTGACGCCAGGCGCCACCGCCTCGCCCACCGTCTGCAGGATCTCGGCCGCCGCCCGGCAGGCGACCCGCATGCGCTCGATGACCTCGGGCGTGCGCACGTGGGCCTCGGGCCGACGCACGGGCACGCCCGTCTCGGCGTACGGCGGCCGGGGGATCTCGGGCGGGACGGGCCGCGGCGGGCTGATCCGGCCCGGCCGGATGTGGTCGGTGCTGGCCTTGTGGCAGCGCTTGAACTTGCGCCCGCTGCCACACCAGCAGGGGTCGTTGGCCTTGAGGGCGAGGGCGGTTGTAGCCATGACCCCACCAGGCTACCGACCCTGCGGGTGCCCGCATCCCGCCGAGCGGGCCACCGTCCGCTGCGCGACCGGCCCCGCTTGCGATGATGATGGCGCCCGCGGACCCGACCCGCACGCGCAGGAGGTGGCGATGGAGGTCGCGCTCGCAGGCGTGGAGCTGCGCTTGGTGCGCATGCCCCTCGCCGAGCCCTTCGTGACCGCCCATGGCACCCGACGCCGCCGCGAGGTCGTGGTGGTGCGGGCGCTGGTCGACGACGGCCCCGACGGCTGGGGCGAGTGCGTGGCCGAGCCCGAGCCCACGTACTGGCCCGAGTACACGGCGGGCGCGCTGCACGTGCTCGAGCACCACCTTGTCCCCCGCCTGCTGGCCGGGCGCCCACTGCGCGAGGTGCGGGGCCACCACATGGCCAAGGGGGCGCTCGAGTGCGCGGCGATCGACGCCGGGCTGCGGGCCGAGGGCCGCTCGATGGCGTCGTTCCTCGGCGCCACCCGGCCGGTCGTGCCCACCGGCATCGCCATCGGCATGACCCCCACCGTCGACGGCCTGATCGACACCCTGCTCGGCTGGCACGGCCAGGGGCACCGGGCGTTCAAGCTCAAGATCCAACCCGGCTGGGACCTCGAGCCGCTGCGGGCGGTGCGCTCGACCGTGGGCGACGAGGTCGCGCTGCTGGTCGACGCCAACGGCAGCTACCGCAGCGACTCGGTCGAGCAGCTCGCCACCCTGGGCCGGCTGGCCGACGCCAGCCTGGGGCTGGTGGCCATCGAGCAGCCGTTCCCGCCCGACGACCTCGTCGGCCACGCCCGCCTGGCCCGCCAGATCGACGTCCCGGTGTGCCTCGACGAGTCGATCGGCTCGCTGGCCCAGCTCGAATCGGCGCTGACGCTCGAGGCGTGCGGGGCCGTCAGCCTGAAGCCCGGCCGGGTGGGCGGTCTGGTCGAGTCCCGCCGCATCCACCAGCGCTGCCGCGAGGCGGGTGTCTCGCTGCGCTGCGGCGGCATGCTCGAGACCGGCCTGGGGCGGGCGCTCAACCTGGCGGTGGCCGCGCTGCCGGGGTGCAACCTGCCGCCCGACCTGGGGCCGTCGGCCCGCTACTTCCGCACCGACCTCACGCCCCCGTTCACCTCCCGGGGTGGCACCATGATCGTGCCCGACGGGCCGGGGCTCGGCGTCGAGCCGCTGCCCGACGTGCTCGACGACGTGACCATCACCCAACGCACCTTCCGAGCCGGCACGTGACCGGCGACGCGAGCGGCCTGCCGGTCGGCTTCGACGACATCGTCGCGGCGGCCGGGCGCATCGCCGGCTCGGTCGCGCACACGCCGAGCGCCCACTCGCGCACCCTGTCGCAGGTCCTCGGCTGCACCGTCGTGGTGAAGTTCGAGAACCTCCAGTTCGTCGCCTCGTTCAAGGAACGGGGCGCGCTCAACAAGCTGCTGCAGCTCGGCGAGGGCGAGCGGTCCAAGGGGGTCGTGGCCATGTCGGCCGGCAACCACGCCCAGGCCGTCGCCTACCACGCCACCCGGCTCGGCATCGACGCCACCATCGTCATGCCCACCGCCACGCCGTTCGTCAAGGTGCAGCGCACCCGCGAACTGGGCGCCACCGTCGTGCTGCGGGGCGAGGGCCTGGCCGAGGCCGAGGTCGAGGCCGAGCGCCTGGCCGCGGTCGAGGGCCGGACCTACGTCCACCCCTTCGACGACGCCGAGGTCATCGCCGGCCAGGGCACCTGCGCGCTCGAGCTGCTGGCCGACCAACCCGACCTCGACGCCCTGGTGATGCCCGTGGGTGGTGGCGGCCTGATCGCCGGCTCGGCCGTGGCGGCGCGCCACCTGTGCCCCGGCATCGAGGTGGTGGGCGTGCAGACCGAGCGCTACCCGGCCATGGCCGACCGGGTGCACCACACGTCGTCGCCGGTGGGGGGCCCCACCATCGCCGAAGGCATCGCCGTGCCCCGCCCGGGCCGTCTCACCGGCCGCATCGTCGACGCCCTGGTCGACGACGTCGTGACGGTCAGCGAGGAACACATCGAGGAGGCCGTCAACCTGCTGCTCGAGATCGAGAAGGTGGTCACCGAGGGGGCCGGCGCAGCGGGCATCGCCGCACTGATCGAGCACGGCGCACGCTTCGCCGGCAAGCGGGTGGGGGTGGTGCTCACCGGGGGCAACATCGATCCTCGCCTGCTGGCCTCGGTGGTCATGCGGGGGCTCATCCGCAACGGCCGGCTGTCGCGGCTGCACGTCGAGGTGCCCGACGTGCCCGGCAGCCTGGGCAGCATCACCACCATCCTCGGCCACGAGGGCGCCAACATCGTCGAGATCCTGCACCAGCGCATGTTCGTCGACCTGTCGGCCCGGTCGGCCGAGCTCGAGGTCACGATCGAGACGCTCGACCACGCACACGTCGAGCGGGCGGTGGCCGCCCTCACCGCGGCCGGCTACCCGGTGCGGCTGGGCACGTTCATCTACCGCACCACACCTTCGGACACCACGCCGCGACCGTGACGATTCGGGGCAGGATGGGCCCATGCGCTTCGCCCTCAAGACCGCACCCGAGAACACGCCCTGGGAGGACATGCTGGCCATGTGGCGGGCCGCCGACGACATCGAGCTGTTCGAGTCGGCCTGGTCGTTCGACCACTTCGAGCCCATCTACGGCAAGCGGTCCGATCCGTGCCTCGAGGGCTGGACGACCCTCGCCGCCCTGGCCCAGGCGACCGAGCGCATCCGGATCGGCGTCCTGGTCACCGGCATGCCCTACCGGCACCCCGCGGTGCTGGCCAACATGGCCGCAGCGGTCGACATCGTGTCGGGCGGCCGGCTCGAGCTGGGGCTGGGCGCCGGCTGGAACGACATCGAGGCCAACGCCTACGGCATCGACCTGTTGCCCATCGGCCTCCGGATGGACCGGTTCGACGAGGCGTGCGACGTCGTCGTCGGTCTGCTGAGCGAGCCGGAGTTCAGCTACCAGGGCACGCACTTCCGGCTCGAGGGCGCCCACTGCGAGCCCAAGCCCGTCCAGCGGCCCCACCCGCCCATCTGCATCGGCGGCAGCGGCGAGAAGCGCACGCTGCGCACCGTCGCACGGGTGGCCCAGCACTGGAACTACCTGGGCGGCACGGTCGAGGAGTTCGTGCGACTGCGGGGGGTGCTCGACGCCCACTGCGCGGACCTGGGACGCGACCCCGGCGAGATCATGACCTCAGCCCACCTGTGGGCGTACCCCGGCCAGCCCGTCGACCCCGACGCCCTGGCCGCCGAGGCCACCCGCTTCGCCGAGGCGGGCCTCGACCTGGGCATCGTCTACCTCCACCCGCCCTACGACCCGGCGGTCCTGGCCCCCATCGCCAAGGCGCTGGCCCCCCTGGCCGACTGAGGCCCGGGGTGTCTCGACGGTCAGCCGGCCGCTCGCGCCAGGGCGGTGGCCACCGCGGCGGCCGTCACCACCACGACGAACGGGGCCCGGCGCCAGGTGGCGACGACGGCGACGGCCAGCCCGACGGCCCGGGCGTCTAGCACCAGCCGGCGGTCGCCGGCGAACGTGTTGACCACCACCAGCGCCGGCAGCAGCGCGGCGGGCAACAGCGCGGCCAGGCGCAGCATGCGGCCCTCGACCGCCCGGGCGCCGACGATCACCAACCCGGTGGCCTTGAGCGCGTAGGCCGCCGCGCCCAGCCCCACGATCGCCCACCAGCTCACGATCCACCGCCAGGCTCGGCGGCGGCGTCGTGCCCCGGATCGGTCGGCGGTCGTGGGGCGCGCAGGGCTGACGGTGGCGCCGCGAACAGGACGGCCGGCAGCACGGCCAACGCGGCGGCGACGATCGGGACGCCCGCCGGCGCAAGCGGGATGAGGACGAGGGCGATGAGCACGCCACCCAGCGCCGCCACCCTGCCGGCCCGGGTGCGGACGTGGGGCACCGCCAGCGCCACGAACCCGGCGGGGAAGGCGGCGTCGAGCCCCAGCGCCTCGGGGTCGCCGATGGCGTCGCCCGCCACCGCCCCGAGCGCCGTGGCCACGTTCCAGCACACGAACACGGCCGCGCCGGTGGTCCAGAGGGCCTGCTCGCGGGCCCGGCGGCCCCGTTGCGCCATGGCCATGGCCGTCGACTCGTCGATGACCAGTTGGGCGGCCAGCAGGCGCCGGCCCAGCGACCGCCGGGCCACGGTCGGCGCCAGCGCGACGCCGTAGGCGGCGTTGCGGGCCGCCAGAAGGAGGGCCGAGCCGAGGGCCGAGCCGAGCGAACCACCGCTGCCGATCACCCCCACCACCGCGAACTGGCTGGCACCGGTGAACACCAGTACGGACATGGCGCACGCCTGGGCGACGGTCAGCCCGGCCGTGGTGGCCAGCACCCCGAACGACGCCCCGAACACGCCGACGGCCAGTCCCAGCACCCAGATGTCGTGCCGCACCTTGCGCTCGAGGGGCGGGCCGTCCGGGTCGTGGTGGCGGGACGAGGCGTGCCGGGCGCACGGGCTGTCGTCGAGGGACGGGACGTGCGGGGCGGACGGGTCGGGCCGAGCGGTGGGCATGGGCCCGGCGGAGGCGTCCGCACCGGCTGCGGCGAGGTCGGCCCGCGGATCGGCGTCGTCCATCGGTCGGCGAGCCTGCCACGGCCACGGAAGATCTCCACAGACCATTCGCCCGGTCCACTTCCGCCGCCGACCGGCGCCGACCAGCGCCGGAGCCGAGGCGATGGCATTCGATCACGGGCTCCGGAGGCATCGGCGTTCGGCCCCCGCCAGTCAACGCCTCGACAGGCTCCGAACGGCAGCCATTGCCTCGCCATCCGAGAGCACACACGGACACGCGGGCGCATGGACCTCACCGCCTCGCCACCCGGCGTGTGGGGACGATCGAGCCCTCCGGCGTGCGCGGGCCGGGTCAGTAGCTGCGGGGCAGGTTCAGGACGTTGTGGGCCACGTAGTTGAGGGTCATCTCCTGGCTGACCGGCGCGATGCGCTGCAGGCGGGCCTCGCGGAAGTAGCGCTCGACGTGGTACTCGGCCGCGTACCCCATGCCGCCGAGCGTCTGGACGGCCCGGTCGGCGGCGAAGAACGCGGCCTCGGCCGCCAGGTACTTGGCGCTCTGCGCCGCCTCCCCGCAGTCGAGCCCGTGGTCGTAGCGCCAGGCGGCGTGCTGGGCGACCTGCCAGGCGGCTGCGAGCTGGACGTGGGCCAGGGCCAGGGGGTGGGCGATGGCCTGGTTGGCGCCGATGGGCCGGCCGAACACCTCGCGCTCGCGGGCGTAGGCGACCGCCCGGTCGAGGGCGACCTCGCCGATGCCCACGGCCTCGGACGCCAGCAGGATGCGCTCGGGGTTGAGCCCGTGCAGCAGGTGCCGCCACCCCTGCCCCTCCTCGCCGACCAGGCGCCAGCCGGGCACGGGCAGCCCGTCGTAGGCCACCTCGCACGAGGCGACCGCGTTGCGTCCCATCTTGGGGATGGGGCGGATCTCGACGTGGGCGGGATCGAGGTCGGCCAGGAACAGCGACAGCCCGGCCAGCCCCTCGCCACCCGTGCGGGCCAGCAGCAGCACGACCTCGCTCTCGAGCGCCTTGCTGGTCCAGATCTTGCGGCCGTGGACCACGTAGCCGCCCCGCCCGTCGGGCTCGGCCCGGGTCGTGATGCGGGCGGTGTCGGTGCCGGCGTCGGGCTCGGTCACCCCGAAGGCCACGTGCAGGTCGCCGGCGGCCGCTCGGGGCAGGTAGGCCTGCTTCAGCCGCTCGCTGCCGAACCGCACCACAGGATTGAGGCCGAAGATCGTCAGGTGCAGCGCCGAGCAGCCGTTCATGGCCGCGCCGCTGCGGGCCACCTCGCGCAGCACGATCGCCGCCTCGGTGATGCCCCGGCCGCCCCCGCCGTACTCCTCGGGGATCGCCACGCCCAGCCAGCCGCCCTCGGCCATGATCCGGTAGAAGTCCCAGGGGAAGGCGTGCTCGGCGTCGCAGCGCGCCCAGTAGTCGTCGTCGAAGCCGGCGCACACCCGGCGCACGGCCCCGGCGATGGCCTCGTGGTCGTCGTCCGGGGTGAAGTCCATGGTCTGCCCAGCCTGCCAGGGCTGTCCCCCGGTGGCCGAGCCGGGGACGCAGCGTCCCCTTGACGGCTAACGCCATTAGCCGTATCGTGATGGCTAACGCTATTAGCCAACAGGAGCACCAATGCCCGACACCCCCGCCAGCACCCCAACCCACTACCGCAAGCCCGGATGGTTCACCGTCAACGTGTTCAACCGCCTCGTCGGCTGGCTCACCCGCCGGGGCGTGAGCATCTGGGGCAGCCGCGTGCTCGAGGTGCGGGGCCGCACGTCGGGCCAGCCCCGCCGCACGCCCGTCAACCTGCTGACCCACGAGGGGCGCCACTACCTGGTGTCGCCCCGGGGGGAGGGCCAGTGGGTGCGCAACGCCCGGGCGGCCGACGGTCGGCTGACCACGATCGTGGGCCGCCGGCGCGAGGAGTGGGTCGGGCACGAGCTCGCCGACGCCGAGAAGGTGCCCGTCCTGCGGGCCTACCTGCGGCGCTGGAAGGCCGAGGTCGGCATGTTCTTCGACGGCACCTCGGCCGACTCGACCGACGACGAGCTGGCCGCCATCGCCCCCCGCCACCCCGTCTTCGTCCTCGAGCCCGCCGCCGACGCCGAGGCCACCGACGCCGAGGCCGCCGTGGCCGAGGCTACCGGCGACGTCACCGGCACCGGGCCCGCCGCCGGCGCCGAGGCCGACCACTCCGACACCGGGGCCGACGACACCGGGCCGGGAGCGTGACCCGGGCCGACGAGGTCGTGGCCGCGGCCCGCGTCGTGCTCGAGCGCGACGGGGCCGAGGGCCTGACCATGCAGGCGGTGGCCGCCGAGCTGCACATCAAGGCGCCGTCGCTCTACAAGCACGTCGACGGCAAGCGCGCCATCGAGATCGAGCTCGTCGCCCTCGCCCTGTCCGAGATGGGCCAGGCGCTGCACGACGCCCTCGCCGCAACGGGCGCGGGGGGCGCCGGCCCGCGTGGCCGCGACCGGGTGGCGACGCTGCTCGCCGCCTACCGCCGCCACGCGCTCGCCCATCCCAACCTCTACCGCCTCGCCACCGCCGGCCCCCTCCCCCGCCACCAGCTCCCGCCCGGCCTCGAGGACTGGGCCGGCGAGCCGTTCCTCACCGTGACCGGCGACCCGCACCGGGCCCAGGCGCTGTGGGCGTATGCCCACGGCATGGTCGTCCTCGAGCTGGACGGGCGGTTCCCTGCCGGCTCGGAGCTCGACGTCACCTGGTCGGCGGGCGCGTCGGCCTTCGCCGGCCGCGTCGACCTCGCCGGGGTGGCCCACCCCCACGGCGATTGAGCGAGCGACACCCCCGCGCACCGGCACCCGGACGCGGCGGTGAGCCCGACCCGCCGCGGTCAGGCTCACCGTCGAACGGTGGGGCGTCGGCCACGCTGCCGCTGCCCCGACCAGGGGGAGGGCTACGACCGGCGGTAGCGCAGCACCGCCAGCGGGGCGAACAGCGCCACGATCGCCACCGACCAGGCCAGCGACAGCACCACCCAGTGGGTGGTCGAGCCGCCCAGCCCGGCCAGCGCCGGGTCGCCCAGCGCCAGCGACCGCACCGCGTTGGTCATGACCGTGATGGGCTGGTGCTCGGCGATGGGCTGCATCCAGCCGGGCATGGTGTCGACCGGCACGAAGGCGCTGGACACGAAGCTGAGCGGGAACACGAGCAGCGACATGCCCTGCGCCGCCTGGGCGTTGCCGGCGACCAGCCCGATCAGCACGAACATCCACATGAGGGCGAACCCGAAGACGATGCACAGCCCGAAGGCCAGCAGGGCCTCGACCGCCGTGCCCTCCGGCCGGAAGCCGACCACGAACCCGATGGCCGTCGTGACCGCCAGGCCCAGGGCCAGCAGGCCGGTCTCGGCCATGACCCGCCCGGCCATCAGCGCCGTGCGTGACACCGGCAGCGAGCGCAGGCGGTCGGTGAAGCCCTGCTCGAGGTCCTCGGCCACGCCGGAGGAGACGTTGCTGCCGGTGAACAGCACGCTGGTGACCACGTAGCCCGGCACCAGGAAGGCGACGTACGGGACCGGGCCCGTCTCGACCGCCCCGCCGAAGACGTAGCGGAAGATCAGCAGGAACATCGCGCCGGTGATGGTGCTGATGACGAGGAGCTGGGGGGTGCGCACGAACTTGCGCACTGAGCGCCCGGCGACCGTGGCCGCGGTGGCGACCAGCCCGGCGGCGCGCGTGGCCGGCTCGATGCGGCCGGCGTCGAAGGTGATGGTGGTCATGGTTCGGCCTCTCAGTGGACGCCGACGGGCTCGGCCCGCTCGGCGGTGGATGCGTGGTCGTCGTGGTGGTGGTCGTCGTCGGTGCCCGGGAGCGCGGCGCCCGCGGAGGAGCCGGCGCCGTCGTCGTCGCCGTCCCGGTCGATCGGCTCGATCGGCTCGCCCGTGAGGGCGAGGAACACCTCGTCGAGCGTCGGCCGCCGCAGCCCGATGTCGTCGACCTCGACGCCGAGGGCGTCGACCGCCCGCACCGCCGCGGCGATGACGGCCCGGCCGCCGTCGACGGGCACGGTCACCCGGCTGGTGCCGGCGTGGACCCGCGGCCCCTCGACGCCCACGGCCGCCAGCGCGCCGGCGAGCGCGGGCAGGTCGGACGACTGGTGCGCCCGCACCTCGATCACGTCGCGCCCGGCCCGGCTCTTCAGCTCGCCCGGCGTGCCGTCGGCGATGACGCGGCCCTTGTCGACGATGACCACCCGGTGGGCCAGCTGATCGGCCTCGTCGAGGTACTGGGTGGTGAGCAGCACGTCGGTGCCGGCGGCCACCAGGCGGCGGATGGCCGCCCACAGCTCGTTGCGGCTGCGGGGGTCGAGGCCGGTCGTCGGCTCGTCGAGCAGCAGCAGCCGTGGCGCCCCGACGAGGCTGGCGCCCAGGTCGAGCCGGCGCCGCATGCCGCCCGAGTAGGTGCGCACCAGGCGGTCGGCGGCGTCGGTCAACCCCAGCTGGGCCAGCACCGTGGTGGCGTTGGCGGCGGCCCGGCGGCGGGAGTGGCCGAACAGCCGGGCCACCATGTGCAGGTTCTCACGGCCGGTCATCGCCTCCTCGACGGCGGCGAACTGGCCGGCCAGGCCGATGACCCGGCGCACCTGCTCGGGATGGCGCACCGCGTCGACCCCGGCGACCCGCAGAGTGCCCTCGTCGGGTTGCGCCAGGGTGGCGAGCGAGCGGACGAACGTGGTCTTACCTGCGCCGTTGGGCCCGAGCACCGCCACGACCTGGCCCGGTTCGGCCACCAGGTCGAGCCCGGCCAGGGCCTGGACGTCGCCGAAGCGCTTGGTGAGGCCCCGGGCCTCGATGATCGGTGGGGACGTGTGGTGCCTCATGCAACCGATGGTGCGCTCGGTAACTGGACATCCACTGGCCAGTTATCTCGGAAACGCCGATCCGGGGCCGGAAGGTCGCCCTCAGCCCCGGTAGCGGGCGACGAGTTCGGCGCCGATCCGGCCGATCCGCTCACGCACCTCCGCGGGCCCCACCACCTCGACGTGCTCGCCGAAGCCCACCAGGTCGTAGGCCAGCGAATCGGACGACCAGGCCCCGACCTCGACCTCGAGCCGGCCGTCGTCGAGCGTCGCGCGCACGGTCAGCTGGTTGCCGAAGCGCCCCCGCAGCCAGCCGACGACCTGCGGCTCGGCCCGCACGACGGCCTGGACCACGTTGCGGCGCTCGTCCATGGCCTCGACCACCGACTGCCAGGCCTCGGCCAGGTCGAACCCCTCGGGCTTGACCACGGGGTCGTCGGTCAGCTCGACCGACCGCACCCGGCCCACCCGGAACGTGCGCATGCCCGCGTCCGTGTCGGCCACCAGGTACCAGACCGAGCTCTTAGCCACGAGGCCGAGCGGGTGGACGGTGCGCAGGCTCTCCTTGCGCTCGCGGTCGGCGTAGCCCAGCCGCACCTGCACGCCGGCCACGACCGCCTGTTGCAGGACCTCGAGGTGGCGGGGCGGGGGCGCGCTGGTGGAGCCCCAGCGGGCGGGATCGAGCACCACGGCCGACGCCGCCGCCTCGGCCTCGGCGCGAAAGGTCTCGGGCAGTGCCTGGACGAGCTTGCGCAGGGCCGCTTTGGCCTCGGGCGTCACCGCGGAGGACGGGCCCGCCACCAGGAACAACGTGCGGGCCTCGGCCGCAGTCAGGCCGCTGAGGTCGGTGCGGGCGCCGCCGATCAGCGACCAGCCGCCGTTGCGGCCGGCCTGCGAGTACACCGGGATGCCGGCCATGGCCAGGGCTTCCAGGTCGCGGCGGGCCGTGCGCTCGGAGATCTCCAGCTCCTCCGCCAACTCGGCCGCGGTGACGCGCCCCCGGGCCTGGAGGATCAGCAGGGTGGCCACCAGGCGGTCGGCTCGCACGCCCCAAGCCTCGCACCGAAACCGGCCATCCTGTGGCCAGTTCGTGTGCGCTCAGTCGCGGGCGACCTCGGAGGCGCCGACCTCGGCCCGGGCGGCCAGGCTCTCGACCGCCGTCGCCATGAACCGGCCCAGTGCGAGGCGGAACAGCCAGCCCGTGCCCGGCAGCTTGGCCTCGAAGTCGGAGTACCAGCGAATGGCCGTGCCGCCCCGCTCGGGCGTGAGGTCGACGTTGGCCCGGTAGTCGCGCAGCGGGAGGCCCGACAGCAGGACGTAGCCCAGGCGCCGGTCGGGCACCAGCTCGACGATCTGCTCGCGCGACCTGACGCCGCCGCGGCGCAGGATGCGGAC
>DASSCS010000025.1:0-33748 GCA_035697515.1 Acidimicrobiales bacterium
GACGTCGGGCTTCACAGCTCGTCCAGCGTCTCGCTGATCGTCGACAGGTCGGCTCCGTCGGCGATGAGATCGCTGCCCAGGGCGTCGGCGATCGTCACGTCGGCGAACGTCCCGGCCGGGATCGACGAGTCGACGAGTACGACGCCGTCGATCTCCGGGGCCTCGCGGTGGCTCCGGCCGATCCCGGGGCGATCGACGAGGACCTCTACCGACGAGCCGATGAGCACATCGCGACGGGCCGCGGTGATGGCGTCCTGCAGCTCGGTCAGCTCGCCGAGGCGTTCGGCGACGAGGGCCGCAGGCACCTGCCGATCGAGCTCGGCCGCATAGGTGCCCTCCTCGCGGCTGTAGGAGAAGAGGCCGGCCCAGTCGAGGTCGGCCTCGGCCACGAAGCGCAGCAGCACGTCGTGGTCGTCCTCGGTCTCGCCCGGGTAGCCGACGATAAAGCTCGACCGGAACGCCGCCTCCGGGGCCCGCGCCCGCACCTCGTCGATGCGGCGCAGGAACCGCTCGCCGTCGCCCCAGCGGCGCATGCGGCGCAGCAGCGGCGCCGACACGTGCTGGAGCGACAGGTCGAAGTAGGGCACGCCGGTGGCGCAGATCGCGTCGACCAGAGCCGGCGTGAGGTCGGACGGGTACAGGTAGAGGAGGCGCACCCGGTCGACCCGGCGGGTCAGGGCCTCGACCAGCGGCACGATCCGGCGCTCGCCCCGGCCCTGGTCGCGGCCGTACGCCGCCAGGTCCTGGGCCACCAGCACCACCTCGCGCACGCCGGCCGCCGCCAGCGCGTCGGCCTCCTCGACCACCGCGTGGAACGCCCGGCTGCGCTGCTTGCCCCGGAACGAGGGGATGGCGCAGAACCCGCAGGCCCGGTCGCACCCCTCGGCCACCTTGACGTAGGCCCACGGGGCCGTGGCCGGCGGGCGGGGCAGGTTCAGCAGGTCGAACGACGGCACCGGGGCCCGTCCCGCCCGGGTGGGCCCCAGCGTCACCGGCACGCCGAAGCCGGCGACGGCGTCGGCCTCGGGCAGGGCGGCGGCCAGCTCGTCGCCGTAGCGCTCGGCCATGCACCCGGTCACCACCAGCTCGGACCCGGCCCGCTTGCGGTCGGCCAGCGCCAGCACCGTGTCGATCGACTCCTGGCGGGCCTCTGCGATGAAGGCGCAGGTGTTGACGACCACCAGGTCGGCGCGCTCGGGCACGTCGGCGGCGACCAGGCCGTCTGCCGCCAGCGCCCAGCTCAGCTTGTCCGAGTCCACCTGGTTCTTCGGACAGCCCAGCGTCTCGACCCAGAAGGAACGGGACATCGGGGCAAGGCTACTTGCCCTGGCGGGCGGCCTCGCCATCGACACGGCGCGCCACCCTGCGTGGTCAGGGCACGACCCAGCCTGTCTTGACCGGGTTGTCGCCCCCGGCTGCGACGCACAGCGGTCGCCGCGGCAGCTCGTCGAAGCGGAAGGCGCCGTCGTCGTCGCTGACGCCCGCCCGCTGCCCGCCGGGCCAGTGGGCCACCAGCTCGACGCGCGCGGCGGGCACCACCCGGCCCATGACCCGCAGCTTGTCGGCGCCGATGTCGAGGTCGAGCTCGATGGCCAGCATCCCGGAGGTGTACCGCAACTGCCGCGGCACCGTGCCCGCGGGGCGCGCCCCCTCGTCGCCCGCCTCGCCGGCCAGGTGCGAGTCGTAGGCCAGCCGGGCCGTGACGCCGCCGATGGCGGTCCACTCGAAGGCCGCGCCGGCGACGGTGCGCCACGAGTCGGGCACCGAGTCGGCCAGACTGATCACCCGGTCCAGCTCGACGGCGAGGGCCTCGTGATCCGGCGGTGACGCCGGCGGGCGGTCGGTCATCCCAGCAGGTGGCGAAGCTGCTCGAGGCAGCGTCCCCGGGTCGGGCCGATGCTCCCCACCGGCATGTCGAGCGCGGCGGCCACCTCGTCGTAGCTGGGCGGCGGGTCGGCCAGCAGCAGGCGCAGCAGGTACTGGCAGCGGTCGCCGAGCCGACCGAACGCGTCGAGCAGCGCACGGTCGCGCTCGTAGACCAGCAGGCCGGCGTCGATGCCCGTGTTGGGCTCGTCCACATGGTCGAGCTCGTCGTCGCCGGCTAGCACGAGGCGGCCCGACATCCGCCGCACCCGTAGGCACTCGTTGCGGGTCGTGGCGGCGATCCAGCCGCCCACGGCCGCGGGGCTGCGGATGCGCGACAGGTGCTCGACGAGGCGCAGCCACACCACCTGGTTGACGTCAGCGGCGTCGTCGGCACCCAGCCGGTGACCACGGCAGATGGCGTGCACCATGCCCAGGTAGCGCCCGACCAGCCCGTCCCACGCCTGCTGGTCGCCGTCGCGCGCACGGGTCACCAGGTCGGCCACGGCAGTCGTCTGCACGTCCGAATCCTACGCTGCGCGTCCGGCCGGTTACGTGAGGTCAACCGGCCGGACGCTTCAGCGGCACCGCTCACTCGGTGGCGATGGCCTCGAGCACGCTCATGCGGCCGGCCCGCCACGCCGGGATGAGGGCGGCCGCCAGGCCGAGCAGGCCCGCGATCACCGAGATGACCACCAGCCACAGCAGCGGGACCGCGAACACCTCGAACCCCTCGTCGCGCAGCGCCCGCACGATGCCCCACCCGCCGAGCAGCCCCACGGCCACACCGAGCAGGGTGCCGAACAGCGAGATGATGGCCGACTCCCAGCGGATGGCCGCCCGCAGCTGGCGGCGGCGCATGCCCACCGCCCGCAGCAGGCCCAGCTCACGGGTGCGCTCGATGATCGACAGGCTGATCGTGTTGACGATGCCGAGGAACGCGATCCCGATGGCCAGAGCCAGCAGTCCGCCGATGAGCCGGAGCAGGAAGTCGAGCTGGCCGCCGATCTCGTCCTTGTACTCCTCGACGCTCTGCACCTCGGCCGAGGGCAGCGGGTCGACGATCCGTTCGAGCGCCGGCTCGGCCTCGGCCACCGACACGCCGTCCTGCAACTGGACGAACACCTGGAAGTCGGTGGAGGTGGGAAGGGCCGCCTGGAATACCCCGACGCCGACCACGTACCCGCCCAGGTCGGTGGCGGGTCCGGTGGAGTAGACGCCGCTCACCGTGGCGGTGCGCTCGCGCTCGTCGCGGGCGTCGTCGAGGAAGTCGATCTCGACCTGGTCGCCGACCCCGAGCCCGGTGTCCTCCGCCACGTCCTCGTTGATGACGACCTCGTCGGGCGCCAGCGAGGCACGGCCGTCCACCATGTCGAGGTCCAGCACCTCGAACGCCCCCTCGACCGTGCCCGTGACCCCGTGCTCCTCGCCCGCCACCTCGGCCGGGGCGAAGCGCACCGGTGCCGAGACAGCCACCTCAGGCAGCTCCGCGATCTCCTCGGCGACCGACGACGGCAGGCCGATCATGCCGAAGGTGCCGGAATCGACCACGAAGTCGCCGACGAAGCCCTCCTCCAGCGCCTTGTCCAGCGACGCCCGGATGGACGTGTTGATGACCAGCATGAACGTCACGAGGCCCACGCCGATCATCAGCGCCTGGGCCGTGGCCGAGGTGCGCTTGGGATTGCGGCCGGCGTTCTCGCGGGCCAGCGTGCCCGTCACGCCCCGCAGGCGGGCCAGCGGCGCGCCGAGCACTCGGCTGACCGGGCGGGCCAGGCCCGGGCTGGCCACCAGCACGCCGAGGAACACCGCCAGCACGCCGATGCCGACGGTCGCCGGGCGCGACCCGAAGGCACCGACCAGCACGGCCGCCACGCCGAGGGTCACGATGCCCAGCCCGACCAGGAACCTGACCGGGGTGCGCCCGGAGGTGTCGACGGCGACGTCGCGCATGGCCGCCAGCGGCGGCACGCGCGAGGCCCGCCAGGCCGGCACGAGCGAAGAGATCACGGTGACGATCAGGCCGGTCGCGATGGCGACGACCACCGAGCTGGGCAGAATCGCCAGCGCGCCCTCGGGCAGCTGGAGCACGGCGCCCAGCAGAGCGGCCAGGCCCAGACCGACCACGAAGCCGATGGCCGAGCCCACCAGCCCGACGACCGCCGCCTCGACGACCACCGCCCGCCGCACCTGGCGCCGGCGGGCGCCGATGGCCCGCAGCAGGGCCATCTCGCGGGTGCGCTGCGCCACCACGATGGCGAACGAGTTGTAGATGACGAACGCGCCCACGAACACGGCAATGAGCGCGAACACCAGGAAGAAGATGGTGATGAAGCCGAGCTGCTCGCCGATCGCCGACTGCGTCTCCTCGGTGATCTCGGCGCCGCTGACCACCTCGGTGGTGCCGTCGTCGAGCTGCTCGGCGATGGACGCCACCAGGTCGTCCTGCGACACGCCGTCCTCGGCGACCGCGCCGATCGAGGTGAACCTGCCCGGCTCGCCCATCAGGCGCTGGGCGTCGTCCAGGCCCCACAGCACGTAGGTGGCGCCGCCCGGGCTGTCGGCGGTGCCGAAGCGCGCCACGCCCACCAGCTCGAACTCCTCGACGCCCACCTGGGTCTGCACCGCCACCGCGTCGCCCAGCTCGTAGTCGGTCGACTCGGTCGTGCCCCGATCGAGCACGATCTCGCCGTCGGCGCGCGGTGCCTCGCCGTCGACGATGTCGAAGGGGTTGAGCTCGTCGACGTCGACCCAGGTGCCCCCGAGCGTCGGGGCGCCCGTCGCCGGGTTGCCCACCGGCTCGCCGTCGCGGTCGATGACCCGGGCGAAGCCGTCGACGCTGCCCTCGGCCGCAGCCAGACCGTCGGCTTGGCGCACCTGGTCGAGGACCGACTCGTCGACCATCCCCCGGAGCTCGAAGCCGAAGTCGCTGTCGAGCGTCTCGGACGAGCGGACGACCGCGTCGGTGCCCCGGTAGACGTCCGCGAACAGGTCGTCGAAGGTGCGGTTCATGGTGTCGGTGAGCACCAGCACGCCGCCGATGAAGGCCACGCCGGCCGCCACCGCGACGAACGTGATGACCATGCGCCATGTGTGCGCACGCAGGCCCCGTAGGGCGATCTTGACCACGGTGTCAGTCCCCGAACTTCTTGAGGCGGTCGAGCACCCGCTCGGCGGTCGGGCCATCCATGCGGTCGACGATGCGGCCGTCGACCAGGAACAGGGCCTCGTCGGCGAAGGCGGCGGCCACCGGGTCGTGGGTGACCATCACGATGGTCTGGCCCATCTCGCGCACCGCGCGGCGCATGAAGTCGAGGATCTCGTGGCCCGACCGCGAGTCGAGGTTGCCCGTGGGCTCGTCGGCGAAGATGATCGCGGGCCTGTTGGCCAGGGCGCGCGCCACGGCGACCCGCTGCTGCTGGCCGCCCGACAGCTCGCTCGGCCGGTGCGACAGCCGGTCGGCCAGCCCGGTGGTGGTGACGACCTGGTCCAGCCAGTCGGCGTCGGGCTTCCGCCCGGCCAGGGTGGCCGGCAGCGTGATGTTCTCGATGGCGGTCAACGTCGGCACCAGGTTGAAGGTCTGGAACACGAAG
This sequence comes from Acidimicrobiales bacterium, assembly GCA_035697515.1. Lineage (GTDB taxonomy): Bacteria > Actinomycetota > Acidimicrobiia > Acidimicrobiales > VFJN01 > ZC4RG19. The sequence continues at coordinate 5,457 of DASSCS010000025.1, forward strand.
CCCACGCGGTCGCGCCGCAGCAGCGTGAGCTGGTCCTCGGACAGCTCGCCCAGCTCCTGGCCGCCCAGGTACACCTGCCCGGCGGTGAGCGAGTCGAGCCCGGCCATGCAGTGCATCAGCGTCGACTTGCCGGAGCCGGAGGGGCCCATGATGGCCGTGTACCGCTCGGCGGGGATGTCGACGGTGACGTCGTTGAGGGCCACCACGGCCGTGTCGCCCCAGCCGTAGGTCTTGGTGGCACCCACGGCGCGGGCTGCGGGCGGGGGTGCGGTGGCGATCGCTGCGGGGGCGTCGTCGGGTGCGGGGGGTTCCGCCATGGCGTTCATCCCGTGGACGCTACGGCCTGACGCGGGACATGTCCTGACGCGTGGCCGCAGCGCCGGCGACCGGCGATCACTCGCCGCCGCCGGCGACCAACTCGTCGAGCTCCTCGACCGTCATGAGCACGGCCCGTGCCTTCGACCCCTCGGACGGGCCGACCACGCCCCGCTGCTCGAGCAGGTCCATCAGCCGCCCGGCCCGGGCGAAGCCCACCCGCAGCTTGCGCTGGAGCATCGAGGTCGAGCCCAGCTGGCTGCGCACCACCAGCTCCATCGCCTGCCACAGCAGGTCGTCATCGTCGTCGCCTCCCCCGCCGCCGCCCGAGGACGAGCCGCCGCCCGCGCCGTCGTCGGTGCCCTGCACGGACTCGTCGAAGCTGACGTCGGGGGCCTGCCGCTTCCACACCGAGGCGATCTTGCGCACCTCGCCCTCGGTCACCCACGCGCCCTGGATGCGCCGGGCGACCGACGAGCCGGCGTCGAGCACGAGCATGTCGCCCTTGCCCACCAGCCGCTCGGCGCCACCCTGGTCGAGGATGACCCGGCTGTCGGTGACCGACGACACGGCGAAGGCGATGCGGGCGGGCACGTTGGCCTTGATGAGGCCGGTGATGACGTTCACCGACGGCCGCTGGGTGGCGATGACCAGGTGGATGCCCACGGCCCGGGCCATCTGGGCCAGCCGGGCGATCGACTCCTCGACGTCGCGGGCGGCGACCATCATCAGGTCGGCCAGCTCGTCGATCGCGATCAGGATGAACGGCAGCCGCGGGTACTGGCGCCCGCTGTCGGCCGCGTCGCTCTCACCGTCGCCGTCCCTGTCGACGTAGCCGATGACCGTTCCCCGGCCGTCGCCGTCGAGGTCGCCCTTGTCGACCGCGGCGTTGTAGCCCGTGACGTCGCGGAAGCCGACCTCGGCCAGCAGGTCGTAGCGACGCTCCATCTCCTTGACCGCCCACGCCAGCGCGTTGGCCGCCTTCTTTGGGTTGGTGACCACCTGGGTGAGCAGGTGGGGCAGCCGGTCGTACTGGCCCATCTCGACCCGCTTGGGGTCGACCAGGATCATGCGCACCTGCTCGGGGGTCGAGCGCATGAGGATGGACGTGAGCAGCGAGTTGAGGCAGCTCGACTTGCCGGCGCCCGTGGCCCCTGCGATGAGCACGTGGGGCATCGCCGCCAGGTTCATCATCACCGAGCGGCCGTTGATGTCGCGCCCCAGCGCCACCTCGAGGGGATGGCTGGCCCGCCGGGCCTCCTCGCTGATCAGGATGTCGCCCAGTGCGACGATCTGGCGGCGGGTGTTGGGCACCTCGATGCCGATGGCCTGCTTGCCCGGGATGGGCGCCAGGATGCGCACGTCGGGCGTCGCCATGGCGTAGGCGATGTCCTTGTGCAGGCTGGTCACCCGGTTGACCTTCACCCCCGGCCCCAGCTCGAGCTCGTAGCGCGACACGGTGGGGCCGACGACCGTGCCCACCAGGCGGGTCTCGACCCCGTGGTCGGCGAGCGCCTTCTCGAGCGTGCGGCCGGTGTCCTCGATCGAGCGGCGGTCGACCTGCAGCGAGCCCGCGCGCTCGAGCAGGGTGAGGGGCGGCAACTTCCAGGGCGAGGCCTTGCCCGCCGGGCCCAGCGCGATGGCCAGCTGCTCGACGTCGACCTCGCCATCGTCGGGCTCGGGCGCCACGAACGTGGTGGCCTTGCGCCGGCCGCGTCTGGGCGCGGGCTCGTCGGCCAGGGTGTCGTCGCTGTCGCCGGGCTGGTCGATGACGGTGTCGTCGCCGGGCACCGACGCCCGGTCGGTGAGGTCGCCGGCGAGGGCCTGGTCGCCGTCGTAGGGCAGGCGGAACAACGTCGCGAGGCGCCGGTTGAGCACCGTGGTGACGGGGCGGACGCCTGCGACCGTGCGGTCGGCGGCGTCGCGCAGGGGCGTGCGGGTCACGACGACGAGCCCGCCCACGGCCGCCAGCACCAGCACAGCGACGGCCCCGCCCACGCCCACGGTGGCGTGCAGGGGCGAACCCACGGCCACGCCCAGCCAGCCGCCCGCGTCGCGCAGCGCGGCGTCCGGCGCCCCGAAGTCGGGACGATCGCCTGCCAGGTGCAGCAGGCCGGCGGCGGCCAGCACCAGCAGCGTCGACCCGACGGCCACGTACGCGGCGCGCGACGGGCGGTCGGGCGCCGCGGCGTCGCCGTCGGCCTCGGCGGGCCGCGAGGGGACGAGGATGAGCGCGGCGCCGGCCGCGGCCAGGCCCACGGGCAGCGCGTAGCGCACCCAGCCGAGGGCCGATGCCGCCAGGTCGGCCACGCCCCGCCCCGCCGGACCGCCGCCGTCGGCGTAGATGCCGAGGCCGCTGACCACTGCGAGGGCCAGCAGCAGGAGGCCGGTCACGTCGTCGGCGTGGTCGCCCAGCACCCGCCACGACGACTGCACGGCCCGCGAGGTGAGCGTCGGCGCCTGCCGCGTGGCGGGCGTGCGCTTCGTGGAGCGCGAGCTGCCCGACCGGCCGTTCGACCGGCGCTTGCCCTTCCCCTTGCCGGTGGCGCGCGACGAGGACTGCGAGCGGGAGCGCGAAGGTGAGCGGGAGCCCTGGCGCGTGGTCACAATGGCGACAACCTACCAGCGGCCCTGTGGCCGACATCCGCATCCCCCACGCCGCGGGGCGGGTACGGTGCGCGCCACGATCGACGGGGCGCGCCTCGGTGGCACGGGCCCGCCGTCTGGAGGACAGGCGCGTGCAGGGGGACAACGACAGAGGGACCGCGGTCGTCACCGGAGCAAGCTCGGGCATCGGCACCGCCACGGCCCGTGCCCTGGCGACCGACGGCTGGCGCGTGGTGGTGGGCGCCCGCCGGGTCGACCGGCTCGAGACGCTGGCCGCCGAGATCGGTGGGACGGCCCACGTGCTGGACGTGACGGACGGCGGTTCGGTCGACGCCTTCGTCGCCGCAGTGCCCGCGTGCCGGCTGCTGGTCAACAACGCGGGTGGTGCGCTGGGCCTCGCCCCGGTGGCCGAGGCAGACGACGACCAGTGGCGCGCGATGTACGAGACCAACGTGCTGGGGGTCGCCCGCATGACGAGGGCGCTGCTGCCGGCCATCGAGGCCAGCGGCGACGGGCAGGTGATCACGATCGGCTCCGTCGCCGGGCACGAGCCCTACCCGGGCGGGGCCGGCTACAACGCGGCGAAGTTCGCCGTGCGGGCGGTCATGTCGGTGCTGCGCCAGGAGCTGCTGGGCCGGCCCGTGCGGGTGTGCGAGATCGATCCCGGCATGGTCGAGACCGAGTTCAGCCTGGTGCGGTTCGGGGGCGACGCCGAACGGGCGGCGGCGGTGTACGAGGGCGTGACCCCGCTCACGGCCGAGGACGTCGCCGAGTGCGTCCGCTGGGTCGCCTCCCGTCCAAGCCACGTGAACGTCGACCAGATGATCGTGCTGGCCCGCGACCAGGCCGGCGCGCGCCAGATCCACCGCCGCCGCCCCTGACCGTCCGATCCCGCGCACTGCCGGGGTCGCGAGGCAATGACTCGCGCTCGACAACTTGCGAGGCATTCGCGTGCGGCCCCCGCACGGCATTACCTCGGGCCCTCCGGAACGGCAGCCATCGCCTCGCCTCATGGACCGGCAGTCGGCGCCTCGGGTGATGGACCGGCAGCCGGTGCCTCGGGCGCACGGACCGGGAGTCGGTGCCTCGGGCGCATGGACCGGCAGTCGGTGCCTCGGGCGCACGGACCGGCAGCCGGTGCCTCGGGCGCACGGCACCGGGCCGCATCCACACATCGGCAGCGCTCAGCGGGGCTGGCAGGCGGGGCACCAGGTGGTGGTGCGGCCGTCGAGCATCCGCGAGCGCAGCTCGGTGCCGCACCGGGGGCAGGGCAGGCCGGCCTGGCCGTAGACCTCGAGCCGCTGCTGGTTGCGGCCCTCGCGGCCCCTGACGTCGCGGTAGCTGGTGAGCGTCGTGCCCCCGTCGCGGATGCTCGCCGTCATCACCGCCCGCAGCGCGTCGAGCAGCGCCGCCGCCTGCGCCCGCGTGACGGTGCGCCGCGCCGGGTTGAGGCCGATCCGCCACAGCGCCTCGTCGGCGTAGATGTTGCCGACCCCGGCGATGGGACGCTGACTGAGGAGCTGGGTCTTGACCGCCCGCCGGCTGGACCGCAGCGCCCGCCAGAACGCCTCGGCGGTCAACGACGGGTCGAGCGCGTCGGGGCCCTGGGCCGCCAGCGTGCCCGCGTAGGCACCGCCCGAGGCCACGGCCAGTCGACCGAACCGGCGCACGTCGCGGTACTCGAGCGCCTCTCCCCCGCCGCCCGACCCGCCGTCGAGCGACCACCAGGCCCGCACGTAGGCGTCGCCGGCGTCGCCGGCGGGCCGCACCCGCAGCGACCCCGTCATGCCCAGGTGGATGACGAGGTCGCGGTCGTCGTCCAGGCCCACCAGCAGGTACTTGCCCCGCCGGCCGACGCGCTCGACCAGCGCCGGCCCGACGTCGAGCGCCGGGAGGAACTTGGGATGCGGGAAGGCCCAGGCCTCGCCCAGGCGGCGACCCACCACCAACGGCTCGAGCTGGCGCCGGATGGTCTCGACCTCGGGCAGCTCGGGCACGGGGCCGTCAGGCCTCCATGACGACCGGCACGATCATGGGCCGCCGCCGGGTGGACTCGTTGACGAAGCGTCCCGCCGCCCGCCGCACGACCCGTTGCAGCGCCTCGATGTCGGTGGCGCCCGTCGTGAACGCCTCCTTCACCGCCTGGCGCACCGCGTCGGCGCACTCGGCCAGCAGCGGCTCGGCCTCGGGCGCGTACACCCACCCGCGCGTGATGACCTCGGGACCGACGAGGATGCCGCCGGTGTTCACGTCGACCGTCACCACCACGACGACCACGCCCTCCTCGGCCAGCACCCGGCGGTCGCGCAGCACGCCCTGGCCCACGTCGCCGATGATGCCGTCGACGTAGAGGAAGCCGGCGGGCACCGCCTGGCGCTCGACGGCCATGCCGCCCTCGCCGAGCATGAGCTCGTCGCCGTCGGTGCACACCACCACGTGGTCCTCGGCCACGGCTCCCATGGTCCGCGCCAGCTTGGCGTGGGCGACCATGTGGCGGTACTCGCCGTGCACGGGCACGAACCAGTCGGGCCGCACGATCGACAGCAGGGTCTTCAGCTCCTCCTGCTTGGCGTGCCCCGATGCGTGCACGTCGGAGATGCCCGAGTGCACGACCTCGGCCCCGAGCCGCACCAGTCCGTCGATCACCTTCGACACGTTCATCTCGTTGCCGGGGATGGGGTGCGACGACAGGATGACCGTGTCGTCGGCGTCGATCTCGAGCCAGCGGTTGTTGCGCTGCGCCATGAGGGTCAGGGCCGACATGGGCTCGCCCTGGCTGCCGGTGGAGATGACGCACACCTGGCCGGGCGGCAGGTCGCGTACGTCGTCGATGTCGACCAGAGCGTGCTCCGGGATGTGCAGCAGGCCCATCTCGCGCGCCAACCGCACGTTCTTCTTCATCGACAGGCCCAGCGTCGCCACCTTGCGCCCGAACGCCACCGCGGCGTCGGCGATCTGCTGCACCCGGTGGATGTGGCTGGCGAAGCAGGCGATGACGATGCGCCGGCCCTCGTGCTCGTGGAACAGGTGGTAGAGCACCTGGCCGACCGAGCGCTCGCTGCGGGCGTGCCCCGGCTCGTCGGCGTTGGTCGAGTCGCTGAGCAGCAGGCGGACGCCCTTGCCCGAGGCCAGCGCGCCGATGCGGGCGAGATCGGTGAGGCGCCCGTCGACCGGCGTGAGGTCGAGCTTGAAGTCGCCGGAGTGCAGGATCACGCCCTGGGGCGTGTGGAAGGCGGTGGCGAACCCGTGGGGCACCGAGTGGGTGACGGGGATGAACTCGACGTCGCACGGCCCGATGCGGCGCCGCTCGCCGTCGCGCACCGGGATGAGCTGGGTGCGGTCGAGCAGCCCGGCCTCCTCGATGCGGTTGCGGGCCAGCCCCAGCGTGAGCGCCGAGCCGTAGATGGGGAACGACATCTCGCGCAGCAGGTAGCTGAGGCCGCCCATGTGGTCCTCGTGGCCATGGGTGATGATGGCCCCGTCGACCCGGTCGGCATTGGCGCGCAGGTAGGTGAAGTCGGGCAGGACGAGGTCGACGCCCAGCATGTCGAGCTCGGGGAACATGAGGCCGACGTCGAGCAGCAGGATGCGCCCCTCGACCTCGATGCAGGCGCAGTTGCGCCCGATCTCGCCCAGGCCTCCCAGGAACGTGACGCGGACCGGTGCTGCTGTGCTCCCGCTGCTCACGCGTGCACATCCAGGTCGGCGAGGACGCGCTCGACCGCGGTCCGCACGTCGTCGCCGATCGGTGGCAGGGGCAGGCGCACGGTCCCGGCCGGGCGGCCCAGCGCCGCCAGCGCGGCCTTGACGGCCGAGGTCTGCACCCACGTCGGTCCCGACTCGACCGCGTAGGAGGGCAGCAGCCGGGCGTTGATCTCGCGAGCCGCCTGGACGTCGCCCTTGCCGAACGCGGCGATCATCTCGGCGTGCAGCCCGGCGGACCAGTGCGTGCACACGCCGACCACGCCGACCGCGCCCACCGCCAGCAGCGGCAGCGTCAGGCCCGTGTCGCCGGAGTAGAGGTCGAAGTCGTCGGGCGCGCCGGCGATGATCGTGGCCGCCTCGGTGACGTCGCCCCGAGCGTCCTTGAGGGCGACGATGCCGGGCACCTCGGTGGCCAGGCGCAGCATCGTGTCGACCGCGATGGCCCGGCCGGTACGGACGGGCACGTCGTAGACCATGATCGGCACGTCGACCGCGGCGGCCACGGCCCGGAAGTGGGCCTCGATGCCAGCCTGCGGGGGTCGGTTGTAGTACGGGGACACGACGAGCAGCCCGTCGACCCCGGTCTCGGCCGCCCGCTGCGACAGCTCGACCGCGTGCCGGGTGTCGTTGCTGCCCGTGCCCGCCAGGAGGGGCACGTCGACGGCGGCGCGCACCGCCCGCCACAGCTCGACCATCTCGTCGTCGGACAGCGTGGGCGCCTCGCCGGTGGTGCCGGCGAGGACGAGGCCGTCGTTGCCCTGGGCGACGAGCCACCGCGCCAGCTCGGCGGCGCCGTCGAGGTCGAGGTCGCCGTCGGCGGTGAACGGCGTGACCATGGCGGTGAGGACCTTGCCGAAGCGAGCGGTGCCCATCTACGCAACTCCTGGGATCGTGGGGGTGAGGGGGGCGATGCCCGAGGTCATGGCACCGCCTCGGCATCGGCCTCGATGTCCGCGGCCGAGTCGGATTCGGTGCTGCGTTCGAGCCCCAGCGTCGCCAGCAGGTCCTCGTGCAGCTCGAACCAGACGGTGTGGAAGCTCGGCATCATCGCCTTGGTGAACCACTCGCCCTCGCCCGCCTCGACTCGATCGACGGCGTGGCGCAGGCGGGGCCGGTAGCGACGGTAGCGGTCGAGGGCGCCGGCAAGGTCATCCAACAGCGGCTCGGCTCGCGCCTCCAGGCGGGCCAGGTCGGCCACCACCCGCGCGTCGTAGCGGGCGTCGCGATGATCATTGCGCACGGGGCGGCCGCCCACGTCGCGCACCTGCCACCGGCTGCACACGTCGAGCACGCCGGTGTTGAGCGCCCGGAACCGGCGGTAGGACCGGGCCACCGTGGCATGCGCACCGGCGGCCCTGGCCTCGGCGCTCACCATGCGGTGGTGTCGGTCGCGGCCCGCCGCGGTGAGCGACCACCCGGCCAGCCGCCCCGACCGTTGCGCGACCAGGCCCTCGGCCTCGAGCTCGGGCAGCCGCGCCGCGACCTCGGCGAGCGGCAGGTCGACGGCCTCGGCCACCGCCTCGACCGGCGCGACGCCCTTCAGCCGAAGGCCGTGCAGGACCAACAGGCGGGGATCGGACGGCTGCGACATCGACCGAAGGGTACCAGCGGCACCCCAGGTCACCGGGCCCCTGGTGGCGCCAGGCCGGCCTCCGCGATCAGCCGCTCGAGCGCGCTGACCCAGGCCTCGTAGTACGGGGTGCCGTCGGGCAGGTCGGCGATGGCGGCGATCAACCGGTCGCGGAACGCCCCCCACCCAACACCGGACGCCTCGACGTAGGCGGCGGCGAGGCCGAAGGCCCGGCCCTCCCACGGCGCCGCGAACACCAGCTCGCCGTTCCGCCGGGGAACGTCGACGGGAAGATCGGTCGCCGGCGACGGTGGCCGTGCCGTCACCGCACCACGCCGATCATGTGGTCGCGCGTGACCAGGCCCGCCAGCTCGGCCTCGCCCATGCCCGCGGTGCCCGGCGGCCGCAGGGGCAGCACCAGGTAGCGGACCTCGGCGCTCGAGTCCCACACCCGCACCTCGACGTCGTCGGGCACGGTGGTGCCGAACTCGGCCATGACCGCCCGTGGCTCGCGCACCGCCCGGGCGCGGTAGGCGAAGCTCTTGTACCAGCGGGGCGGCAGGCCCAGCACCGGCCACGGGTAGCACGAGCAGAGGGTGCACACGACCAGGTTGTGCACCTCGGGCGTGTTCTCGACCACGACCAGGTGCTCGCCCTCGGCACCCCCGTAGCCCAGCTCGCCGATGGCGGCGGTGCCGTCGGCCAGCAGCCGCCGCCGGTAGTCGTCGTCGACCCAGGCCCGCGCCACCACCCGGGCGCCGTTGAGCGGCCCGATGTCGTGCTCGTACGCCGCCACCACGGCGTCGACCGCGTCGGAGGTGATCAGGCCCTTCTCGACCAGCAGCGACTCGATGGCGGCGACGCGGCGCTCGATGGCGCTGGGCGGTGCGGCGTGGTGGCCGCGGGTGCCGTCGAGGTCGTGGGCGTCACGGGCGTCATCGGCGTCGTGGCCCTCGCCGGTGGTCGTCATGCCAGGTACCGCTCCCACAGGTCGACGTGGAGGTCGCCGGGCTCGGCGTCGGCGCCCCACAGGTCGGACATGGTGAACCGCACCGTGCACACCGCCTCGGGCGTGTCGTCGCCCGGGTGGGGCCAACCGCCCGCGATGTGCGTGACCGTGCCGGTGGCGCCCCGCACGTAGCGGGGGCAGCGGTGGTGGCCCTCGGGCGCCATGCGCCGCACGGTCACCCTGTCGCCCACCGCGAACGCCGAGGCGACCGGCACGCCCGAGGTCGGCTGGGGGCTGTCGAGGAAGCGCGGGATCGCTGCGACCAGCTCGGGGCTCGTGCCCTCGGACCGGGTGGGCTCAGCGCCAGAAGTCGCCGCACGGGCCTCGATCTCGTCGACCGCGAGCGTGCCCTCGTCGACCAGCGACGCCTCGACCGCCGCGGCCCAGCGCTCGTAGTAGCTCGACGCCAGGTAGACGGCGGGCGGTAGGGCTTCGATGCGGGGCCGCAGCGAGCCGGACCGCAGGCCGACGGCGCCGGTGACCAGCATCATGCCGAAGGTGCGGCCCTCCCAGGGGGCGTGGAACACCGGCTCGTCGGGCTCGGGCGCGACCGGGCCGAACCCGTGCATGCCCCCCATGTCGTGGATGCCGTCCACCCGCCCAGGCTAGAGCCCGAGCACGGGGCCGGGCCGCGTCAGGCCGTGCCGGCCACCTCGCCCGCGGCGAGCTGGAACATCGAGTACTCCTCGCCCGTGTCGGGGTTGTCCTCGAAGCCGATGACGCCCAGCTCGGTGAACTTCGTGCGCAGCCAGCCGCCGTTGGCATCGAGCAGGCCCAGCTTCTTGCAGTTGGGCACGATCTTGCTGAACAGCATCGACTGGAAGATCTGCCGCTGGGGGGCGTGCATGACGAGAGGCAGCACGGCCTTGACGTCGAGGCCCATGCGCTCCCACACCTCCTGCTGCAGGAACCGGTCGCGCATGCGCACCGCGGCCTCGAAGGCGAACTCCTGGCGCTCGGCCAGCTCGGCGTCGGTCAGCTCGGCGTAGTACTCCTTCAGCGACAGCACACCGAACGCCACGTGCCGGGCCTCGTCGCTCATCACGTAGCGCAGCAGCTGCTTGAGCAGCGGCTCGGTGGTGAGCTGGTGGATGAAGCCGAAGGCCGCCAGCGCGAGGCCCTCGACCATGATCTGCATGCCCAGGTATGTCATGTCCCAGCGGCTGTCGTTGACGATGTCGTCGAGCAGCAGCTTCAGGTGGGCGTTGATCGGGTAGTGGCCCGAGAGCTTGTCGTCGAGGTAGCGGGCGAACACCTCGACGTGGCGGGCCTCGTCCATGACCTGGGTGGACGCGTAGTACTTGGCGTCGATCCACGGGACGGTCTCGACGATCTTGGCGGTGCAGATGAGCGCGCCCTGCTCGCCGTGCATGAACTGCGAGAGGGTCCAGTTCTGGCTCTCGACCCCGACCCTGATCCACTCCTTCTCGGTCCACTTCGCGAAGGGCGAGTCCGCGATGATGCGCTCGTCGACCCCGCCGCCCAGGCCGCCCATGTTGGCGGCCGCGTTGGCCATGACGACCGCCTCCTGGTCGACCTCGGTGCCCCAGGGCAGGTCGGTCTCGCCGTTCCACTGTGACGTCTTCGCCTTCTCGTACAGGCGGTTGAGGGCCGGGCGGCGCCCCTTCTCGTAGTCCCAGGTGAAGATGGCGTCCGCGTTGTCGGTGACCGCGTGGACGGCTTCGTCGACGTCGGTGTTGGTGACCGAGAGGATGGCCTCGAGGTCGTTCAGGTCGGCGCGGCCGATCAGCTCTTCGTTGTTGGCGCTCATGGCGGGAACCTCTCCTGGGCAGGGGTGGGGGTGGCCGGGGTCGGGGACGTGCTCACCGACGGGAGCAGGTAGGTGTCGACCAGCCGGCGGACCGACGCCGGATCGTCCGCATCGACCCAGGTCGTGGGCCGGAAGGCGTAGGTGAGCACGACGCGCCCCAGCAGGTCGGCAGCCGGCGCGACGTCGTCGGCGGGCAGGAAGCGGCCCAGGTGGGGCCGGCACAGGCCCTCGGCGAGAGCGAGCACCCCGTCGAGCTGGTGGAAGGCGAAGTGGGGCAGCACCAGCTCGGGCTCGTGCTCGACGACCGCGCCCAGCACCGGGTGGTCGGCGGCCAGCCGCAAGACGGCGGTGATGCCGGTCGCCATGAGCTCGCCGAGGGTGTCGGTGGCCCGCAGCTCGTCCTCGACGGCATGGAAGGCCCGCCCGGCCTCGTGGCGGACCACCACCTCGACCAGCCGCTCCTTGCCGCCCGGGAAGACGCGGTAGGCGGTCGCCCGGCTGACGCCCGCCTCATGGGCGATGTCGTCGAGCGACGTCTTGCGGACGCCCCAGCGGGCGATGCAGCGCAGCGCGGCCTCGACCAGGTGCCGCTCGGCGTCGTCGGCCTCGAGGAACGCCGCGGACCAGCGGCCGGCGACGGCATCGAGCGGGCGGTGGACGGTCGCGGCAGGTGCGGGCACTGGGTGAGACACTATGCACTGATCCGTCTCAACGTCCAGCGATTCAGGCGTCGAGGACCCCCGCCAGCAGGCGCTCCCGGACCAGGCGGCGCACCGAGTCCGGGTCGTCCATGTCCCACCGCCCCGGGCTGCCGATGAGCGACAGCGACAGGCGGGCCAGCAGGTCGGCCGCCTCGGCCACGTCGACGCCCGGGCGCAGCCGTTCGCGCGCCAGCCGCTCGGCCAGGTCGGCCCGCAGCAGGTCGACGACGCTGGGCATGACCGTGGCCAGCCGGGGGACGATCTGGTCGGCCTCGTCGTGTAGCGCCCGCTGCAGCACCGCGTGCCGGTCGAGCCGTCGCCGGGCCGCCACCAGGCCCCGCTCGAGGAGCGTCGCCACGTCGTCGACCTCACCGATGTCGGTCCGCAGGCCGGCGAAGAAGTCGATCACCGCCTGGGTGACCGCGGCCGACACCAGCTCGTCCCGCCCGCCGGGGAACGTGCGGTACACGGTGGCCCGGGCCACGCCCGCCTCGCGGGCGATGCCCTCGACCGTCGCCGCCCCGATGCCGTCGCGGGCGATGCAGGCGTAGGCCGCGTCGACGATGCGGCACCGGGTCGGACTCACCTCGCCCGGCGGCGCCGCCGCTGCGCCCACGGCTCAGCGCCCCTGGCGCAGCAGGTCGTCGAGCTCGGCGTCGAGGTCGTCGTGCCCCGGCGGGCCCTCGCCCTTGTCGTCGACCTCCTTGCCCCGCCGCGCCACCACCCGGCGCAACACCAGGGGGTAGCCCACCACCGCGATGGTCGAGAAGATGAACCACTGGACGGCGTAGCCGAGGTGGGGGCCCTCGGACAGCTCGGGCGGGGGCACGGCCAGCAGCGAGGTCGGCCCGGCCGTCGCCGCGTCGGCCGCCGACGGCTCGGGCGGCGTGGAGCGTTCGGCCAGCACCAGGCCGGCCAGCACGTCGTCGCCGGCCAGCAGCGGCGCGAGGTCTCGTGGCGCGGTCCCGTCGAAGCTGCCGGGGTCGACGACCAGGCCCTCGACGGTCACCTCGCCGTCGGGAACGGGGGCCTCGACCACGTCGCCCGCGGGCGTGAACGACACGAACCCCCGCAGCACCCCGACCCGGCCGCCGCCCTCCAGCGCCAGCGGCGTCACCAGCCAGGCGCCGGCGGACCCGTCCTGGCTGCGGTTGCGCACCTCCACGGTGGCGCCGTCGTCGTAGGTGCCGGTCGCCGTCACTCGGCGGAACCGGGCGTCCGCCACGCTGCCGGCACCGTCGTCACCGGGCGCCAGCAGGTCGTCGACCGGCACGACCGGCTGCTCCATGCGGGACTCGATCAGCTCGTTGCGGTCGCGCTTCTCGTCCAGCCGGCGGAGCTGCCAGAAGCCAAGGCCGACCATGGCGACCACGAGGGCGACGACGAACAGGTGCGACAGCAGCCACCGGGGCCGCAGCAGGAAGCGGGCGTGCGCCACCCGGCCAGGGTAAGAGCGGTGCCCCGCCCGCGGCCATTCGGCCGTCAGCGGTAGGCCGCCGCCTGGATGCCGTAGAGCGAGGCGTAGGTGCCGCCCGCCGCGACCAGGTCCTCGTGGCTGCCCACCTCGACCACGCGGGCACCCTCGAGCACGACGATGAGATCGGCCATGCGCACCGTCGAGAACCGGTGGGACACGAGGATCGTGATGCGGCCCTCGGCGGCTCCCTCCCGGCCGTCGGTGTCGTCGGCTCGCTGCCGGGCGGCGTCGGCGTAGCGCTCGAAGAGCGCATGCTCCGTCTCGGCGTCGAGCGCCGCGGTCGGCTCGTCCAGGACGAGCAGCAGGGGGTGGTTGCGCATGAAGCCGCGGGCGAGCGCCAGCTTCTGCCACTGACCGAAGGACACCTCCACCCCCTCGGGCCAGGTCGGGCCGAGCTGGGTGTCCAGCCCTGCGGGCAGCGCGGTGACCAGGTCCCCGGCGCCGGCGTGGCCGACGGCGGCCGTGACCGCCGCGGCATCGTCGAGCCGGGGGATGTCGCCCACGCCCACCGACTGGCGCGCCGCCAGCTCGAAGCGGAAGAAGTCCTGGAACGCGCCGGCCAGGCGCTCGCGCCACTCGTCGGCCGGCATGCGGGCCAGCGGGGCGCCGTCGATCAGGATGGCGCCGCGCGTCGGCTCGTAGAGCTTGGCCAGCAGCTTGACCAGGGTCGACTTGCCGGCGCCGTTCTCGCCGACGAGCGCCACCACCGCCCCGGCCGGCAGGGTCAGGTCGATGTCGTCGAGGACGAGCCGGTCGGTCCCCGGGTAGGTGAACGACACGTGGTCGAGTCGGATGCCGTCGACGAGCCGGTCGGGCACCGGCAGGTCGGCCTTGGCCACCAGCGCGGCGGCGTAGTCCTCCAGCCAGGCCAAGCGGCGCGAGCCGTCGAGCCAGATGCCGCGCAGGAACCCGATCTCGCCCACCGTCGCGCCGATGTAGGCGGACAGGCGCGAGCCCGCGGCGAGGACCAGCAGGACGCTGCCGGGCCCGGCGTCGAGCCCCGCAGCCACGAACACGATGGCGCCGACGTAGGCGAGGCCGAACACCGTCCACGCCAGCGTGTGCCAGAGCGCGCTCGACCACCGGGCCGCGCCCACCGGTCGGTACCACTCCTCCCACGACGCCCGCCGCTGCTCCACCAGGCGCGGCCCGATGCCCGTCACCCGCACCTCCTTGCCGGGCGGTGCGGTGGTCGCGGTCTGGAACAGGTGGCGGGCGAGCCGGTCGTGGCTGGCGCCGCGCTCCTCGGCCACCCGCTCGACCCCCGGGCGCCAGCTGGAGGTGACGACCGTCGGCAGCGCGAACACGGCCAGCAGGATCAGCGCCGGGTGGATCGAGGCCAGCAGGACCACGGTGACGGCGAGCCGCAGGATCCAGCCCACCGTCGAGAAGACCGACATGTACATGTGGTCGAGCACGAAGACCTGGTTGCGCAGCACCGACAGGCGGTCGAGGTGGTCGGGCCGCTCCTGGTGGGCGATGGTGGCGACGGTCGCCTGCAGCTCCGCCACGTGCGACTCGAGGGCGATCGTGATCTTGTCGCGGAAGCGGCGCTGCACACGGGTGCTGACCACCCGGAGGAACCAGGTCAGCGTGGCGGCGGTGCCCAGGCCCAGGGCGGCGACCATCACCAGCGTGCGGTCGCCGTCGGTCACGCCGTCGGCCAGGAGCTTCAACCACAGCGCCAGCAATGCGTCCGGCAGGGCGGCGAGCAGCGTGAGGGCGAAGGAGGCCGCCAGCAGCCACGGCTCGTTGCGATGCCCCAGCTTGAGGAGGCGCCACATCGAGGACAGGGCGGGCGGCATGTCGTCGTCGGCGGGCGGGCGGGCGTCGAGCGCACCGCGCTCAGAGGACATCGAGCACCTCCTCCTCCTCGCCCGGCAGCGGCGCGCCGTCGCGGAAGCGCGACGCCTGCAGCTCGAACATGGTGCAGTAGCGGCCGCGCCGCGCCATGAGCTCGTCGTGGCTGCCCAGCTCGACCACCCGCCCCGCCTCCAGCACGCAGATGCGGTCGGCGTGGCGGACGGTGGAGAAGCGGTGCGACACGAGGATGGTCGTGCAGTCGCGGGTGGCGTGGAGGATGCGCTCGAAGATCTCGGCCTCGCCCCGCACGTCGAGCTGGGCCGTCGGCTCGTCGAGCAGGATCACGCCGGCGCCCATCCGCACGGCGCACAGCGCGCGGGCGAGGGCGACCCGCTGCCACTGGCCGCCGGACAGGTCGGTGCCGCCCGGGTAGCCGCGGGAGAGCGGCGTGTCGAGGTCGGCCAGGTCGCCGGCGCCGGCGTCGTCGAGCGCGGCCAGGATCACGTCGTCGGGCGCCCCCGCCGGGGCGACGTTGTCGCGCAGGGGCAGCTCGAAGCGGATGAAGTCCTGGAAGACCGCGGTCACCCGTCGGCGCCAGCCGTCGAGGTCGAGGTCGCGCAGGTCGATGCCGTCGACCTCGATGGCGCCGCGCTGGGGGTCGTAGAGGCGGCACAGGAGCTTGGCGAGCGTCGTCTTGCCCGCACCGTTCTGGCCGACGATGGCCAGCGACGACCCGGCCGGGATCGTCAGGTCGAACGCGTCGAGCACGGGCTCGCCGCTGCTCGGGTAGCCGAAGCTCATGTCCCGGAACCGGATCTCCGTGGCCGGCAGGCCGTCCGCCGGGCGGTCGCCGCTCGGGAGGGCGCCGGCCGGGCCCATCTCGCCCCTCAGCCGCAGCACGGCGGCGACCGGCGCCGCCGCGCCGTCGAGCGCCCACGACAGGCCACCGAACGCGATCATGCTCGTGCTCACCGCCACGGTGGCGAAGGTGACCGCCCGGTCGAGCCCGATCCGCCCGTCGGCGGCCGCGTCCGCCAGGGCCCAGAACACGACCACGTTGGCGGCGGTGACGACGACCATGCTCGACGCCACCGACCGCTCGCGCAGCCGGGTCGCCGCCCACTGCAGGTCGAAGAGCTGGCGGCGGCGGGTGCGGAAGCGGTCGATCGTCCAGCCGGCCAGGCCGAACAGGCGCAGCTCCTTGGCAGCCGGCGGATCGACGGCCAGCCGATAGGCGTAATCGGCATGGCGCTGCGCTTCGCGCACCTCGTCGGTCCGGCGGTCCTTCCACACGCCGCTCTCGCGCAGCAGCCAGTGCGTCGACAGCCACGCCCCGGCCAGGACGAGCGGCGCCCACCATGCGAAGCCGGCCAGCACCACGGCCGAGGCCGCGCCACCGCCGAACTCGACCAGGCCCGACGCGATGAAGTCCATCGAGATCGCCAACGGGGGTCCCGTCATGCCCAGGTCGAAGTCGCGCGCCATGGACAGGTCGTTGGTGAGCTCGGGGTGCTCGAGATGGCCCATCCCCGGCGGCTCGACGGTGGAGGTGGTCAGCTCGTCGTAGAGCCACGCGGCGGTGCGGCTGCCGAGGTTGGCGCTGATCGCCTGGTGGATGGGCGTGAGGACCTGGAGCAGCACGAACACCACGCCCACCAGCGTCAGCGGGCCGGCGAGGTCGTCGCCGCGCTGCACCGCGCCGACGAGGAGGCCCATCGTGACCGCGAACAGCGCGGGCAGCGCCGCGCGCGCCACCAGCACGACCCACCAGAGCGCGGTGAGACGCGCGTCGGCCCGGGGCAGGACGCCGAAGAACTGCCACTCCTGGCGGGCGCGCAGGCGCGTCATCGGCGTCACGCTACGACATGCCCGGGCGCCCCCGGACGCCGCCGACGCCCGCCGTCACTCCTGCGCGGTCGGCAGCACGTAGTCGGCGAACTGGTCGCGGAGGTCCTTCTTCGAGAACTTGCCGACGCTCGTCTTCGGGATCTCGGCGACGAAGGCCACGTCGTCGGGCAGCCACCACTTGGCGACCCGGCCGTCGAGGAAGGCGACGATGTCGTCCTTGGTGGCGGTCTGGCCTTCGCGCAGCACCACGCAGGCGAGCGGTCGCTCGCTCCACTTGGGATGGGGCAGGGCGATGACCGCCGCCTCGGCCACGGCCGGGTGGGCCATGATCTCGTTCTCGAGCTCGACCGAGCTGATCCACTCGCCGCCCGACTTGATCACGTCCTTGGTGCGGTCGCGCAGCTGGATGTAGCCGTGGGCGTCGATGGTGGCCACGTCGCCCGTCTTCAGCCAGCCGTCCTCGGTGAACGACTCGGGCGAGCGCTCGTCGTTGTAGTAGCTCGACGCCACCCATGGCCCCCGCACCTGCAGCTCGCCCGAGGACTCGCCGTTCCACGGCTGCTCGTCGCCCGAGGCCACGTCGACGATGCGGGCCTCGACCCCCATGAGCGGCTGGCCCACGGTGGTGCGCAGGTCGGCCTGGGCGTCCTCGTCGAGCGCGGCGGCCAGCGTGGTCTTGATGTGCCCGCTCGACGCCACCGGCGACGTCTCGGTCATCCCCCAGGCCTGGGTGATGGGCAGGCCGATCTGGGACTTGTACGCCTCGGACAGCACCTTGGGCACCGCCGAGCCGCCGCAGGGGATGGACCGCAGGCTCGACGTGTCGCGCCCCTTCAGCTCGGGCAGCACGCCCATCCAGATGGTCGGCACGCCGGCGGCGACGGTGACCCGCTCGGACTCGATGAGTGCCGCCAGGCCGGCCGGCGACAGGTCGGGTCCGGGCATGATCAGGTCGGCGCCGCACGCCACCGCGGCGTGGGCGAGGCCCCAGGCGTTGGCGTGGAACATGGGCACGACGGGCAGCACCCGGTCCTCCTCGGTGGGCCCCAGCCCGCCCGCGGTGAGCACGCCGTAAGTGTGCAGGACGGTCGACCGGTGCGAGTAGACCACGCCCTTGGGGTTGCCCGTGGTGCCGCTCGTGTAGCACATCGACGCGGCCTGGTTCTCGTCCCGGACGTCGAACGCCGCGGGCGACGACGCGGCCAGCAGCTCCTCGTAGTCGTGCACCTGCTTGCCGGCCGGCGCGTCCGGCACCTCGCCCGCGCCGTCGTCCATCACCACGATGTGGCGCACCGTGTCGAACTTGGCGAACAGGGGCCAGACCAGCTTGGCCAGCGACTTGTCGACGAACACGACCTCGTCCTCGGCGTGGTTGGCCACGTAGACGAGCTGCTCGGGGAACAGGCGGATGTTGAGCGCGTGCAGGACCCGGTTGGTGCACGGGGCCGCGAAGTAGAGCTCGAGGTGGCGGGCGGTGTTCCACCCGAACGTGGCCACCCGCCCGTCGGCGCTGATGCCGAGCGTGTCGAACGCGCCGCCGAGGCGCCGGGTGCGCTCGGCCCAGTCGCCGTAGTTGACCGTCTGCTTGCCGGCGGCGGTGACGGTCACCACCTCCTTGTCGGCGAACAGCCGCTCGGCCCGCACGTGCAGGTGTGGCAGCGTGAGCGGAAAGTCCTGCATGAGCCCGCGCATCGGGCCTCCCCTCGTGTTGGATGTCACTCCGGGGCCAGCCTAGGCGCGCCGCTCTCGACTGCCGTCGTGTCCCGGGGCGTCGCTGTCTAGGCTCGGGCACCCATGGCGGACCAGGACCACACCGACCGCCCGGCCCCGCCACCCGGCGCCCCGGCACGTCCCCGGCCCTCGCGGCGGGCGGTCATGCTGGTCGGCTTGCCGCTCGCCGCCCTGGTGGTCGTCTCCAACGTGGGCGACGCACTCGCCCCGACCCTGGTCGACACCCACCCGGCCTGGCTCATCGCCCTCAACGCCCGCAACCGCAACCTGATCCTGGTCTCGAACTACCTCGACCCGTGGACGTTCTACGGCATCGGCATCGTCCGACTGCTGATCAGCGACCCCCTGTTCTTCCTGCTCGGGTACTGGTACGGCGACGCCGCCGTGAAGTGGATGGAGCGGCGCACCAGGACGTGGGGGCAGATCCTGCGCCAGTTCGAGGGCTGGTTCGGCAAGGCCGCGTACCCCATCATCTTCATCGCCCCCAACAACGTCTTCTGCCTGTTCGCAGGCGCCTCCGGCATGCCCGTGCGGGCGTTCGTCGCCCTCAACGTGTCGGGCACGGTGTTCCGCCTGTGGCTGGTCCGCCGCTTCGGCGAGGCGTTCGAGTCGCCCATCGACGACCTGGTGGGCTGGATCGGCGACAACCGAGCAATCCTGCTGGTGATCAGCGTCGGGGTGGTGATCGTGTCGGTCGCCCTCGAGGCACGGGGCGGGCAGACGGAGGTGTCGGCCCTCACCCACCTCGACGACGAGCTGGCCCCGCCGGCGACCGGCGACCCCGCCGGCGACCGCGAGGGCGATGGCCGGAGCGATGGGGGAGGCGACGCCGGGGGCGAGGCCGACGGGGCGACGGGCCACGATGGCCCGGGTGCCGCCGACGGCCGGCCCGACCCCTCCCCCCGCGCACCGAGCGAGCGCCCCGCCGACTGATCGGGTGCGGCCCCAGGTACGGCGAAGACCTCGGACCCGGATCACGACCTGCTTGCGCGATGCGTAACAGCATGGTTACGTATTCGCCGTGGACGTGGCCGCCGCCGTCGCCGACCCGGTTCGCCGGCGCATCATGACCCTGCTCGACGGGCGGACCATGGCCGCCGGCGACATCGCGGCCCGCTTCGACATCAGCCGGCCGGCGGTCAGCCGGCACCTGCGGGTCCTGCGCGACTGCAGGCTGGTGGTGGGCGAGGTCCGCGGCCGCCAGCGGCTGTACCGGCTCGACGTCGCGCCGCTGGCGCCCCTCGTCGCCTGGCTCGACGGGTTCCGCGACCGGCTTCCCGACCAGGCGCGCGACCGGCGTCCGGACCACTCCCACGACCCGCGCACCGACCCGTGGCCGAGCCGCCTCGACGCCCTCGACACCGAGGTGCACCGCACCCGGCGCGAGCGCGAGCGGGCGGCACCCACCCCGATCCCGGAGGAGAACACCGCATGAGCCCGACACCCGGCGGACACCTCGTCGCCACGCCCGGCGGCCGCGACCTGGTGCTGACCCGCACGTTCCGCGCCCCGGTCGAGGACGTGTGGGCGAGCATCACCGAGCCCGAGCGCACCGCCCGCTGGTTCGCCGGCTGGACGGGCGAGGCCGGCCCCGGCAAGACCATCAGCGCCACCCTGACGTTCGAGCAGGGCGCCGAGCCCATGGACCTGACCATCGACGCCTGCGAGCCGCCCCACCACCTGGCGGTGTCGTCGGTGGACGCGTACGGGGCCTGGCGGCTCGAGGCGCACCTCGCCGAACGCGACGGCGTCACCGAGCTGCGCTTCACCCACCACCTCGACCCCGAGGCCAACGTGGCCGAGGTGGGCCCTGGCTGGGAGTACTACCTCGACAACCTGGTCGCCTCACGCGACGGCTCCCCGATGCCCGACTTCGACGACTACTACCCTGCCCAGGCGGCGCACTACGAGGGGCTCGCGCTCGGCGCGGCGCCGGCCGAACCCACCTGAGCGAGGGCGCTCGCCCCCGCTACCACTGCGGCTGGTGACCCGCGCTGTAGGACGACCCCCGGCGGCCGCCCGAGCGGTGCACGACGTCCTCGTTGGTGCCGAGGTACGAGGTGATGACCCGGTGGTCGGACAGCACCTGGCTGGGCGTCCCACCGGCGATGACCGCGCCCTGCTCGAGCGCGATGAACCCGTCGCACAGAGAGGCCAGCAGCGCCATGTCGTGCTCGATGATCACCATCGAGCACCCGGTCTCGGACTGCACCCGGCGCAGCAGGGGGCCGAGCGCCTCGGTCTCGCGTTGGGCCACGCCGGCCGACGGCTCGTCGAACAGCACCACGGCGGGGTCCTGCGCCAGCAGGCACGCCAGCTCGACGATGCGGCGCATGCCCGTCGACAGCTCGCCGGTCGGCCGGTCGGCATAGGGGGCCAGCCCCAGCAGGTCGACGAGCTGGTCGACACGCTCGGCGGCCGACGCCTCGGAGTCGACCGAGGCGGGCAGGCGCAGCGCTGCGGCCAGCGGGTCGCGGTTGGCCAGGTGCTGCTCGAGCGAGACGGCGACGGCGTCCTCGACGGTGAGCGACGGGTACAGCAGCGCCTCCTGGAACGTGCGGCCCACCTGGGCGACGGCCCGACGGTGCGGTGCCCAGCCGGTGATGTCCTTGCCGTCGAGCAGCACCTGTCCCCCGTCCGCGGGCAGGAACCCGGTGAGCACGTCGAACAGCGTTGTCTTGCCGGCGCCGTTGTGACCGATCAGGCCCACGATGGTGGCGGGGTGGATGGTCATGTGGACCTCGTCGAGGGCCCTGATGCCGCCGAAGCGCTTGGTGAGCCCGCGCGCCTCGAGCGTGACGCCGCGGGTGGGCCGCTCCCACGGCGGCGGCACCTGCTGCGGTGCCGCGGGGATGCCCCCGGGTTGGCGGTCGTCGCCGCCGATGAAGACGGCCCGCAGGATGTCGGGCCGGTCGAGCAGCCCGGCGGTCGGCCCCCGGAAGCGCACCTGCCCCTTCTCGAGGAACAGCGCCCGGTGGCACAGCAGCAGCGCCACGTTGACCGACTGCTCGACCACCACCACGGTGGTGCCGTGGTCGTGGATGGCGCGCACCTTCTCGACCAGCCGGTCGACCACCGTGGGCGCCAGGCCCAGCGACAGCTCGTCGATCAGCAGCAGCTTGGGCCGGGTCACGAAGGCCATGGCCAGCGAGAGCTGCTGCTGCTCGCCGCCCGAGAGGTCGCCGGCGAGCTGGTCGTGGCGCGCCCCGAGGATCGGGAACATGGCGACGGCCTCGTCGCGCATCGCCTGGGCCGCCGCGGGGTCGTGGCGCAGCATCCAGCAGGCGAGGCGCAGGTTCTCGGACACCGTCAGCGTGGGGAACAGGCCCTTGCCGCCCGGCATCAGCGACAGCCCGAGACGGGCGATCTCCTCGGCCGGCAGGCCCGTGATGTCGCGCCCGTCGAAGGTGACGCTGCCCCGGTTGGGCGGCAGGAGGCCGGCGATCGACTTCAGCACGGTCGACTTGCCGGCCCCGTTCGTGCCGAGCAGGGCCAGCAGCTCGTTGCGCTCGACCCCCATGTCGATGCCGAACAGCACCTGCAGCGACCCGTACGAGGCCTCGACGCCCTCGCAGGTGAGCAGGTGGATGCCCAACCGCTCGCGGCGCACGCTGCCCACCATGAGGCCCGCACCGGCGGCATCGCGGCGGATCGAGGCCAGGTGCCCGGGCTCGACGGCCTGCTCGACCGTCTCGACCGTGTCGAACTCGACCATGCCGCGGCGGGTGGCCACGGCGTGCACGAAGCGGTCGCGCAGCCGCTCGAAGGCCTGGGCCAGGCCGCCGGGCATGACCAGCAGGATGGCCAGCAGGCCGACGCCGGTGAGCAGCAGCTGGGCGTCCGGGAACAGGTAGCCGGTCCACTGCACCAGCGCGACGCCGGCCAGGGTGCCGCCCAGCGAGGACACGCCGCCGATGACCGCCATCGAGAACACCAGCAGGCTCGTCGATGCCGGGTAGGTGGACTGGCCGATGCCCCGCAGCGCCACCGCGTGCAGGCCGCCGGCCACGCCGGCCAGCATGCCGGCGAAGATGAACGCGGCGAGCCGGGTCTCGACGGTGTTGATGCCGGCGGCCGCCGCACCCCGCGAGTTGTCGCGGGTGGCCGAGATCGAGCGACCGGCGCGCGCCGCCTTGAGGTTGCGCACGATGTACACGCCGGCCACGACCAGCACCAGGGCCAGCGCGTACAGCCAGCGCTCGTTGGACAGCTCGAGTGCGCCCCACAGCTCGGGCCGCTCGTAGGCGGCCGGCAGCAAGCTCTCGTAGTTGGCGGGGTTGAGGAAGTACAGCTGCATGGCCACGGCGAAGGCCAGGGTCGTGACGGCCAGGAACTGGCCGGACACCCGCAGCGCGGGCAGGCCGAGCACCAGGGCGATGAGCCCGCCGGCCAGGGCCGCGAGGCCGAGCGAGACGAACAGGTCGGCGTTGCGGTCGGCGATGAGGTTGGCGGTGATGACCGCCCCGACGCCCATGACCGCCACCTGGCCGAGGCTGACCACGCCACCCCAGCCCGTGAGCACGACCATCGACAGCGCCACCAGGGCATAGGCGAGGGTGACGGTGCCGAAGTTGACCTGCGAGTCGGTGCCGACCACCGGCAGCGCCAGCACCGCGACGATCACGACCGCCCACAGCACCGTCCTGGCGGTGCGCACCTCGCTGAGCGCGGCATGGGCACGCGACAGCCCGTGGCCCACACCCACCACCGACCAGGACGACTCGCCCTCGTCGGCGCGGTGCTCCGAGCGCCGCTGCACCAGCAGCGCCACGACGATGACCACCAGCAGCACCACCGGGGTGGGCGCCGCCCGGTCGACGTTCCACAGCACCAGCTGGTCGAGCACGCCGAGCAGCACGCCGGCGACGAAGGCGCCCGAGAGCGAGCGCATGCCCACCACCACGGCGGCGGCCAGCGCAGGCAGCAGCACCGTCGGTCCGGCCGCGGCGGTGAGCTGCACGCCCTCGGACGGCGCCCGCAGCACGACCGTGAGCGCCGCCAGCCCGCCGGCGGTCGACCACAGCAGCAGCGACAGCTGGTTGACCGGGATGCCGAGCAGCCGGGCCCGGTCCATGTTCTCGGCCATGCCCCGCACCGCCATGCCGGCCTCGGACCGCAGCAGGAACCAGGTGAGCGCGATGAGCACCACCGGCACGACCGCCAGCAGCAGCAGGTCGTTGCCGGTGAACGTGACGGGGTCGACGGTGAAGGTGGTGTTCGTCAGCGAGGTGTCGACCCGGGGGATGAAGGCGGGGGCGCCCAGCCAGGTGGGCAGGTAGAGCGCCACGCCCCCGAGCAGCTGGGCCAGGCCGATCGTGGCGACGGTCAGCACCAG
The DNA here is from genome assembly GCA_035697515.1 of Acidimicrobiales bacterium. Classification (GTDB taxonomy): domain Bacteria; phylum Actinomycetota; class Acidimicrobiia; order Acidimicrobiales; family VFJN01; genus ZC4RG19. The sequence goes on from DASSCS010000025.1 coordinate 29,329, forward strand.
CCGCGGCGCGTTGGCGAAGCGCCGGATGACGAACCGCTCGACCACGGCACCGACCACCACCCCCGCGGCGATGCCCACCAGTGCCGCCTGGCCCCAGTTCCAGCCCTGGCCCTCGGCGAGCCCGGCGGCCAGGCCGCCCCCGAGCGTGCCCATGGCGCCGTAGGAGAAGTTGATGATGCGGGTGGTGCGGTAGGTGAGCACCAGGCCGACGCCCAGCAGCCCGGTGGCGGCGCCGAACAGGGCGCCCTTGAGCACGATGCCGAGCGGCACCTGGTCGGGCATCAGGACGGTGGCCAGCAGCACGGCGACGATCACGCCGCCGACGAGCGTCACGTGGCGCGGCTTCACGGGAACACCTCCGGGTCGCCTTCGGGGATGTCCTCGTCGACATAGCGCTGCGCGTTGTCGACGTACGTCCCCGGCTGGCCGTTGAACGGCGAGACCTTCCCCGGGTCCCACCAGATCTCGCGGATGTCGGTGACTGGCGTGTAGTGACCGGGGCTGAACTCCCAGGTGCCGGCCTGGCCGCTGCCGCCCGGGTAGGCGAAAAGCCCCGTCTCGAAGGTCTCGGGGGTGAGCTCGGGCCCGGCCATCTGGATGCCCAGCGCCAGCGTCAGGAGCTGGCTGTAGATCTGGTCGACCAGCAGCGAGGGCTCGTCCTGCCGCACCGTGCGGTACGCGGCATGCGCGACGCTGGTCTCGGGCGGCTGGGGGGCCGCCGAGGGGCTGCCCCCGAAGGCGTGCAGCCACTGGTCGGGCGCGTTCTTGGAGATGATCTGGCCCCCGAGGTCGAGGTCGATGAACCCCACGCCGGCGATGAGCCACTCGGGGTAGTAGTCGGACGCCGTGGCCTCCTGCGCCAGGTACATCTGCATGATCGGGTCGCAGGCGCACGACACCGACGTGGTGCCCTCGCTCTGGAGCTTGGCCATGATCGTGGCGGCCTGGGTCTGCAGCTGGGCGGGGTCGAGGATGTAGTCGAGCCGGAGGGAGACCTCGTGCCCGGCCTCGTTGACCTGCGCCTCGTAGGCGTCGACGCATTGCTGGTACTCGAGGTTGTTGGGCGCGACCACCGCCAGAGAGCGCTCCTCGCCGCTCATGTCGTCCTGCGCCCAGCGGGCCTCGCGGCCGAACAACCGGTTGGTCGAGTAGATGGCAGACATCTCGGCCGTGGCGGTGCAGTCGGGGACGGTGCTCCACGCGTAGGGCCGGTGGTCCTCGAACCACTCGCGCGACATGTACGGCGCCCCCACGTTGACCACCTTGTTGCGGGCCAGGGCGTCGGCGTAGGGCTGGGTGAGGCCGGTCAGGTCGGCGAAGGCCCCGATCTCGTTGGCCACCTTGATGCTGTCGTTGGTGGCCGCGTCCTGCCCTCCGCCGGTGAACTCGGAGAGGATCAGGCCCCGGCCCTCGTAGCCCACCAGCTCGATCTTGCGCCCGTAGAACTCGAAGGTGTTGTTGAAGTACTCGACGAGCGCCTCGGCGGTGGCCAGCATCTCCTCGTTGGTCTCGTCGAGGGGGACCCCGCCCAGCTGGCCCAGCAGCACCAGCAGGTTGGGGTCGGCCGTCAGGCGGTAGCTGACCTTGACGGTGTCCTTGGTGACGCCGGCGCTCGTGGCGCCGCCGTTGTCGCCCGAGAAGGTGAAGCAGGGGGGCGAGTAGCCGAGGTCCGGCACCTGCAGCTCGCGGTCGGTGCACGCCGAGACGGTGTCGTCCCAGCCCGTCGCCGGCAGGCCGTCGTCGACCACCTCGGGCCCGGCGCTGCTGGCCGAGGCGAGCTCGTCGGGCACCGTGCTGGGCACGATGACGACCATGGCGACGAGGGCACCGACGAGCACCACCAGCGGCGCGTACCCCTTGAGCGGACGTCTCTCGGCTCCGCGAAGCCGTCGCCGGTCACCGGACATCTTTCCCCCCGAGCTCCCCATTGACACCGTGACACTAATCACCGCGACGTTGCGTTCGCCGCACAATAGGCGCGGAAGCGAACGCAGTACCGGTCGGTAAGGTCGTGTCAGACCCGCACGGAGCCCGGGATCAGCCTCACGTCTTGGCCCGCTTGGCGGTTCGGGCCCGTACGGTCTGGTCGAGCACCAGCTTACGCAGCCGTACTGACCTAGGCGTCACTTCCACGCACTCGTCCTCGGAGATGAGCTCGAGGGCCTGCTCGAGCGACAGGGTGCGGGGCGGGATCAGCTTCTCGAAGCTCTCGGCCGTCGACGACCGGATGTTGTTGAGCTTCTTCTCCTTGGTGGGGTTGACGTCCATGTCGTCCTGGCGGGCGTTCTCGCCGACGATCATCCCCTCGTACACCTCGACGCCCGGGCCCACGAACAGCTGGCCCCGCTCCTGCAGGTTGAGGAGTGAGAACGCGGTGGTGACGCCGGACCGGTCGGCCACCAGCGAGCCGTTGCGCCGCGGGCGGATCGGTCCGGCCCAGGGCTCCATGCGCTCGAACACGTGGTGCAGCAGCGCGGTGCCCCGCGTCTCGGTCAGCAGCTCGGTGCGGAAGCCCACCAGGCCCCGGGCCGGCACCAGGTGCTCGAGGCGCACCCAGCCGGTGCCGTGGTTGGTGATCTGCGCCATCCGGCCCTTCCGCAGAGCGAGGAGCTGGGTGACCACGCCCAGGTACTCCTCGGGCACGTCGACGGTGACCCGGTCGACCGGCTCGTGCACCCTGCCGTCGATCTCGCGGGTCAGGACCTGGGGCTTGCCCACGGTCAGCTCGAAGCCCTCGCGCCGCATCATCTCGACCAGCACTGCGAGCTGCAGCTCGCCCCGGCCCTGCACCTCCCACGTGTCGGGCCGCTCGGTGGGCTCGACCCGGATGCTCACGTTGCCCACGAGCTCCTGGTCGAGCCGGCTCTTGACGAGGCGGGCGGTCAACGACGTGCCCTCGCGGCCGGAGAGCGGCGCGGTGTTGATGCCGATGGTCATGGCCAGGCTCGGCTCGTCGATGGTGATGACGGGGAGCGGGTGGGGGTCGTCGGGGTCGGCCAACGTCTCGCCGATGGTGATGTCGGGGATGCCGGCGACGGCGACGATCTCGCCCGGGCCGGCCTCGCCGGCCGGCACGCGGTCGAGCGCGTCGGTGACGTACAGCTCGGTCAGCTTGGCCCGCTCGATGGTCCCGTCGGCCCGGCACCAGGCTACGTTCCGCCCCTTGCGCAGGGTGCCGCTGCGGATGCGGCACAGCGCCAGTCGGCCCACGTACGGCGAGGCGTCGAGGTTGGTGACCAGCGCCTGGAGCGGCATGTCGGGGTCGTAGGCGGGCGCGGGGATGTGCTCGACTAGCAGGTCGAGCAGGGGTTTGAGCCCCTCGCCCGGCGGCAGGCCAGCGCCGTCGGCCGGGCGCTCGAGCGAGGCCCGGCCCTCGCGGGCCACGCAGTAGACGATGGGGAAGCCGAGCTGGTCGACGTCCGCGTCGAGGTCGAGGAACAGCTCCTCGACCTCGTGCACGACCTCGGCCACGCGCGAGTCGGGCCGGTCGACCTTGTTGACCACCAGGATGACCGGCAGGCGGGCCTCGAGCGCCTTGCGCAGCACGAAACGGGTCTGGGGCAGGGGGCCCTCGGACGCGTCGACCAGCAGCAGCACGCCGTCGACCATCGACAGGCCCCGCTCGACCTCGCCCCCGAAGTCCGCGTGGCCGGGCGTGTCGACGATGTTGATCTTCACGTCGCCGTACTGCACCGCGGTGTTCTTGGCGAGGATGGTGATGCCCTTCTCGCGCTCGAGGTCCATCGAGTCCATGACGCGCTCGGCCACGTCCTGGTGCTCGCGGAAGGCGCCGGACTGCCAGAGCATCTGGTCGACGAGGGTGGTCTTGCCGTGGTCGACATGGGCGACGATGGCCACGTTGCGCAGGTCGGCGCGGGTGTGCACGAGCGGTCCTCTCGGCGGGGAAGGGGGACGTGCCAGCCTACTGGCCCAGCCGAAAACGAGCCGTGGCCCGGCCGCTCAGCCACCGGCGCCCGCGGCACCGGGCGGCGCCGGCGCCGGGCCGTCGGGCCAACGGTTCTCGCCCACCAGGTCGGCCAGGTCGCGGCGGTCGTCCCAGCCCTGCTGCTCGAGCATCGGCCGCTCGTAGAACTCGTCGACGTAGCCCAGGCACAGCACCGCCAGCGGCCGTGCGCCCTCGGGCATGCCCAGCAGGCGGGCGAGGGCGTCGGGGTCGAAGATCGATACCCAGCCCATACCCAGGCCCTCGACCCGGGCGGTCAGCCACACGTTCTGGATGGCGCACGCGGCGGAGGCCACGTCCATCTCCGGCAGGGTGCGCCGCCCGAACACGTACCGCTCGCGCCCGTCCATCAGCGCCACCACCAGGACCTCGCCGCAGTCGAGGATGCCCTCGACCTTGAGCTTCAGGAACTCGGCCCGCCGCTCGCCCAGCTCGTCGGCCGTGCGCCGGCGCGCG
>DASSCS010000026.1:0-3572 GCA_035697515.1 Acidimicrobiales bacterium
GCCGTCGACCTGCCGGTCCAGGTCGCCACCACGGGGACGGGAGGGGACGCCTCGCCGGCCGCCTACTTCGGCCCGGCCATGGGCCTGCTCTTCCTGTTCCTATCGGTGGGCGCCGTCGCCCGCGACCTGCTGACCGACAAGCGCACCGGCCTGCTCGACCGGATACGGGCCGGGCCGGTGAGCGACGCCGCCATCCTCGCCGGCAAGGGGCTCGCCGTGATGGTCACCTGCGTCTCCAGCCTGCTCGTCATCTGGTTGATGACCTCGCTGCTGCTGGGAGCCGACTGGGGTGACCCGGCGGCCGTGGTGCTGCTCATCGTCGCGGTGTCGCTGACCATCGGCGGCGTGGCCGGCCTGGTGGCGGGCGTGGCCCGCACCGACCAGTCGGCCGACACCCTGGCCAGCGTGGTCGGCTTCGTGTTCGCACTGATCGGCGGCGCCTTCATCCCGCCCGGCGCCCTGCCCGAGGCGCTGCAGCGCCTGGCGCTGCTGACCCCCACGGGCTGGGCGCTGCGCGGCTTCGCCGACCTGTCGGCCGGCGGCGCGACCGCCGCCGACGTCGTGCCCAACCTGGTCGCCCTGCTCGTGTGGGCCGTCGCCGCCGGCGCGCTGGCGGGCTGGCTGCTGCCCCGACGGCTGGGGGCACGGTGAGCGCCGGCCGACCGACGCGGCACGCGGGGACCTGGCAGGCGATCAGCGCCATCGCCCTCAACGACCTGCGCCGCGTGGCCCGCGACCGGGTCGCGATGTTCTTCATCGTGGTGCTGCCGGTGCTCATCATCGTGCTCATCGGCACGACGTTCGGCGACGACGAGGGCTTCGAGGTGGGCGTGCTCGACCGCGACGGCTCGACCGCGTCGGAGGGGCTGGTCGAGGCGCTCGACCGCGGCGACGGCGCCGGCGTGAAGTCCTACGACTCGGTCACCCAGATGCGGCGCGACATCCGCACCGGCACGGTGGCGGCCGGGGTGGTGGTGCCCGCGGGCTACGGCGAGCGGCTGGCGGGCGGCGAGGACGCCACGGTCGAGCTCATCGCCGACCCGACGTCGGGACTGGCGGCGGCGGTGCAGGCCAGCGTGCGGGCCGCGGTCGGCGACGAGGCGGTGCGCATCGCCGCGGCCCGGCTGTACGCCGAGGCCGGCGGCGGCGACGACGTGGCCGCGGCCCAGCAGGCGGTGGCGGAGCAGGCCGATCAGGTGGGTCTCGCCGAGGTGCGCACCGTGCCGGTCGACGAGGGCGAGCCGGCCGCCTTCGGCACGTTCGACTACACGGCACCCTCCAACCTGGTGCTGTTCACCTTCGTCAACACCACGGTGGCCGGCGCCGTGATCGCCTCCGAGCGGAAGCAGGGCATCACCCGCCGCCTGCTGGCCTCGCCCCACGGCACCGGCACCATCCTGGCGGGCATCGGCGCCTCGAAGCTGCTGTTCGCACTGCTGCAGTCGATCCTGATCGTGACGGTCGGGGCGGTCGTGTTCGGTGTCGGCTGGGGCGATCCGCTGGCCGGGGGGCTACTGGTGCTGCTGTTCGCCCTGGTGGCCACGTCGGTGGGGCTGCTGCTGGGGGCGCTGGTCCGAGACCCCGACCAGGCCCAGGCCGTGGCCGTGCCCGTCGCCATCGGGCTGGCGATGCTGGGCGGCTGCATGTGGCCGCTCGAGGTGGTCCCCCCGGTGATGCGCGTCGTCGGGCACGTCGCCCCCCACGCCTGGGCCATGGATGCCTGGCAGGACGTGGTGTTCGACGGGGCGGGCACGACGGCCATCGCCGGCCCGCTGGCGGTGCTGGCCGGGTTCGCGCTGGTGCTTGGGCTGGCGGCCCGGCACCGGCTGCGGCAGGCGCTCACCGGATGACGCTGCCGGCGCCGGGCAACCAGGCGTTGCCGGCGGGCCGACGGCGGTGGGGTGCCGTCGACCCGCCAGTTCAGCCGGACGGTCGGATGACCGGGATCAGACCGCCGACCGGTCGGTCAGGCGAGCTGGCCGCGGATGGCGCCCGCTTGGAACGTCGCGTTGTGGACGTTGGCGTAGAAGTTCTCGGGCGTGGCGATGATGGCGTCGAGCTCGGACTGGAGCAGCACGGCGGCCGAGTCGGGGGTCGAGTTGTCGACCGCCTCGATGCAGTCGGCCGAGAAGCCCCGCGTCGGCGCCGTCAGGTTGATGGCGATGGGCCCGGCCACGTCGGCCGCGCCGGCGTGGATGTGCGCCATCGTCGCCGGCTCGATGCGGAAGGCCGTGAGCACGTAGCACAGGTGATCGCCGAAGGCGATGTACGAGAAGCGGCCCCGCCCGTCCTCGTCACCGGGACCGGGGATCTCGGCGGCCCCGGTCAGGCGGACCGAGCCGACGTCGAAGTTCGGCACCCCCGTCGCACTGCCGCCGGCGGCGGGCTGGGCGGCGAGACCGAGGGCCCCACCGGCGAGCATGAGACCTGAGACCAGCGATGCGACCAGTCGTGTGCGCATGATTCCCCCTGTCGTGTGCACTCCGCCCCGAGGTACTACGACGGGCGCACGCAAGCGGATGCATCCTCCACCGCGAATCTGCCTGCAGGCGGGAAAGGCCCGGTCAGGCCACCTTGGGACGCGAGCGCTCGATGATCGTGCCCACGTCGGCGCCCGGGGGCAGGGTGCCGAGCGCCAGGCCCTCGTCGCCGTCCAGGCGCGAGGCCAGGAAGGCGTCGGCCACGGCCGGGTGACCGTGCCGTACCAGCAGGCTGCCCTGGAAGGCGAGCGCCATGGCCTCGACGACCCGCCGGGCGCGGGACTCGATGCCGTCGAGGGCGCCCAGCTCGGCCCGCACCCGGGCCACGGCGGCGTCGAGGCGCCCGTCGGCACCGGCCGCGGCGTCGATCTCGTCCATGAAGGCGTCGAGCGCCTGCGGCTCGCGGGCCAGGGCGCGGAGCACGTCGAGGCAGATGACGTTGCCCGACCCCTCCCAGATGCCGTTGAGGGGGCTCTCCCGGAACAGCCGGGGCATGATCGAGTCTTCGACGTAGCCGTTGCCGCCCAGGCACTCGAGCGCCTCGCCCACCACGGTGGGCTGGCGCTTGCACACCCAGTACTTGCCGACGGCGGTGGCCACCCGCAGCAGGGCCGCAGCCGCGTCGTCGCCCCGGGCCGCCTCGTCGAACGCCCGGGCCAGGCGCATCGCAGTGACGGTGGCCGCCTCGGACTCGACCGCCAGGTCGGCCAGCACCACCCGCATGAGCGGCTGGTCGACGAGCGCGGCGCCGAAGGCCGCCCGGTGGGCGGTGTGGTGCAGCGCCTGGGCGGTGGCCTGGCGCACGGTGGCGGTGGCGCCCAGCACGCAGTCGAGCCGGGTGTGGGCGACCATGTCGATGATCGTGCGGACGCCCCGGCCCTCCTCGCCCACCAGCCAGGCGGCGGCCCCGTCCAGCTCGATCTCGCTGGACGCGTTCGACCGGTTGCCCAGCTTGTCCTTCAGCCGCTGGAGCCGGAACCCGGCGTTGCGCGCGCCGTCGGGCAGCCACCGCGGCACCAGGAAGCACGACAGGCCGCCGGGGGCCTGGGCCAGCATCAGGAACAGGTCGGACATGGGCGCAGAGCAGAACCA
>DASSCS010000027.1:0-30141 GCA_035697515.1 Acidimicrobiales bacterium
CCCGTCGCGACGTGCGCCAGCAGCGTCACGTCGCGACGGCGACCGGATCCGGGCGGCACTCGCGTCAGCGCCACCGGTCGTCGATGGCGTCGTAGCCCCACGTGGGGTCGTGTATGACGCGATCGGCGATGCGGGCTCGGATGAGTTGGAGGCTGGCGGCGCGTTCCTCGGGCGTGCGCTCGGCTACCGGGCGTCGGGCGGACGGGGGTGGGTGCTCGCGTTGTCGGTTGTGGGGACCGCAGCGGGCGTGGCCGTTGTCGGGTCGGGTGGGGCCGCCGTCCGACCAGCGCCAGGTGTGGTCGATCTGGCACTTGTCGGCAGGCACGTGGCAGCCGCGGCCTTGGCAGTGCTGGTCGGCGAGCTCGACGGCTCGGCGGGCGGCACCGACGAAGCTGCGGGCCCGGCCCAGGTCGAGGATGCGGGAGGGTCCGTCGAACACGATGCGCTCGACGGCAGCCTCGTCGAGCAGCCCGGCGACGGTGCGGTGGCCGAGGAGGGTTCCGTCGGCCAGCTCGCAGATCTGGCTGAATGCGTCATAGCCGGCGAGCACCGAGATGAGGGCGCGTGGCCGCTTGCCGTGGGCGGGGGCGGTGGTGGCGCGCTTCGCCATCTCGACCAAGGCGTCGTGGCGGCGTTGGCGCGGGGTGCGGGCCAGATGGGCGGTGGTAGTGGCGTCGCCGTGTTCGGCGCGGGCGGCGACCCAGTCGGCCTCGAACAGTTCCCGTTCGATGCGCTCGAGGGCTGTGCGCACGGTGGCCTTGGCGACGGGGGTAAGCTCGCCGGCGAGGAGTCCGGTGCCGCGCAAGCCGTCGTGTAGCGAGACGTGGCGGTGGTCGCGGTCGGCCCGGTCGGGGTCGGGGTCATCGTCGCGAGCCTCGCGTGCCCAGTAGGCGCAGGACTTGGTGAAGTCGGCCCAGCGCATGGTGCGGGCCTGCCCCACGAGGAACCCCTCCGCCTCGGCGAACGCGGCCGCGGTCGACGGGCCCGCGAGAGTGGCGAGGCGGTGGGTGTGGGCGGCGGTGATGTCCCCCGCAGAGAGCGCGGCGGCAGTGGCGGGCATGGTTCGAAGCCGTCGGGCCACGCGCACGCCCGCACGGGCGTCGTCGAGGGAGGTGTTGTCGGAGGAGGCGAGCCAGTTGGCTGTGGTGCGGTAGCCGGCTTCGGCCCATGGACGCGTGGTCTCGACCCGGTCGACCAACCGGGCCTCTACCGCGGCCGGCCGGGCGGTGACTCTGCGGAGCTCGACCAACATCTCCGCGGTGTGGTGGCCGTCGAAGCCGCCGACATCGAGCGCAGCGAGGTCGTCGACGGCAGCGTCGAGTGGCTGCATCTCGGCCTTGGCGACAGCTCCGAACACGTGTTCGACTCTATCGGCCCACACTCCCTGCCACAAGGGCATTCGCCAGGTCACCCGCTGGAGAACAGGTCAACGACCGGCCCGCCCGGGTCGACGCTCATTGCCGACGACGAGAAGCACACCCGGCGTGATCAGCCGCTCTCGTGCCGCCTCGCGAGACGCGGCTCAAGCCGCGCTGAGCTCACTCCATCGCATGCGAGGGTCGTATCGACGGGCCGGAACACGGCCGCGCCGGCGACGCCGCCCGTCACCGGTTCTCGTTGGAGAGGACGATGGCGGCGAGCTGGGTGCGGTTGCGCACGCCGAGCTTGCGGTAGATGCCCTGCAGGTGGAAGTCGACCGTCTTCACGCTGATGAAGAGCTGCTCGGCGGCCTGGCGGTTCGAGGCCCCGTGCCCCACCGCCATCGCCACCCGCAGCTCGGCCGCGGTGAGGCGCGACGCCAGCGACGGCAGGCCGCCCTGCGCCTCGCCCCGGGCGATCGAGGCGCGGTCGCTCCACGGGCGGGCGCCGATGCGGTCGAAGATGGTGCGGGCGGCCGCCAGGTCGCGGGCGCCCTCGGACGTACGCCCCTCGCGCACCCGGTGCTCGCCCCGCAGGAGCAGCGTGCGGGCCTCCTCGAAGGGCGCGCTGATCGAGCGGAAGCCCTCGATCGCGGCCGCGAAGCGCTCCTCGGGCGGACCGCCGTGCCCCAGCAGGGCCGACGACCGCTCGACTGCGGCGGTGGGCCAGGCGCGCCCGACGGCGGCCGCCTGCGCCTCGAGCACGTGGAGCTGCTCGTTCGCCTCGACCGTGCGGCCGGACCGCCACAGCGCCTCGATGTAGTCGGCCTGCCACCACAGCCAGCCCGGCTCGGGCACGTCGTTGGCGTCGACGATCACGTCGAAGCTGGCGGCGGCCTCGTCCCAACGGCCGGCGCCCAGGTGCATCAGCCCTTGGCCGGTGATCGCCCACACGGCGATCTGGGCGATGCCCAGCCCGACTGCGGTGTCGACGGCCTCCTCGGCGTGGGCCAGGCAGTCGGCTTCGAGCCCGAGGCCCGCCTCCACCCGGGCCTGCACCGCGTACGACAGCGGCACGAGGTGGCCGAGGCCCACCGCCTGCTGCAGGGAGACGAGCTGGCTCATCTCGGCCAGCGCGTCGGCCCACCAGCCGCAGCGCCACAGGCCCTCGACCAGCAACAGCCGCGAGAACATCGAGCGGCCGGCCAGGCCCGCCGCCTCGCCCTGGTGGAGGAAGTTGCGCAGCAGGTCGATGCCCGAACGCACGTCGTCGCAGATGTAGTGGGCGAAGGCGCAGAGCTGCACGACGCCCTCGATGCTCTCGAGCTCGGGGTCGCCGGGGACGTAGGCGGCGATGGCGAGGTCGCCCGCCCGCCCGAGCTCGGCCGCCACGTCGGCCCCGCTGCCGGAGAACAGCCCGAGCACCTGCTCGCACGCATTTACGGCCATCGACAGCACCGGGTCGCCGCCGGAGTCGGCCGCGACCCGCGCCGTGCGGATCGCGCCCAGCGCGCCCGGCATGTCGAGCGCGATGAGGCGGGCGGCGCTGGCGTGGGTCATCAGCAGGGCGTGGAGCCACGGGTCGAGGTCCACGACGGCCGGGGCGTTGGTCTCGAAGCGGGGCAGAGCGACGGCGGGGCCGCGCAGCCACAGCTCGGCCGCGCCGAGCACGACCGCCATGCGGCCCCGGGCGACGGGGTCGTCGACGTGGTCGATGAGGGGCGCGACGGTGTCGAGGGCGCGCTGGTGGTCTCCCAGCGCGAAGTACGCGTCGCTGGCCATGGTGGCGTAGTGCGCCTGCGCCGACCGGTCGGTGGTCAGCCGGCCCGCCTGCACGTACGCGCTGGCCGCGGCGGGAAGCGCGCCGCGGCGGCGGGCGACGGCGCCGAGCTCGGCCATGCGTTGCGCGACGGCCTCATCGGGGCCGAGCACGCTGGCGGACAGGTGCAGCACCGCTCGTTCGTGGCGGCCGGCGTCGGTGGCCGCGTCGGCCAGCGCACGGTGGAGGCCGCGCCGGGCGGCTGCGTCGATGCCGTGCAGCACGGCGGCTCGGACGAGCGGGTGGCGCCACGACACCCGCTGATCGGCCACCTCGATCACGCCGGCCGACTCGGCGGCCCGGACATCGTCGAGCCGGCCGCCCAGCCGGTCGAGCGCGGTGGCCACGGTGGCGATGTCGTCGTCCGCGTCGAGGGCCGCCACCCCGAGCGCCAGTCGCGTGGCCGCCGGCAGGCGGGCGAGCTCGTCGCCGAACGCGTCCAGCAGCCGCTCGCCGATGGGCAGGACGGTGGGGAGGGGCTCGTCGCCGGCCCGCTGGGCGGGCGACAGGTTGCGGCCCGCCTCGACCAGTGCGAGCGGGTTGCCCCGTGTCAGCTGCCAGCAGCGGGCCGCCACCGCGGCATCGATGCCGACCTCGGCGAGCAGGTCGACCGCGTCGTCGCACGGCAGCCCGCCCAGCTCGATGCGGTCGAACGCGGTGCGGTCGAGCAGGCACGGCAGCCCGGTGCGGTGGGCGAACAGGAAGCCCACGCGGTCGGCGTCGCAGCGGTGGGCGGCGAAGACCAGCGACTCGAGGCTGGTGCGGTCGATCCACTGGGCATCGTCGACGGCCACCAGCACCGGCGCCCCCTCGGCCGCCCCCGAGACGAGCGCCAGTGTGGCGCCGTGCACGGCGAGCAGGTGCCCGTCGGCCTCGGCCAGGCCCAGCGCGCCGCGCAGGCCGCGGGCGTGGCCGGGCTCCAGCCGGTCGACGCGGTGGAGCAGCGGCCGCACCACCGCGGCGAGCCCGCTGAACGCCAGCCCCTGCTCGAACTCGACGCCGCTGGCAGACAGCACCGTGAAGCCCCGGCGCCGAGCCTCGTCGACCGCCCACCCGACCAGCACCGACTTGCCGGTGCCGGTGTCTCCGGCCAGGACGGCGACGGTCGAGCGCGCCTCCGCCACGGTGTCGAGCAGGCGCGTGAGCGCCTGCAGCTCGCGGTCGCGCCCGAGCGGGCGATCGATCAGTGCGACTCCCTGCTGTTCCCGCATCTGCCTGGTTCCCACCGTCAACGCCCCGGGGTGGTCTGCCACTCGGACCGGTTGGCAGGCCGATGCTACGCCACTGCAACAGCGCGTAGCAGTCGCGTCAGGCCGCCGCTCCGCCCGCGCAGGCGATCAGGGAATTCACCCGGTGCGGACGCCTCCGGGGCGGCGCATCGTGTGGTGCGAGCGCCGGGCTCACCTCCTTCGGCTCCGCCAACTCCTTCCATCACCAGCGCCGGCGGAGTCCGCGAGATCGCCGGACGCGGCCCGGTCCCCTACCCCGGCCGGCCGGGTCGCGTTCGGTCGCCATCCGGATGTGGGGCGAGCCGCCGAGAGCCGGCGGCGTGCCCCCACGGGCCCGCCCGGCGTGCCAACCTGCCGGGCGTGACCGACCGACCTGTCGACGGACCGCCGACGCCTGCGCCGGAGGGGTGGCGCGCGTGGGTGGCCGGGGCCCGGCCCCGCACCCTCCCCGCCGCCGTCGTCCCGGTGCTGGTGGGGACCGCTTGCGCGGCCGGCCGCACCGACGTCGTCGCCTGGCGGGCGTTGGCTGCCGGCGTGGTCGCGCTCGCGTTGCAGGTCGGGACGAACTACGCCAACGACTACAGCGACGGCGTCCGGGGCACCGACAGCGGCGACCGCCGGGTGGGGCCTGTGCGCCTGGTCGGGTCGGGCCTCCGCTCACCGGGGTCGGTGAAGCGGGCGGCCCTGGCCTCGTTCCTGGTCGCCGGCGTCGCCGGGCTCGCCCTCGCCGTCGCGGTCGGACCCGAGTTGATCGTGGTGGGCGCCGCCGCCATCGCCGCCGGGTGGTTCTACACGGGCGGCTCGCACCCGTACGGCTACCTCGGGTTGGGCGAGCTGTTCGTGTTCGTGTTCTTCGGCGTGGTCGCCACCGCCGGTTCGGCCTACGTGCAGGAGGAGTCGCTCTCGTGGCTCGCCCTCGGCGCCAGCGTGCCCGTCGGCCTGCTGGCCACCGCCCTGCTGGTGGTGAACAACCTGCGTGACATCCCCGGCGACACGGCCTCCGGCAAGCACACGCTGGCCGTCCGCCTCGGCGACGGTCGCACCCGGGCGCTGTACGTGGGCCTGCTGGTGGGAGCGGCGGTGATGGTGCCCGTGGTGGCCGGGCTCGGCGAGCGGCCCGCCGCCGCGGCCGCACTGGCCGCCGTGCCGCTGGCCCGACGCCCGGTCGTCGAGGTGCTGGGCGGCGCCCGGAACGCGGCGCTCATCCCCGTGCTCGGCGCCACGGGCCAGGTGCAGCTGCTGTTCGGCGCGCTCTTCGCCGCCGGCCTCTGGAGCTCGGCCTAGCCGCGTCGAGCGGCCGCCGCCGGCCGGCCTACTGCGCCAGCGCCTCGAGCAGGGTGTCGCACTCCTCGGGCGAGGTGACGATGCTGGGCCCCACCCGCACGTGCTCCTCGCGGTAGGGCGTGATGCTGGCGTCGACGCCGGCGCTCGACAGCGTGCCGAGCACATCGGGCGGCGCCGCGCCGTCGACGTCGAAGCAGACGATGCCCGCCGACATCGCCTCGTCCAGCGGGGTGACGAGGGTGACTCCGTCGATCTCGGCCAGACCCTCCTTGAGCCGGGTGGCCTGCTGGTGGGTGCGGGCGGCGACCCGGTCCTTGCCGATGTCGCGGTGGAAGCGGAGGGCCTGGGCCAGCGCCCACCGGTGCTCGAAGCTGTGGTAGCCGCCGGGGGTGAAGCGCAGGCCGGACATGGGTTCGGGGTCCGTGCCGTTGCGCCACTCGCCGAAGCTGCCCGGCTCGAAGGCGGGTATGACCGGGTCGACCGCGGCCCAGGCCTCGGATCTGCCCCACACGATGCCGGTGCCCCGGGGGCCGAACAGCCACTTGTGGGTGCCCGAGACCAGGAAGTCGCAGCCCAGGTCGCGGACGGTCACGTCCTCGACGCCGAGGCCGTGCACGCCGTCGACGCACAGCAGCGCCCGGTCCTCGGGTGCCCGGCCCTGGTTGGCGGCGTCGAGGGCGTCGGCGATGGCCCGCACCGGCAGCTTCACGCCCGTGCCCGAGTGCACCCACGTGATCGCCACCACGCGGGTCGTGTCGGTGACGCCCGCCATCAGCCGGTCGACCACGTCACCCTCGGTGGCCTCGGCGGGATCGTCGTAGAGGGCCACGCGCTCGACCTTCACCCCGTCGCGCGCCGACCGCAGGCTCCAGGCCTGGTGGGTCGAGTAGAAGTCGTGCTCGGTGGTGAGCACCTGCTGGTCGGGTCGCACCCGCAGGCCGCCGTAGAGCAGCCCCAGACCCATCGTGGTGCTGTCGGTCAGCCCGATCTCGAGCGGCTGGGCGCCCAGGTACTCGGCCGCGGCGGTCGTGACGGCGGTCTCGGCCTCGAGCTCGGCGCTCGCCAGGTAGCGCTGGGTCTGCTCGTCCAGCCCGTCCCGGTGCTCCTCGATGGCCTCGGCCACCTGCCGGGGATGGGTGGCCAGCACCCAGGCCGAGAACTGGGCGCGGCTGTTGGTCGCGGGGAACTGGGCCCGCACCGACGCCCAGTCGCTCGGATCGAAGGCGGCGCCGTCGCCGTCGCCGCTGTCGGCGGCCGCGCTGTCGTCGTCCGCCTCGTCGTCCGAGCTGGTGCAGGCGGCCGCGGCCAGGCCTGCGGCCGCCACGCCGCCGGCGGCGACCGACGTGCGGGCGATGAACGCGCGCCGTGTCAGGTTGGGCATGGCCCTCCCCTCTGCTGTCGTTTGCCACGGCCACCCGACCGGGCCGCGCCAGTGTGCACCACCGGCGCCCCGCGGGCGCCGTGCCGGCGTGCCGGCGTGACTACGCACCGTGCTCGGCGGTGTTCACCTCGGCGAGCCAGGGCAGCAGCAGGGCGGCGAAGCGGTCGGGCTGCTCGAGGTGGGCGCTGTGGCCCGCGCCCTCCACCAGGGCCGACCGTGCGTTGGCGCCGATGGCCGCCGCGGTGCGCCGGGCGATGGCGGCGTAGCGATGGTCGTGGGCTCCGGCCACCACCAGCACCGGCACGTCGACGGCCGGCAGCACGTCCCACAGCGGCCGCTGCGCGCCCGTGCCCGCCAGCTCCAGGCTCGTGGCCAGGCCTTCGGCGGAGTTGCGGCGCCGCTCTTCCTCGAACCTGCCCTCGGGCGGCAAGCCGGCGAACATGGGCATGGCCAGCCAGCGCTCGACGAAGGCCGCGACGCCCTCGTCCCGGATGCGTCGGGCCTGGGCCAGGTCGGTGGCGTGGCGTTCGGCCCGCTCGTCGGGGTCCTCGATGCCGGGCGTGCCGCCCACGAGCACCAGCGCACGCACCGCCTCGGGGGCCTCGGTGGCCACGTGCAGCGCCATGCGTGCGCCCATCGAGTAGCCGAGGTACACGGCCCGGCCGCCCGCCTCGGCCACCAGGCGCCCGGTCGTCGGCAGGTCGGCGGCGCGGCCGCTCGACCCCCCGTGGCCGGGCGCGTCGAGCCTGACCACCTCGTGGTCGCGGGCCAGCGCAGGTGCGACCGGGCCCCAGCAGCGGCCTGTCTGGCCGAAGCCGTGGAGCAGCACGACGCGGGGTCCCGACCCCTCCCGTTCGCTGTGGAGCGTCACGGCGAGCGATTCTTGTCGCTCGCATGCCGACATCACCCAACGAACAGACGCCCACGCCCCCGCCTGCGCCCGGCGACGTGCAGGCGACCTTCGCCGCCACGCTGGTGGACGAGTGGGTGCGCGACGGCCTGACCGACGCCGTGGTGTGCCCGGGGTCGCGCTCGACGCCGCTGGCACTGGCGCTGGCCGAGCACCCCGGCGTGCGGGTGCACGTGCACCACGACGAGCGCTCCGGCGCGTTCCTGGCGCTGGGGCTCGGACTGGCCGACCGCCGGCCCGCCGTCGTGCTCACCACCAGCGGGACCGCCGCCGCCGAGCTGCACCCGGCGGTCGTCGAGGCCGACCTGGCGGCCGTGCCCCTGCTGGCGTGCACGGCCGACCGCCCGCCCGAGCTGCGCGACGTCGGCGCACCACAGGCCATCGACCAGGTGCACGTGTTCGGCCGGTCGGCCCGCTGGTACGGCGACCCGGGCGTGCCCGAGGCGGCGGGCGCCGGCCGCTGGCGCGCCTTCGCGGCCCGGGCGTACGCCACCACGCTCGCACCCCGCCCCGGCCCGGTGCACCTGAACCTGCCCTTCCGCGAGCCGCTGGTGGGCTCGCCGGGCGCCCTCCCACCCGCCCGCGACGACGGTCCGTGGACCTCGGTGGTGGGGGCGCCTGCGGCACTCCCAGCCTTCGGCGGCGCGGCGGACGGGGTCGACCAGGGCGGCGTCGGGCCGCAGCTGGCGCTGCCCGCCGACGTCGGCGCGCTGGTGGACCGCCTGGCCCGGTGCGCCCGGGGGCTGATCGTGGCCGGAGCCGCAGACATCGACGGCGTCGCGCTGCACGACGTGGCGCTCGCGCTCGGCTGGCCGGTGGTGGCCGAGCCCCGGTCGCCCGCTTGGGTGGCCGGGCCCGCGTTGGTCGAGCACGTCGACGCCGTGGTCCGCTCGTCCCGGGCGACCGCCGCGCTGCGGCCGGACGTGATCGTCCGGGTGGGTGCACCGGGCTCGTCGCGCGTCGTCGAGGAGTGGCTGGCCGCGTCCGGTGCCGACCACGTCGTCGTGGGCGCGAGCGGGTGGTCCGACCCGTCGGCGACCGTGGCCGTCCAGGTCACGACCGATCCCGGGCCGTTCCTGACGGGCCTCCGCCGGGCGGCCGAGGCCCGTCCGGCCGATGCCGGCGACCCGGACCGGCACGACGGGTCGTGGGCCGCGCGCTGGCGGGCGGCTGCGGTGGCCGCCGCCGACGCCGTCGACCGGGCCCTCGGGGACGTCCCGGCCGCGGCGACGCCGGGCCCACCCGGTCGGCCCGGTCGGCCCGGATCGTCCCCGTCGGCTGCCGTCACCGAGCCGGCGGTCGCCCGGGCGGTGGTGCGGGCGCTGCCCGGGGGCGCGCACCTGGTGGTGTCGTCGTCGATGCCCATCCGCGACGTCGAGCGCTACGCCCGCGCAAGGCCGGGACGGTCGCAGCGGGCGGTGACCGTGCACGCCAACCGGGGCGCCAACGGCATCGACGGCGTGGTGTCGACCGCGGTGGGCGTGGCCGCCGGGACCGGCGCGCCCACCGCGCTGCTGATCGGCGACGTGGCGTTCCTCCACGACAGCAACGGCCTGCTGGGCGCCGCCGGCCGTGGCCTCGACCTGGTGTGCGTGGTGGTCGACAACGACGGGGGCGGCATCTTCTCGTTCCTGCCCCAGGCGCGGGCGCTCGCCTCCGATCGGTTCGAGTCGCTCTTCGGCACGCCCCACGGCCTCGACCTGGTCGCCCTCGCCTCGGCCTATGGCGTCGCGGCCCGGCGGCTGGCGCAAGGCGACGACGTGGCGTCGGCGGTCGCCGCCGCGGCGTCCGAGGGTGGCGTGCACGTGCTGGTGGTGGGCACCGACCGCGCGGCCAACGTCGACGTCCACCGCCGCGTCGACGGGGCGGTCGCCGCCGCCGTCGACCGGGCCCTGGCGAGGGGATAGGTCAGGGACGCACGAGGGCCGACAGCATCGCCTGGAACTTCACCCGGGTCTCGGCGAGCTCGGCCCGGGGATCGCTGCCGGCCACGATGCCGTTGCCGGCCCACACCCGGGCCGTGGCCCCGTCGATCTCGGCGCACCGCACGGACACGGCCCAGGCGCCGTTCCCCGCGCCGTCGACCCAGCCGGCCGCCCCCGCGTAGCGGCCCCGGTCGATGCCCTCGTTCTCGGCGATCCAGTCGACCGCGGCCGCCAGCGGCCGCCCCGCCACCGCGGGGGTGGGATGCAGCGCCGCCACCAGCTCGAGCACCGAGGGCGCCGGGTGCGACAGCCGGCCCTCGACCAGCGTCGCCAGGTGCTGCAGGTTGGCCACGGCCACCACAGACGGCTCGGCCTCGTAGTCGACGTACGAGCACCAGCCGAGCAGCGTGTCGTGCACCACGTCGATCGTCACCTGGTGCTCGTGCCGGTAGACGGCCGACGCCAGCAGCGACGCGGCCAGGCGCTGGTCGGTCGCCGGGTCGCCGCCCCGGGGCACGGTGCCGGCCATGGGGTGCGAGCGCACGATGTCGCCCGCCACCGACACGAGCAGCTCGGGACTCGCCGCCACGAACCCGCCGACGCCCACGATGTGGCAGCCCGGATAGGCGGTGCGCAGGCGGTCGAGCACGGTGAAGCGATCGAGGGGATGGTCGGTGGCCACCTCGACCTGCCGGGCGAGCACCACCTTCTCGAAGGCGCCGCAGGCCATGGCCCTGGTCGCCCGCTCGACCAGGCCGCACCACCACTCGGGCTCATGGGCGGCGGTCACCGTGTAGCGCTGCGGCTGGCGCCGGGCGGCCCGGGGGCCGACCAGGTCGTCGGCCCCCGGCGCGTCGGGGTCGGGCAGGTCCTGCGACCTCCCGCCGGGTCCGTCGTCGGCCACCACGGTGATCCAGCGGGTGCCGTCGGTCGAGCGGCCCACCACCACCGCGGGCACGACCAGCCGGGCGGCGCCGCCGGGCAGGAAGGGAAGTGCGCCGAACGCCACGGCGCCCGTGCCGGGCGCCCCCACCCGATCGTCGACCTCGACGCCCGCGAGCAGGTGCGCGGCGTGGCCGGCGGCGGCGGTGGCGTCGCCCGCGGGCCAGTCGATGGTGAGCGCCGACCCTCGCCCCGCCAGCCCGGCCCTGCCCTTGTCGAACACGAACCCGTCGTCGCCGGCGAACGCCAGCAGGTCGACGTCCGCGTCGAGCCGGCGGGTGCGGGCGACGAGCGTCACGGCGCGCGCCGGGTGGCGGTGACGAGCTGGGCCACCCCGCCGGACAGCAGGCGGCGGTCGACGTCGGTGAAGCCGGCTCGGGCGATCAGCTCCCGCATCTCGCCGGGCTCGGGCAGATAGGCGACCGAACGCGGCAGGTAGCGGTAGGCCGCGGCGTCGGAGATCAGCCCGCCGATGGCCGGCACCACCTTGCCGAAGTAGAGGGCGTGGCCCCAGCGCAGGACCCGGTTGGGCGGCGTCGCCACCTCGAGCAGCGCGATGCGGCCCCCGGGGCGCAGCACCCGCGCCAGCTCGGCGAAGAACGGTGCCAGGTCGACCAGGTTGCGCAGGGCGAACCCGCAGGTCACGCCATCGGCCACGCCCGGGCGGACGGGCAGGCGCAGCGCGTCGCCCTGCACCAGCGGCGCCTCGGTCCGTGCCGCCGCCAGCATGCCGAAGGACAGGTCGACGCCGACGGGCGCCAGGCCCGCGGCGTCGAGCTCACGGCACAGGTCGCCGGTGCCGCAGGCCAGGTCGAGGACGACCGACTCGCGGCGCAGCGCCAGCGAGCCGACCGCCAGCCGCCGCCAGCGGACGTCGAGGCGGAAGGTCATGATGCGGTTGACCAGGTCGTAGCGGGGGGCGATGGCGTCGAACATGCCCCGCACGGCGGCGACCTTCTCGTCGCCCTCGGGCAGCGTCTCGGGCATCGGCGACCGGGCCATCGCCGGCATGGTACGGGCGCGGCGGCCGGCCTCCCCAACCTGCGGGCCTCGCCCAAACGTCGGTGGGTGGCCGCGCGCCGGACGCGCCTACGCTGCCTCCGTGGCCAAGCCGCACTTCCGCATCTTCGGCGTCCCGATCAGGGTCGAGCCGTTCTTCGTCCTCGTCGCCGCCATGTTCGGCCTGCGCCTCGAGCCCCTGTGGCTGGTGTTCGCCTGGGTGGTCGTCGTGTTCGTCGCGGTGCTGGTGCACGAGCTGGGGCATGCCGTCACGTACCGCCTCCTCGGGCAGCGGTCGGCCATCGTGCTGCACGGCTTCGGCGGGTTCACGGTGCCCACCGGCGGCGGGCGCCGGGCCCTGTCCAAGCCCAAGGCGGTCGCGGTCAGCGTGTCGGGGTCGTTCGTCCAGCTCCTGCTGATCGGCCTGCCCGCGTGGCTGGTGTGGCGCACCGAGTCGTGGCGCATCGACTATGCCCTGTGGTTCTTCGGCGGGCAGGACCTCAGCTGGGTGCCGGTGATCGACCTGCTGCAGTTCGTCGGCATCTGGTGGGCGGTGTTCAACCTGCTCCCCATCCGCCCGCTCGACGGCGGGCACGTGGCCGAGACGCTGTTCGGCTTCGAGACCGCCTGCAAGCTGTCGATCGGCTTCGCGATCCTGGCGGCGTTCATCGCCTTCCGCGAGACGACGTTCGGCTTCTTCGCCCTCATCTACTTCGGCATCTTCGCCTTCATGAACTTCCAGGACCTGCGGAACGGGCAGAGCGGATCGTTCGACATCGACGCGCCCGAGGGCGGCTCCGGTTCCGCCCGCCGGCACCACCCCGGCGGGCGCGGGCGCCGGCGGGGCCGGGCAGACCTGCAGGTCGTGCGGCCGGGCAGCGGGGCTCCCGACCTGACGCCCCGCCTGCCGATGGCCGAGGCCGAGACCAGGGCCTGGAACGCGCTGCGGGCAGGCGACGGCAGCCAGGCAGCGGCGATCATGCGCAGCGCCGGCGACGGGGGCAACCCCTTCCTGCGGGCGGGCATCGCCCTGCTCAGCGGCCCCGTCGACATGGCTGACGACCTGTTCGAATCGGCCTACCGGGCCGAGCCCGCGGGTCCGCCCAACCTGGTCCCCGCCACGCTGCTGGCCGACTCGGGCCGGGCGGTGCCGGTGGCGGCGCGCCTGGTGGCCGCGGGACGCGAGGGCATCGAGGCGGCCAGCGGCCTCCAGACCCACCTGCACTACGCCGAGCGCTTCGGGGCCGCCGCCGAGGTGGGCGAGCAGGTGTTCGCGGCCGGGCCCCAGAGCCCCGCCCAGACAGCGTTCGAGGTGGCCTGCTCGTGGGCGCGCGCGGGCTCGGCCGACGAGGCCCTGCGCTGGGTCGAGGCGGCCGTCGACGCCGGGTTCCGGGCCCCCGGCCTGCTCGACGGCGAGCCGGACCTGGCCTCGGTGCGCGCCCTGCCCGGCTGGGCCGCCGTGCGCTCGCGCCTGTCGGCCTGAGTGTCGACCTGCCCTGGGCGGCCGGCCCTCAGTCGTAGTAGCGGACCAGGTTCTCGGCCACGCACGCCGGCTTGGCAACGCCCTCGACCTCGAACGTGAACCGCATCTTCACCTGCACGCCGCCGGTCACGTCGGACACGTCCATCAGCTCGACGCCCACCCGCACGTTCGACCCCACCGGCACCGGCGAGGGGAAGCGCACCTTGTCGCACCCGTAGTTGACGCCCATCGAGACGCCGTCGACCCGGACCACCTGGGGGACCAGGCGCGGGCCCATCGCCAGGGTCAGGTAGCCGTGCGCGATGGGCCCGCCGAAGGGGCTCTCCTTGCGGGCCCGCTCGACGTCGACGTGGATCCACTGGTGGTCGCCGGTGGCCTCGGCGAAGAGGTTGACCTGCTCCTGGGTCACCTCCACGTAGTCGCTGTGACCCAGGTGCTGCCCCACCAGGTCGCGGAGCCCCTGCGTTCCCTGCACGATGGTCGTCATGCCGGCGATGATGCCCCAGCCCCACGACCGCAGCCCAACCGGTGCCCGCCCCGGCCTGCCGCGCGACCTGTGCGCGGTCGTGCTGGCGGCGGGGGAGGGCCGGCGGCTGCGGCCGCTCAGCCTGCTGCGGCCCAAGCCGCTGTGCCCGGTGGGTGGGGTGCCGCTGCTCGACCTGGCCATCGCCCGGGCCCGGACGGCCACCGCTTCCGTGGCCGTCAACGTGCACCACGGCCGCGCCGCCATCGAGGGCCACGTGGCCGCGGCGAACGCCGCCCGCGCGGCCGCCGGGGCGGGCGGTCCGGTGCACGTCTCGGTCGAGCCGGACGAGGCGCTGGGCACGGCCGGCGCGCTGGCCCACCTGCGCGCGTGGATCGACGGCCGGGGCGTGCTCGTGCTCAACGGCGACACCTGGACACCCGGCGACCTGGGCGCCGTCGCCGCTGGCTGGGACCGCGAGCGGGTGCGCGTCCTGGTCGTGGGCGACGGCCGGCTGTGGCCGCCCGACCAGCCGACCAGCCGGCTGGCGGGGTCGTTCATGCCCTGGTCCGAGGTCGCCCGGCTCGAGCCGGTGCCGTCGGGGCTGTGGGAGGTCTCGTGGCGGGCGCGCCACGCCGAGGGCCGGGTCGAGGTGGTGCGCTGGGACGGCCCGAGCATCGACTGCGGCACGCCGGCCCGCTACCTCGCCGCCAACCTGGCGGCCAGCGGCGGCGCCCCCGTGGTGGGGGAGGGCGCCCGGGTCGACGGGACGCTCGTGCGCTCGGTCGTGTGGCCCGGTGCCACCGTCCGGCGGGGTGAGACCCTGGTCGACGCCGTGCGGGCCGGCGACAGCGTGACGGTGCTGGTGCGCTGACCGTGGCCCGACCCGGCGGGGTGAGCCCGCCGGGAAAGGTGCGCGGACTGGCGGCCCGGGGTCAGCTCGCCGGGCGGGCGCGCACGTCGACACGGGCGGCGAGCTGGCCGCAGGCGGCGTCGATGTCGGCGCCGCGGTTGCGGCGCACGGTGGCGTTGACGCCCAGGTCGGCGAGCTTCCGGCGGAAGCCCTCGACCCCCGCGCGTGGCGTGCCCCGGGTGGGGTAGCCGGGCGTGGGGTTGAGCGGGATGAGGTTGACGTGCGCCGGCAGCGGCAGGGTGCGGGCCAGCTCGGCCAACTCGCGGGCGTCGGAGGGCCGGTCGTTGGTGCCGTCGATGAGCGCCCACTCGAAGGACAGGCGCCGGCCCTTGGCCCGCAGGTGGTCGGCGCAGGCGCCCATGAGCACCGACAGCGGGTAGCGCCGGTTGACCGGCACCAGCTCGTCGCGCAGCTCGTCGTTGGCGGCGTGCAGCGAGACGGCCAGGTTGACCGGCAGGTCCTCGCCGGCCAGCCGGCGGATGCCCGGCACGAGCCCGATCGTCGACACGGTCAGGTGGCGGGCCGACAGCCCCAGGTCGCCATGCAGGCGCTCGACGGCGGGCCACACCCGGTCGTAGTTGGCGAGAGGCTCGCCCATGCCCATGAACACCACGTTGCCCAGCCGCGGGCCGTCGTCGCGCGCCCGCCGGGCGGCCCGCACCACCTGCTCGACGATCTCGCCGGTCGTCAGCTGGCGCCGGAACCCGGCCTGGCCGGTGGCGCAGAAGCCGCACCCCATGGCGCAGCCCGCCTGGCTGGACACGCACACCGTCGTGCGGTCGCGGTAGTGCATGAGCACCGTCTCGACCCGGGCGCCGTCGTCGAGCTCGAACAGCCACTTGACGGTGTCGCCGTGGCGGTCGGTCGACTCGGCCACCGGCGCCAGCGCAGCGGGCAGCTCGGCGTGGAGGCGGGACCGCAGCGCCCTGGGCAGCGTGGTCAGCTCGGCGGGCTCGGCGAGCTGGCGGTACAGGCCGTCCCACACCTGATCGACCCGGTAGCTCGGCTCGCCGTCGAGCAGGTCGGCGAGCGCGTCGCGGTCGAGGTCGTAGCGGCTGGGCACGGTGGTCGAGCCTACGGCGGGGCTGGTGGGTACCGTCGGTCCATGGCGTCCCACGTCGAGTCCGCCCATCCCGAGTACCAGCACCGCGACATCCAGGGCGGGTCGGCGCGCGCGGCGGTGTTCGGGGTCAGCGACGGGCTGGTCAGCAACATGGGCCTGATCCTGGGGGTGGCCGGGGCCGATCCCGCCCCGGCGGTGGTTCGGCTGGCCGGCCTGGCCGGGCTCGTGTCGGGGGCGATCTCCATGGCGGCCGGCGAGTACAACTCGATGAAAGTGCAGGCCGAACTGCTGCAGCGCGAGCTGGCGGTGGAGGCGCGGGAGCTGAGGCGCCGGCCCGACGCGGAGCGTCACGAGCTGGCCCGCATCTACGAGGAGCGCGGCATCGATGCCGAGACGGCCGCGAAGGTGGCCGCAGCCATGATGCCCGACCCCGCCACCGCGCTCGAGACCCACGCCCGCGAGGAGCTGGGCATCAATCCCGGGCAGCTGGGCTCGCCGATCGGGGCGGGCGTGTCGTCGTTCCTCGCCTTCACCGTGGGCGGGCTCGTGCCGCTCGCACCGTGGTTCTTCGGGACCGGGGCGACCGCCATCGTCACGTCGCTGGTGCTGGGCGTCGTGGCCGCCGCCGTGGTCGGTGTTCTGATCGCCCGCTCGACCGACCGGCCCCCGTGGCGCATCGTCGTCCGCCAGATGCTCTTCACGCTGGTGCCCGCCGGGGTCACCTTCCTCATCGGCAACGCCCTGGGCGTCGGCGCGACGACCTGACGGCGGACCGCACCGGCCGCGCCTCAGGCGGCCGGGACGTCGCCGACGAAGGCGCGGTCGACGTGGTCGACCACGAAGCCCATGTCCAGGTAGAGGCGCGTGGCGGGCGCATTGTCGGCGTCGACGTAGAGCATGCCGGTGCCGAGGCCCTTGCCGTGCAGGTGGTCGAGCCCGGCCAGCACCAGCTTGCGGCCCAGCCCCCTGGCGTGCAGGTCGGGGTCGACGGCGATGACGTAAATCTCGCCCAACGGGGGGTCGTGATCGGCGTGCACCTTGGTCCAGCAGAAGCCGGCCAGGCGGCCGTCGATCTCGTGCAGCAGGAAGCCGGCCGGGTCGAACCACGGCTCGGCCTCGCGGTCGCGCAGGTCCTCGACGGTCCACCCGCCCTGCTCGGGGTGCCAGTCGAAGGCGCGGTTGTTGACCTCGAGCCAGGCCCGCTCGTCACGGCCCACGTCGAAGGGTCGGGTCTCGAGGTCGTAGGGATCGCCGACCGGTAGCGACCGGCGCATCTGCCACAGCTCGCGGCCCGCCGTCAGCCCCACCGCGGCGGCCAGGCGCTGGTGGGCGTCGCTGGGCCGGGTGATCCACAGGTGCACGTGGCCGCCGCCCTCGGCCCGCACCGTGGCGACGGCGGCGGCGAGCGCCTGCTCGGCTGCGGCCAGGGCGTCGCGGGACCGCCGGGGGTCGTGGTCGTACACCAGCTCCAGCTCCCAGCGGCGCTCGCCCCGGATGACCTGGGAGTACGCCAGCGGCCGGTCGCCGTCCCAGGCCACCAGGCCGGCGAAGTCGCGGCCCCCGCCGAACGCGGCGTCGTGGAACCGGTGCTCGGTGATGAGCTGCTGGCCGACCGCAGCCTCGGCGGCGGCGATGAGCGCCCGGACGGCCGCCACGTCGTCGGGCGAGGACTGGCGGGTGACGGGGAAGCGGGCCACGGCGGCAGGCTAGGACGGCGGGGAGCACCTGGGCCGACCCCCGGCGGGCCCGGCGTACCGCTGGCGCGGGCGATCAGCCGCCGATGGGTCGCAGGCCGTGGTCGGAGGCGCCGAGGGACCCGACCACGGCCACCGACGTGTCCCACGCCTGCTGCAGCCGGGCCCGGCGGGCGGGATCGCCGCCCGCGGCCAGGGCGGCGCCCACGGCGATCAGCCGCACCGGTGGCGCCGCCCGCTCGACCAGCAGCGGCGCGTACTCGGCCGCGGTCGCACGCCAGCCGGCCTCGCCCTCGGTGAACGTGAACCGCACGAGCAGCCCCTCCTCGGTGCGGGGGCGGGCGGTCGACTGGTGGGCCACGAAGTTGCCCATGCCGTACACGACCCACTCGCCGTCCACCTGCTCGATGGGCTGCACGACGTGGGCGTGGTGGCCGATCACCAGGTCGACGTCGGGCGAGCGGACGAGGGCGGGCCCCAGGGTCCGCTGCTGGTCGTTGGGCTCGTGCTGGTACTCGAGGCCCCAGTGCAGGGCCACGACCACGACGTCGGCGCCCGCGGCCCGGGCGCGGGCGGCGTCCGCGCGGATGCGCGCCCCGTCGATGGGGTTCGACCGCCAGGCCTCGCCCCCGGGCGCGGCGATGCCGTTGAAGCCGTAGGTGTACGACAGCAGCGCCATCCGCGCCTCGCCCGCGGGCACCAGGGTGACGGCGTTCGCCTCGGCCGGGTCGCGGGCCGAGCCCGCATGGCGGATCCCCGCGGCGTCCAGGCCCGCCAGCGTGCGGTCGACGCCGTCGGCTCCCCGGTCGTAGGTGTGGTTCGAGGCGGTGGAGCACACGTCGAAGCCCGTGTCGGCGAGGGCGGGGGCGATCTCGGGCGGCACCGAGAACGCCGGGTATCCCGCGTAGGGCCCGCCGGCGGGCGCCAGGGGCGTCTCCAGGTGGCAGACAGCCACGTCCGCCCCGCTGACGAGGGGCTTCACGCCCGCCAGCAGGGGCCGGAAGTCGTGGCCGGGGAGCCCGGCGGCGGCCGCGTCGGCCCGGGCCTGCTCCCAGAGCGGCGAGTGCAGCAGCACGTCTCCGGCGGCCACGAGGGTGAACGATCGCGGCGGGGGCGTGGTCGGGGGAGCGGCCGGGGGCGGCCGGTCCGCGGCGGCCCGGTCGTCGCGCGCGCCGGGCGCGTCCGCCGCCGACGACGGGTCCGGCCCCGCCGGGTTGGCGGATGCTCCGCCCGACGGCGAGCGCTCGCCGGCGGGCACGGCGAGAAGGCAGGCAAGCGCCAGCGCGCCGGCGACTGCGCTGACCGCGGGGGCCCGCAGCTGCGGGAGCGCCCGTGCCCACACGGGGACGTGGCGCGCCATCGCACCCGGCCTGCGGGCCACGTCGTCACCAGAGGTGTCGACCACCGCACCGTGTGTAGCACCATCCCGGGGGCCGGGACGGCGATGCGAGGCTGCGGCCTGCCGCGGGCGCACGGCGGCGGCCAGCCATTCGGCGGGACCCGTGCCGGCCGGTAGTGTCCGGCCGATGGCGACCGGTCGTCCCCGAAGCCCCAAGGGGCGTGCCCGCGTCGTCGCCGAACGCCTGGCGGCCGAGTACCCGGGCACGGCCACCGAACTCTGCGCGCTGCACCACGAGAACGCTTACCAGCTGTTGACCGCCACCATCCTGTCGGCCCAGACCACCGACGTTGGGGTCAACATGGTGACCCCGGCCCTGTTCGCGAAGTACCCCACGCCGCACGACCTGGCGAACGCGGACCCGGCCGAGGTCGAGGAGCTGGTCCGCACCACCGGCTTCTACCGCAACAAGACCCGCAGCATCATGGGGATGGCCGCCGCGCTGGTCGAGCGGTTCGGCGGCGACGTGCCCCACAGGATGCCCGACCTGGTCACCATCCCCGGGGTCGGGCGCAAGACCGCCAACGTGGTGCGCAGCGTGGCGCTGGGCGAGCCCGGGCTGCCCGTCGACACCCACGTGCAGCGGCTGGCGGCCCGCCTGGGGCTCACCACCGAGACCGATCCGGTGAAGATCGAGTTCGAGCTCAACCCGATGGTGCCGGCGTCCGAGCGGGGAGCGCTCAGCCTGCGGCTCATCCTCCACGGCCGGGCCGTGTGCAAGGCCCGCAAGCCCCGCTGCGACGTGTGCGTCTTGGCCGACATCTGCCCCTCGGCCTTCCGCGTGTGACCCCCGCCGGCGAGCGGTCTGCGTGGTCGTCATGAACCCCAGGTCACAGGACTGTGAACGAACCGCAACGAAGTTTCTTTGCTCTGCGCGCGACCCCGCATCGCTCGTAAGCGGTAGTGTGTGGAACGACCAGGTTCCCGCCACCTGGTTCCAAGCGACGTCGGGATCCGCCGCCTGACGTCGCCGCGACGGCGCCCTTCGGGGCGCCGTCGTCGTCTCCGGGTGCGGTTGCCTGCCGAGGTGCGGTCAGCGCATCGAGCGCAGCACGCGCTCGAGCCGGCGCGCCGCCCCGAGCAGTGCCCGCTCGACCTCGTACAGCCCCTCGGCCACGTCGTCGCGGGGTGACGACCGGAAGCGCTCGGCCGCCGCGGTGACGCGGGCCGAGATGTCGTCGAGGGACGTCGCCAGCGCCGACAGTTCGGCCCGATCGCTCTCCATGGCACGGTTCTACCCGGCCCGGGGCCCCGTACGTCGCGCCGTCGCCGGCGGAACGCGGTGGGGCCGGGCGGGGGGCCACGGGTAGCGTTGCCTGTCGTGCTCCACCGACTCGACCTGCGCGGGACGGGCGTCGACGACCTGCGCCGGCGGCTGCCCCGACCCGCCGCCCAGACCGAGCCTCCCGTCGACGAGGTGCGGGCACTGCTGGCCGAGGTGCGCGAGCACGGCGACCGGGCCGTGCGGGGCTTCGCCGAGCGCTTCGACGGCGTGGTGGTCGACGACCTGCGCGTGCCGCCGGCCGAGGTGGCCGCGGCGCTCGCCGAGATCCCCGCCGACCTGCGGGAGGCGCTCGAGGCGGCGCACGACAACATCGCCGCCTACCACCGCGCCCAGGTCGGCCCCGAGGTGGTGCACCACAACGGGGCCGTCGAGGTGCGCGAGCTGGTACGGCCCGTCGACCGTGCCGGCTGCTACGTGCCCAACGCCCTGGCGCCGCTGGTGTCGACGGCGCTCATGACCCTGGTGCCGGCGAGGGTGGCCGGCGTGCCCGAGGTGGTGCTGGTCAGCCCTGCCCGATCCGACGGCCGGGTGCCCACCGGCATCCTGGCCGCCGCCGCGTTGGCCGGGGCCGACGAGGTGTACCGCATCGGGGGGCCGGCGGCCATCGGGGCGCTGGCGTACGGAACCGAGAGCATCCGGCCCGTCGACGTGATCGTGGGCCCGGGGTCGGCCCGGGTGGCCCAGGCCAAGCGCGAGGTCGCCGGCCAGGGGCTGGTGGGGGTGCCGTCGTCCTTCGCCGGCCCGTCAGAGGTCGTGGTGGTGGCCGACGCCTCGACCCCGCCCGAGCTGGCCGCCATCGACGTCATCCTCCAGGCCGAGCACGGGCCCGACGGGCTGGCGTGGCTCGTCACGTGGGACGAGGCCGTGGCCGACGCGGTCACCGAGGCGGTCGCCCGGCTGGTGCCGGCCTCGCCCCGGCGCGAGCACCTCGAGTCCACGCTGGCCGAGGGCGGCTACGCGGTGGTCTGCGACGACCCCGCCCAGGCGCTCGCCGTGGCCAACGCCATCGCGCCCGAGCACCTGGAGTTGCTGGTCGACGACGCGGACGACCTGCTGCCCCTGGTCCGCCATGCGGGCGCGGTGTTCTGCGGCCCGCTGTCCCCGGCGTCGATCGGCGACTACCTGGCCGGACCCAACCACGTGCTGCCCACCTACGGGTCGGCCCGCTTCGCCGGCGCGCTGCGGGTCGACGACTTCCGCAAGCACGTGCACGTCGTGTCGGTCGACGAGAAGGGCCTGGCCCAGGTGGCGCCGCACGTGATCGCCCTCGCCGAGTACGAGGGGCTGCCCGCCCACGCCGAGTCGATCCGGCTGCGCGAGGGCCCGGCATGACGGCCCCCATCGATCCCCGCGCCGACCTGGCCCTCATGGAGGGCTACCACTCGCCCCAACTCGACGTGGCCGTGCGGCTCAACACCAACGAGGCGCCCGTGCCGCCGCCCGCGGCCTTCGGCGGTCGCTTGGCCGCCGCGCTGGGTGCCGTCGACTGGCACCGCTACCCCGACCGCTCGTACGCCGCGCTGCGCACGGCCATCGCGCGCCTGCACGGCGTGGCGCCCGAGCAGGTGTTCGCGGCCAACGGCTCGAACGAGGTGCTGCAGACCCTTTGCCTGACCTACGGCGGGCCGGGCCGCACCGCGGCCGTGTTCGAGCCCACCTACGCGCTGCACAGCCACATCGCCCGCATTACCGGCACCACCGTGGCGGTGGGCGAGCGCGACGCCGACTTCGCGCTCGACGTCGCCGAGGTGCGCAGTGTGCTGGCCGAGACGTCGCCGGCCATCACGTTCCTGTGCTCGCCCAACAACCCCACCGGCATGATCGAGCCCGAGGACCTGGTGCGCACGGTGGCCGCCGAGGCCCCGGGCCTGGTGGTGGTCGACGAGGCCTACGGCCAGTTCGCGCCGTGGTCGGCGCTCGAGCTGGTCGACGGCGAGCGGCCGCTCGTGGTCACGCGCACGTTCTCGAAGACGTGGTCGATGGCGGCCGCCCGCCTCGGCTACCTGGTGGGGCCCGCGTGGCTGGTGGCCCAGCTCGACAAGGTCGTGCTGCCCTACCACCTGGACGCGCTGAAGCAACTGGCGGGCACGGTGGCCCTGGGCTTCGAGGACGAGATGCGAGCGCGGGTGGCGGGCATCGTCGAGGAGCGGGGCCGGTTGGTGGCTGCGCTGTCCGAGCTGGCGGTCGACGTGTGGCCATCTGCGGCCAACTTCGTGCTGTTCCGGCCCCGGGAGCGGTCGGGCGACCAGGTATGGAAGGACCTGGTCGAACGGTCGGTGCTGGTGCGCAACTGCGCCTCGTGGCCTCGCCTCGACGGCTGCCTGCGTGTCACCATCGGCACACCGGCGGAGGATGACGCCTTTCTGGCCGCCCTCCGCGAGGTGCTCCCATGACCCGCTCCGCCACCCGCCAGCGCACGACGCGCGAGACCTCGGTGACCATCGCCGTCGACCTCGACGGCCCCGAGGGCAAGGTGCACGCCGCCACCGGCCTGCCCTTCTTCGACCATATGCTCGACCAGCTCGGCCGGCACGGCGGCTTCGACCTGACCGTCGAGGCCCAGGGCGACCTGCACGTCGACGGCCACCACACGGTCGAGGACGTGGCCATCGTGATCGGCGAGTGCTTCCGCGAGGCGCTGGGCGACAAGGCGGGCGTGCGCCGCTTCGCCAGCGGGGCGTTCCCGCTCGACGAGGCGCTGGTCGAGGTGGCCCTCGACCTGTCGGGCCGGCCGTTCGTGGCGTACGACGTGCCCATCGGCGAGGTGCTGCCGCTCGGCGACCCGCCGTTCAACCCCGAGATGGCCGAGCACTTCTGGCAGAGCTTCGCCACCCAGGCCGGCATCACGCTGCACGTCACCCTGCGCTCCGGCCGCAACACCCACCACATCGTCGAGGCCACGTTCAAGGGCGTGGCCCGCTGCCTGCGCGACGCGGTGCGGGTCGAGGGCGCCGCGGTGCCCTCCACCAAGGGCACGCTGTAGTCGCGGCGGTCAGCCCGCGAACGACACGCAGTGGACGCCCGGGAGGGCGGTGGCGATGGTGCGCCAGGTGGCGCCGCTGTCCTCGGACAGGTGCAGGCGTCCCGCGGGCGTCCCCACGGCCACCAGCGGGCCGGCGGCGGCCAGCTCGAACGTGTCGACGTTGTGGGGGAACGCCAGGGGGAGGCCCTGGTCGCCCTCGCCCTCGCCGCAGCGGGTGAAGGGAGCCTGCGGATCGCCCAGCGGGCGCCGGAAGACCGCGCCCTCGGTCGTGGTGGGGCCCGTCGAGGCGCTGGCCAGCAGCCAGCCCTCGGCGACGGCCACCGCCCGGCAGTAGCGGGCGTGCAGGCCGTCGTCGCTCCAGAGCCACGTGCGGCCGCGGTCGTCGCTCTGGCCCACACCGATGCCGGCGGCGACCGCCACCACGTCGCCGCCGCCGCACACCACCTGGTGGTCATCGGCCTCGGCCGGCACCACCTCGATCCACTCGGCCGGCTCGCGGCGCCACACCCCACCCACGTGCACGCCCGCGTAGGTGCCGCCGGGCCCGACCGCCAGCGACCGGGTGGCGGGCGGCCCGCCCCACGGTGTCGACCAGCGCGAGCGGGTGGGCACGGCGTCGAACAGCCGGTCGCGGGTCGGATCCTCGGTGCCGCCGACCTCGACGATGCGGGCGTCGCTGGTGCCCACCAGGGTGCGACCGCCCTCGATGGCCACGACGCACTGGGGTGCCAGCCCGTCGGGCAGCTGGGTGGCCGCTCCCGTGTCGAGCGCCATCACCCAGCCGTCGGCCACGGCCCAGTCGCCCGACACCGAGCGGACGTCCGAGCCGGCGAGGGCGCGCCGCTCGGCCGTGCCGTCCAGGGCGAGGTCGAAGAGGCCGTCCGCAGTTCCGACGAGGAGCATCGCTCAAAGCATGCCGGACGGTGGCGCCCAGGTCACTCCATGCGCATCGAGGTGGGGATGCGGCACGCTGTGCTCTGCAGTTCGCCCGACCCGCGGGTGGCCGCCGAGGAAGGAGCGCCGGTGGCTCGACCAGAGCTGTGGCTCGTCCGCCACGGCGAGACCGAGTGGAGCCGCGACGGCCGCCACACCAGCAGCACCGACCTGCCGCTCACGCCGACGGGCGTCGACGAGGCCCGGCGCCTCGCCGTCCCACTGGCCGGCCTGGCGTTCGACCTCGTGCTCACCAGCCCGATGCGGCGGGCGCGCGACACGGCCGCGCTGGTGGGCTTTCCCGACGCCCGGCCCGATCCCGCGCTCGCCGAGTGGAACTACGGCGCCTACGAGGGCATGACCACGGCCGGCATACGCGAGCGCGTACCCGGCTGGACCGTGTGGACCCACGAGTCGCCGGGCGGCGAGGGGAGCGACCAGGTCGCCTGGCGGGCCGACCGGGCCATCGATCAGGTGCTGAACGGGGCCGTCGACCGTGCCCTGCTGGTGTCGCACGGCCACCTCCTGCGGGTGTTGGCGGCGCGGTGGCTCGGGCAGGGGCCGTCGTTCGGGTGCCACCTGCTGCTCGGCACGGGCACCCTGTCGGTGCTGGGGTGGGAGCGCGACACGCGGGCGATCGCGCGATGGAACGTCCCGGTCCCCTCGCAGCCTGGCCCCGTCGACACTACGCGTGGGCCGGGAGAGGCCGAGCGCCGCGCGCCGGGCCTGCCGGCCGATCCGGTTCAGGCGCCGGGGCCGCCCGACCGTAGGATCGGCCGGTGATGGCGCTCATCGCGGTCCTCGACTACGGCATCGGCAACCTGCACTCGGCGCAGAAGGCGCTCCAGCGGGTGGGCGCGGACGCCCGGCTGACCGCCGACCCGGCGCTCGTGCGCGACGCGGCCGGCGTGGTCCTGCCGGGCGTGGGCAACTTCGGCCGCTGCATCCAGGCGCTCGAGTCGGCCGGCCTCGACGAGCTGGCCATCGAGTGCGCGGCCTCGGGCCGGCCCTTCCTCGGCGTGTGCGTGGGGATGCAGATGCTCTACCAGGGCTCTGAGGAGAGCCCCACCGTCCCGGGGCTGGGCGTGCTGCCCGGCACGATCCGGCGGCTGCCCGACGGGGTGAAGCGCCCTCAGATGCAGTGGAACATCGTCGTGCCGACGGAGCCGAGCGGGCTGCTCGCCGGCCTGCCCGAGCCGGTGTGGGCCTACTTCGTGCACGGCTTCGCCGCCGACAACCGCCACCACGCGGTCGCGGTGTGCGACTACGGCGGGCCGGTGGTGGCCGCGGTCGAGGACGGGGCGCTGTGGGCCACCCAGTTCCACCCCGAGAAGTCGGGCGCGAGTGGCCTGCGCATCCTGGCCAACTTCGTCGACCGGGCGGCCGCGGCGGCGGAGGCGGCCTGACCGTGGCCTTCGCGCTGTACCCGGCCATCGACCTGCGCGGGGGCCGGTGCGTGCGCCTCTACCAGGGCGACCACGGCCGCGAGACGGTCTACGGCGACGACCCGGTCGCCCAGGCCCGGGCGTTCGCGGCCGCCGGGGCGCCGTGGGTGCACGTGGTCGACCTCGACGCCGCCCGCACGGGCGAGCCGGTCAACCGCCACGTCGTCGCCGCCATCGCCGCGGCGGTCGACGTGCCGGTGCAGGCGGGGGGAGGCGTGCGCGACGACGCCGCGGCCGACGCGCTGCTCGGCGCCGGCGTGCGCCGGGTGGTGGTCGGCACCGCGGCCCTCGACGACCCTGGCTGGGTGCGGCGCCTGGCCGCCCGTCACCCGGGCCGGGTGGCCGTGGGCCTCGATGCCCGGGGGCGGGACATCGCCGTGCGGGGCTGGGTCGAGGGCTCCGGGTACGACCTGGTCGACGTCGCCCGCCGCTTCGACGACGCCCGGGTGGCGGCGCTGGTGGTCACCGAGATCGGCCGGGACGGCACGCTCGAGGGCCCCGACCTCGGCCAGCTCGCCGCGGTGCT
Organism: Acidimicrobiales bacterium; assembly: GCA_035697515.1. Classification (GTDB taxonomy): domain Bacteria; phylum Actinomycetota; class Acidimicrobiia; order Acidimicrobiales; family VFJN01; genus ZC4RG19. The sequence goes on from DASSCS010000027.1 coordinate 26,035, forward strand.
CGACGCCACCGGGCTCGACGTGGTCGCCTCGGGCGGGGTGGGGACGCTCGACGACCTGCGGGCCCTCGCCGCCCTCGACGTGGGGGGCCGCCGGCTGGCGGGCGCCATCGTCGGCCGGGCCCTGTACGAGGGGGCGTTCCCGGTGTCCGAGGCCGTGGCGGTGGCCGCCGGTGCGTAGCGTCAGGGTCATCCCCTGCCTCGACGTCGACGCCGGGCGGGTGGTGAAGGGCGTCAACTTCGTGGGCCTGCGCGACGCGGGCGACCCCGTCGAGCTGGCCGCGCGCTACGACGCCGAGGGCGCCGACGAGCTGGTCTTCCTCGACATCACCGCCTCGTCCGACGCCCGGGGCACGATGGTCGACGTGGCCCGCCGCGTCGCCGGCGAGGTGTTCATCCCCTTCACCGTCGGCGGCGGCGTGCGGACGGTCGACGACGCCCGCCGCCTGCTCATGGCCGGGGCCGAGAAGGTGGGCGTCAACACCGCCGCGGTCGACCGGCCCGCGCTGGTGGCCGAGCTGGCCGCGGAGTACGGCGCCCAGTGCGTGGTGGTGGCCATCGACGCCCGCCGGCGCCAGGGCGGTGGCTTCGAGGTCTACACCCACGGCGGGCGCACGCCCACCGGGGTCGACGCCATCGAGTGGGCGAAGCAGGCCGAGGCGCTGGGCGCCGGCGAGATCCTGCTCACGTCGATGGACCGCGACGGCACCCGCGAGGGGTTCGACATCGAGCTGACCCGGGCCGTCACGGGCGCCGTCGGCGTGCCGGTGATCGCGAGCGGTGGTGTGGGCAGGCTCGATCACCTGGTCGACGGCGTGGTCGAGGGCGGCGCCGACGCCGTGCTGGCGGCCTCGATCTTCCACTTCGGCGAGCACACGGTGGCCGAGGCCAAGGCCGCGCTCGAGCGGGCCGGCGTGATCGTCCGCCCGGTCTGAACGCCGCCGGCCGCTCGTAGGCTCGCGTCGTGGACGACGCGGCCGTCCCCGATGCCGGCACCATCGTCGGGCTGCTGGCCGACGAGGCGCGGCGGCGGGTGGTCGCCGCCCTGGTGCTCGGCGCCTCGACCGTCGACGAGGTGCGCGACTCGACGGGCCTCGATGCGCGCGCGGTGGTCGAGGCCCTGGCGCGCCTGGCGGCGGGCGACCTCGTGGTGCGCGCCGACGACGGGCGCCACGTGCTGCTGGGCGGGGCGTTCCGCCGGGCCGCCATCGCCGCCGCGCCCGCCAGGCCGGCCCCCGATCCGACGGGCGACGCCCCCGAGGACGAGGCCCGCGTGCTGCGCAGCTGCTTCCGGGCGGGCCGGCTGACGCAGATCCCCGCCCAGCGCTCGAAGCGGCGGGTGGTGCTCGACCGGCTGTCCCAGGAGTTCGAGGCGGGCGTGCGCTACCCGGAACGGCAGGTCAACGCCACGCTGCGCCGCTTCCATCCCGACGTCGCCGCGCTGCGGCGCTACCTCGTCGACGAGGGCTTCCTCGACCGCGGGGCGGGCGTCTACTGGCGCGCCGGCGGGCGCGTCGTCGTGTGAGCAGCGCTACGTGCCCGCGGCCTGGTCGAGCACCCACGCCGTCACCCGCTGGGCCACCTGGGCCGTCGCACCCACCAGGAAGTGGTCGGCCATGGGCACTGCCTCGACGGTGACGTCCGGCCACGCCCGCGTGGTCTCGCCCACCCAGTGCGGGGGTGCGAACTGGTCGTGCGCCGGCGCCAACACCAGCACGGGGCGAGCGTCGCCGCCCGCGGGCCGGGGCGGTCCCGCGTAGCGGAAGGGCGGTGCCACCAGCGCCCAGCCGGCGTGACGGTCGTCCCCAACCGACAGCGCCACGTCGGCCCCGAACGAGTAGCCGGTGAGGAACAGGGGAACGTGCGGGTCGACCTCGGTGGCCAGGCGGTGGAGCGCGGCGACCACGTCGGCCCGCTCGGCCAGGCCCTCGCCCGTGGCGGTGCGGGCGCGCTGGGGACGGAAGTCGACCCGCAGGCACGCCACCCCGGCCGCCGGCAGCGCCCGGTACAGCGCGTCGACCACGGCGTTGTGGCGGTCGCCCCCGTAGGCCGGGTGGGGGTGGCACACCACGGCGCCCGCCCGCGCGTCCGCGGGGACGCGCAGGTCGGCCGCCAGGGTCTCGCCGTCGGCGGTGAGCAGCGAGATCTCGTCGTCCGAGTCGTGCGTCACGGAGGGGGGACGGTAGCGTCAAGGTGTGCCCGACCCCGCAACGACCGCTGTCGGCAACGGTCGCCGCGCCGGCGACACGCCCAGCAGCCGCAGCACCAACTACGGCCCCGACAGCGACGTCGACGGCGCCGGCGACAAGCTGGCCATTAAGATGCTGAACGACCGGGTGCTGGTGCGCGTCGACCAGGGCGAGGGCGAGCGCACGTCCTCGGGCGGCATCCTCATCCCGGCCACCGCCCAGATATCGAAGCGGCTGGCCTGGGCCGAGGTCGTGGCGGTGGGCCCCAACGTGCGGGCCATGCAGGTGGGCGATCACGTGCTCTTCAACCCCGAGGACCGCTACGAGGTCGAGGTGCGGGGTGCCGACTACATCATCCTGCGCGAGCGCGACGTCCACGCCGTGGCCGCCAGCCGGCTGGGCGAGGCCTCGACGGGCCTCTACCTGTAGGCGGCCAGCTCGACCGCGGCGCGCGGTGCGTCGTGGTCCCAGCGGGTCGGGTAGGCGTCGATCTGGCGCCAGCCGGCGGCCGCCAGCATGCGGTGACGGGCCAGGTGGGCCGCGGCGCCCGCCGGGTGCACACCGGTGTCGACGGCGACGGCGGCCTCGCCCTCGCCGACGCACAGGTCGACGGTCCAGCGCCCGACCGGATAGCCCGTACGGACACGCACGCCGGCTCGCGCGAGCTCGCGGGCCAGCGCGGCGGCCCAGGCCGAGGGCGGGGTGCCGTCGGCCGGTGGCTGCGGGGGGCGCTCGGCGTGGGCGAGGTAGTCCTCGATCAGGCCCGACGACGAGGCCCGGTCCTCGGGTGGCAGCGAGGTGACGACCGCCAGCGACCGGCGGGCCCGTGTGACCATGACGTTGAACAGGTGGGGGTCCTCGACGAAGCGCCGCCGACCGGCCGGGTCGTCGCCCCCGATGCCGAGCACGAGCACCACATGGTCGGCCTCGGCGCCCTGGAACCCGTGCACGGTGCCCACCCGCAGCCCCAGGCGCTGGACGTCGGCCAGCTCGTAGCCGTCGAGCAGGGCCGCCTGGGCGGCGTCGGCCACATCGCGAAACGGCGACACCAGGGCGATGTCGGTGAGGCCCGCGCGGGCGAGCCGGTCGACCCTGGCCAACGCGGCGTCGAGCTCGGCGCCGTCCCGCACGACCTCGATGACGTCGGTCGCCTCGTTGGCCGGATGCCGGGTGGCGATGTGCAGCCGGCCCTCGTAGAAGCGGCGGGCCGAGAACTCGATGAGGTGAGGGACCGACCGGTAGTGCTCGTCGAGCCACGTGGTGGGCGCCGCGCCCGCCGCCACGTCGAGCACGCTCGCCCGGCGGACGTCCAGCCGGGCCGCCAGCATGTCGAGGCCGTGGGCCGCGAGCGTGCGAGCGATCAGGTCGTCGCCGACGAAGGAGACGTGGCGCAGCTGGCGCGGGTCGCCGACCACCACGGCCCGGCGGGCCCGCAGCAGGGCGCCGGCGGCGGAGATCTGGTCGATCTGGCTGGCCTCGTCGAGGACGAGGAGGTCGAACAGGCCGGGCGTCTCGGGCACCAGGTCGTCGACGTCGCGCAGGGTGCCGACCCAGAGCGGGAGGCCCTGGACGACCCCTTCGCCGTCGAGCCGGCGCAGCAGCCGGCGGCGCTGGCGGCGGCCGGCTCGCAGGGCGGTGGCCAGCTCGCCGGCGGCGCCCCGGCCCCGGCGGCGGCGGTCCTCGCGGGCGCCCTCCACCGCGGCCACCCGGCCCGCGGCGGCGCGCAGCGCGTCGTCGGCGTCCACCAGCACCGCCGTCGCCGCGCCCGTCGAGGTGCCGCCCGCGACGGCCAGCTCGGCGGCGGCGCGGCGGTCGCCCGCGCAGCGTAGGGCGGTGCGGAGCTCGGCCAGGGGAGTGGTCGGCGCGGCCCCCAGGGCCCGCCGCAGCGCCCGCTCGGCGCGCCGGGCCCGCCAGCGGCGCC
>DASSCS010000028.1:0-31934 GCA_035697515.1 Acidimicrobiales bacterium
GCGGCCTCGGCGGCTTCAGGGTCGTAGTTGCAGAACTCGCACAGACCCTCCTCGAAGCCGGGGATGCCCGGCGGCGTGATGCCGGTGGCCGTGGTGCGCGAGCCCTCGTAGACGTCCGTGTTGATGTCCTCACGGTTGATCGCCATCGAGATGGCCTGGCGGAGGAGCAGGTTGTCCGGCCCGCCGACCCGCTCGTCGCGGTCGTTGAACATGAAGTAGTACGCGCCCAGGAACGGCGTGTCGATGGTCGTCGACCAGTTGTCCTGCGCCTCCTGGTAACGCCCGGGAGCGAAGTTCGTCACGTCGGCCTCACCGGCCTCGAACGCGTTGTACGAGGTGTCGATGTCGGAACCGATCGTGAACGTGATCTTGTCGAGGAAGGGCTGCTCGGGCAGGCCGAGCGCCTCGTCGTACTTCGTGCCGTCCCACTCGGGGTTGGGCACCAGCACGATCTCCTGGTCGTTGGCGGGCGCGTCCATCATGAACGGACCGTTGCCGATCATGATGCCCTGCTCCCACTCGCTCTGGTTCTCCAGCTCGTCGACCGCCGACGGCATCGGCATGAAGGTCTGGAAGCCGGCGACCGCGGGGAAGTTGGCGTAGGGCGCCGACAGCGTGACGGTGAGGGTCATCGCCTCGTCGTCGGCCTCGACACCGGAGATGGTGTCGGCCGAGCCGTCGAGCTTCTCCGCACCACCCTCGATGAAGGTGAACAGGTAGGAGTAGTCGCCGGCGAAGTCGGGATCGCTGGCGCGCTCCCAGCCGCGGACGAACGAGCTCGGGAGCACATCCTCACCGTCGGAGAACTTGAGGTCCTCGCGGATGTTGAAGACGAACTCGGTGGCATCGTCGTTCACGTCCCACGACTCGGCGACCGCCCCGACGGTCACCGGGTTCTCGGGATCGCTGTAGTCGGTCTCGGCCAGACCGTCGTACACCGAGCCACCTATCTGGAAGCCGTCGACGGTCGTGTTGATCCCTGGATCGATGTGCTCGGGCGGGCCCTGCCCGAAGACGCCGAGGTCGACGAGCTCGCCGCCCTGGACACCTTCGGCTGCCTGATCGCCTTCGTCAGTCTCGGCGCCCTCGTCGTCGTCATCGCCGCCACAGGCGGCGGCCACGAGCGAGAGCCCCAGGATGAGAGCAAGGAGCTTCAGGCTCCTGCGCTGTCGTCTCACTTGGAGGACCTCCTGAATGTGGTCATGGTGACCGCGGGGACGCGGCGCGGGGCAGTGTGTCGGCTCGGCACGTGGGCCTGGCGATGGACCCCCGGTCCGAGGAACGAGCCACGGCTGTCGTCACGGCGACTCTCCCTGCGGTGTTCGCCCCTGGGTGCACACTGACGCGCGCCCAGTGAACGGCCGGAACATAGCAGGATCGTCCGGCCTCTCGCCGAATTGCTGGCCGTGGTGGCCAGACTGGACGGCCTTGCCTGGGCATTCGCGGCACTTCGACACCACATCTTCACGCAACATGCAAGTCACAGCTCGTTAGGTGTGGGACACCTGCACACCACCGCGTTGCTACCACGTAGTGGCGCCTGTCACACGCGCGACGTGGGTCGCGCCCTCGGCCCTCTACGCTGCGGCGCGATGACGACCACCCTCGACTGGTACGGCTGCGCCACGTTCGCCCTGCGCACGGCCGGGCTGACGATCATCCTCGACGCCTACGTCGACCGGTCGGCCAACGCCGCCGGGCCCGAGCCCCGCCTCACCGCGGACGACGTCGACGAGGGTGACTGGATCGTCGCCGGCCACTCCCACTTCGACCACCTGTACGGGGCCGAGCGCATCGCCCGCACCACCGGCGCCCGCATCATCGGCAGCTACGAGACCGTGCGGGTCATGGAGCAGGCCGGCGTGCCCGTCGACCAGATGATCTGCGTGGCGGGCGGCGAGACGGTCGCCCTCTCCGACGACGTGCGGGTGACCGTGCTGCCGAGCCAGCATTCGTGCGTGTGGTCGCAGACCGCCATGCGCCAGTCGGGCGAGGTGTGCGTCGGCGACCTGGGCCTCACCTGGCAGGAGCAGCAGGCCCGCTTCGGCGAGCTGGTGCAGCACTTCGCCACGGCACTCCCCCAGGACTCGCTCGATCACCTGCTCACCGCTCAGCAGGGCGACCGAGGCGACGGCGGTGCGCTCGTGCACCTGTTCGACACTCCCGACGGCACCCTGCTCTACCAGGACACGTCGGGGCACTGGAGCGGCATCCTGTCGGGCCTGCGCCCCGACGTCGCGATCCTGGCTGCGGCCGGGCGGGGCAACGTCGACGGCGAGCCGGTGCAGGGCTCGCTGGCCGAGTTCGTGGCGCACGAGGCCGAGCTGCTGCGCCCCGCCCGGCTGGTCCTGTGCCACCACGACGACTGGCTCCCCGGGTTCTCGGTCGCGACCGACCTGGCGCCCATCCGCGCCGAGCTCGGGCGGCGCGCCCCGGCCACCGAGCTGGTCGAGCTGGGCTACCTGGACGGCACGAAGATCCTGCCCTGACCCGGGCCGCGCTCGTCAGGCCCGGTCACGGAAGCGCACGATGGCGGCGAACGACCCGCTGTCGAGGCTGGCCCCGCCCACCAGGGCGCCGTCGACGTCGGGGCAGACCATCAGGTCGGCCGCGTTGGTGGCCTTGACCGAGCCCCCGTACTGGATGCGCACGGCGTCGGCCGCCGCAGCACCGCCAAGCTCGGCCACCGTGGCCCGGATGGTGGCGCACACCGCCTGGGCGTCGTCGGGCGTGGCCGTGCGGCCCGTGCCGATGGCCCAGATCGGCTCGTAGGCGACGACCAGGCCGGCGACCTGATCGGTGGACAGGCCGGCCAGCCCCGCGGTGACCTGGCCGGTCACCTTGGTCTCGGTGGTGCCCGCCTCGCGCTCGTCCAGCGTCTCGCCCACGCACAGGATGGGCGTCATGCCGTGGCGGTAGATGGCGTGCACCTTCAGGTTGACCGCCTCGTCGGTCTCGCCGAACAGCTCGCGCCGCTCGGAGTGGCCGGCGATGACGTAGGCCACGTCGAGCTTGGCCAGCATCGCCGGCGAGACCTCGCCCGTGAACGCGCCGCTCTCGTCCCAGTGGCAGTTCTGGGCGCCGATGGCGATGGGTGGCGGCTCCTTCTCGGCCAGGAAGTAGGTCTGGATGGTGCGGATGTCGGTGAACGGCGGGTGGATCGACACGTCGACGGCGTCGTAGTCCTCGGGCGTCAGCTCGTAGACCAGCTTCTGGACCAGTGCGGTCGCCTCGAAGTGGTTGAGGTTCATCTTCCAGTTGCCGCTGATCAGCGGCTTGCGCGCGGCCTCGCCCATGATCGTCCCGGTCAGCCCTTCCACTCGCCCCGCAGGGCGGCCAGGCCCGGCAGGTCACCCTGCTCGAGCAGCTCCAGCGAGGCGCCGCCGCCGGTCGACACGTGGTCGACCCGGTCGGCCAGCCCGAACTGGGCCAGCGCCGCGGCGCTGTCGCCGCCGCCCACCACGGTGAACGCGCCCGTGTCGGCCACGGCCTGGGCCACGGCCCGCGTGCCCGCCTCGAAGCGCGGGTCCTCGAACACGCCCATCGGGCCGTTCCAGAACACGGTGCGGGCCTCGGCGATGCGGTCGCCGAAGTCGGCGGCCGTGCCGGGGCCGATGTCGACCCCCGTCCACCCGTCGGGCACGGTCGTGCCGACCTGGCGCACGTCGCCCCCCGCGCCCGGGTCCATGAGCTTGCCGCCCGGGCCCAGCGCGGTGATGTCGGAGGGCAGCGCCAGCCGGTCGGCGTGCTGGTCGAGCAGCGCCCGGCAGGCGTCGACCATGTCGTCCTCGCACAGGCTGTCGCCCACGCCGTTGCCCGTGGCGCGCAGGAAGGTGAAGCACATGCCGCCGCCGATCAGCAGCTCGTCGGCCACCGCCAGCAGGGCCTCGATGACCTTGAGCTTGTCGCTCACCTTCGAGCCGCCGAGGATGGCCACGAACGGCCGCTTCGGGTCGGTGCGCAGGCCGCCGAGCACCTCGACCTCGCGCGCCAGCAGGCGCCCCGCCGCCGAGGGCAGGTGCCGGGGTGGCCCGACGACGGACGCGTGGGCCCGGTGAGACGCCCCGAAGGCGTCGTTGACGTAGGCGTCGAAGCCCTCGACCAGCCGGGCGACGAACGCAGGGTCGTTGCTCTCCTCCCCCGGGTCGAAGCGCAGGTTGTCGAGCAGCTCGACGCCTGGCGCCAGCTCCGCCAGGCGGGCGCGCACGGGCTCGACGGAGTACGTCGGGTCGACCTTGCCCTTGGGCCGGCCCAGGTGGGTGCACGCCACCACCTTGGCGCCCTGGCCCTGCAGCCATTCGATGGTGGGCAGCGCGGACCGGATGCGCAGGTCGTCGGTGATCTGGCCGTCGTGGATGGGGACGTTGAAGTCGGCGCGCAGGAGGACCCGCTTGCCCGACACGGGCGGCAGGTCCTCGAGCGTCGGGACGCGGTTGGCCACGCCGTCTACTTCTGGTTGGCGGCGCCGACGATCTCGACGAGGTCGACCAGCCGGTTGGAGTAACCCCACTCGTTGTCGTACCAGCCGAACACCTTCACCATGTTCCCGATCGTCTGGGTGAGCTTGCTGTCGAAGGTGCACGACGCCGCCGAGCCGACGATGTCGGTCGACACCAGCGGCGCGTCGGAATAGTCGACCACGTTGGCCAGCGGGCCGGAGTCGGCGGCGGCCTTGAACGCCTCGTTCACCTCGTCGGTGGTGACGTCGCGGGCCAGCACGCCGGTGAAGTCGGTGATCGAGCCGTCGGGCACCGGCACGCGGATGGACTGGCCGTCGAGGCGGCCCTGCATGGCCTCGAGCACCAGGCCGGTGGCCCGGGCGGCGCCGGTGCTGGTCGGGATCAGGTTGATGGCCGCGGCGCGGGCACGGCGCAGGTCCTTGTGGGGGCCGTCGACCAGGCTCTGGTCGCCCGTGTAGCCGTGGATGGTGGTCATCAGGCCCTTGTCGACGCCGAAGGCGTCGTCGAGGACCTTGATCATCGGCACGAAGCAGTTGGTCGTGCACGAGGCGTTGGAGACGACCTTCTGGGTGGTGCCGTCGAAGCTGCCGTCGTTGACGCCAACCACGAACGTGCCGTCGGCGCCCGACGACGGGGCCGACACGACGACGTACGGCGCACCGGCGTCGAGGTGCGCCGCCGCCTTGTCACGGGCGGTGAACAGCCCGGTCGACTCGACGACCACGTCGACGCCCAGGTCGGCCCAGGGCAGCTCCTTCGGCTCGCGGACCGCCAGCACCTTGAGCATGTCGCCCTCGACCTTGATGCCCTCGGCGGTGGGCTCGACGTCGTAGCCGAGCTGCCCGAACACCGAGTCGTACTTGAGCAGGTGGGCCATCGTGTCCACCGAACCGAGGTCGTTGACCGCCACGAAGTCGATGTCGGACCCCGCCTGCTTGGCCGCCCGGAAGAAGTTGCGGCCGATGCGGCCGAAGCCGTTGATCCCTACGCGGATGGTCATGTCTGGAGCCCTCTCTGTCGGCAGGGTGGTTGCCTCTCGACCCTAGTGGCCGGGAGCCCACCCGCCACCAGGTCAGAGGCGCCGGGCCCTCGTCGACGACGCGCCCGCGGTCGAGGACCCCGAATCCCGACTGCCACGGTCACGAATCCCGTGTGCCAGGCTCGCCCCGTGCCCGACCCGGTCGCCGACCTGCTCGCCCGCGCCGCCCGCGGCCAGCCGCCGCCCGACGACGGGCGCACCGAGGTGCTGCCCCAACCGCCGGGCCCGGTGGCGGCGGTGCTGGCGTTCGCGGGCCACCACGTGGTCGCCGCCGACGTCGAGCCCGGCTGGGTGCGCGGGCGCCTGCCCGACGGCGACCTGTCGGCCCCGGTCGGTCCCGCCTTCGTGGCCGCCCTGGCCCACCGCCTGGGCCGCAGCTTCGACAACCTCGACGTGGTGCTGGCCGCGCCGGGGCTCGGGACCCCTCCCCCGCTCGACCTGCGGCCGGTGGCGCCCGAGCGCGCCGGCGACCACCCCCGGCTCGCCCGCGCCCGGCGCTATCGCACCGAGGTGCGCGCCTTCGAGACCCCCGACGGCGCCGGACTGGTGGTGGCCGGGCGCGGTCTCGCCGGGCGCTGGGAGGTCGCCTTCGAGGTGGTGCCCGGCGCCCGGGGCAAGGGGCTGGGACGGGCGCTGATCACCGCCGGGCGCAGCCTGGTGCCCACGGGCGAGCCGGTTTTCGTGCAGGTGGCGCCGGGCAACGTGCCGTCGCTGCGTGCGGTGCTGGCGGCGGGCGGCTTCGCGCCCATCGGCGGCGAGATCCTGTTCGCCCGGCCGGCCTAACGGCTCACACCAGGTCGGCCAGCGCCGCGCCCAGCAGCACCGGGTCGTGCGCCAGGCCGTCGGGCCGGGCGACCTCGGCCCCGACCACCGGGACGCCGACGGCACCCAGCGGCAGGCCGCCCCGCTGGGCCAGCACCACGTCGGGCTCGATGCCGTGGCGGCGCAGGGCGGTCACGTGGGCGGCCACGTCGTAGCCCCGGGTCTCGCCCGCCTCCGCCCTCAGGTTGCACACGTAGACGCACCGCCCCCGCGAGCCGGTCAGCGCCTCGCGCACGCCGCCGGCCAGCGCGGCGGCGAGCACGGACGTGTACAGCGAGCCGGGCCCGAGGACCACCTGGTCGGCGCGCGCCAATGCCTCGACCGCGCCCGCCGGCGTGACCGCATCGGCCGGCAGCACGAGCAGCCGCTCGAGGCCCGTCGTCTCGGAGATCGCCACCTGGCCTGCCACCTGCTCGCCGCCGGCCCGCTCGGCGCACAGCACCACCGGCCCCACCGTGGCCGGAACGACGCACCCCAGCGCGGGGTCGAGCCCCACCAGCCGGCTCAGCTCGTCGACCGCGGCGACGAAGTCGCCGGTGACCGCCTGCAGCCCGGCGAGCAGCAGGTTGCCGAGCGCGTGGCCCTCGACGTCGCTGCCCGAGAACCGGTAGTCGAGCGCCGCGGTGAGCGGGCGGCCGGTGTCGCCGGCCATGGCCTCGATGCAGCGGCGCACATCGCCGGGCGCCGGCATGTCGATGGCGTTGCGGAGCCGCCCCGTGGACCCGCCGTCGTCGGCCGTCGACACGATGGCGGTGGTGCGCCCGGCGTAGCGCCGCACGGCCCGGATCGACGCCGCCAGGCCGTGGCCCCCACCCACCGCGACCACCTGCGGTCCGCGACCGTCCGGGACGCTCACCGCGGCGCGCTCACTTGTCGAGGTCCCGGTGCAGCACGCCGACGCGGTGGCCGTGGGTGGTGAGCCGGCGGGCGATCTCGCCCGCGATGGCCACCGACCGGTGGCGCCCGCCCGTGCAGCCGAGCGCGATGGTGAGGTACGCCTTGCCCTCCTGCACGTAGGCGGGCAGCAGCTGGGTGAGCATGTCCTCGAGGTCGTCGAGGAACTGGCCCGCAGCCGGCTGGCCCAGCACATAGTCGCGCACGGGCTCGTCCAGCCCGGTCAGCGGGCGCAGCTCGTCGACCCAGTGGGGGTTGGGCAGGAACCGGCAGTCGAACACCAGGTCGGCGTCGAGGGGCAGCCCGTTCTTGTAGCCGAACGACAGCACGGTCGTGTGCATCGTCGGCGTGGGGTCGTCGTCGGCGAACAGGCCCTGGATGCGCCGCCGCAGCTCGTGCACGTTGAGCCCGCTCGTGTTGACGACCACGTCGGCCTCGGCTCTGACCGGCTCGAGCAGCAGCCGCTCGCGCTCGATCACCGGCCCCAGGTGGCCCGGTTCGTCGTCGTCCGACAGCGGGTGGCGGCGGCGCGAGCTCTCGTACCGGCGCACCAGCGTGTCGGTGCTGGCCTCGAGGAACAGCACCCGCACCCGGGCGCCGGTCGACCGCAACCAGGCCAGCGTGGACATGATCTCGGCCTGGTAGTGGCCGGTGCCCACCACCAGCGCCACCCGCTGCACCTGGGAACCTGGGGCCTGGGCCAGCTCGACCACCTTGGGCACCAGCTCGGGCGGCAGGTTGTCGATGACGAACCAGCCGAGGTCCTCGAGGTCGTCGGCGGCCAAGCTGCGCCCGGCTCCCGACATGCCGGTGATGACGACGAACTCGCCCATCGGTCAGCGCTTCTCGGCCCGCAGGACCAGCAGGCGGGGGATGGTCGCGGCGTCGGCGTACTGCGGGGCCATGGCCACGAAGCGGGCGGGGGGCGCCGGCTCGATCATGCGGGTCACGTACATGCCCCGGGCCGCCAGGGCGTTGACGTAGCGGCCGAGCGGGCGGTGGAAGAACGGCAGCCGCACGCCGGCGTCGACCTCCTCGACCGAGACGTCCTCGGGCAGGTAGGGGCCGACGCGCCAGTACTGCTCGGGCGGGTCGACCACGTGGTCGTCGATCCAGCCGCTGCCCGGGGTCTGGAACAGCGGGTGGTTGATCATCAGCACGAACCGGCCCCCGGGGCGCAGCACCCGGGACACCTCGTCGAGGGCGGCGTCCAGGTCGTCGACGTGCTCGAGCACCAGGCAGCTCACCGCGGCGTCGAACGAGGCGGCGGCCAGCGGCAGGCGGGTGGCGGACGCCCGGGCGTACCCCGGTCCCCCGCCCCGCCGGTGGGCCTCGCCGATCTGGGCGGCCGAGGCGTCGATGCCCACCACCCGGCGGGCGCCGGCGGCCGCGGCCAGCCGGGCGATCTGGCCCTCGCCGCACCCCAGGTCCAGCACCCGGGCCGCGCCGGCCAGCTGGCGGGCCGCGAGCGGCAGGATCTGCTCGGCGTACTCGACGTCGGCGCCCTCGGTGAACTCGGCCTGCCACCACCGCGCGTGCTGCTCCCACACCCCGGCCAGGTCGAGCGGCTCGTCCCCGCTCACTGGCGCACCCTTCGGGAGGCGCGCGCTGAGCGATCGGCCCGTCGGGCCGAGCACCCCACCGTGCCCATGGTTCGCTCGCCCCCCGCGCTCACCACCGCGACCCCCGGGCCACCTGCTCACCGTGGAGCTTGACGTACACGGCCAGCGCCACCTCGTCCGGCAGCCACGTCAACGCCCGCAGCTCGTCGAGGGACGCCTGCTTGACCCCGGCGACACCCCCCAGTTCCTTGGCCAGGCGCTTGCGCCGGGTCGGGCCGAGCCCCTTGATGTCGTCCAGCACCGAGCGGGTCATGCGCTTGCCCCGGAGCTGGCGGTGGTAGGTGATCGCGAACCGGTGGGCCTCGTCGCGGAGGCGCTGCAGCATGTACAGCGCCTCGGACCCGCGCGGCACCCGCACGGGGTCGGCCAGGCCGGGCACGTACACCTCCTCGAACCGCTTGGCCAGCGAGGCCACCGGGATCTCGTCGTCGAGGCCCAGGTCCTCGAGCACCCGCACCGCGACGTTGAGCTGGCCCTTGCCCCCGTCGACCAGCAGCAGCTGGGGCGGGTAGGAGAACCTGCCCGACCGCTCGCCGACCGGCAGCGCGCGCTCGTCGATGTACGCCGTCAGGCGCCGGGTGAGCACCTCCTCCATCGCCGCGAAGTCGTCGTTGCCCCCCACCGTGCGCACCTTGAAGCGCCGGTAGTCGGACTTCTTGGGCAGCCCGTCCTCCATCACCACCATCGATCCGACGTAGTCGGTGCCCTGGATGTGGCTCATGTCGTAGCACTCGATGCGCAGGGGGGCCTCGGGCAGGCCCAGGGCGTCCTGCAACTCGTTGAGCGCCCTCGCCCGGGCGTTGTGGTCGCTGGCCCGCCGCAGGCGGTGGCGCGTGAACTCCTCCGAGGCGTTGCGGGTGACCGTGGCCTGCAGCTCACGCTTGGCCCCCCGCTGGGGCACCCGCACCTCGACCCGCGAGCCGCGCAGCAGGCTCAGCCAGTCGGCGTACAGCTCGGGGTCGTCGGGCTCGGTGGGCACGAGCACCGAACGGGGCACGCCGAGGGGCGGCTCGTCGTAGAGGCCCTCGAGCACGTTGCCCACCAGCTCGCCCGGGGCCAGGTCCTCGACCTTGTCGAGCACGAACCCCTTGCGGCCCACGACCCGTCCGCGGCGCACGAAGAACACCTGCACCGCGGCCTCGAGGTCGTCCTCGGCGATGCCGACGACGTCGAGGTCCTCGTTGCGGTCGGCCACCATCTGCTGGCGCTCGATGGCCTTGCGCACGCTGGTCAGCCGGTCGCGCAGCCGGGCCGCCCGCTCGTACTCGAGGTTGTCGGCCGCGAGGCGCATCCGCTGCTCGAGGCGGTGGACGATCGTGTCGGTGTCGCCGTCGAGGAAGTCGAGCAGTTCGTCGACCAGGCGCTGGTAGGCCTCGTGGTCGATCTCGCCCACGCACGGCCCCGAGCACTTCTCGATGTGGAAAAGCAGGCACGGGCGGCCCAGCTTCTCGTGGCGGCCGAACTTGGCGTCGCTGCACGTTCGGAGCGGGAAGGTGCGCAGCAGCAGGTCGAGCGTCTCGCGGATGGCGTAGGCGTGGCCGTAGGGCCCGAAGTAGCGCACGCCCTTGCGCTTGCGGCCCCGCATGACCGTCGGGCGCGGCCACTCGTCGCTGACCGTGACGGCCAGGAACGGGTAGCTCTTGTCGTCGCGCAACCGGATGTTGAACCGGGGCCGGTGCTGCTTGATGAGGCTGTACTCGAGCATGAGCGCCTCGACCTCGTTGCGGACCTGGATCCACTCGACGGTCTCGGCGGCCGCCACCATCGACGCGGTGCGGGGCGCCAGGTTGCGCGGCGACTGGAAGTAGTTCGACAGGCGCTGGCGCAGCGACCGGGCCTTGCCGACGTAGATGACGCGACCCTCGGCGTCCTTGAACTGGTAGGAGCCGGGAGCGTCGGGGATCGTGCCGGCCGGCGGACGTTGCACCACGTTGTGGAGGCTAGAGGCTGGCGGCTGGTGTCGGTCCCGTGGCCGGACCGTGGCGCCGCTCCGCCCGGGGCTACGCCGGGCCGGTGCTGTCGATCACCCAGCGGTGGTAGCCGGGATGGGCCGCGACGACCGGCACCGCCAGCACCTGGGGCGTGTCGTCGGGGTGGTCGCGGTCGGCCCGCTCGATGATCTCGGGGACGAGTGAGCGGCGGGTGTGCAGCGTCACCCGCGCCTCGACCTCGTCCTCGACCCTGCCCTCCCAGCGATAGATCGAGCGGACCGTCCCCACGTCGATGTTGCCGCAGGCGGCCAGCCGGTCCTCGACCAGGCCCCGCACCCAGCCGGCGAGCCACTCGGCGCTCGCGGCCGTGATCGTCACGTCACAGATCTCGTCCACGGTCCTCCCGGTCGTCGTAGAGCGGTTGCCCGATCGCTGTGGGGAGTTCCTAGACTGCCATCAAGCCGGCCCGGCATTCCGGCTGCATATCGGTTCCGGGGACGACATCCCCGTGGGAGAGGCGACCGGGCTGTCCCCACCGTCCACCAACCGGAACCACCCCACGGAGGTTCCACCACATGCTTCGGCTCCAGACCCCGCTCGACGAGCGGTACACCGCGGCGTCGACGGACGACCTGGCCCAGCGCATCGCCGCGGCCAAGGCAGGCCTCGGCGACCGCCTGTTCATCCTCGGGCACCACTACCAGCGGGACGAGATCATCCGCTGGGCCGACGCCCGGGGCGACTCGTACCGCCTGTCGGTGCTGGCCCAGCAGCGCCCCCAGGCCACCCACATCGTGTTCTGCGGCGTGCACTTCATGGCCGAGTCGGCCGACATCCTGACCGGCGACCACCAGACGGTCACCCTGCCCGACCTCAACGCGGGCTGCTCGATGGCCGACATGGCCGACATCGACGAGGTCGAGGAGGCGTGGGACGCGCTGGCGGGCGTCGTCGACATCGACCGGGTGGTGCCGATCACCTACATGAACAGCTCCGCGGCCATCAAGGCGTTCGTCGGCCGCCAGGGCGGCGCCGTGTGCACCTCGACCAACGCCCGGGCCGTGCTCGAGTGGGCGCTGGGCGGCGGGCCGGGCGCGGGCGGCGGGCGGGGCGACAAGGTGCTGTTCTTCCCCGACCAGCACCTGGGCCGCAACACCGGCGTCGCCATGGGCTACGGCCTCGACGACATGCGGGTCTGGGACCCTCGCCGCGAGCGGGGCGGCCTGTCCGAGCGCGAGTGCAAGGAGTCGACGTTCCTGCTGTGGCGCGGCCATTGCTCGATCCACCAGCGGTTCCGTCCCGAGCAGATCGCCGCCTTCCGGGCCGAGCACCCCGACGGCATCGTGGTCGTGCACCCCGAGGTGCCCCACGAGACGGTGCAGCTCGCCGACCAGGTGGGCTCGACCGACTACATCATCCGGGCCGTCGCCGACGCGCCCGCCGGGTCGACCATCGCGGTGGGCACCGAGGTGCACCTGGTCAACCGCCTGGCCGCCGAGAACCCCGGCAAGACGGTCGTGTCGCTCGATCCGCTCATCTGCCCGTGCTCGACGATGAACCGCATCGACGAGCCCCACCTGGCGTGGGTGCTCGACGAGCTGGTCGAGGGCCGGGTGGTCAACCCCATCCGGGTCGACCCCGCCACCGCCGAGTGGGCCCGCGTCGCCCTCCAGCGCATGCTCGACATCACCTGAGGGCCGCGTCGCGGGGGCCCCGGTGGCGCCGCCCCTACGGGCCGCGCCGCCGGGGCTCGCGGCCCGCGGGCTGGGTCGGGGGAGGCCCGGCCTGCACCTGGGTCACCGGGAGCTTGACGTCGTCGTCGCCCAGGTCGAACGGCTCGCCCTCGTGCCAGACCGTGAGCGGCGGGCCGGTCCAGAGGTGGTACGTCGCGGTCTTGCCGTCGGTGGTGACCTGCACCCCGCTGCCGCGGTAGCGCACCCGGAAGCTCAGGCGCCCCAGGTCGCTCGGCACGCGCGGGCAGAACGCGAGGCGACCGTCGCGGGCGCGCATGCCCCCGAACCCCTCGACCAGGGCGGTCCACGCACCGGCGAGCGAGGCCATGTGCAGGCCGTCGCCGGTGTTCTGGTTGCGGTCCTCGAGGTCCATCAGCGCGGCCTCTGCCAGGTAGTCGTAGGCCAGCTCGAGGTACCCCAGCTCGGCCGCCATCACCGCCTGCGTGCAGGCGGACAGCGACGAGTCCCGCACGGTCAGCGCTTCGTAGTAGCGGAAGTTGCGGTCCTTCTCCTCGGCGGTGAAGGCGTCGCCCCGCAGGTGCAGGGCCAGCACCAGGTCGGGCTGCTTGACCACCTGCTTGCGGTACAGGTTGACGTAGTGCTCGTGCAACAGGAGCGGGTAGCGCTCGGGGCCGGTGGCGGCGAAGTCCCACACGGCGTGGTGCGTGAACCCCTCGCTCTGGGGGTGCACGCCCAGCGACTCGTCGTAGGGGATGAGGATGGCGTCGGCCGCGTCGCGCCACGAGGCCGCCTCCTCGGTGCTGACGCCCAGCTCGGCGGCCCGGTCCGCGTGCCGTCCGGCCACCGCCGCCGCCGCCCGCAGGTTCTGCTGGGCCATCAGGTTGGTGAAGACGTTGTTGTCGGCGATGGCGCTGTACTCGTCCGGGCCGGTCACGCCGTCGATGCGGAAGTGGCCGTCGTGGTTGTGGTGCCCCAGGCTGCGCCACAGCCGGGCGGTCCCGACCAGCAGGTCGACGCCGATGTCGTGCTCGAACTCGCGATCCTCGGTGGCGTCGACGTAGCGCACCACCGCGTCGGCGATGTCGGCGTTGATGTGGAACGCGGCCGTGCCCGCGGGCCAGTAGCCCGACGACTCCCGTCCCCGGATCGTGCGCCAGGGGAAGGCCGCGCCCTCCAGGCGCAGCTCCGCCGCCCGCTCCTGGGCCACCGGCATGGTGAGCTTGCGCCAGGCCAGCGCGCTGGCCGCCGCCTCGGGCTTGGTGTAGGTCAGCACGGGCAGCACGAAGGTCTCGGTGTCCCAGAACGTGTGCCCGTCGTAGCCGGGTCCGGTCAACCCCTTGCCGGGGATCGGGCGCTGCTCGCCCCGCGCGCCGGCCTGCAGGATGTGGAACAGCCCGAACCGCACGGCCTGCTGCACCTCGGCGTCGCCCTCCAACTCGACGTCGGCCCCGGCCCAGAAGTCGTCGAGGAAGACGCGCTGCTCGGCCAGCAGGCCCTCCCAGCCCGTCAGCCGAGCCGCCGCCAGCGCGGCGACCACCTGGTCGTGCAGCGCCGGTCGGGTCCGCTGGCTCGACCAGCCGTAGGCCAGGAACTTGACGATGCGCAGCCGCTGGCCGGCCGCGAGCCGGGTGGCGACGGTCAGCCGGCAGATGTCGGGCGAGCTGGAGATGTCGAGGTGGGTGTTCTCCGGGCCGTCGATGACGTGGCGCATGCCGGAGGCCACCCGCAGGCCGCTGTGGTGGGTGCGGTGCACCATCACCGCCTCGGTGCCCGACGCGCTGTGCTCCTCGCTGTCGAGAGGCCGTTCGAGCACCGCCGCGGTGCGGGGATCGGCGCCCCGCGGCGGCAGCTCCTCGTTGGCGACCAGCTCGGACTGCAACACCACCCGCAGCGACCTGTCGATCGGCTCGACCTCGTAGCACAACGCCGCCACCGCCCTCTGGGTGAGCGACACCAGCCGGGTGGTGTGCACCCGCACGCCGTCGCCCGCGGGCGAGCGCCACTCGACCTGGCGGTCGAGCGTGCCGGCCCGCAGGTCGAGGGAGCGACGGTGCGCGTCGAGCGTGCCGTAGCGCACGTCGAAGGGCTCATCGTCGACCAGCAGCCGCATCACCTTGCCGTTGGTGACGTTGATGATCGTCTGACCCGACTCGGGATAGCCGTACCCCGACTCGCCGTAGGGGATCGGCCGCACCTCGTACACCGAGTTGAGATAGGTGCCCGGCACCCCGTGGGGGTCGCCCTCGTCGAGATTGCCCCGCAGCCCGATGTGGCCGTTGGACAGGGCGAAGACCGACTCGGTTCGGGCGAGGGCGTCGAGGTCGAGCTTCTCCTCGGTCACGCACCAGGGCTCGACGGAGAAGGACCGTTTGTCGCTCATCGACATGTTGGTTACCTGATCCGGCGCGCGTTGTGAACCTCGCCGTGCTCGGTGCGACGAGCGGGCCGCAGCCTCACGCGTTCCCGAAGAAGCCGAGGACGAACGGCTCGTGGCTCCCGCCGGTGTGGATCGCCCTGATCACGTAGGTGCCGGTGGCCGGCAGCGGCTCGTCGGGGAGGTACCACTCGAGCCCGTTGATGACGCCGGACTCGCCACCCTTCCACCACCCCTCCTTGCTGCCGTCGGGGGCGTACACCTCGATCTCGGTGCCGATGCCGTCGTCCGCCAACGACAGCAGCTGGATCTCCTGGTCGGTGCGCAGGTGCACGGCGAAGTCGGCGTACCCGCCCTCCTCGAGGTCGACGACCAGGGTGCCGAACTGCGGCGCCTCCTCGCCCGAGAAGATGTCGACGGGGATCGAGTTGGGCTCGGAGCCGGGGATCGTCGTCGGCGCCGTGGACTCGCCGGGGATGGTGACGGCGGGCAGGCCGGCGCCGGCCGGGGCGCCCTCGCCCTCGCCGCCGTCCGGGCCCGCGGCGCCGGCGCCGCTCGCGCCGTTGGTCGTCGTGGGCGCCACGGTGCCGGCGTTGGAGGGGACCGTGGACCCTCCCGGCACCGTGCCGGCCGCAGCGCCGCCGAGCCCGCCGCCGTCGGGGCGATCGCCCTCGCCGTCGCTCCCGCGGGACGAGATCACGATCATCGGGACGACGGCCAGGGCCGCGAGGCCGCCGGCGACGGCGAACACCAGCGCCCGCGACCGGCCCGGCGGGCGCCCGGCCGGGGACGCAGCCGGGTGGCCGCCCGGAGGCGACGGGGTGTCGGTCGGCCCGGCCGGCCACGAGGCGCCGGCCCCAGCTCCGGGCGGGGTGTAGCTCATCGACTCTGCGCTCCTCGACGGTGCGGCGGGGTGGGCAGGCAGGCAGCGAGGAACCTAGTGGCGCCGCGGGGATGGCGGGCCGCGGCGTCGACCGGCCGCCGCCCCGGCCGCGAGACTGGGCGGGTGCAGGCAGGCGACGACAGCCCCGGCCCCTCCCCGTCTCCCGGCGACGGTGCGAGCGCGGCCGACGTCGTCGAGCGGCTCGGCCTGCGGCCCCACCCCGAGGGCGGCTGGTACGCCGAGACCTGGCGCCACGAGCCCGCCCCCGGCGACCGGCCCGCCGGCACCGCCATCTACTACCTGCTCGCCGCCGGCCAGCGCTCGCACTGGCACCGGGTCGACGCCACCGAGATCTGGCACCACTACGCGGGCGACCCCCTGCTGCTGCGGGTGCACGACGGCGGCGGTCCGACGGTCGAGATCCGCCTCGGCCCCGACCTGGCCAGCGGCGAGGTGCCCCAGGCCGTCGTCCCCGAGCGCGCCTGGCAGGCCGCCGAGCCGACCGGTGGATGGACGCTGGTGGGCTGCACGGTCTCGCCGGGGTTCCGCTTCGAGGGCTTCGAGCTCGCCCCGGCGGGGTGGTCGCCCCCGGCCTGATCAGCCCGCGCCGGCCTCGGTCGCCGGCGGGCTGTGCGCCGCTCAGGCCACGCCGGTGCGGCCACCCCCGAGCAGCGGGGCCAGGAACTGGCCGGTCCAGCTGGCGTGAACGGCCGCGACGTCCTCGGGCGTGCCGGCGGCGACCACCGTGCCGCCGCCGCTGCCGCCCTCGGGGCCCAGGTCGATGATGTGGTCGGCCGTCTTGATGACGTCGAGGTTGTGCTCGATGACCAGCACCGTGTTGCCCTGGTCGACCAGGCGGGACAGCACCGTGAGCAGCTTGCGGATGTCCTCGAAGTGCAGGCCCGTCGTCGGCTCGTCGAGGATGTAGATGGTGTGGCCGGTCGAGCGCTTGGCCAGCTCGCTCGACAGCTTGACCCGCTGCGCCTCGCCGCCCGACAGCGTGGTGGCCGGCTGGCCCAGCCGCACGTAGCCGAGGCCCACGTCGACCAGCGTCTGCATGTGGCGGGAGATGGCCGGCTGGTTGGCGAAGAAGGCGCGCGCCTCCTCGCAGCTCATGGCCAGCACGTCGGCGACGTTGTGGTCCTTGAACGTGATGTCGAGCGTGTCGCGGTTGTAGCGGGCGCCCTTGCACACCTCGCACGGCACGTACACGTCGGGCAGGAAGTGCATCTCGATCTTGATGGTGCCGTCGCCCGAGCACGCCTCGCAGCGACCACCGCTGACGTTGAAGCTGAACCGCCCGGGCAGGTAGCCCCGCACCTTCGCCTCGTGCGTCTGGGCGAACAGCTTGCGGATGTGGTCGAACACGCCGGTGTAGGTGGCCGGGTTCGACCGGGGCGTGCGGCCGATCGGTGACTGGTCGATGTCGATGACCTTGTCGAGGTGCTGGATGCCGTCGATGCCCGTGTGCAGGCCGGGAGGCGTCTTCGAGCGGTACACCTTCTGCATGAGCGACCGGTACAGGATGTCGTTCACTAGCGTCGACTTGCCCGATCCCGACACGCCCGTGACCGCCACGAAGCAGCCCAGCGGGAGCTCGACGTTGATGTTCTTGAGGTTGTTCTGGCGGGCGCCCCGCACCCGGAGCCAGCGGTCGCCGGTGGGGCGCCGCTTCTCGGGCACCGGGATGGAGCGCTTGCCCGCCAGGTACTGGCCGGTGACCGACCGGCTGTTGCGCAACAGCTGCTTGACGGTGCCGGTGTGCACGATCTCGCCGCCGTGCTCGCCGGCGCCGGGGCCGATGTCGACCACGTGGTCGGCCACCTTGATGGTGTCCTCGTCGTGCTCGACCACCAGCACGGTGTTCCCCAGCTCGCGGAGCCGCATCAGCGTGTCGATGAGGCGCCGGTTGTCGCGCTGGTGCAGCCCGATGGAGGGCTCGTCGAGCACGTAGAGCACGCCCACCAGCCCCGAGCCGATCTGCGACGCCAGCCTGATGCGCTGGGCCTCGCCACCGGCCAACGTGGCCGCCGAGCGCGACAGCGTCAGGTAGTCGAGCCCCACGTCGAGCAGGAAGCCCATGCGGGCGTTGATCTCCTTCACGACCCGCTCGGCGATGAGCCGGTCGCGCTCGGAGAGCGACAGCGCGGCCAGCGCCTTGGCCGACTCGCCGATGGACATGTCGGAGATGTCGGCGATGGTGTGCCCGTCGATGGTGACCGCCAGCGACAGCGGCTTGAGCCGGGCGCCCCCGCAGGCGGCGCAGGGCACCTCGCGCATGTAGCCCTCGACCTGCTCGCGGGCGCTGTCGGACTCGGCCTCGGCGTGGCGGCGCTGCAGGTACGGGATGGTTCCCTCGTAGTTGGCGTGGTAGGTGCGCTCGCGGCCGTAGCGGTTCTTGAACCTGACCCACACCTTGCTGACGCCCTTGCCGTACAGCACCGCCTGGCGATGCTTGGCCGGGAGCGACGAGAACGGCGCGTCCCTGTCGATGCCCAGCTCCTCGGCCACCGCCACGATGAGGCGCTGGAAGTAGCGCTGGTGGCCGCTCGACCAGGGGGCGATGGCCCCGGCCTCGAGGCTGAGGTCGGGGTCGGGGACGATGAGCTCGGGGTCGACCTCGTAGCGGGTGCCCAGCCCGTCGCACGTCTCGCAGGCGCCGTAGGGCGAGTTGAACGAGAAGTTGCGGGGCGCCAGCTCGTCGAAGCTGCCATGCCCGTTGGGGCACGCCAGGTGCTGGCTGAAGGTCAGCGTCTCGGGACCGCCCTCGTCGCCCTCGACGTCGCCCGGCTGGCGGTGATCGCCCTCTCCCCCGCCGGGCACCCGGTCGGCCCCGTCGCCGTTGCGCGGCACGATCTGCACCTCGGCCACCCCGTCGGCCAGCTTGAGCGCGGTCTCGAGCGAGTCGGTGAGCCGCCGCCCGATGCCGTCGCGCCGCACGAGGCGGTCGACGATGACCTCGATGGTGTGCTGCTCGTAGCGGGCCAGCTCGACCCGCTCGGCCGTCTCGTGCACCTCGCCGTCGACGCGGGCCCGGGTGAAGCCCTGGGCGGCCAGGTCGGCGAGCAGGGTCTCGTAGGTGCCCTTGCGTCCCCTCACCACGGGCGCGAGCACCTGGAAGCGAGTGCCGTCGGGCAGCTCCATGATGCGGTCGACGATCTGCTGCGGCGTCTGGCGGGTGACCTCGGCCCCGCACTCGGGGCAGTGCGCCACCCCGATGCGGGCGAACAGCAGCCGCAGGTAGTCGTAGACCTCGGTGATCGTGCCGACCGTCGAGCGGGGGTTGCGGGAGGCGCTCTTCTGGTCGATGGAGATGGCCGGCGACAGGCCCTCGATGAAGTCGACGTCGGGCTTGTCCATCTGCCCGAGGAACTGGCGGGCGTAGGCCGACAGCGACTCGACGTAGCGGCGCTGCCCCTCGGCGTAGATGGTGTCGAAGGCCAGCGACGACTTGCCCGACCCCGACAGGCCGGTGAAGACGATGAGCTTCTCGCGCGGCAGCTCGAGGTTGACGTTGCGGAGGTTGTGCTCGCGAGCGCCCCTGATGACCAGCGAATCAGCCACGACGTCAGAGACTATCGGGTCGCCACAACTCAGGAACGCATGTTCGTGCGGCGGAGTTCGCCAGGGCTCCTGGGGCCCCGGCCGGCGCGGCCGAGGCCGGGCTCAGGCGGCGCCGTCGACCATGGGGATCGTGGCCAGATGACCCGGACCGATCGGGCTGCAGCCCACCGCGAAGGTGCCGGTGAACACGCCCACGGCGAAGACGTCGAGACGGACGTGCTCGCCGGGCGCCGCCGTCACCGTGACGTCGGCCTCCGGCGTCAGGAACGCCCCCGACGACACGGCCGTACCCTCGACGACGATCGCCGGGCCCACGTCGCCACAGTCGAGCGGGACGGTGACCGACATGCGGGCCGGCGACCAGGGGAGGCGTAAGCAGGCGGCCGTCAGACCCCCGCCTCGCGCAGCTCGCGCTTGAGCTCGTTGACCTCGTCGCGCAGGCGGGCGGCGTACTCGAAGCGGAGGTCGGCGGCGGCCTCGTGCATCTCCTCCTCGAGCGTCTGGATGAGGCGGCCCAGCTCGGTGGGCGGCAGGTCGGCCAGCTCGTCTCGCAGCTTGGCGGCCGCGCCCGGACGGCCACGGCGGCGGCCCTCGCCCGGCACCGGGGCGCCCTCGGCGGGCCGCAGGTGCGCCAGGATGTCGTTGACCGCCTTGCGGATCGTCTGGGGCTCGATGCCGTGCTCGAGGTTGTAGGCGATCTGGAGCTGGCGGCGGCGCTGCGTCTCGCCGATGGCGCGGGTCATCGAGTCGGTCACCGTGTCGGCGTACATGATGACCTGGCCGTCGACGTTGCGGGCCGCCCGGCCGGTGGTCTGGATGAGCGACGTCTCGCTGCGGAGGAAGCCCTCCTTGTCGGCGTCGAGGATGGCGACCAGCGACACCTCGGGCAGGTCGAGTCCCTCGCGCAGCAGGTTGATGCCGACGAGGACGTCGAACTCGCCCAGGCGCAGCGCCCGCAGGATCTCGATTCGCTCGATGGTGTCGATGTTGGAGTGCAGGTAGCGCACCCGCAGGCCCTGTTCGAGCAGGTAGTCGCTCAGGTCCTCGGCCATCTTCTTGGTGAGGGTGGTGACGAGGATGCGCTGGTCGCACTCGATGCGCTGGCGGATCTCGCCCAGCAGGTCGTCGATCTGCCCCTTGGTGGGGCGCACCATGACCTCGGGATCGACCAGGCCGGTGGGCCGGACGATCTGCTCGACCACGTTGGAGGACACCTCGAGCTCGTAGGGGGACGGGGTGGCCGACAGGAAGATCACCTGGTTGATGCGCTCGATCACCTCCTCGAAGCGCAGCGGGCGGTTGTCGGCGGCCGACGGCAGGCGGAAGCCGTGCTCGATGAGCTGCTCCTTGCGGCTGCGGTCGCCCTCGTACTGGCCGTGGAGCTGCGGCACGGCCACGTGGCTCTCGTCGATGACCAGCAGGTAGTCGTGGGGGAAGAAGTCGAGCAGCGTGTTGGGCGCCTCGCCCGGGCCCCGGCCGTCGATGGGCGCCGAGTAGTTCTCGATGCCGTTGCAGAAGCCGACCTCCTGCATCATCTCCAGGTCGTATTGGGTGCGCATGCGCAGGCGCTGCGCCTCGAGCAGCTTGCCCTCGCGCTCGAAGTACTGCAGGCGCTCGGCGAGCTCGGTCTCGATGCGGCCGATGGCCTTCTGCATCCGCTCCTCGCCCGCCACGTAGTGGGTGGCGGGGTAGATGGCCAGGTCGTCGAGCACCCGCAGGTGCTCGCCCGTGACCGGGTCGAGCACGGTGATGCGCTCGATCTCGTCGCCGAACAGCTCGATGCGCACCGCCGTCTCGTCGTAGGCGGGGTGCACCTCGATGGTGTCGCCCCTCACCCGGAACGTGCCCCGGGTGAGGTTCATGTCGTTGCGGTCGTAGCGCATGTCGACCAGCTTGCGCAGCACGGCCCGCTGGTCGACCTCCTCGCCCCGCTGCAGGAACAGCAGGTTGTCGCGGTACTCCTCGGGTGAGCCCAGGCCGTAGATGCACGAGACCGAGGCGACCACGATGACGTCGCGCCGGGTGAGCAGCGCCGCGGTGGCCGAGTGGCGCAGCCGGTCGATCTCGTCGTTCACCGACGAGTCCTTCTCGATGTAGGTGTCGGACGAGGCGATGTAGGCCTCGGGCTGGTAGTAGTCGTAGTAGCTGACGAAGTACTCGACCCGGTTGTCGGGGAAGAACTCGCGGAACTCGTTGGCGAGCTGGGCGGCCAGTGACTTGTTGGGGGCGATGACCAGCGTGGGCTTCTGCACCTGCTCGATGGTCCAGGCGATGGTGGCGCTCTTGCCCGAGCCGGTGATGCCCAGCAGTGTCTGGTAGCGCTCGCCGTCGAGGATGCCCTGGCTGAGCGCGGCGACGGCCGCCGGCTGGTCGCCCGCCGGTGCGAACTCGGAGACCATCTTGAACGGCAGGTGCTTGGGCGCCATCGCTCACCGACTGTACCGGCGAGGCGTGACACTCAAGCCCGGGGCGCGGCTCCCGGCTCGGTCGCGAGCAGCACCTCGAGCGCGCCGGGCAGCACCAGGGCGCTGTCGGCGTCGTCGAACGCGGCCTGGATGGCGAACCCCTGCACCAGCGCCAGCACCGCCGCCGCCAGGGCGGGCGGGCGCAGGCGGAAGCGAATGCCCAGCTCGCGCTCCTGCTGCTCGAACAGCGCCGTGACCGCCTCGTGCAGGCGCCGGCCCTGCGCCTGCAGCCGCGCCCGGCTGACCTCGTTGCGCTGCACCAGGATCGAGAACTCGGCCATGGCCCGGGTGCGGTCGCGCCGGTCGTCGACGTGGCTGACGTGCCAGTCGCGCATCACCTGCAGGCGTTCTGCGGCCGTCGGCTTGGCGGCGAGCAGGCCCCGCAGCTCGCCGAGGATCAGCTCGACATCGCGCTCGACGATGGCGAAGAACAGGTCTTCCTTGCCGTCGAAGTTCGAGTACAGCGCGCCGGTGGTGTAGCCCGCCTCCTCGGCGATGTCGGAGATCGAGGTCGCCACGAACCCCCGCTTGTCGAACAGCCGGCCCGCCGCGTCGATGAGCGCCTCGCGCGTCTGCGCCTGGCTCTCGTCGCGGCTGAGCCTCGGGCGGGAGTGCGTGGGCACAAGCGGATGGTACCGCCTCGATCGACGGCCTCGGCCGGGCCTTTACGCCTGTGACCTGGACCTACCCGGCCGCGGGCGCCCCGTCGGGCGGCGGGTAGTGGGGCGGCTGGTCCTCGGGCGGCAGCTCGGTCAGCACCGTCACGGTGTCCTCGACGTCGGTGAACGGGCGGGGCGTGGGGTCGCCGTCGACGGTGAAGCGCCGCCCTCCCCCGCTGCGGCGCCAGGCTCCCTCGCCCACCACGCCGCGCTCGTCCTCGGCCTCGACGCTCCCGTCCCACCAGATCTCCACGGCGTCGTCGATGCCCTGGTAGTCGATCTCGGGGAAGGCGCCCCAGTTGCCCATGCTGACCTGCGGGTTGGCGGGGCCGCCGCCGCGGGGCGGGATGCGGAACAGGCCGCGGGCGAACGTCTCGGGCGTCAGCTCCGGACCGGCCATGTGGATGCCGCTGACCAACCAGGCGGCCTGAGGCGCGATGAGCGCGTACTGGTTCGGCGCCGGGGGCATCGTGTCGTCGCCCCCGAAGTACCAGCGGTACAGCCGGATGGTCTCCTGCAGGTCCTGCTCGACGGGTGCGGGGAGCTGGGAGATGCCGAAGGCGTGGTCCATCTGGCGCGGGTCGTAGGTGCGGCCGAAGACGTTGGTGTCGGTCAGCGCCGTGCCGGCGAAGACCCACTCGGGGTGGTAGTCCTGCTCGGTGGCCGCGGCGGTGAGGTAGCTGGGCATGATCGGGTCGCCCAGGAAGACGATGGTGGTGATGCCGTCGGCCTTGTAGCGGGCGATCAGCTCCGTCGCCTTGGCCGGCATGGTGGGGAAGTCGAGCAGGTACGACTGGATGTCGGCGACGCCCTCGAACTGCTCGGACTGCTGCTCCTCGGCGGTCTCGAACAGCGGGGGGTCCTGGTCGAAGTGGATGACGCCGATCTTGCGGACCTGGCCCCCGAGGTCGCCGCCCGCGAAGTCGGCCGTCTCGCCCAGACCCTCCGACCAGGTGCCGAGCAGCGCCAGGAACTGGTTGGGCGAGGGCAGGCCGCCCCACACATAGGGCGCCATGTCCAGCACCATGGCATCGGGGACCGCGCCGGCGCAGCCCATGCACGGGATGCCTACGTCGGCCAGCTCCTGGGCGAAGGTGCCGCGGTCGAGCGCGGGGCCGCCCAGCACCGCGAACGGCTCCATGGCGATGACGTCGGTGGCCGCGGCCCGCGCCGCCACGACGTCGTCGGGGGCGCCGGTGGCCTCGTAGGGCACGAACTCGAGGGTGCGGCCGTAGAGCTCGGCCACGGAGGAGTAGATCTCCGCGTAGTCGTTCAGCGTCTGGACCCGCTGCTCGGGGGTGTCGTTGGCCCCCAGGCCGATGAGGATCGACTCGAGGTCGGCCGGCGTCTCGGGTGCGTAGAAGACGACCTTGATGGTGTCCGCGGTCACGCCCCGGGCCGTCCCGCCGCCGTTGTCGCCCTCGAACGCGGGCACGCACGGCAGCGCGAAGACCGAGGGCATCGCCAGCGTCCCGCGCTCGGTGTCGCAGGTGGCGGGCCACTCGTGGTCGCCGGTGCCGCCGTCCTCCTCGGCCTCGGCGTAGGTCACCGGCATCGAGCCGGTGGGCTCGGGCGCACCCGGCTCGGCGTCGCCCACGCTCGACCACGCCAGCTCGCCGGCGGCCGACCCGTCGTCGTCGCCACCCGCGTCGTCGTCCCCGCCGCCGACGAGCACGACCGCTCCCACCACGAGGACGATCACGGCGATGAGCGCGAGCGGGCCGTAGCGGCGCAGGTTGTCGCTGCGCTCGGGCCGGTCACTTGCTGGCTGCATGGGCTTCCCTCTCCCCGATGAGGTGGCCGGTCACGTCGTGACCGCGCGGTTCGAACGGTTGATGGCGGCGTCGCTGGTGCCCAGGTAGGAGGCGACGACGTGCGGATGGGTGAGCACCTGGGCGGCCGGGCCCTCGGTCACCAGCCGGCCCTGGTCGAGCGCGAGCAGCCGGTCGGACACGGCGGTCACCAGCGGCATGTCGTGCTCGATGACGATCAGGCTGGCGCCTACCTGGTCGCGGATGCGGCCCAGCACGGGGCCGAGCGCCTCGGTCTCGCGCTGGGCGATGCCGCTGGACGGCTCGTCCAGCAGGATGACGGTGGGCCGGTGGGCCACCAGGCAGGCGATGTCGACGATGCGGCGCGACCCGGTCGACAGCTCGCGCACGAACTTGCTGCGGAAGGCGCCCAGCCCCAGCAGGTCGATCAGCTCGTCGACCCGCCGCCGCACCCTGGCCTCGGCGTCGAAGACGGCGGGCAGGTGCAGCGCGGCCTGGACGGGGTCGCGCACGGTGACCCAGCGGTCGAGCGCCACCGCCAGGCACTGCTCGACCGTGAGGGCCGGGAACAGGCGGGAGTCCTGGAACGAACGGCCCAGGCCCAGGCGCGCCCGCCCGTCGGCGGCGAGACGGGTGACGTCGCGTCCGGCCAGCAGCACTTGGCCCGCCTCGACGGGGAGGAACCCCGAGATCAGGTCGAACAGCGTGGTCTTCCCCGCGCCGTTGGGCCCGATGATGCCCACGATCTCACCCGGCGCCACCGAGAGGCTGACGTCGTCCACGGCCCGTACGCCACCGAACGAGCGGGTGGCGCCGCGCACCTCCAGCACGGGCGGCGCGCCCTGCCCGACCGGTGCGCGGCCTCCGGCGTCGTCCGTGCGGCCGCCGACGCCGTCGTCGCGGCCGTTGCTGCGGGCGTCGGCCATCCGCAGGCCGGCCGCCGCACCCTCGAGGAACACCGACCGCAGCACATCGGGGCGTTCGAGCAGCTCCGCGGTCGGCCCGTGGAAGCGGATCTCGCCCTTCTCCATGAAGTAGGCCTCTTCCGCCAGCGTCAGCGCGACGTTGACGGACTGCTCGACCACCACCACCGTGGTCCCCTGGGCGCGGATGGCGCGCACCATCTCGACCAGGCGGTCGACCACCACGGGCGCCAGCCCCAGCGACAGCTCGTCGACGAGCAGCAACCGCGGCTCCGAAAGCAGCGCCATGCCCAGCGCCAGCATCTGCTGCTGGCCCCCGGACATGTCGGCGGCCGGGTCGTCCAGGCGGGGCGTCAGCACCGGGAAGGCGTCGAGCACGCGGGCCGTGCGCTCGGCCACCAGTGCCTTCGACCGCCGGTTCATCCAGCCGGCCGCCCGCAGGTTCTCGGCCACGGTCAGCGAGGGGAAGGTGCCCTGCCCGCCCGCCACCAGCGACACACCACGGGGAGCGATCTCGTGCGCGGGCGCGTACGTGATGTCCCGCCCGTCGAGGATGACCGCGCCCTTGTTGGCCGGCACCAGCCCGGCGATGGCCTTGAGCAGCGTCGACTTGCCGGCCCCGTTGGTGCCGAGCAGCGCCACGATCTCGCCCTCGTCCACCTCGAAGTCGACGCCGAAGAGCACCTGCACGTCGCGGTAGCTCACGTCCAGCCCGCGGGCGAGCAGCATCTTGGCCCGCCCCTGCTGCCGCAGGTGCAGCACCTCGCTGCGGGCCGCGGCGGCCGACCACACCTGCTGGATGTCGCGCGTGATCAGGTCGCCCGCCGAGGCGATGACCAGGCCGCCCAGCAGGAACATCGGCACCATCAGCGTGATGCCCCAGCGGGTGCCCCACGTGTCGCCCACCATGGCGATGAGGGGCAGCGTCACCATGCCCGACATCACGAACACCGCGCCCATCGAGAAGCCCGTCGACCGCGCCCGCGGCGGGATGGCCAGCGACAGGGCGGCCAGCACGCCGGGCAGCACGAAGGCGAGGCAGCCGCTGATGACCACGTTGGCGGCCACCGCCAGGTAGATCGTGGGCGACCAGGCGAACACCAGCACGGCCGCCACTACCATGAAGTTGGCCTTGGCCAGCAGCCGGAACACCAGCCGGGGGTCCTGGGCGAACAGCTTGACGCCGAGGCGGGCACCGATCGTCAGGCCGACGAGCTGCGACGGGCCCTCGACCAGGCCCACGACCCAGCCGCGCCCGGCGTCGGACAGCCCGAACACGTCGCGGTACATGAACGAGCTGAAGATGCCGAACCCGGCGACGGCAGGCGTCAGGAACGGCAGCGTGCGGTAGATCCGGCGCAGGCTGTCGATCTGCCAGCACATGCGCCAGCCCTCGGCCAGGCTGGGGGCGGCCTCCTCGACGCCGAGCGACTCCGCCGAGGCGCCGGCCAGCGTGCGCTCCTGGACGCCGCGCACCGGCTCGGGCAGCCGGGCGCCCACCACGACGAGCAGCACCATGGGCACTGCGAACACGAAGAACGGCGCGCGCCAGCCGAAGGCCTCGGCGACGTAGCCGGCCCCGATGCCGCCGACGAGGGCGCCGACCGCGTTGCCCGCCCGGTGGAACGAGAAGATGCGGGGCCGCAGGTGGACGGCGTAGTAGTCGGCCAGCAGCGAGGCGTGCGACGACTCGATGAAGGCCTTGCCGATGTTCGACCCCGCCAGGAAGAACGCCAGCACCCAGATCGTCGGCGACACGCCCACGAGGGTCGAGAACACCGAGAAGATCAGCCCGCCCAGCAGGGCCAGGCGCACCCGGTTGCGGCGGTCGGCCACCGTGGCGATGGGCACCGACAGGGCGAACGCGGCCGCGAACGACAGCACGAAGGGCACCGTGACCCCGGCAATGCCCACGCCGAAGTGGTCGGCGACGGTGGGTGCCACCACCGAGAACGAGGCCCGCGACAGCTCGTCGACAGCGTTGAGGCCGGTCAGCACGAGCAGGGCGAGCACGGGGCCGTTGCCGGTGACCGAGTCGAGCCAGCGGCGCGGATGGCGCACCGCGGCCGCCAGCCGCCGCGGCCAGGGCTCGTCGCTGACGGGCGGCGACGTGAAGCCGATCATCGGGCACCTCCGGGAACCGCCGGCCGGTCGGCGGCCGGCGCCAGCCCGCCGGCGAGCCGAGTGCCGGCGTCGCCGGTCCCGGCCATGGCCGCGGCCCGCCGCTCGAAGGCGGCCTCGGCGCTCTGCTCGAGCTCACGGACGTCGGCCAGCAGGCTGGGCACCACGAGGGCGTGGCGGCGGGCCACCCAGCGCAGCCACAGGTCGCGCCCCCGGAACAGGGCGCCGCCCAGCCCGCCCGGGAGCAGCAGCAGCACCAGCAGAACGCCGACCGACGAGGCGAACAGGCGCCAGCTGTCCTGCAGGAACCACTCGCCGCCCTTCAGGAACAGCGCCCCGATGACCGCGCCCACCACCGAGCCCAGCCCGCCGACCACGGCGGCCGTGAACACCACCAGGTTGTCGCGCTCGGGCACGAGCCCCAGCGTGAAGCGACCGTTCTGGGCCACCAGCAGCGCCCCGGCCACCGAGGCGAGGAAGCCCGAGGTGGCGAACGCGGTGAGCTTGGCCCGCACCACCGACACGCCGAAGGCGGCCACCCCGCGCTCGTTCTCGCGCAAGGCCACCAGCACCCGCCCCGTGCGGCTGTGGCGGATGCCGTTCACGGCCGCCACCAGCAGCGCGAAGCAGGCCAGCGCCAGGTAGTACATGCCGCCCGGCGAGTCGTAGTCCCACACGCCGAGCAGCGGCGCCGGCTCGAAGCGGTCGACCGTCACCCAGTCGACGTAGGTGGGGTTGAGCAGGTAACGGGTGGTGGCGAGGGCGAAGGCCAGGGTGACGACCGCCAGGTACAGGCCCCGCAACCGCAGGGCGGGCAGCCCGACGACCACGGCCA
Organism: Acidimicrobiales bacterium; assembly: GCA_035697515.1. Taxonomy (GTDB): domain Bacteria; phylum Actinomycetota; class Acidimicrobiia; order Acidimicrobiales; family VFJN01; genus ZC4RG19. Next base: position 28,059 of record DASSCS010000028.1, read on the forward strand.
CGGCCGCGCCGCACACCCCCACCACGGGCAACACCAGGGCCAGGTCCCAGCCCCGCTCGGCCATGAGGTGGGCACCCAGCGCGCCGCCGATGGCGACGAACGCCATCTGCCCGAGCGAGACCTGGCCGGCCCACCCCGTGAGCACGGTGATCGACAGGATGACGATCGCGAACATCACCACCGCCGCCGCCCGGTAGGTCTGGCCGGGCCCGAGCACGGCGGGCAGGCCCAGCAGCGCGACGCCGCCCGCCACCAGGCCCGCGGCCCGCACGGCGGTCACCTCGGGGATGCGGCGCAGCTCGCGCGGCAGCGGGCGGATCTCGCCGGCCGCCTGCCACGACGAGGTGGTGTCGGTGTCGGCCCGGGTGATGCGCTGGCGCCGCACCAGCAGCGTGACCAGGATCACCGCCGCGAGCACCGGAGCGACCACCAGGTCGCTGCCCAGGTCGAGATGGAGCGGTCCGACAGCCAGCTCGTCGTTCCAGCGCACGTGCGACTCGAGCAGGCCCAGCGCCATCGAGCTGGCGACGATGGCGGGAAGGTCGGTCAGCCGGCCGAGCATCAGCGCCGCCAGCGCGCTGAGCAGGACGGTCAGCCCCACCGGCGAGCCGAGCGGCAGCCCCACCAGGCCGGCCTGCAGGAACAGCGCGAGGAACGACAGCGCCGCGGCGATGGCCCACACGCAGGTGTGCAGCCGGCCGACCGGGATGCCCAGCAGCGCCGCCCGCTCGGCGCGATCGGCCGCCGCCCGCACCGCCACGCCCACGGCGGTGAAGCGCAGGAACGACGCCACGCACACCATCGCCAGCGGCGCCAGCACCCAGGCCGCGAGGTAGCCGCTGTCGAACACCAGCGGCGCGAGCTGCGCATGCCACGAGAACGGCGCCTCGATGGTGCTGTTGAGGGGCGCCTCGCCCCAGAGCCGGGGCACCATCAGCGAGCAGAAGGCCAGCAGCTGGGCGAGCCCGATGGTGGCCACCGTGAGGATCAGCCGCGGCGCGCGGAAGAAGCGGCGGATCACGGCCAGCTCGACCACGGCGCCCACCACGGCCGCCGCCAGCAGGCCCACCGTCAGGGCGAGCAGGTAGCTCAGGCCCGAGAACAGGATGAGGTCGATGGCCAGCGCCACCGGCACCAGGCCCAGGTCGCCCTGGGCGAAGTTGATGATGCGGTTGGCCCGGTACACCAGCGCCATGCTGAGGGCGACGAGGGCGGTGAGCATGCCGAGCGTCAGGCCCTGCAGCACCAGCCCCCACAGGTAGCCGCCGTCACTGCCGACGCTGGGGAAGAGCACCTGCTGCACGGCGACGATCACCAGCGCCGGGCCCACGGCTCCCGCCCGGCCGAGCACGCGCCGCGTGTGTGCCCCCGGACGCGCCTCGACCCCGGCTGTCGTGGTCACCGTGGTGTTCCCCCCTCAGGACGCATAGCGTCGCTACTTGAATAGTCAGGCTATGGCGCGCGAGCAGGCGGCGGCAAGGGTCGGTCGCGGCCGGATCAGTCGCGGGGCAGGCCCATGACCCAGTCCCAGACGGCGTCGACCTGGGCACGCAGGTCGTCGGGGGTTCCGCTGTTGTCGATCACCCGGTCGGCGCGGGCCAGCCGCTGGTCGCGGGTGGCCTGACGGGCCATGCGGGCCCGCACGTCGTCCTGGCGCATGCCCCGCTGCTCGACCACGCGCCGCAGCGCCACCTCGGGCTCGACGTCGACCACCAGCAGCCCCGCGACCGGGTAGGCGTTGCGCGACTCGACCATCAGCGGCACGTCCAGCACCACCACGGCGTCGGTGTCGGCCAGCGCCTGCATGCGGCGGGCGATCTCGCCACCGACGGCAGGGTGGACGATGGCGTTGAGGGCGGCCAGCGCGTCCGGGTCGCCGAACACCAGGTCGGCCATGGCCTCACGGTCGAGCGTGCCGTCGGCGGCCACGATGGCGGGACCGAAGCGCTCGACCATGGCGGCGAACACCGGGGTGCCCGGCCGCTGGACGTCTCGCACGATGGCGTCGGCGTCGACCACCACCGCGCCCTTGGCGGCGAGCAGGGCCGACACCGTCGACTTGCCCGACCCGATGCCCCCGGTGAGCCCGATGACCAGCACGGCGCCGGACGTTACCCGAGACGCCGGGCGGCCCCGCAGCCCGCGCGGGCGGGCGCGGTCGGTCGGGCGCGAACAGGGCGGGGACCCGCGGCCCCCGCCCTGCTGGTCGCTCGGTGCCCGCCGCCGGGTGGGCTGCTGACTACTCGGTGCCGCCTTCTGCGGCCGGCTCGCCGGCATCGCCGCTCTCGGCCTCGGGCTCCGCCGCAGCGTCGGGCCCGGCCTCGGCCGCAGGCTCGGGGGCCGTCGCCGGCTCGCCGCGCCCGCCGGTCTCGCGGCCCTCGCCAGACTCGGCGTAGTACTCGGCCCACGCCTCGTCGGCCTCGGGCGAGTGCTCGACCGTGGGGCCGATGTAGTTGCCCTGGTCGTCGTAGGCGTGCTCGCCGAAGTGCTCCTGGTACTCGGCCGCCACGATGCCGCCCTCGGCGGCCTGCTTGATCGACAGGCTGATGCGCCGGCGCTGCAGGTCGAGGTCGATGATCTTGACCCACAGCTCCTCGCCGGGTGTGACCACCTGCTCGGGCAGGTCGACGTGATGGGCCGACATCTCGGAGATGTGGACCAGGCCCTCGATGCCCTCGCCCACCTGCACGAACGCACCGAAGGGCACCAGCTTGGTGACCCGGCCGTACACCAGCTCGCCGACGCGGTGGCTGGTGGCGAACTCCTGCCACGGGTCCTGCTGGGTGGCCTTGAGCGACAGGCTGATGCGCTCGCGGGACAGGTCGACGTCGAGCACCTGCACCTCGACCTCGTCGCCCACGGCCACGACCGAGCCGGGGTGGTCGACGTGCTTCCACGACAGCTCGGACACGTGGATGAGCCCGTCCATGCCGCCCAGGTCGACGAAGGCGCCGAAGTTGACGACGCTCGACACCACGCCCTTGCGGGTCTCGCCCGGCTTGAGGTTGGCGAGGAAGTCCTCGCGCTGCTCGCGCTGGGTTTCCTCCAGCCAGGCCCGGCGGGACAGCACCACGTTGTTGCGGTTCTTGTCGAGCTCGATGATCTTCGCCTCGAGCGACTTGCCCACGTACGGCTGCAGGTCACGCACGCGGCGCAGCTCGACCAGCGAGGCGGGCAGGAAGCCGCGCAGCCCGATGTCGAGGATGAGGCCGCCCTTGACGACCTCGATGACGGGGCCGGACACGACACCGTCCTCTTCCTTGACCCGCTCGATGTCGCCCCACGCCCGCTCGTACTGGGCCCGCTTCTTCGACAGGACCAGGCGGCCGTCCTTGTCCTCCTTGGTGAGGACCAGGGCCTCGATCTCGTCGCCCAGCGACACGATTTCGTTGGGGTCGATGTCGTTGCGGATCGACAGCTCGCGGCTGGGTATCACGCCCTCGGACTTGTAGCCGATGTCAAGCAGGACCTCGTCACGGTCGACCCGCACCACCGTGCCGTTGACGATCGCGCCGTCCTCGACCGAGACGAGGGTGGCGTCGATGGCGTCGGCGAAGCTGCCGCCCAGATCGTCGTCGACGATCTGGCGGGGGGTGTAGCCGCTCTCGGGGGCCTGGGCCTCGTCGCCGGAGCTCTCGGTCGAGCCGGCGGGCTCAGGGTCGGGGGCGGTGGAGTCGGTTGTGTGGACGTCGGACACGAACTGGTCGGCTTTCTTCGGGGGCAGGAAACGGGGGCCGCCACGTCCGGCGGGATGCCGAGGCGGCGTAGGAGAACGCGCCCGTAAGCGCGGGGAGGCAGGTTAGCAGTCCCCCGGACGCCGCCGCTACGGGGCGTGGCGGCTGGTTCGACGGGTGCGGCCTGGACGTCGTGCCTGCT
>DASSCS010000029.1:0-2282 GCA_035697515.1 Acidimicrobiales bacterium
TACGGCGGCGATGGTACGGACGACGGTCGCCTCCCGGCCGCTGTCGTAGAGCTCGGCATGGGTGGCGGCGAGGAGCCGGAGCGCGTCGCGGGTCCGCCCGGCGGCCAGCCAGTGATCCAGCGCCTTCGGTGTCTCGCCGGCGTCCTGGAACCACCGCGCGGCGAGGGCGTGACGTTCGGTGAGACGCCGGGGTGCACTCCGTTCGAGCTCGGCGAGCAGGGCCCGGCGGACGAGCGCGTGCAGCTCGAACCAGCCCACCTGGCCGAGGCGGCTGACGAACAGTCCCCGCGCCTCGGCCTGCAGGAGGAGCGCCCCCGCGTCCTGCCTCCCGGTGAGCGCCCGGGCCAGGCTCGCGCTGACCCGCTCGACGACCGCGACGTCCAGCAGCACGTCGACCAGGTCGCGGTCTTCGGAGGCGAGGACCTCGCCCCAGACGTAGTCGTCGACGAGCACCTCGTCCCCCGCCGCCGGCACGCCGGCGTCGCCCCGGGCCTGCTCGGCGCGGGCGGCGAGGGCCGCGAGCTGCAGGCCGGCTGCCCAGCCGTCGGCCTGCACAGCGGTCGTGTCGACCCACTCATGGGGCTGCGACGGCGCCATGCGAGCCAGCATCTCGTGGGCCTCGTGCCGCGAGAACCGCAGCTCCGCGAGCTGGATCTCGCGGAGCTGCCCGCGTGCCCGCATGCGCTCCAGCGGCAGCCGGGGCTGCCGGCGCGACAGGCCCACGACCCGCAGCCAGGAGGGCAGGTGCAGCAGGAAGGTCGCCAGCGAGCGGGCGAGCTCGCCGCCACCCACGAAGTGGAGGTCGTCGACGATCAGCACGGCCGTCGGGCCCACGCGGGCGTCCAGGCCGTCGAGCAGTTCCTCCACGACGCCCGTCAGCCCGCCGGGGCGCCGCAGTCGAGTCTGCGCCGCGTCTGCGCATCCGGGCGCGAGCCGGTCGAGCGCGGCGATCACGCCCGACCACAGCTGGGACGGATCGCAGTCGGACTCGTCGAGGGACAGCCATCCCGTGGCGACGCCCGTCTCGGCAGCCCATCCGGCGAGCAGGACGGTCTTGCCCACCCCGGCGGGGGCGACCACCAGGGTCACCGGGCCCTCGACCGCCTCGTCCAGCAGCCGCAGCAGGCGGGAGCGGCGCACGTAGTGGTCGGGGACCACCGGCGCCCGGAGCTTGGCCTTGAGCAGCGGCGACGTGGGCCGTCCGGGCACCGTCTGGTCGTTGGTGTCTCCCACGTCGCCGATCACGAGCTCTCCCGCGTCAGGTAATGCGGCCTCACGTGCAGCGTAGAGGCCGGCACTTTCCGATGTTGGAGGGCGCCCCGCCCGGCGCATCACCCTGCGGGGGTGGTCCCGCCCCCCATGCGCCGCCTCGCCGGACCACCCCCCGGTGGGTGGTGCTGCCCCACCCGGGAGCAACGGATCGTCGGTGTCGCTCGATGGACTCGGCGCGAGGAGGCCCACGTGAGCGACACCAGTCCGACGCTGGCCGTGGCTCCGGCGCCGGCGGCCGGCGAGGCCGAGCCCACCGACTGGTACCGCCTCCCGGCGGACGAGACCTGCCGCCGGCTCAGCGTCGATCCCTCGGAGGGCCTCGACGCGGCCGAGGTCACCGAGCGGCGGGAGCGCTACGGGCCCAACAAGCTGGCCGAGGAGGCCAAGGAGCCCGCTTGGAAGACCTTCCTGCGCCAGTACCGCGACCTGATGCAGCTCGTGCTGGTCGGCGCCGCGGTCGTCAGCATCATCGCTCTCCAGGACGTGTCCACAGGGCTGGTGGTCTTCGGCATCACGGTGGTCAACGCCCTGATGGGTCTCCACCAGGAGGGCAAGGCGGCGGAGAGCGTGGCCGCGCTGCGCCAGATGCTGATCATCACCGCCAACACCCGGCGGGGCGGCGAGATCGTCGAGGTCCCGGCCGAGGACCTGGTGCCGGGCGACATCGTCAGCTTCGAGGCGGGCGACAAGGTCCCGGCCGACGGGCGGCTGCTCGTGGCGGCGACGCTGGAGATCGAGGAGGCGGGCCTCACCGGCGAGAGCACGCCGGTGGCCAAGAGCGTCGAGGCGGTGACCGGGCACGGCGTGCCGCTCGGCGACCGCGTCGACATGGCGTACATGAACTCCCAGGTCACCCGCGGCCGGGGCGAGATGGTCGTGACCGCCACCGGCATGGCCAGTGAGGTCGGGCACATCTCCGGGATGCTCAGCGGCGTCGAGCAGGAGAAGACCCCGCTCACCCGCCAGCTCGACCAGCTCACCGTGCTGATCACGATCATGGCCGCGGCCGC
>DASSCS010000030.1:0-18898 GCA_035697515.1 Acidimicrobiales bacterium
CGCCGACGAGGGCCATGACCTCGCCGGCACGGACCTCGAAGTCCACCTTGTAGAGCGCCTGCACCGCGCCGAACGCCTTCGATACGCCCCTGCACGCCAGAAGCGGTTCGTCAGCCATGGTTCATCCTCTCACCCTGAGTCACGAACCGCGGCCGGCGCCGGCCGGTGAACCTCCGGCGATCGAGCCCGCGGTGTGCCGCGCCCCGTCGGCGGTGGGAGCCGCGCTCGTCGTGGCTCCCACCGCCGTGCGGCGGCATCATGCGTTCTGCTGGCAGAACTCGGTCTCGGCGGCGTCGCCGGTGCAGATCTCCTCCACGGTCCGGAACCCGTCGGCGACGACGGTGTCGGCCATGTTGTCGACGGTCACCCCGATCGGCACCAGGGCGACGTAGGGCACTGAGCCCTCCTCGCCGGCGTCGGTGGGCTCGCCGGTCGCGGGATCGATCCCGATGATCTCGACCGATGCGCCGCCGGAGGCCAGCTCGGACTCGTAGGACGTGGCCGCCTCCTCGAAGTCCTCGCCGGACCGCAGCGCTAGCGCGACCGCGGCGGCGACGCCGGCCTCGTCCTGGATCGGCTTGTAGACGCTCACCGTCTGCAGGCCGAGCGCGATGTTCTGCATCCCGGCCTGGGTCGCGTCCTGGCCGCTCACCGGTATCGGGCCGACCCCGGCCGACTCCAGGGCGTTGATGGTCGAGTTGGCCAGACCGTCGTTCGCGGCGAACACGGCGTCGACCTCGTTGTTGGCGTCGACGAGGATCTGCTCCATGATCGTCTGCGCCTCGGCGTTGTCCCACCCGGGGACGTGCTGGTCGGCCACCAGCCCCCAGTCACCGGCGTCGACCCGGGCCTCGACCGTCTCGGCGTAGCCGGTGCGGAACAGGAACGAGTTGTTGTCCTCCTCGCCACCGTTGAGCATCACGACCTGCGGCGAATCGACCCCCATCTCGTCGATCGCCGGTTCCATCGCCTCGGCCATCGCCGCGCCGACCTGGACGTTGTCGAAGCTGACGTAGGCCGCACCACCGGGCCCCTCGGTGTTGAACCGGTCGTACTCGACGACCTGGACGTCGGCCTCGTCGGCCTGCTCGATGATGGTGGCGCCCGAGCCGGTGTCGATGCTGGTCAGGACGATGACGCTCGCGCCGTCGGCGATGGCCTGCTCGGCCTGCGACTGCTGCGTCGTGGCGTCGCCCTCCGCGTTGACGACGTGGAAGTCCTCGTCCTCCTGGAGGCCGGCCGCCTCGAAGGTCTCGGTGAAGTAGCGCCGGTCGTCGTTCTCCCAGCGGTCCGAGGTGGCGGTGTCGGGCAAGAGCACCCAGATGCTGCCCTCGTCGCCGCCGGCCGCTTCGCCGCCGTCGTCATCGTCGTCGCCGCACGCGGCCGCCGTCGCGACCAGCGCGAGCGTCAGAGCGGCGGCGGACAACTTCCGGATGCGAGTCCCTGACATGGTCCCCTCCTGCATGCTGTCGTCGGATCCGCGTGGGACCTTACGACAGTGGCCGCGAACGGGGCGCGAACGTTGCGACGCGCGCCGTTAACGAGATGTGAACGGCCTCCGGCCGCTCGGGACCGCAGCCCGCCGGTCCAGCGGGCAGGCGCGAGGTCAGGTCACGTTCAGCCGGTAGCCGGAGCGGGGCTCGGTGATGAACATCTGCGGCCCGTCGCGTGACTCCAGCTTCGCCCGCAACCGGGCCATGTAGACCCGGGTGTACTCGGTCTGGGTCTCGTAGCCGGAGCCCCACACCCGGCGCAGCAGCGTCGCGTGCGTGAGCAGCGCGCCGGGGTGCGCGGCCAGCTCGCGGAGCAGCGCGAACTCCGTGGGCGTGAGGTGCACCAGTTGCCCGCCCTTGTTGACCTTCTGCGCCGCCAGGTCGATCTCGACGTCGCCAACCGTCACCACGGAGGCCACCTCGGCCCGCTCGTTCGGCCCGTGCCGGCAGCGGCGCAGCGTGGCGTTGATCCGGGCCAGGAGCTCCTCGATGCCGAAGGGCTTGGTCATGTAGTCGTCGGCCCCGAGGTTGAGGGCCCGCACCTTGTCGTTCTCGCCCCTCCGGGCCGACAGCACGATGATCCCCACCGGCGAGCGCTCCCGCAGCTCCTGGCACAGCTCGAAGCCGTCGATGCCCGGCAGCATCAGGTCGAGCAGCACGATGTCGGGCCGGTGGGCCTCGAGCAGGGCGGCGGCGTCGGCCCCGGTCTTGGACACGATCACCTCGAAGCCCCGAGCGATCAGGTTGGTGCGGACCAGGTCCACGATGTTCTGGTCGTCCTCCACGAGGAGGACGACCGTGGTGTCAGACCACACGGTCGTGGACCTCGCGCTCGCTGCCCTCGTCGAAGACGTTCCAGGACCCGTCGAGCGTGTGGGCGGCGTCGGGCGGCTCGGCGGGCAGCGCGACCAGGAACGAGGCCCCGTCGTCGACGGGCACGCACGCGAGCGTGCCGCCGTGGGCCTCTACGATGGCACGGGCGATCGGCAGGCCCAGCCCGGCGCCGGCCCGCTCGATCGTCCCGCGGACCCGGGGCTCGAAGATCCGCTCGCCGAGGACGGGTGGGATGCCGGGCCCGTGGTCGCGGACCTCCACTTCGACCAGGGGATGGTTCGGCCCGTGGCGCAAGGTCACCTCGATCCCGCCGTCGGACGCCCCGTGGGTGACGGCGTTCTCCAGCAGGTTCACGAAGACCTGCTCGAGCCGGTCGTGGTCACCCCAGACGGGCTCCACCGTGCCGTTCAGTCGCAGCTCCATCCCGACCCGCTCGCCCATGACCCCCACGGCCGCCTCGACCACCAGCCGCAGGTCGCACCAGTCGCGCTGGAGCCGCAGGACACCGGATTCGATGGCGCTCGAGTCCAGCAGGTCGCCCACCAGCCGCCTCAGCCGCGCGGTCTCGCTCGCGATCGAGGCCAGGAAGCGCTCGGTCGACGCGGCGTCCCAGGTGAGGTCCGGTTGGCGCAGCGTCGACACATAGCCCTGGATCGCGGTCAGCGGGGTGCGCAGCTCGTGGCTGAGCGAGGAGAGGAGCTCGCGTTGGATCGCCTGCGACCGGCGGAGCGCGGCGGCCTCCCGGCGGGCGCGTTCCAGCGCCTCGCCCTCCAGCGCCACGTCCAGCGAGCGCGTGGCGTCATCGAGCAGCTCCAGCGACTCGGCGACGGGCGTGCCCGCGCCCATGAGGTGCGCCACCACGACCGCCCGACCCTCGGGGTGCCGCAGGGTGACCGCCGCCAGGTCGGGCTCGAGCAGCCGGGCGCGCCCCGGGTCGGACGGGGCGTCGACGGCGGCGGCCGCCGCCCGCAGGCGCCCGCCCAGGTCACCGTCGACGCCCTCGACCTCGTCGGAGGCGTGGAGCTCGAACCGCGCGCCACGCTCGACGAACAACCCGATGGCGTCCGCGCCGATGGCCCGGCTGAGCGCCCGCAGCGAGGCGCCCAACCCGCCCACGACCCGGTCCGGCCCGGCCAGCGTCTCCAGCATGGCGCGCAGCGACTCGAGGACCCGGTTGCGGCGGGACACCTCGGACAGCAGGCGCTCGCGCTCGATCGCCGATGCGGCGTAGCCGAGGTACAGCCGGGCCAGCTCGAGCTGCGCCGGCTCGGGCCGCGAGAGCGCGCCGGCGAACCCGGACACGGTGCCGAGCACACCCTGCCCGCCGACGATGGGCGCCGCCCACTCGCTGCGGATGCCCGAGAGCGCCGCCGCCTGACGGTAGGGCGCGGGGGCCGGGTAGGTCGACAGGTCCTCCACCACCATGGCATCGGCCCTGGCGGCCGCCAGGCCGGCCGCTCCCCCATCGACGCCGAGCGGCAGCCAACCGTTCACGTCCAGCAGCGGTGAGGGGAGACCGACGGCCGCGCTGCGCCGCAGTGCGGACGTGCCGTCGTCGCCGGCCTCGAGCAGGTGCACGCACAGCATCTCCTGGTCGAGCGCGGTGGCCATGGCAGAGACGATCAGCGGCAGGGACGCCGCCGGCTCGACGTCCGACAGCTGGTCGACCAGGCTACGGAGGCGGTGGAGCTGTCGGCGCGCCATCGAGTCCATCTCGATGCCGGAGATCAGCGCCACCAGGTCGTCGCGGTTGACCGCCCGCGGGGACATGTCGTCCACCACCCGCCCCGCGCGCAGCACCACCACCCGGTCGGCGAGGGTGAACACCTGCTCCAGGTCGTGGGTGACCAGCAGCAGGCCGGTGCCGGCTTCGCGGCACTCACGGATCAGCGCCTGGATCCGCACGGTCTCCGCCACCCCGAGCGAGGCCGTCGGCTCGTCGAGCAGCACCAGCCGCGGGCGGGCCAGCAGCGCCCTGGCCACGGCCACGAGCTGGCGCTGCCCCCGTGACAGCATGCGGACCGGCCGGTCGAGCGGCAGGGCCGCCGCCCCGACCCGGCGCAGGGCCGCCAGGGCGCGGTCCCGCGTGCCACTCTCGGAAAGGAACCGGCCGGGCTCCCGCCCCAGGTGGATGTTGGCCACCGCGTCCAGGTCGTCGCACAGCCCGTGGTCCTGCCAGACGACCTCGATGCCGGCGTCGCGGACCTGGTCGACCTGGGCCGGCAGGGGCTTGCCGTCGAAGTGGATCTGGCCCCCGTCGGCCTCCACGATGCGAGCCAGGCAGGCGACCAGCACCGACTTGCCGGCGCCGTTCTCGCCCACCAGCGCCACGATCTCGCCGGCGTCGATGCGCAGGTCGACGTCCCGCAGCACGGTCACCGCGCCGAAGCGCTTGGTGACCCCCACCGCCTGGAGCAGCGCCATGGCACTAGTCAATCTCACCGGCGCCGGCGAGACGGCCCCGACGCCTCCACGGTCGCTCGTCCCGTTCGCCGATCACGGCCCACGACACTAGGCACCGCCGTCAATGGCACAGGCCGAAGCGGCTGAGCAGCGGATGGGGACGGTCGGCTGCGAGAGCATCGAGCCCGGCCTGGAGGACGTCAGTCATCTCGTCGTAGCGCGCTCGCACGAGGTCGGCGTCATCGGCGGCGGCCGGACCATCGCCGGACCAGTCGAGTGGATCGAGGAAGTCGACGGTCACCTTCGTCGGCAACGGCAGCGGCGGCAGCACCACCGGCGCCACCCCGAAGGGGACGCCGGCGAGGAAGGGCATGACCTTCACCCGGACCCGATCGAGCCCCAACGCCCGTGCGATGCGCTCGCCACGGGTCAGGACGATGACGCTGTGGTGGGCGCCGTGAGCGACGACGGGCACGACGGGGACCCCGGTGCGAAGGGCGAGGCGGACGAAGCCCATCCGCCCGTGGAGGTCGACCCTGTTCCGCTCCGTCCACGGTCGGCACGCCTCCCAGTCCCCACCGGGGTACACGAGCAGGGCGGCGTCGGCGGCCAGCGCCTCCTCGGCAGCCGGACCACCGGCGGGCAGGGCCCCGAAGCGGCGGAGTACCGACTCGACGCCCGGGATGGCGAACAGCAGGTCGTAGCCGAGACCGAACGCCGGCGCGTCGATCCCGCGGCGCCGGACCACCGCGATGGCGGTGGCCCACATGTCCGGCATGTAGAACAGGCCCGAGTGGTTCCCGACCACGAGGACGGGACCGGTCTCGGGAAGTCGCTCGGCGTGGCGCACCTCCGGCGCGAAGTACCGCAGCGCAGCCTCGACGACCGGGAGCTGGCGGCGGATGAACGCCGGGTCCCGTCCGGAGGACCACAACTCGTGCGCCGCAGCGGCGCGATGCTCGAGCGCCTCGAGCGGTGCTCGGGTCACACCCGTTGCTGTGTCGGTGATGATGTTCACGCCGGCTCATCTCCCGACCACATCCTCGTGGCACGGGAGTCGCCGCCACCAGGGCCAAGGGTCCCGATCTGCCGGCTTCCCTGGTCGGAGCTCGCTCGTGCGCTACAACGTCGGCACCTCGTGGAACCGCCGCACAGCACCCTCGCCTCGCTCGTCGCCCGCCGCCCGTGGACCGTCCTTGCCGCAGCCCTCGCCGTAACGGTCGTGTTCGCCGTCGGCGTACCCCTCCTCGACTTCGAGACCAGCCAGGAGGCCATCATCGGCGAGGATCACCCGATCTCGGTGCAGAACGCGGTGTTCCAGCGCGACTTCGGCGGCGAGGCGATGATCGCCGTGCTCACCGCCGAGCCCGGCCGGCGGATCGACGACCTGTTCGCCGAGGGCAACCTCGAGGCACTGCGGCGCCTGGAGGAGGCCCTGCGGCGCACCGGTCGGTTCCACTCGGTGATCGGCCCGGCGACGGCGCTCGACTACGGGTTGGTGCAGTTCTCCGCAGGCGAGAGCATGATCACCGCCGCCGGCGAGCGGGTCGAGCGTGAGGCCACCAGCCCGGCCGAGATGGCCGCTACCCAGGCACTCCTCGACGCCCGTGTCGCCGGCAGCGCCCCGCGCGCCGCCGCGGCGCTGGCGGCCGGCACCGACCTCGGGCTGGACGACCCGGTGAGCCTGGCCAACCCGGCGATGGTGTCGTTCCTGCTCTACGAGGACGGGGCCGACACGGTGACCCGGGAGAGCCTGCGTAGCGCGTTCCCGGACACGTCCCACGCCCTCCTCGTCGCCAGGCTCCCCGGGAACCTGCCGCTGGACGAGGCGGACGCCGCCATCGCCGCGTTCGACGAGGCGGTCGACGACGCCGACCTCGAGGGCTTCGACGTGTTCGCCACCGGCTCGCCCGAGCTGATCCGGGACATCAGCGACTACCTGCAGACGGGCCTGGTGACGCTCGGGCTGCTGTCCGCGCTCGTGATGGTGGTCGTGCTCTTCGGCGTGTTCCGGGTGCGATGGCGCCTGCTGTCGATGGCGATCGTGGTGATCGGCACCCTGTGGGGCTTCGGGCTCATGGGCTACGCCGGCGTGCCCCTGACCCTGATCACCATTTCGGGCCTGCCCATCCTGGTCGGCCTCGGCGTCGACTTCTCGATCCAGACGCACAACCGCTTCGAGGAGGAGGTGCGGCTCGACGGCTCGCCCGACGGCGCGGTGCGGCGGGTGTTCGCCCGGCTCGGCCCGCCGCTGACGGTCGCCATGCTGGCGGCGGTCGCGGGGTTCCTGTCGCTGGAGATCTCCGACGTCCCGCAGATCCGGCAGTTCGGCATCATGCTGGCGCTGGGCATCGCCGCGCTGTTCGTTGCGGCCACGCTGGTGCCGTCGGCGATCCTGGTGCTGCGGGAGCGACGGTCTCCCAGCACCGCCGGCGTCCCTGCCGGCGGGATGCTCGAGCGGGGGGTCCACTGGTTGTGCTTCGCGTTGCAGCGCCGTCTCGTCCCCGTGGTCGCGGTGGGGCTCGTGATCATCGTCGCCGGGCTCGCCGTCGAGGGACGCTTCACCATCCAGACCGACGCCGAGAAGTGGGTGGCCCAGGACAGCACCACCGTGCGCGAGCTGCGCCGGCTGCGCGAAGTCACCGGCTACTCCAGCGAACTGGTGGTCCTGGTCGAGGCGCCCGACGTCACCACCACCGAGGTGCTCCAGTGGACGCAGCGCTTCGCCGAGGCCCAGGTGGCGCGCCACCCCGACGTGCTCGTCCGGGGCGCCAGCGTGGCCGGCGTCGTCACCGACGTCACCGGCGCACCGCCGGGCCAGGACGAGGCGCTGCTCATGCTGGACGGCGCCTTCGACGACCCGCCCAGCTACGACGTCGCACCGGCCGACATCGTGCGCTCGTTCGTGAGCACCGACCGCCGCCGGGCCGCCGTCGTGTTCCCCATCCGCAACGTCACGCTGGAGCAGCGCAGCGACCTGGTCGAGGAGATGCAGGCCGACCTCGATCCGCCGCAGGGTGCGACGGGCGCCGTCGCCGAGCTGGCGCCCCCCGAGGGCGTGGAGGCGGTGCCCACGGGCCTGGCGGCCATCGGGTCGGAGTTCGTCGAGCTGCTCGAGGCCAACCGCGTGGAGATGACCTGGCTCGCGCTCGGCGCGGTCGCGCTGTGCCTGCTGCTGACGCTCCGCAGCGTCACGACGGCCGTGCTTCCCCTCGTGCCGGTGACCATCGCCGTGGGGCTCTCCGCGCTGGTCACCCTGGCCAGCGGCCGCGAGCTCAGCCCGCTCACCAGCGTGACCGGCCCCCTGATCATCGCCACGTGCACCGAGTTCTCGGTGCTCATCCTCGCCCGCTACGTCGAGGAGCGGCGGCGGGGGCTCGACCCGACCGCCGCCGTGGCCGTCGGCGCCGTGCGCATCGGCCGGGCGTTCGTGGCATCGGGTCTCACCGTCGTGGGCGGTTTCGCCGTGCTCGGCCTGTCGTCGTACCCCCTGCTCCGCGACTTCGGCATCCTGGTGGCGCTCAACGTGGTGGTGGCGCTGGTCTCCGCCCTCGCCGTGCTGCCGCCGCTGCTCATGTGGGCCGACGCCAACACCCGTCTCACCCGCTTCCCGCCGGCGACGGGCGAGCCGCGGTCGACGGGCGACTGAGTCGCTGGCAGACTCCCCTGCCGCATGGCATCGGACGCGGGTACCACGGTCAGCGACCACGGGGGCGAGCTGGCGCTCGCCGCGCTCCGCCCGTTCGGCGTCGACACGCTCTTCACGCTGTCGGGCGGTCACGTCTTCCCGTTCTACGACGCGGCCGTCAAGCGCACGCCGCTCACCCGCATCGTCGACGCCCGCCACGAGCAGACCGCCACCTTCGCGGCCGAGGGCCTCGCCCGGCTCACCCGGCGGCCGGGCCTCGCGGTGCTGACGGCCGGTCCCGGGGTCACCAACGGCGTGTCGGCCATCGTGCAGGCGCGCTTCAACGGCTCGCCCGTGGTGGTGCTCGGCGGGCGGGCGCCACAGGAGCGGTGGGGCTCGGGGTCGTTGCAGGAGTTCGACCACGTGCCCCTGCTGGCGCCGGTCGCGAAGGTCGCCCGCACGGTCACCCGGGTCGAGGACATACCGGCCGTCGTCCACGACGCCGCGGTGGCGGCGCTGACCCCGCACCGGGGCCCGGTGTTCGTCGACTTCCCGCTCGACGTGGTGTTCGCGCCGGGCACCGCCCAGGTCCCCGCCGCGACGGCGCCGCCTGCGCCCGAGCCCGATCCCGACCTCGTGGCCAAGGTGGCCGGCATGATCGCCGCGTCCCGGCAGCCGATGCTCGTCGCCGGCAGCGACGTGTGGTGGGCCGGCGCCGAAGCCGACCTCGTCGCCGCGGTCGAGAACCTGCGGGTGCCGACGTTCGTCAACGGCCAGGGCCGCGGCTGCATCCCGCCGGGCCACCCGCTCGCCGCCAGCCGCACCCGGCCGCTGCTCAAGACCGAGGCCGACCTGGTCGTCGTTGTCGGTACGCCGCTGGACTTCCGGCTGTCGTTCGGGTCGTTCGGCAACGCCACGGTCGTCCACCTCGTCGACAGCCCCGACGGCACGGCCCGCCACGTCGACGCGGTCACGGTGGCCGGCGACCTGCGCAGGACGCTCGCCGGGCTGGCGGCCCACGACGGGCCCCGTGCGGACCACGAGCCGTGGGTCACCCGGGTCGGCGAGCTCGAGGCGTCCGCCGTCGCCGCCGACGGTCCCCTGCTCGCATCGGCGGCCGCGCCGATCGTGCCCACCCGCATCTACGGCGAGCTGGCGCGCCGGCTCGACCACGACGCCGTCGTGGTGTGCGACGGCGGCGACTTCGTGTCCTACGCCGGCCGCTACGTCCCCGTGCACCAGCCCGGCTGCTGGCTCGACAGTGGGCCCTACGGGTGCCTCGGCACCGGCATGGGCTACGCGATGGCGGCCCGGATCGCGCACCCCGACAGGCAGGTGGTGGCGCTGCTCGGCGACGGCGCCGCCGGCTTCTCGCTCATGGACGTCGACACGCTCGTGCGCCACCGGCTTCCGGTGGTCATGGTGGTGGGCAACAACGGCATCTGGGGCCTGGAGAAGCATCCGATGCGGATGCTCTACGGCTATGACGTGGCGGCCGATCTGCAACCTGGCTGCCGCTACGACCAGGTGGTGACCGCGCTGGGCGGGGCGGGCGAGACGGTCACCGATCCCGAAGAGGTGGGCCCGGCGCTCGATCGGGCCTTCGCGTCGGGTGTGCCCTACCTGGTCAACGTGCTGACCGATCCGGCCGACGCCTACCCGCGGACGTCCAACCTGGGCTGACCGTCGACGGCCAGCGCGACCGGTCCGCACGTGCCATCGTCACGGCGTGGAGTCGACCACGTCCGACATAGACCCCCTCGCCTCGAGGCGGCGGGTGGTCGGCCGGCGCCTGATCGTGGCACTGGTGGTGCTCGCGCAGCTCGGGCTGGTCGCGAGGGGCTACTGGTCCGACCACAAGGAGTTCGCGTTCCAGATGTTCCCGGAGTCGAGCACGTGGCGCGCCGACATCGTGCGCGTCGAGGCCGACGGCGAGCGCGTCCCGATCACCGAGCCGTGGACGGGCTACCGGTGGGGCGATCTCGTGGTCGGGCGAGGTCTCGACCGACCCGGCGTGCGCCATCACGCCGACGCCGGCGTCGACAACCAGCTCGCGTACCTCGACTCGGCACTCGACTGGGTCGCCACGCACACGCCGCGCGACGGCCAGACCCTCTACCTCGAGGCGACGGTCACCTACTGGCACAACGACGACGCCCCCGAGGTCGTCGTGCTCCGCAGCCGCGCGCGGGAGGCCGCCAGGTGACCGGATCGGCGCGAGCGGGAACGACGGCGAGCCCGGCGGCCACGTCGACGTCCACCGCCGCGGCCCGGCGTGCCGGTGGGCTCGCGGCGCTCGACGAGCTGCTCGGCCGGCCGGTCAGCATGCGCGGCCTGGCGCTGCTGCGGGTCCTGGTCGGGCCCGTGGTACTGCTCCACCTGTGGCCCTTCCTCGCCGACGCGCTCGACGGGCGCATCTACCGGGATGCGTTCCACGAGCCCTACGCCGGGTGGTACCCGGAGCTGCCTCGCACCCTGTACGTCGGGCTGCTGTGGGCGGGCGCGGCCGCGGCCGTGGCGATGGCGATCGGGCTCGTCACCCGGCTCGCGACCGCCGTCACGCTGGCGATCGTCGCCTACAACCTGTTCCTGTCCACCACGCACGTGCACAACAACCGGGCCTACCTCGTGATCGTGCTGGCCACGCTGGCCGTGGCACCGTGTGGCCGCGAGCTCTCCGTCGACGCCTGGCTGCGCCGGCGCCGGGGCCTGCCGCCTCTGCCCAGGTCGGCCCCGGGTTGGCCGCTGTGGCTGCTGCGCTTCGAGGCCGCGGTGGTCTACGGAGCTTCGGGGCTGAGCAAGCTCGTCGACCCCGACTGGTTCGGGGGGACCGTCACCTGGCACCGGGTCGTGCGGGTGCGTGACCAGCTCGCCGACTCGCCGCTGCCCGGGTGGGCGATCGACGTGCTCACCGACCGCGGCTTCCACACGTACGCCGCCAAGGTGATCGTCCTCACCGAGGTCTTCATCGCCCTCGGCCTGTGGTGGCGCGGCACCCGCGACGCGGCCGTGTGGGTCGCTGTGTGCTTCCACGTCGTGATCCACCTCACCGCCCGGGTCGAGGTGTTCTCGTACCTGGCGATCGCGGCGCTCGTGATCTGGGCGGTGCCGTCGACCCGGGACCGGGTGCTGGTCGTCGACCCGCTGCGCCCTGGGCCGCGCCGGTTGGCGGCCGCGGTCAGGCGGCTCGACTGGCTCGCTCGGTTCCGCATCGAGCACGGCCCACCGGGCGCACCGCTCGAGGTGCTCGATCGCGACGGGCGCACGAGCGCGGGCGGTCGGGCCGTCGCCCTGGCGCTGAGCCGCCTGCCGCTGACGGCGTGGCCGGCCCTCCCCGCCACCGTCCGAACGGCCATCCGCCGCCCCGCGCCACCGCGCGACACCACCGTGCGGGCGGCCGCTGCCCGCGAGGCGACCTGACAATGGCCACTCGACCGGCGGGTGTGGGCCGGCGCGTCGCGCTGGCCGGCCTGTCGCTGCTCGGCGCCGTCGCCGTGGCGTTCGGCGTGATGGCGCCGCCGGAGCGGTGTCCCTCGGCGTCAGCCGGCGACCTGCGGGCCGCCGCCACCGACGCCGTCGACTGGTTCGTCCGCAACCAGGAACCGGACGGCACGTGGCTGTACCTCTACGACGCCGAGGCCGACCGCGCGGCGGACGACTACAACGTGGTCCGCCACGCCGGCGGGATCATGGGCCTGTACCAGGCCGCGGGCGCCGGCATCCCCGGCGCCCTCGACAGCGCCGACCTGGGCCTTGGTTGGGCGCGGCGCCACCTGATCGAGCGCGACGACTGGGCCGCGCTCAGCTACCGGGGCCGCACCGCCACCGGGGCGACCGCCCTGCTGGTCGCCGGCCTGGTCGAGCGCCGCGACGCCACCGGCGACGACCGGCACGACGACCTCCTGGCCAGGCTGGGGCGGTTCCTGGCCGGGCAGGTCGAGCCCTCGGGTGCGGTGCTCGCCAACTACGACAACCGGTCCCGCGCGCCCGAGCCCGACGTCTACTCGGCGTACTTCACCGGCGAGACCTACTGGGCGCTCGCCCGGCTGCACCGGCTTGCTCCCGGCGACGGTTGGGGCGACCTCGCCGACCGCATCGGCGCCTACCTGGCCACCCGCCGCGACGACGCCGAGGACCGCTGGCCGCCCGTCCCCGACCACTGGGCCGCCTACGGCCTCGCCGAGACCGTGGCGTTCGACGACCGGCACGACGACGAGCCGCTGACCGCCGACGAGGTGGCCTATGCGCGCGAGCAGGCCGGCTACTTCGGCGCGCAGGTGCGTTGGGTGAGCCAGCGGTTCGGCCCGTGGGGCGCGCTCGCCCGAACCTCCCGCGTTCCCCGGGGCGGGGGCTACGGCGTGGTGGGCGAGGCGCTGACCGGGCTGTGGCGGGTCGCCCAGGCCGAGCCGCGGCTGGCCGACCTGCGCGCGCCGCTCGCCGAGCGAGCCACCTGCATCGCCGGCCTGGCCGCGCAGCAACAGATCGACGCGACCGAGGCGACGGCGTTCCCACGCTCGAGCCGGGTCCGCGGCACCTGGATCCGCGACGGCGAGACCCGCATGGACGACCAGCAGCACGCCGTCTCCGCGCTGCTGCGCACGATCGCCATCGTCGAGCACGGCGGCGCCGGCGCCGACCGGGCCCGGGCCCCGGCCGGGACGACAGGGCCCGCCCCGGCGGCGTGGCTGTGGGCTGCGGCACTCGTGGCCGCGCTCAACCCGTTCCGCGCCGCGCTCGGCGTCCCCCGCCGCGACCGGGCGGGCGGGCCATCGGCCGCGGGCATCGCCGCGCTCGGGGGCGCGGCGGGCGCCGTCGGGACGCTGGCCGTCGCGCTGGCCGGCGACCGGCTGCTCGACCTGCTCGACGTGAGCGACCCGGCCGCTCGCATCGCGGCCGGCGCGGTCGCGGCGATCGTGGGCGGGGCCGACCTGGTCCGCCGGCCGCCGTCGCCCGAGCCGGCGCTCGCCGGGTGGCGGGCCGCCCTGGTCCCGGTCGCCGTGCCGCTCGTCCTGCGCCCGGCGTTGATCCTGGCCGCGGTGAGCGCCCACGCCGACCGCGGCACCGGGGTCGTCGTCGCCGCGCTGGCGGTTGCGGTCACGGCGCTGTCGGCTGCGGCGACGGCACCAACCGCCGGCGCCCCGGGTCGCGCCCTGCGGTGGGCGGCACGCCTGACGGCGGCGGTGCTGGTGGCGACGAGCGTACTGCTCGTGGTCGACGGCGTCCTCGACGTGTGACACGACGGGCACGCCCCGAGCTCGCCGGCCGACGGAGTTGGCCGCCGCCCTCACGGCGGGATCGCCAAGTGCCGGTCAGAGCCAGGACTTGCGACTCTGGCTGACGGCGCCGGATAGAGGGAGTGTTCTCACATGAAGGAACTCGTCGCCCATCGCACCCTGCTGCCGTCGTTCGAGCGGTACGCCGACAAGGTCGGCTTCCACGACGGCGACTACCACGGCACGTTCGGCGAGCACGGCGAGCGCGTGCTGCGCCTCGCCGACTCGATGCACCGCCACCTCGGCATCGGGAAGGGGGACCGCTTCGCCATCATGGCGTGCAACAGTCACCAGTACCTCGAGCTCTACCACGCCGCCTTCCTCAGCGGCGCCGTCGCCAACCCGCTGAACCTGCGCCTGGCGGGCAAGGAGCTGCAGTTCATCCTCGCCGACTCGGACACGGAGGTCGTCTTCGTCGACTCGGTGTTCGCCGAGCACTTCGCGCGCAACATCGCCGAGGTGCGCCGGGACCTGCCGATCCGCCAGATCGTGCGCATCGACGGCGGGGACGGCCCCCGCGACGCCGACTACGAGGACCTGGTCGCCGCCGGGTACCCTGCGGTCCCGACCGAGCCAGACGAGGACGACCCGGTCGTCCTCATGTACACGGGCGGCACCACGGGACTGCCGAAGGGCGTGCTGCTCGACTCGCGGGCCGAGACGCTGAACCTGTACCACATCGGCATCGCGCTCGGCATCGACGCCTCCCGGGTGTACCTCCACCAGACCCCGATGTTCCACGCCGCCTCGATGGCCGCGGTGCTGGGCATCCCCGGCGTCGGTGCGACGTCGGTGTTCGTGCCCCTGTTCGACCCCGCGCAGGTCCTCCAGCTCATCGAGACCCACAACGTGAACTGGACCACGATGGTGCCGACCATGATCGCCATGGTCCTGAACCACCCCGAGTTCCGGCCGGAACGGCTGGCACCGCTCAAGGACCTGGTCTACGGCGCTTCGCCCATGCCCGCCGCCCTGCTCGACCGCCTGCAGTCGACGTTCCCCGAGCTGCTGCTCTGGCAGGGCTACGGGATGACGGAGTGCTCGTCGGTCCTCACCATCCTGACCGCCGAGGACCACGCGAAGGGCGGCGAGATCCTCCGGTCGGCCGGTCGCCCGCTCATCGGCGTCAACATCCAGATCGAGGACGACAAGGGCAACGTGCTGCCCCCCGGCGAGAACGGCGAGGTGTGCGCCCGCGGCGGCAACCTCATGACCGAGTACTGGAACCGCCCGATCGAGACGCAGCAGGCGTTCCGCGACGGGTGGTACCACACCGGCGACGAGGGCCATGTGGACGCGGACGGCTACGTGTACCTGGTGGACCGCGTCAAGGACATGATCGTCACGGGCGGCGAGAACGTCTATTCGATCGAGGTGGAGAACGCCATCTCGACGCACCCTGCCGTCGAGCAGGTGGCCGTCATCGGCATCCCGCACGACGTGTGGGGCGAGCAGGTGCACGCCATCGTCGTGTGCCGGCCCGGCGCCAGCGCCACCGAGGAGGAGATCAGGGATCACGCCCGGGCGACCATCGCCGGCTACAAGGTGCCCAAGTCGGTGGAGTTCCGCACCGAGCCGATCCCGCTCTCCGGTGCCCTGAAGCCGCTCAAGCGCGAGCTGCGCCGGCCCTACTGGGGCGAGACGACCGCCTGAGACCCCATGCCGATCCCGTTGCCCGGGCCCCGCAGCTGGTGCGAGAGTCCTCCTGTGGAGCTCTCCCTGGACATGCAGCGGGTCGTGCTCGAGCAGTCGCTCGGCTTCGTCGCCACGGTCACGAGCGACGGCAGGCCGAACCTCTCGCCGAAGGGAACGACGACGGTGTGGGACGAGCATCACCTGATGTTCGCCGACATCGCGTCTCCGGGAACGGTCGAGAACCTCGCATCCAACCCGGACGTCGAGATCAACGTCGTCGACCCCATCGTGCGCAAGGGCTACCGGTTCAAGGGACACGCGACGGTCCACACGGGTGGCGTCATGTTCGATCGAGGTCTGGGGGTGCTCCGCGAGCGGGGGTTCACGACGAAGCCTGACCGTGTGCGTTCCATCGTCGTCGTGGCGATCACCGACGCGGCACCGCTCGTGTCGCCCGCGTACGACGACGGCGCGTCGGAGGAGACGATCTCGCAACGCTGGCTTCGGCATCACACCGAGCTGCATCGCTCGCCGCACCCCCCGCAGTGAAGCCCCGACGGGCGATCAGTCTTCACTGCGTCCGGCGCGGCCAACACGCCCGTCTTCGCCTTGGCTGCGTTCGTGGGCATGGTGCCAACACCACCGTACGCGGAAGCCAGCACCCTGGCCGAGTGGCGATGGCAAGCGCACACTCATCCTCGGAGCCAGGAGAGCGCGCATCGCGCTGCCCGCCACCATCGCCGGCGGGACCCGGCCCAACGCGGTGGTCTGGCATCCGCCGTGCGACGAGGAGCAATGATGGCGGCGATCTGGTTGACCGCTCGGGCGGAATGGCGACAGCGATGGCGCTCGGTCATCGTGCTGAGCGCTCTCGCCGGTCTGGCCGGCAGCGTGGTTCTCGCCGCCTTCACCGGCTCGCGGCGAGCCGACACCGCGTTCGTCCGCCTGCTGGAGTACCAGAAGCCGCCGACCGTGTTCGTGGAAACAGAGACGCGCCCCGATCCGGAGCGCGTCCGCGAGGTGGCGAGATCACCGGGCGTCGAGTGGGCCGCCCATGATGTGTTCCTCGCAGTCGCACCTGCCGGCACCGGGATGCTGCCCGGACACGACACGATCGCGTTCACCCAGCCACTCGTGGCGGGCGCTGATCCCCCTGCCTTTCCGATCGTCGAGGGCCGACCGTATGACGAGCGCCGGCCGGATGAGCTCGTCGTCAACGAGGCGATGCGGGACGCGCTCGACCTCGAGATCGGCGATCGCCTCGTGCTCGTCTCGTTCACACCCGAGCAGTCCGAGGCCAGCGACGCCGAGGGCCGGCGCGTGTCGCCGGGCGGTCCCACCCAGGAAGTGAGGCTCGTGGGTGTGGCACGCGGGGCTGAGGATGTGTCGGACGCCCCGGACCCCTTTCTTTTCGTGACGCCCGCCTACTACGAGCGCCACGGCGCGGCGATCGGCGGAGGGCAGGGCGTGAGCCTGCGTGTGGACGAGGACCATCTGCCAGAGCTCGAAGCGCGCGTCCACTCGCTGTTCGGCGACGACGCAGCGATCGGCGAACCGGAAGACCCCGGTGTCGGGATCGAGGGTGCCCTTGCGGTCGAGGTGAACGGGTTGCGAGCCTTCGCCCTCGCGGCCGCGCTCGCGGGCATCGCGGCGCTCGCTCAGGCATTCGTCCGGCAGGCGCAGATCATGGCCGAGGAGGACCCCATCCGTCGGGCGCTCGGGATGACCTCACACCAGCTGGTCCTGTCCGGCGTGGTCGCGGCTTCGCCCATCGCGACGGCCGGTGCCCTGCTCGCCGGTGCCGGTGGCGTGGCTGGCGGGCCGCTGGCCATCACGGGCGTCGCCCGGCAGGCGGAGCCCGATCCCGGCCCCTGGTTCGACCCCCTCGTGCTGCCCGGCGCGATCGTCGTGGGGCTGGTGGTCCTCGCCATCGCGGCCGGCGCGTCGAAACTGGCCGGCGCACCTCGCCCCGCAGTACAGCAGGCGCCGGCACGACGGTCCCGAGCCACAGGCGTCCTCGCCGCCCTCCCACCTTCCATGGCGGTCGGGGTGCGCATGGCGCTCGACACCGGGCGGGGACGGTCGGCCCCGCCGGCCAGGCTTGCGCTGGCAGGCGCCGCCGCCGGCGTCGCAGGCGTGGTCGCGACCCTTGCGTTCGGGGCATGCGTCGATCACCTGCTCGCCACCCCGGAGCTCTGGGGCGCCAACTACGACGCCATCGTGACCACAGGTGGAGACCTTTCCCTGCATCAGACGACCGCCGAGAAGATCGCGCGCCGCCCGGACGTCGAGGCGGTCGCCGTCTTCGAAGGTCTCGACCTCGCCGTCCACGCCCGGGACCGGCAGTCCACCGTCGGAGCAAACGCCCTGTGGGACCACAGCGGCGACATCGCCCCAGTGATCCCGGAGGGGCGCGGTCCGGCCGCAGCCGACGAGGTGGCGGTGGGTGAGGAGGTGCTCGACCGCCTCGGTGTCGACATCGGCGACACGCTGGAGGTCGAAGGCGACGGCAACGGACAGGCGCTCCGGGTGGTCGGGAGCTACGTGCAAGCTGGGGAGAACGATCCCGGTTCTGGAGCGCTCCTGACACCGGAGGGCTTCACGACGCTCGAGGGCGAAGATCGCGACAGCGGAGTGCTGGTGCGCTTCGCTCGCGACGTGGACTCCGACGCGGCGTTGGCACGCCTGCGTGAGCTCGGTGATCAGGTCGAGGTCACACGAGCTGGCGACGCCATGCCCTCCAACATCGACAACGTCGACGAGCTCGGTGCCCTGCCGGCCGTGCTGGCGGCGTTCCTGGCCCTGCTCGCCACCGTCGCTGCGGCCCACGCGCTTGTCTCGACCACCCGGCGACGGCGCCGTGACTTCGCGGTGCTGCGCGTGCTCGGCTTCGTGCGCAGGCAGGCGCGGCGCACCATGCGGTGGCAGGCGCTCACGGTCGCGGCGGTGGGCCTGCTCGTCGGTGTGCCGGTGGGGATCGTCGCCGGACGTCGCCTCTGGTCAGCGCTGGCACACGCCATCGGTGTCGTGGACGACTGGAGCCTTCCGTGGCTCATGGTGGCGCTCGCTGTCGCGGTGACCGTTGGGGTCGCCGTGCTTCTCGCCATCCCACCCGGCCGAATGGCCACACGGGTGCCGCCCGGCCGCGTCCTGCGGACCGAGTGAGCTAGAGGCTCGAGGTCTGCTGGGCGCTTGCGATGCCGGGCTCGGCGGAGGCCTGCGGGGCGGTCACGAGACTGGGTGCCGGTGCTGCCGGCCCGGCTCGGGCGGGACGGCGCGGGCCGGTGCGGGGGGACCACGGGAGTCGCGGGACGTGGGGCGCCAGGACGCACAGGGTCGCCGTGATGGCCAGGGCCAGCGGGATGGCCGTCGGCGCGTCCAGGGCGTGCGTCACGCCGGCGCGGCGCAGGAGGCCGAACAGCAGGTAGTGGGCCACGAAGATGCCGAGGGCCCGGGTGCCCGCCCGGCGCACGACCGAGTCCACGCCCGCCAGCGCCGCCGGCCAGCGGAACTGGACCAGGAAGTACACGATCACCGTGCCCGCCAGGCCCGGCACGACGAACGGCACGTCGCCCGGGTAGCGGTCGGGCACCGTTCCCTCCACCGCCATCACGAGGACGGCGCCCGTGGCC
>DASSCS010000031.1:0-10053 GCA_035697515.1 Acidimicrobiales bacterium
GCCGGCCCATCTTCCTGATCGGCCTGACCATGCTGGCGATCGTCTGTGGCCTGGGGGTCATGGTCAGCCAGACCAAGCTGCCCGAGATCGGCGACCTGGGCCAGGCGTCCTACATCTGCGCCCGCGGCGTGGACGAGGGCACCTGCGGCGCCGGCAACGCCATGACCCGCCTCCAGGCCGACAACGAGAACCGCACGATCGTGCCGCTCGACGAGGTTCCCGAGGTGGTGGTCAACGCCATCATCGCCATGGAGGACCGCGACTTCTTCCAGCACGACGGCCTCAACCCCGCGGGCATCGCCCGGGCGCTGTTCCAGAACGTCAAGGGCGGCGAGGTGTCACAGGGCGGCTCGACCATCACCCAGCAGTACGTGAAGAACGTCTTCGAGCTGTCGACCGAGCGCGCCTGGAGCCGCAAGATCACCGAGGCCGTGCTCAGCATCAAGCTCGAGCAGCAGATGTCCAAGGAGGAGATCCTCGAGGGCTACCTCAACACGATCTTCTTCGGCCGCGACGCCCATGGCGTGGCCGCGGCCAGCCAGGCCTACTTCGGCATCGACGTCCGCGAGATCACCGACCCGGGCCAGGCGGCCCTGCTGGCCGGGGTGATCCGCGCCCCGGCGTCGGCCGAGCCGACCAAGTACCCGGAGGAGGCCGCCCGCCGGCGCATGACGGCCCTCGTGGCCATGCAGGACGAGGGCTACCTCACCGAGGAGGAGGTGGCCGCCGCGGCCTACCAGCCGGTGGCCGAGCCGTGGATCAAGCCCTACACGGGGGTCAAGCTCACCGAGACGCTGCGGGGCGTGGGCGACGACTACATGGGCACCGACTACCTGTCGTCCTACATCACCGAAGAGCTCCAGCGGGTGCTGCCCGAGCGCTTCACCGACGCGCAGATCGCGCGCGGCGGCCTGCGCATCTACACCTCGCTCGACTACGAGATGCAGCGCGAGGCCTGGAAGGCCGTCACGTCCACTCTCTTCAACGAGGACGACCCCGCCACCGAGGCATGGGAGGGCGACCCCGAGGCGTCGATGGTGGCCGTCGACGACCAGGGCCTGGTGCGGGCCATGGTGGGCAGCCGCCACAAGCTCACGCCGGAGAAGTACGAGACCAACTACGCGGTGCGCAGCACCGGGTCCACCGGCTTCCAGCCCGGGTCGACGTTCAAGCCCCTCGTGCTGGCCGAGGCGGTGCGCGAGGGATTCTCCCTCGAATCGCGCTACAACGCCCAGGGCACGATGCAGCTCGAGGGCTGGACCAACAACGGCGAGCCCGCCACGGTGAGCAACTACTCCGAGAGCGACGCCGGCGTCATGAATCTGATCGAGGCGACGGCGCAGTCGTCCAACACGGCGTACGCCCAGCTCATGCTCTCGCTCGGGATCGGCCAGAACTCCGACCTCGACGGCGACGGCGAATTGGCCGTCGAGGGGCCGGACAAGGTCGCCGAGCTGGCGGAGTCGATGGGCTACGGCGGTGCGAAGGGCATCCCCGAGGACCGGCGCACGCCGTCGATGGTCCTCGGCACGGTCGAGACCACCCCGCTCGAGATGGCCGGCGTCTACTCGACGTTCGCCAACCGCGGGATGTTCCGCCGGCCCGAGATCATCACCCGCGTCGAGCAGGTGAGTGACGAGGGCGAGATCACCCTCCTCTACCAGCGCCAGATGACCGAGAAGCGGGTGATGAGCGAGGCCAACGCCGACCTCGTTACCCACGCCCTGCAGGGGGTCATCAACGGTGGTACCGGCGAGGGGGCCAACATCGGCAAGCCCGCCGCGGGCAAGACCGGCACCGCACAGGAGAACCGGGCCTCGTGGTTCGCCGGCTACGTGCCCCGGCTCACCGCCGTGGTGTGGATGGGCTATCCGGAGACGGGCTGGGACGACCCCAGCACCGAGAAGGTCGAGAGCCTGCTCTGGCCGATGAACGAGTCCGGCCGGCCGGTGCAGGGCAGGGCAGCCACCGGCGGCTCGTTCCCCGCCACGATCTGGAAGAAGTTCATGGAGGCGGCCACCGTCGACATGAACGACGCCTTCATCTCCCTGCCGCCCGAGCAGATCGCCGTGGGCACGGTCATCAACGAGGGCGAGCTGCTCACCCCCGAGGAGCAGGCCACCACCATCCCGTCGATCCCCGACCTGCCCGATCTGCCGGGCCTCCCCGGCCGGCCCGGCCGCCCGGGTCGCACCACCACGACGGTCGAGGATCCCGGCACGACCGATCCGACCGTCACGACCGAGCCCACAGACCCGACCATCACGATCATGCCCCCTACCACCACCCCCGGCCCCGGCAACCCCAACGGCGGCTGAGGGGTGAGCCGCGCCCTCAGGCCGTGAGCGGCTGGTGGGGGTACTGGCTCCGGCAGGGGAAGCACCAGCTCTCGACCTCGGCGACCACCTCGACGTGATCGCCTGCGGCCTCGTCGTCGCCCTCGCCTGCCTCGCCGGACAGGTCCCCGTCGCGGGGCGTCACGTACACGCGGTGCACGGGCTCGGTGTCGGCCGCGGGCGCCCCGCACGAGTCGCAGGTGGGCAGGGCGTCCTCGGACGGCGCGGGCGTCGGCATGGCGCCGAGGCTAGCGACGCCGGTAAATTGGCGGCACCGCCGGCAGCCATCGTGGCGCTGGACGGAGAAGGAGGGACGTGCCCCCATGCGCACGCACACCGTTCCCGGCATCCGCTCGTCGAAGGTACGAGCGGGCTGCGATCCGCTGGTCATGGTCACCGCCTACGACGCGCCCGGCGCCCGCCAGGCGCACGCGGCCGGGGTCGACCTCATCCTCGTCGGCGACTCGCTGGCGATGGTGGTGCTCGGCTATGACGACACGCTGCAGGTGACCGTCGACGACATCGCCCACCACACCGCTGCGGTGCACCGGGGCCTGCGGGCCTCGACCGCCGACGGGCCGGCGCCCCTGGTGGTGGGCGACCTGCCGTGGATGAGCTACCACACCGGCCGGCACGACGCCGTGCGCCACGCGGCCGCCCTGGTGCGGGCCGGCGCCCAGGCGGTCAAGCTCGAGGGCGGGCGCAAGCGCCTGCCAGTGGTCGAGGCCATCGTCGACGCCGAGGTGCCGGTCATGGGCCACCTGGGGCTCACGCCCCAATCGGTGCACGCGATGGGCGGGTTCAAGGTGCAGGGCCGGCAGCACGACGCTGCGCTGGCGCTGCGCGACGACGCCAAGGCGCTGGCGGCCGCAGGCTGCTTCGCCATCGTGCTCGAGGGAGTGCCCGACGAGGTGGCCAGGCTGGTCACCGACGCGGTCGACGTGCCCACCATCGGCATCGGCGCCGGGAGCGCCACCGACGGCCAGGTGCTCGTCTACCACGACGTCCTCGGCATCGAGGACCGCTTGGCGCCCAAGTTCGTGCGCCGCTACGCGGACCTGGGCGCGGCCTCGGTCGAGGCGCTCGGCGCCTTCGCCGACGACGTGCGCTCCGGCCGGTTCCCCAACGACGACGAGAGCTACCACCTCTCGGCCGAGGTGTCCGAGAGCCTCAGTCTGTACGGCTCTCCCGCCGTCGACTGAGCCCGCGCAAACTGTCGTACCCCCTCTGTAGGGTCGCCGATGTGGGTGACCTCGTCGGCGGCCGCTACAGTTCGCAGGTCCATATTCGCCCTGCTCCGCGCCTGCGGGGCCCCGGCACCCGCCGGGTCCGAAGGGAGGTGAGTGCTCGCGATGCGAGCCTATGAACTCATGGTCATCATCGACGCCGAGCTCGACGACGAGGTGATCGACGCCACCGTCAAGCGCATCGCCGGTCTGCTCGACCAGCGGGGCGCCACGGTGAAGAGCGAAGACCGCTGGGGCCGCCGGCGCTTCGCCTACGAGATCAACCACAAGCACGAGGGCTACTACGTGGTCTGGGAGTTTGTGGGAGGCAGCGACCTCGACCAGCTCGAGCGGGCGCTGCGACTCGCGGACGAGACCGTCCGCCACAAGGTCGTGCGCCTGCCCGACCGCGAGGCCGCCCGTCGCGGCCTGGTCGAGCAGGCTGCCAAGTAGGAGGCAGTCATGTCATCGAACGTCACCATCGTGGGCAACCTGACCCGCGACCCCGAGCTCCGCTTCACGCCCGCCGGCGCGCCCGTCACCAACTTCGGTGTGGCGGTCAACCGCCGCTGGCAGAACCGCGACAACCAGCAGTGGGAGGAGAGCACCTCCTTCTTCAACGTCACCTGCTGGCGCGACCTCGCCCAGAACGTCAGCGAGTCGCTCGAGAAAGGTGCCCGGGTGCTCGTCACCGGTCGCCTCGAGCAGCGCTCGTGGGAGACGCAGGACGGCGAGCGCCGCTCGGTCGTCGAGATCGTCGCCGACGAGGTCGGCCCCAGCCTGCGCTGGGCCACGGCCGAGATCAGCAAGAACGATCGCCGCGAGGGCGGCGACGGCGGTGGATGGAGCGGGGGCGGCGGTTCCGGCCGCAACGTCAGCAACGAGCCGCCCGCCGGCTACGACCCGTCCGAGGAGCCCTTCTGATGCCCCCCAAGTCGCGATCCAAGAACAAGGACAACGCCCGCCGGGCGAAGAAGAAGACCAGCCTGCTCATCACCGAGGGTGTCGAGTACGTCGACTGGAAGGATGTCAACCTGCTGCGCCGGTTCATGTCCGACCGCTCCAAGGTGCGGGCCCGCCGGGTCACGGGCAACAGCGCGCAGCAGCAGGCGTCGGTGGCCAGGGCCATCAAGAACGCCCGCGAGATGGCGCTGCTGCCCTACGTCACCCGCATCACGCAGCAGCGGGGCGGCCGCGGCGACCGTGGCCCCCGGAGCGAGCGGGGTGACCGCGGCGAGCGCGGCGAGCGCGGGCCCCGCGACGACCGGGCGCCCCGGCCCAGCGTCCCTGGGGCCGACGGCGAGTCGCCGGTCCCCGAGGCCGAGGTGGCGGCCGCCAACGGGAGCGAGTCGTGATGCAGGTCATCCTCCGCACCGACGTGCCCGAGCTGGGCAAGCGCGGCGACATGCTCGACGTGGCCGACGGCTACGCCCGCAACTACCTGGTGCCCAAGGGCCTGGCCATGAAGGCCACCGCGGGCGCCACCTCCCAGGCCGCGAGCATGCGGCGTGCCCGCGATCTGCGCGACGCGCAGGACCGGGCGGCCGCCGAGACCTTGGCCACCACGCTGGTGCCCAAGGTCATCACCGTCACTGCCCGGGCCGGCACCGAGGGCCGGCTGTTCGGCTCGGTGACGGCGGCCGACATCGCGGCAGCCATCGAGGCGCAGACGAACGTGCAGATCGACCGGCGCAAGCTGGTGCTGGCCGAGCCGATCAAGTCGCTCGGCACGCACGTGGTGCCGGCGAAGCTGCACGCCGACGTCGAGTTCCCCGTCACAGTCGACGTCGTGGCCGAGTGAGGGCGGGGGGACGGGCTGTGTCCACAGCTCGTCCCCATCGATCCGGCGCTACGTGAGAAAATGTGTGCAGAGCGTGTGCGTCGCGCCGGGTTACCGCCGGTCTATCCCCAGGAGGGGACGGATCGTCCACAGCAATCCCACCGACTTGTTCCCCTAGCTACCCACAGGCGTTCGCTGCCAGGGTGACGGTCGTGGCCGCGGACGTCTCCCTCTCTCAGCGCCGTCCTCGTGGCGGTGGTCGTGTGCCCCCGCACGACCTCCAGGCCGAGCAGTCGCTCCTCGGCGCGATGATGCTCGAGGCCGAGGCCATCGCCGTGGCAGCGGCCGCGCTGCGGGCCGACGACTTCTACAAGCCGGCCCACGCGCACATCTTCGACGCCATCCACGCGCTCTACGCCGCGGGCCAGCCGGTCGATCCGGTCACGGTGGCCGACGAGCTGCGACGCAGCGGGCTGCTCGAGACGGTGGGCGGCCACCAGACGCTGGTCGACATCATGGCGTCGGCCCCTGCCACCACCAACTCGGCCGGGTACGCCCGCATCGTCGAGGAGCACGCGCTCCTGCGTCGCCTCATCGGCGTGGCGGGCGAGATCGCCGAGATCGGCTACGGCATGCCCGACGACGTCACGAAGGCGATCGACCGGGCCGAGGCGCTGGTCTACGACGTCAACCAGCGACGGGTCACCGATTCCACCTCCAAGATCGAGGAGCTGCTGGGCCTCAACCTCGACCGGCTCGAGCAGCTCTACGGCCGGGGCGATGCCGTCACCGGCGTGCCCACCGGCTACGTCGACCTCGACGAGCTGCTGTCGGGCCTCCAGCCCAGCAACCTGGTCATCGTCGGCGCCCGTCCCGCCATGGGCAAGTGCGTCGCGTGGGACACGCCCGTCGTCGACCCCCGCACCGGCGAGCTGCGCACCGCCGCCGCGCTGCACCGGGCGGGTTCGGCCGGCCAGCCGGTGTCGGTGCTGACCCTGGGCGGCGCGGGGTCCATCGAGACCACCCGTCCCAGCGCCTTCGTCGACGACGGGGTGAAGCGGGTCTTCCGGGTGCGCACGCGTTCGGGGCGCGAGGTG
This sequence comes from Acidimicrobiales bacterium, assembly GCA_035697515.1. Classification (GTDB taxonomy): domain Bacteria; phylum Actinomycetota; class Acidimicrobiia; order Acidimicrobiales; family VFJN01; genus ZC4RG19. The sequence goes on from DASSCS010000031.1 coordinate 6,440, forward strand.
CGCACCACGGCAAGCCACCCGTTTCTCACTGCGGCCGGCTGGCGCCCCCTCGCCGACCTCGCGCCCGGGCAGCTGGTGGGCGTCCCCGCCGTCATCCCGGTGTTCGGCACCACCGAGCTGCCGGCCGACGAGGTGGTGATGCTGGCGCACCTGGTCATGGCCCCGGGCGCCGCCGCTGACGGCCCCCGCCTGTGGACCGAGAACCGCGAGGTGGCGGCCGACATCGACTTCCGGGGCACGCGCTTCGGGGTCGGGGTCAGCGACCGCGCCCTGGCAGGCGGCGCTCGCACGTGGGACGTGGTGGCCGGCGCCGAGCTGTACGACCTGGCCCGCCGCTACGAGGTGGCCGCCGAGCTGCACCTGCGCCGGGTGCCGCGTGCGGTGTTCCGCCTGCCCCGCGACCTGCTGGCCCGCTTCCTCAACCGGGCGCTCGGCGTGCCGGCGGCCGTGTGGCGTCCCCGCGACGGCCGGCCCGGTCGGCTGGTGGTGAGCGTCCGCAGCCAGGGACTGGTGCGCGACCTGCAGCACCTGCTGTTGCGGTTCGGCATCTGCGCGACGGTGTCGCAGGCGGTGGTGGCCGTCGACGAGGCCACCTGGGTGGCGCACGAGCTGGTCGTCGAGGGGGGCGAGCACCTGATCGCGCTGGCCAACGAGATCGGCCTGCTGGGCCACGAGGCCGAGCTGGGGGCGGTGGTCGCCCACTCCCGGGCGCTGGCCGGCGGTCGGCAGGTGCCGGTCGCTGCGGGCGGGGGCGGGCGTGCCGACGGGCGCCGGGGCGATGGCGGGGGAGACGCCGGGACCGGGCCGGCGGGCGAGGCCGGTGCGGCGCCCACCGCAGGCGGGGACGTGATGTGGGACGAGATCGTCGCCATCGACGACGAGGGCGACGAGCAGGTCTACGACCTCACCGTCCCCGACACGCACAACTTCGTCGCCGCCGACGTGTTCGTGCACAACACGTCGTTCGCCCTCGGCATGGCGGCACATGCCGCGCTGCACGCCAACAAGCCGGTGCTGCTCTTCAGCCTCGAGATGGGCAGCCTCGAGCTGTCGCAGCGGCTGCTGTCGGCCGAGGCCCGCATCGACTCGCGCCGGGTGCGCACCGGCCAGCTCAGCGAAGACGACTGGAGCCGCATCAGCCAGGCGATCGGCCGGCTGGCCGCGGCGCCCATCTGGATCGACGACAACCCCAACCTCACCGTCATGGAGGTGCGGTCCAAGGCCCGGCGCCTGCGCAGCCAGGTCGGCGACCTGGGCATGGTGGTCGTCGACTACCTCCAGCTCATGACCGGCCGCGGCAACGCCGAGAACCGCCAGGTCGAGGTGTCCGAGATGAGCCGCGGGCTCAAGATCCTGGCCCGCGAGCTCGAGTGCCCCGTCGTCGCGCTGTCGCAGCTCAGCCGCCAGCTCGAGCTGCGTGCCGACAAGCGCCCCATGCTCGCCGACCTCCGCGAGTCGGGCTGCCTCACCGGCGATGCCCGGGTGCTGCGCGCCGACACGGGGGCCGAGGTCACGATCGCCGACCTGGCCGCGAGCGGCGAGCGGGACATCCCGGTGTGGTCGCTCGACACCGACCTGCGCATGGTGCCTGCGACCATGACCCACGCCTTCCCGACCGGCGTGAAGCAGGTCTTCGAGCTGCGGCTCGCGTCGGGCCGCCGGGTGACGGCGAGCGCCAACCACCCCTTTCTCACCGTCGACGGGTGGTCACGGCTCGACGAGCTGGGGGTCGGCAGCCGCGTTGCGGTGCCGCGGCTCGTACCGTCCCCCAAGGAGGCGCAGGTCTGGCCGGAGGCCGAGGTCGTGATGCTCGCGCGCAGTCCCGTCGCTGCCTGGCTCGACCAGTGGGGCCTGGACGGAAGGCGCAGCCACGAGCGGTTCGTTCCCGCCCCGGTCTTCGGCCTGAGCGACGACCAGGTGGCCCTGTTCCTCGGCCACCTGTGGGCGACCGACGGGTGCGTGGGGTGGTGGGGCCAGGGGCGCGTCCACTACACCTCGACCAGCCGGCGACTCGTCGAGGACGTCCGCCTGCTGTTGCTGCGCCTCGGCATCCGCTCGACGCTGCGCACCGTCGACGGCTCGCCGGGACGCCCCGGCTACCAGCTGTGCATCGACGGGCGCGACGACCAGCTGGCGTTCGTCGACCGGATTGACGTGGTCGGGCAGCGTCGGGCCGGCGCCGACGAGCTGCGGCGCCGACTCGCGACACTCCGGTCGAACGCCAGCGTCGACACCGTGCCCGTCGAGGTGTGGGGCCGGGTGCGGCGACTGATGGCCGACCATGGCATCTCGACTCGCCGGTTCGCCGCCGAGCTGGGTACCGCCTCTTGCGGATCCGCCCTGTTCGCGCAGGCGCCCAGCCTTGCCCGGCTCGCCCGCGTGGCCGAGATCGTCGGTGACGACGTGACCCGGGCGCTGGCGTCGTCCGACGTGTTCTGGGACCGCGTCGTGGCCGTCGAGCCGAAGGGCGAGGCGCCGGTCTTCGACGCGACGGTCGAGGGCACCCACAACTTCGTCGCCAACGGCATCACGGTCGAGAACAGCATCGAGCAGGATGCCGATGTCGTGATGTTCATCTACCGCGACGACGTGTACCACACCGACTCGCCCGACCGGGGCCAGGCCGAGATCATCGTGTCCAAGCACCGGAACGGCCCCACCGGGGTGTGCCGCCTGGCGTTCCTCGAGCAGTTCACCCGGTTCGCCAACATGGCCAAGGTGGACTGAAGCCCGCCCGAGCCGGGCTACGCCGGCGGCGACCCGGCGCTCGGCGCGCCCACCCGCTCGGCCAGGAAGTCCTCCCAGGTCCGGCGGCCGACCGCCCGGTCCGGGGCGAGATTGGCGCCGTCGCGGAGCGCGTGGGCGGCCTTGCCGGGGAGCCGGACCGGTACGAGCAGCCGATGCTTGCCCTGCGCCCGCAGGTACCCGCGGAGGAGCTCGGCGATCCCGTAGATCCGCGGCCCGGCGATGTCGGGCACCAGGCCGGCCGGCGCGCCGAGCGCGAGCTCCACGAGCCGGTCCGCCACGTCTCCGGCGTCGACCGGCTGGAACCGGAAACCGGTCGGGACCGGCTCCACCGGGAGCTTGGCCAGCTGCCGGGCGACCATCAGCACGAGGTCGTCGAACTGGGTGGCGCGCAGGGTCGTCCACGGCAGGCCGGAGTCGGACACGATGCGCTCGGCGGCGAGCTTGGACCCGAAGTAGCCGAACATCGCGCGGTCGATGCGGCCCGCTTGCGGCACCCTGTCGGCCCCGACGACCGAGATGTGCACCAGGTGCCGCACCCCGGCCCGCGACGCCGCCCGGACCAGGTGCCGCGCCTTGTCCTCGTCGCCCCTGGTGGTGCCCGCGCAGTGCACGATGACCTCGGTTCCCTCGACCGCGGCGTCGATCCCCTCGCCCGTGGCCAGGTCACCGGTGGCGAGCTGGACGCCCTGGCCGCCCTCGTGGCGGTGCCGGCTGAGCACCCGGACCTCGCGGCCGGCGTCCCGCAGTCGCGGGACGACCAGCCGCCCCAGGGTGCCCGTACCGCCGGTGACCAGGATTGGAGCGTTCATCGCATGTCTCCTTGTCACATCCGTCGTGTGGAAGGGGTCAGTTCGATGACACCTGGC
>DASSCS010000032.1:0-26391 GCA_035697515.1 Acidimicrobiales bacterium
AGGACTGAGCCCGAGCCTCGCGGTGCGGGCGCTCGTCGAGCGTTCGCAGGATGCTCTTCGGCAGCACGGTCTCGACGAAGAAGTTCTCGTTCTACGCACTGACCCGCTTCGAGATCCGTTTGCCTCTGTGAGGCTCGGCTGCGGCAACAGAGGGTCAGGCCGTCACCAGGGTCGATGCGGCCGCGAGGCCGGCCTTGACGATCAGAGACTCGGGGACTCCTTCGTAAGTTGTGCCATCGATCCGGAGGGTGCGGCAGCTGTTGTCGCCGCAGACGGAGCAGCACTGGCTTCCAGAGACCTGCGCCCCGACCCATTCTTCGAGCGGCCGACCGGCGATCCAGATCCGATTGGACTCGGTGGGTGCCTGGTCGAAGGTGTCTTGATCGAGGCCGATCGTCTCGAGGGTGGGCTCGATGTTCAGCGGGCGCAGTACCTCGGTCAGGGTCGCGACCGCGCGCTCGACTGCTGCCTGGGTCGAGCCACACCGCGGGCAGGTCTCGCCGCCGCTGACCAGTCGTTGCCAGACGATCGGCAGGGTCACTGCGGCGGTCGTCGCTGGGGGTGGGTCGCACGACGGGCCGCATCCGCATGTCGTTGTCGTCGGCATGGCTGCACCTCCGCGCCTCGATGTGGGCGCCTCTGGGCCGGTCACATCGTCGACCTCTTGCGGCGGCGGGGGTAGGGGCGGAGGTCCTCGCGTGTGATGCGGGCCGGCGTGACGGTGAGGCGACGGCGCCCGCCAGCAGCCGAGTGGGGAGTGGAGCCACCACGCCGGGCGTCGAACGCCACTCCCCGGGTACAGTCATTGTGTGGTCGGCCCCACGGCCGTTCTCGACGGCTCGTTGAGCTCGGGGAACTGGTCAACCGCGGGAGGATCGCCGGCGTGCGCGAGGCCCACGACCGTCTGCTCGGGCGCGTCGTCGCGATCCATGTCGTCGCGCCCGCGTTCGATCGCGTCTGAGGCCTCGTCGAGCGTTTCCGCTGCCGGGCCCGTGCGGCCGCCCACCTCGACAGGCCGAACATCGTCGCCGCCCTCGACAGGGATGTGCACGATGCCACGGATTCCAGGAGGAGGGGTTCAGCATGCATCGCCCGAGAAGCAAAGTCGTCGCGCTGGGTACGTCCCTGGCTGTTCTGGCCGTGGTCGGCTCCGTTCCGGCCACGGCGGGCCCGTCGACCACGGGACCGCTGGTCCAAGTTTCCGGGGCCAGCCCGATCGCTGCCTGTGAGGGCGACACCGGATTCCGCGATGTCGGCGGCGTACCGGCCATCCAGTTCGTCAACAGCGAGGTCGAGCCCCACGTGATGGTGGATCCGTCGAACCCGGACATCATCATCGGGGCCTGGCAGCAGGACCGGTGGAACAACGGCGGATCGGAGGGCAACGTCAGCGCCACCAGCCTGGACGGCGGGGCGAGCTGGACCGTCAACGCCATGACCAAGTCCTCGAACTGCACCGGGGGAACCCCGGCCAACGGGGGGAACTTCGAGCGGGCCTCCGACCCGTGGGTGGCCATCTCCCCGGACGGGACCGCATACCTGATGACCCTGGCCACCGACACCGCCCCCGGCGGTTTCGACACCAACCCCGACGACATGCTGGTCACCCGCTCGACCGATCACGGAGCCACGTGGGAGGACCCGATCTCCCTCAACCGTGACGAGAGCCCGAACGCCTTCAACGACAAGAACGCCATCACCGCGGACCCGAACGACTCCGACTTCGTGTACGCGGTGTGGGATCTGGTGGTGTCGCCGCCGAGCGGCAACCAGAACCAGCAGGCGTTCGAGAACGCCGTGGCGTTCGCCGGCGACCCCCTGTTCGCTCGGACCACCGACGGCGGCGAGACATGGGAGCCCGCCCGGAGGATCTTCAGGGCCGGGGTCGTCGCCCAGACGATCGGCAACCAGATCGCCGTGCTCCCCGACAACGACGAGTTCGACGGCGAGCTGGTCAACGTGTTCACGCTGATCCGGGGGACCAGGAACGACCAGGGAACCCGTGGCTCCCACATCGCCGTGATCCGGTCCTCGGACCACGGCGCGACCTGGGACACGCAGGAGACCATCGTCGACAGGTTCTTCCGGGGAGTGGTGATCGACCCGGATTCACCGTTGCCCGCAGGCGTCGAGGCTCGCCACCGCACCGGGGACATCAACGCCGAGATCGCGGTCGACCGGACCACCGGCGCGGTGTACGTGGTGTGGCAGGACAGCCGGTTCGGCCCCCGGTCCAGCATCGCGCTCAGTCGATCGCTCGATGGGGGACTGACCTGGTCGGCCCCGATCAAGGTGAATCAGACGCCGGATCTCGCGAACAACCTGAACGAGCAGGCCTTCACGCCGATGGTCCACGTGCTGGACGACGGGACCGTGGCCGTTTCGTACTACGACTTCCGGAGCAATACGGCCGACAACGGCGCCACAACCCCCACCGAGGCGTTCGTCGCCCACTGCCACGCAGCATCCGAGGACTGCTCGGTGGCGGCGAGCTGGGATGAGGAGGTCGCGGTGACCGACGCCGCGTTCGACAGCCGGAGGGCGCCTGTGGCCCGGGGGTTCTTCCTGGGCGACTACGTCGGCCTCGGGCAGAGCGGGACCGCGTTCTTCCCGTTCTTCACCGTCACGACGGCGACCGATCCCGCCAACATCGTCACCCGGGAGGTGGGTCAGTAGCCGACCGGTCGCGGAAGGGCCCCGCGTCCGTAGCCGGGGCCCTTCCCGTGCTCGTCGATCAACCCAGCCGGCGGGCTCGGGCGCTCAGCCCGCCGTCGCGCGTTCATCGCGCGATCGGCCGCGCCGGGGAGCCAGCCACCAGGGCAGGCCCCCCGGCGCGATGACCGTCGCCGGTCACCGATGGTGACGCCAGGTCAGAGCGACGCCTGCCGGAACTCGGTGGCCGCTTCGTCGATCTGGTTGTCCTCGCCGTAGCTCATGATGGCGAAGCTGGCCGCGGTGGGCTCGCCGGGCTGGCTGAACTCCTGCGGGCCGGACGGGCCGTTGTAGTCGATGTCCTCGCCCTCGTCGAGCAGCGCGAGGCAGTCCTCGAACGTCTCGCACGCCTCGCCGTCGCGGGTGATGCCGTTGATCTGGGCCGCGACCGCGGCCGGATCGTCGGACTCCGCGGCGATGGCCGCCAGCGCGGTGATCACGACCGCGTCGTAGGCCTCCGCGCTGTAGCTGAAGTCGGTCAGGTCGGGATCGACCTCCAGCAGGCGGTCCCTGAACTCGTCAGTCAGCTCGGCGGACGGCAGCGTGCCCCTGACGCCGACCAATGTGCCGGGCTCGTCGAAGTCCTCGCCGAGAGCGTTGCCGATGTTGCCGTCGACCAGGTAGATCTGCTTCTCGTCCGGCGTGAAGCCCTGCTCGAACAGCGAGCTGAGGATGCGGCTCGACTCGTCGAAGCCGATCATGACCAGCGCGTCCGGGTCCTCGGAGACGACCGCGTCGACCTCGGCCTCGAAGCTCTGCGCCTCGGGGTCGTAGACCTGGTCGAGCACGACCTCGCCGCCCTGCTCCTCGAAGGGCAGCTGCGTGTACTGCAGCAGGCCCTCGCCGTAGGAGTCCTGGCGGGCCAGGATGGCCGCCGAGGCGACCCCGTCGTCGACCATCAGGTCGGCCAGCACCTGGCCCTGCAGGATGTCGGAGGGCGCGGTGCGGAAGTAGAGGTCGTCGTCGTCGTAGTCGGTGAACTGCGGCGACGTGTTGGCCGGCGAGAACTGGATCTTGCAGGCGCCGGTGACCTTGTCGATGACGTTCAGCGAGATGCCCGACGACGCCGCGCCGAGGATCACGTCGGCACCGGCCGACAGGTGGGCGTCGACGGTGGGGTTGGCCACGTCGGGGTCGGCATCACCGGAGTCGCCCGGCAGGAACTCGATGTCACTGCCGAGCACGCCGCCGGCGGCGTTGACGTCATCGACGGCCATTCCGGTGCCCGCCTCCATCGGTGGGCCGAGGAACGAGAGGTCGCCCGTCTGCGGCAGCAGGCCGCCGATGGTCAGGACCTCGTCCGTCTCGCCCTCGCACTGAGGGGCGGCGTCGCCGAGCTCCGGGGCCAGGCTCTCACCGCCCTCGTCGGCTTCGGTCGTATCGGTGTCCTCGCCGGCCTCGGTATCGTCGTCGTCGTCGCCGCACGCCGCGGCGACCATCGAGAGCCCGAGGAGGATGGCGAGAAGCCGCAAACGGCTTCGCTGTCGCATCGCACACACTCCTTGTCGGTTGACACAGGGCGCGGAGGCAGTCCCCCGCACTGGACTGATCGCGGTGCCTGTGTTGCGTTCCGCACGGTTTCCGGGTCAACGCGCCGGATCACTGCCCGACGGGCCCGAATCCCCCGACGGTACGTGTCGTCAGCGATCGCCCAGGCCCACCCGGCCGACCCATCGTCGCTGCCACGGCGTCTCGACCGCCCGGCGGTCGTAGTGGCGCCGCACCCACCCCACCGCCTCGGCGCGCGGGACACCGGCCAGCACGGCGAGCACGGCCAGGGCCGTCCCGGTCCGGCCGACGCCGCCGCCACAAGCGATCTCGACGCGCTCGGATGCCGCCCTTCGGTAGGCCTCGGTGAGCGCGTCGACCGCGTCATCCGCCGACGCCGGGGTGCGGAAGTCGGGCCAGCGCACCCACCGGTGGTCCCAGTCGAACGACCCCGGATCGCGCCCCACGAGGTACACGCCGAACTCGGGCTCGGGCCCGTCGGGCAGGGCGTGACGCAACCCGCGCCCCCGGACCCTGCGGCCGCAGGGAAGCTCGACGACGCCCGCACCATCCGTCCAGTGGATCACGACGGCATCGTACGGGCGGTCGTCCTCGATCACGGTCGACGTCCCGGGCCCGGGCGCGAACACAGCCGGGCCGACCAGCCTCACCGCACGCCTCGCCCTCCCCGGCTCCCGGGCGCCGCCGGCCAAGTCAACCCCGTTCGGCGGCCCGCGGTACGTCCGCGGCGCGATGTGCGCCAGGCTGGGGTGGTGACCGGATCGACGGCGGCAGGTCGCGAGGCGTTCGCCCGGAGGGCGTGGAGCGAGGCGTTCGACGCGCTCGCCGAGGCCGATCGCGCCTGCCCGCTCGACCTCGACGACCTCGAGCGGCTCGCCACCGCCGCGTACCTCGCCGGCCGCGACGACGCCGATCTGTGGGCGAGGACCATCCACGAGTGCAGCCGCACCGGCGACGGCCCCCGGGCCGCCCGCAGCGCGTTCCTGCTGGCCTTCGGCCTGTACTCCCGGGGCGAGGAGGCCAGGGCGTCGGGGTGGCTGGCCCGGGCGCAGAAGGCGCTGGCCGGGACCGAGTCGGAAGGTCGTGGGCACGGATACCTGCTCGTCTTCGAGGGCCTCCAGCTGCTCGAGAGCGGCGAGCCCGAGGCGGGCGTCGGCACGTTCGACCGCGTCGCCGAGCTCGGCGAGCGGTTCGGCGACCGCGATCTCAGCACCCTGGGTGCCCTCGGCCGCGGGCAGTGCCTGGTCGAGCTGGGGCGCACCGCAGAGGGCGCGGCCCACCTCGACGAGGCCATCGTGGCCGTCACCGCCGACGAGGTCTCGCCCGTCGTCGCCGGCATCGTGTACTGCGCCGCCATCGAGACGTGCCAGCGCGCCTTCGACCTGCGCCGGGCCCGGGAGTGGACCACGGCGCTCGACCGCTGGTGCGGCGCGCAGCCCGACCTGGTGCCGTTCCGCGGCCAGTGCCTCGTGCACCGGTCGCAGATCCTGCAGCTCCACGGCGCCTGGACCGACGCCGCCGACGAGGCCCAGCGGGCGTTCGAGCGTCTGGCCGGGGCCCCCGCCGTGGGCGAGGCGCTCTACCAGCAGGGCGAGCTGCACCGGGTGCGGGGCCACACCGACGCGGCCGAGCAGGCCTACCGCGACGCGCACCGGGCCGGTCGCGAGCCCCAGCCCGGACTGGCGCTGCTGCGGCTCGCCCAGGGACGTGTCGACGCCGCCCGGGGCGCCATCCGCCGGGTGGTGGGCGAGGCGCGGGGCCCGATCACGCGGGCCGCCGTGCTGGGGCCCGACGTCGAGATCAGCCTGGCCGCGGGCGACGTCGCCGCGGCGCGCGCCCGCGCCGAGGAGCTGTCGGCCATCGCCACCGACCTGGGTGCGCCCGTGCTGCTGGCGTCGGCTGCCCAGGCAACGGGAGCGGTGCTGCTGGCCGAGGGCGAGGCACGGCTGGCACTCGACACGCTGCGCCGGGCCTGGGCCGCATGGCACGGGCTCGACGCCCCTTACGAGGCCGCTCGCGTCCGGGTCTTGGTGGGCCTGGCCTGCCGGGCGCTGGGCGACGACGACAGCGCGGCCATGGAGCTCGACGCCGCTCGCTGGGTCTTCGACCAGCTGGGGGCGGCGCCCGACCTGGCGCGGGTGGCGGAGCTGTCGCCTCCCGCCCGAGGGTCGCCGCCCGGATCGCTCACGGCGCGGGAGGCGGAAGTCCTGACGCTCGTGACGCGGGGGAGGACCAACCGCGAGGTCGCCGCCGAGCTGTTCATCAGCGACAAGACCGTCGCCCGCCACCTCAGCAACATCTTCGCCAAGCTGGGCCTGTCGTCGCGCGCGGCCGCCACCGCCTGGGCCTACGAGCACGGGCTCGCCGGCGGGTCTGCATAGAACGACCCACGCGTCCCACGCGTCGATGGGTGGTTCGGGCGATGCGGCCCCCGAGGACACTCCGTACCGTCGCAGGTGCGGCCCACAGGAGGCGACGACCATGGCCCAGCCCACCATCGGCAACAACTCGACCGACACCGACGTCGACCGCATCAGCGAGGCGCTGGCCCAGGTGTTCCGCACGGCTGACGTCGGCGACGTGTTCACCGACGACGTGTTCCTCGACGGGCATCCGCCGTACTGGCGGTTCCAGCTCGAGGGCATCGAGGACTTCCGGGCCTGGCTGCAGGGCTACGCCGCGGGCGGCCGGGAGGTCGAGGTGGTGCGCACCATCGCGACCCCGTCGGGCTTCGTCACGGAGCACACCGAGGCCATGCACAAGGAACGGGAGCTGATCACCGGCCGCCAGCTCATCCTGTGCGAGGTGCGGGACGGCCGCATCTCGGAGCTGACCGTCTTCTGCAGCGGCGAGTGGGACGCCACGCTGCGGGCCCGCCACGCCGCCGAGGCCCCCATCCTGCGGCCCTGACCGGCTGCGGCCACCACGACCTCGACCAGGGAGACACGAATGGCCACCACCATCGACTCGGGTGCCACGACCGCGCCCGCCAACGCCGCCGCGACGCTCGCCGCGGTGCGCGACCTCGCCCCGGAGATCTCCGCCCGCGGGCCCGAGATCGAGCAGGCCCGGCGGCTTCCGGCCGACCTGCTCGACCAATTGATCGACGCCGGCTGCTTCCGCCTGGTGCTGCCCGCCAGCCACGGCGGTGCCGGTGCCACCCTGACCGAGACGATGCAGGTGCTCGAGACGCTCAGCCGGGCCGACGCGTCCGTGGGCTGGGCAGTGATGATCGGCGCGGGATCGTGGTGCGACCTCGCGGGTCTGCCACGCGAGATGTTCGACGCCCTGTTCGGCGGCGGCGACGTCATCACCGCCGGCGCGTTCGCCCCGAGCGGCACGGCGACCCCGGTCGACGGCGGCTACAGGATCAGCGGCCGGTGGGCCTTCGTCAGCGGCTGTGAGTACGCAACCTGGGTGTTCGGCAACTCGATCGAGCAGCCGGGGCCAGGCGGGTCGGCGGGCCCCGACGGATCGGGCGACGGACCGCCCCGCATGCGCGTGGCGGTCTTCTCGCCCGACGAGATCGAGATCGAGGACACCTGGGACGTCTCGGGGCTGCGGGGGACAGGCAGCCACCACGTCCGAGCCGACGACGTCTTCGTGCCCGCGGCCCGCACGCTGGCGATGCTGGAGGACGAGCCCTGCATCGACGAGCCGCTGCTGCGCATCCCGGTCCCCACCTTGTACTCGCTACCCGTGGCCAGCGTCGCCCTCGGAATCGCTCGAGGGGCGATCGACGACATCCTCGACCTCGCCGCGCACAAGGTCCCGCTGCTCGACCAGGCCCCGCTGGCCGGGAGCGTGCCGTTCCAGGTCGACCTGGCGGTGGCCGACACGCGGCTGCGGGCCGCAGCCGCGCTCGTCTACGACGTGGCCGACGAGCTGTGGACGACCGCGGTCGAGGCGTCGCCGGTCAGCCCGGAGCAACGGGCCCGGGCCCGCGCCGCGGCGGTGTGGGCGACGTCGCAGGCCGTCGAGGCGGTGACCAGCGCCTACAGGGCCGGCGGTGGCAGCTCGCTGTACGCCGACAGCCCGCTGCAGCGCCGGCTGCGCGACATCAACGCCGTGACGCAGCACTTCCTGGTCAAGCCGGCCACGCTCGCCACGGCCGGCGCCGTCCTGGCCGGCCAGGACGTCGACCTGACCGTGTTCTGACGAGGGACCACGCCAGCGTGGCGGTCAGCGCGTCGAGGACCGGGTCGGGCAGCGGCCCGAGCTCGTCGTGCGCCCGCCGGGCGACGATGTGTCGTGACGGCGCACCATCGCCGGGTCCCTACGATGGGCGGGATGCCTGGACCCACACGGGTGGCGTTGGCGCTCGGCAGCGGCGGTGCCCGGGGCTACGCCCACATCGGCGTGATCGACGTGCTCGAGGAGCGCGGCTTCGAGATCGCCAGCATCGCCGGCTCGTCGATGGGATCACTGGTGGGCGGGCTGCACGCCGCCGGCAAGCTGGCGCCCTACGCCGAGTGGGCCCGGGGCCTGCGTCAGCGTGACGTGGTGCGCCTGCTCGACGTGTCGCTGTCCGCGCCGGGGGCGATCCGGGCCGAGAAGATCCTGGCCCGGGTGCGCGAGTTGCTCGCCGGGGCGCTGATCGAGGACCTGCCCATCCCGTTCACGGCCGTGGCCACCGACCTGCTGGCGCGCAAGGAGGTGTGGTTCCAGCGGGGCCCCGTCGACGTCGCCATCCGCGCCTCCATCGCCATCCCGACGGTCATCACCCCGGTTGTGCTCAACGGCCGCCTGCTCGCGGACGGCGCGCTCACCAACCCGGTGCCGATCGCGCCCACGGCCTCGGCCCAGGCCGACGTGACCGTCGCCGTGTCGGTGGCGGCCGACGCCCGCGACCAGGTCGGCGTCGCCCCCGTGCGCGAGACGGCCGAACCCCGCCCGGTCGAGGAGTGGACCGAGCGTTTCCGGGCCGGCGCGTCGCAGCTGTTCGACCGCGAGTCGGTCCGCGCCCTGCTCGGGCGGCTCGGCGGAGGCGCCGGGGCGGGTGTGCCGTCCGGCGAAGCGTCCACCGGCCCGAGCGCCGGCAACCGCAGCGGCAACCGCAACGGCAACCGCAACGGCAGCCGCACCGGCGACGGAGACGGGGCCACCGACCCGTTCGGCGCACTGCCCGCCGGGCTGGGGAAGCTCGACATGATGAACCAGTCGCTCGACACGATGCAGAGCATCCTGACCCGCTACCGGCTGGCCGGTTATCCCCCCGACGTGCTGATCAGCGTGCCCCGCGACGCATGCCGCAGCCTCGAGTTCCACCGCGCGGCCGAGATGATCGTCCTCGGTCGCACGCTCGCCGCGCAGGCGCTGGACGGCGCCGGGCTCGTGTCCGGCGGACCGGTGCCCGACGCATCCCGGGCGGCAAAGGAGTAGCCCGGGCCGCGTGTGACAGGCTGGCGCGATGAGCGGCCCCGTGACCACCGAGGACGTGCCGCCCGACGCGGGCTGCGGCACGCCGCACGCTCCGGAGGTCGACCTGCTGCCCAGCCGGGACGCCACCGTCGGCGGCCTGGGCGTGCGCCGGGCCCTGCCCCGGCGGCTGCGGCGCACGGTGGGGGCGTGGTGCTTCGCCGATCACTTCGGCCCGGCGGCGGCCCCGGCCAGCATGGCGGTCGGCCCCCATCCCCACACCGGCCTGCACACGGTCACCTGGCTCGCCGAGGGCGAGGTGCTGCACCGCGACAGCCTGGGCAGCGAGCAGCTCATCCGGCCCGGGCAGCTCAACCTGATGACCGCCGGCCACGGGGTGGCCCATGCGGAGGAGACGCTGCCGGGCTTCAGCGGCGGCCTGCACGGCATCCAGTTGTGGGTGGCACAGCCCGAGGCGACCCGCCACGGTGCTGCGGCCTTCGAGCACCACGCCGAGCTGCCCTCGCTCGCCCTCGGCCCCAGCGTGGCGACGGTGCTGGTGGGCGAACTTGGCGGCGCGCGGTCGCCGGCCCGGGCCGACACGCCCCTGGTCGGCGCCGAGCTCACCACCACCGGCGGGCCCACGGTGGTGCCGCTCGCGGCCGGCTTCGAACACGCCCTCGTCATGCTGGACGGCACTGTGGCGGTGGGCGGCGAGACCTTCGGCCCCGGGGTGCTGGCCTATCTGGGCGAGGGCCGCGACGAGCTGCGCATCGAGGCGCCGGGGCCTGCCCGTGCGCTGCTGCTGGGCGGCGAGCCGCTGGCCGAGCAGATCGTGATGGGCTGGAACTTCGTGGGCCGCAGCCACGACGAGGTCGAGCGGGCCGGCACCGACTGGAACGCGGGCGCCGAGCGCTTCGGCACGGTCGCCTCCGCGCTGCCACGCATCCCTGCACCGGCCGCGCGTCCCTGACGTTGCGGCCGCGGCGCTCCGGGGCGCTGGCCTACGACGGAGCGTCGAAGCCGTCGCGGAGGTCGCGCTTGAGCACCTTGCCCGCCGGGTTGCGGGGCAGGGGCTGCGCCCACACGGCGATGCGGCTCGGCACCTTGAACGGGGCCAGCCGCTCGCGCACGTGTGCCTGGATCTCGGCGGCCGTCACGGTCTCGCCGGCCCGCGGCACGACGACGGCGGCGACCTCCTCGCCCAGCCGCTCGTGGGGCACGCCGAACACGGCCGCCTCGTGCACCGCCGGGTGCTCGTAGAGGGCCGCCTCGACCTCGGCCGAGTACACGTTCTCGCCGCCCCGCAGCACCATGTCCTTGGCCCGGTCCTCGATGTAGACGAAGCCCTCGGCGTCGAGCCGGCCGATGTCGCCCGTGCGCAACCAGCCGTCGACGATGGTCTCCGCGGTGGCCTCGGGCCGGTTCCAGTAGCCCCGGATGAGGTTGGGGCCCCTCAACCAGATCTCGCCCAGCTCACCGGTGGGGACGGGCACCCCGGCGTCGTCGCGCACCTCGATCTGCAGGATGGGCGTCGCCCGGCCGGTGCTGGTGGGGCGGGCCAGGTAGTCGTCGCCCCCGTTCTGGGGGCCGTACGCGTTGGTCTCGGTCATGCCGTAGCCGATGGTGGGGCTGGCGTTGCGGAAGTCGGACGACACCCGGCGCACCAGCTCGGGCGGCGCCGGCGCCCCACCGCCGCCCACGCTGACCAGGCTGGACGTGTCGAACTCGGTGAAGCGGGGCGACTGCAGCAGGTCCCAGCTCTGGGTGGGAACGCCCACGAAGTTGGTGACGCGCTCTCGCCCGATCAGCTCGAGGGCCCGCTCCGGGTCCCAGCGGTACATGATCACCAGCTTCACCCCGGCCGAGAAGCAGCCCAGCATGACCGGGATCGAGCCCGTGACGTGGAACAGCGGCACGACCAGGATGAACGCCGGTGCGGGCCGCCCGCCGTTCGCCCCGTCCTCCGCTGGCTGGGGCCGGCGCAGCCGGTCGACCGCGCCCCGGCAGGCGTAGCCCATGAGCGCCTGGGTGACGGCCCGGTGAGTCGACACCGCGCCTTTGGGGCGCCCCGTCGTGCCGGAGGTGTAGAGGATGGTGGCGTCGTCGTCGGGCCCGACCTCGACATCGGGCAGCCACGCGCCGAGGGGCAGCACCTGCTCCCAGCGGTCGACACCAGCCAGATGGGCAGCATGGGCACCGTCGGCGCCCAGGCGGACGCCCAGCACCTTCACTCCCAGCTCGGCTGCGGCCTCATGCGTGCGCTCGGCCCGCTCGCGGTCGGCGATCAGCACCGCCGCCCCGCAGTCCTCGAGAGCCCAGGCGAGCTCGCCCTCGGTCCACCAGGCGTTCAGCGACACCGAGATGGCGCCCACAGACGTGATGGCGGCGAAGGCGACCACCCACTCGGGATGGTTGCGCATGCCGATGGCGACACGGTCGCCCTTGCGCACGCCGTAGGTGTCCACGAGCAGCGCGCCCAGGGCGTCGACCTGGCGCATGACCTCGGCGAAGCTCCAGCGCTCGTCCTCGTACACCAGGAAGGTGGTGTCGCCCCGGGCGCGGGCGGTGTCGAACACCTGGCGCAGGCTGGTGGGCGCGTGGACGAAGACTGTGGTCGGCGCGCCACCCACCTCGACGGTGCCGGTCTCGAAGCGCTCGCCCGGCCGGGTGACCTGGGCGATCGCCTCGGCGTAGCTCAACGACATCGTGCCCCTCACCTCGTATCTTGACCGCGAGTCAGGAAGTCCCGCACCCTACCAACGGCCACCCGGCTCTTCGAAACGTTGTCGTCCGGGCGGGTCCACAGGCCTCGGCGACGACGCGACCCCGGCGCGGCGTGGGGGTCAGGCGGCCAGGACCAGCAGCACGGCGACGTCGACCAGCACCACAGACCCGGCCAGCAGGGCCGCGCCGGCGGCGCGCGGCGGTTCGGGCTCGGGCGATGCCCGCAGCCCCCGGATGCGCCACCACGACGCCAGCAGTCCGGGCAGTGCCACCGCCCCGCCCAGTGCCAGTGCGAGCACCGGGCCGAGCGAGTCGACGGACACGTGGGCCCACAGGGCCGCCAGGCCCGCGCAGGCCAGCGAGGTGCGTGCCCACGCCAGCTCCGTGCGCTCGACCTGCGTCTCGACCAGGTCCTCGCGGCCGTCGTCGCCGCCCGGCAGCGCGGTCACCGGACGGCCAGCACGAGGGCCACCACGCCGGCCACCGCGGCCATGCCGGTCGCCAGCAGCGGGACGGCCCACGGATGGGGGAGTGGCTGGTTGCGCCGCATGGCCGCCTGCACCTGCCGCCACCGCACGAAGCTCGACACCGCCAACACCAGGCTCAGCGCCACCGCCGCGACGGCCAGCGCGGTGCGGGTCGCCTCGCTCGAGGAGAGCCCGGTGACCTCGTTGAGCGCGATCCCGCCGGCCAGCAGCGCCAGCGAGGTGCGGATCCAGGCCAGGAACGTGCGCTCGTTGGCGAGCGTCAGTCGGTAGTCGGGCTCGTGCTCGCCGTCGTCACCCGGCATGCCCCGTAGCCTGCCACGCCTCTGTCGGTGGCGGCCGGACCGCCCCGTCCGGCCCCGCTGCGGGCCGACTGCGTGACGCCGGCAGGATGGCGGGCGTGCCGCTCCGCGACCTCGCGCCGCAGCTCGGGCAGCGTCCCGGCTGTGCGGCGTCAGGCGGTGGAGACCGGGCCGGCGACGTCGGCCGACGGCTTGGTCTCGACGGCGTCGCCGCCGTCGCCGCCCCCGGGCTCGGCTTCGCCGGTCTCGTCCGCCGCAACGGCCAGGCGTCCACTCGCGGCCTCGTCCTCCTCGGGCACCGGGATGCCCGCCACTCGGTCCTTGCCGAACTCGTCGACCAGCGCCAGCGCGAAGACGGCGAAAGCCAGCCCGTAGGCCGCGCCGCCCACGCCGTAGACCGCGTAGCCGACCAGCACCACCACCCAGGGCACGAGCAGGCCGATGTGCACGCTGCGCGCCCCGATGCGGCGCCGCAGCACGAACGAGTCGCCGAGCTGGGCGGCGAGTGCCAGCAGTGCGGTCGCGATGGCGGCCACGTCCGAGCGCAGGGCCAGGACGAGCAGGATCAGCGGCAGTGTGCCGAGGATGATCCCGACGTGGGGGAGCAGCGCCATGACGCCGGCGGCCAGGCCCAGCGCCGCCGGGACGGGCATGTCCAGCAGGTAGCCCGCGCCGGCCACCACCAGTCCCACGAGGAGGCCCTGCCCGAGCGTCAGGAAGATCGCGCGGCGCGCCCGTTGCAGCGCGACGGGGACGATGGCGGCGATGCGGGCCCGCCGCTCGGGATCGTCGAGCTGCTCGAGCGCCGAGCGGGCCAGCCGGGGCCCGTACGACATGAGGAACAGCGTGAGGATGCCGCTCAGGAAGTACGTCGGTGCCGTGCCGGCCGTCGACTGGATCACGTCGTCGCCGCCCGTGACCCGCTCGTCCAGCGTGTCGACGAACAGGTCGACCCGGCGCGCCGCATCGGCGTCGCGGGCGAGGTCCCCCACGCTGTCGTCGCGGGCCTCGAGCTCCTCGGCCGCCAGGCGGGCCGACTCGCCGAGTCGGTCGATCCCGCTCGACAGCTCGTCGAAGGCGACGTAGATGACCCCCCAGATGGCGGCCGCCGCCACGAGCAGGGCGATGATGACGGCGGGAAGGCGGGGGATGCGCCGGTCGAGCGTGTCGACGATGGGGTCGACCATCACGGCCACGACCGCCGCCGCAGCCGCCCACGACAGCGGCGCGTGCGCCGCCACGAACACCCGCTGGGCCACCACCGCCAGCACGACGACCGCCACCGCCGCGACCACCGACCGGGTCGAGATGCGCACGACCAGGCGGGGCTGCGGGGCCGGGGACGGGGGCACGCGGCGTACCGTACCGGCCCGCAGGGGTGCCCGGGCGTGGCGTACCGTACCGGCGATGTCGAGCGTCGACGATCGGCCGGCCGAGGCCGGCCCGCAGCCCGGCGACGAGCCCGAGACCGAGCACGTCGTGGTCGACATCGACCCGTGGTCGATCGTCCTGCTGGCCGGGGCCGCGCTGGTGGCCCTGGCGCTGTTCGCGATCAGCTCGGTGGCCACCGACGTGCTGACGGGCATCGGCGTCGGTGTGCTGCTCGGCCTGGCGATCTCGCCCGTCGTCGCCGCCGTGCAGCGTCGCTGGCACACGTCGCGCGGCCTGGCGGTCGTGGTCGTGGGCACCGGCCTGGCGCTGGCGATCGGGGTGGTCGTGGTCCTGGTGGCGCCGGCCGCGGTCGAGCAGTCCCGCGAGTTCAGCGAGGAGCTGCCCGAGACGGTGCGCGACTTCTACTCGTGGCCGATCATCGGCCCCCGCCTCGAGCGGGCCGACGCCGCCGGCGACGTCGAGCGTTGGATCGAGGACGCGCCCGCCACCATCGACGACGCCACGCTGGCCGACGTGGGCGAGCGCCTGCTCGGCGGCGTCCTCAGCTCGGTGGTGGTGCTCGTGACGGCCCTCGGGGTCATGGTCGACGGCCCGGTGTCGGTGGCGCGCGTGCGCGCCCTGGTGCCCGCGGCGCGCCGCCCGCGGGTCGACCGGCTGGGCCGCATCGTCTACCAGACGTTCGGCAGCTACTTCGCCGGGTCGCTGTTCGTGGCGGTGCTCGCCGGCCTGGTGATCCTCTCGACCGGGCTCCTGCTGGGGGTGCCCCTCGCTCCCGTCGCCGGGTTGTGGGCCGCACTGACCAACCTCATCCCCCAGGTCGGGGGCTTCCTCGGCGGCGGGTTCTTCGTGCTGCTGGCGCTGACGCAGGGGCCCGTCGAGGCCGCCGTCGCGCTCGCCGTGTTCCTCGCCTACAACAACCTCGAGAACCACGTGATCGCGCCGGCCATCGTCGGCCGCGCCGTCAACCTGTCGCCGCCCGCGACCATGCTGGCGGCGCTGGTGGGCGGCGCCGCCGCGGGCGTGCCCGGCGCGCTGGTGGCCACACCGCTCATCGGGGCGGCCAAGGCGGTGTACCTCGACAGGCACGGAGAGATGCCCGAGCCCGAGGTCAAGCAGGCGCGCGAGCGCGTCAGCCGGTTCCTCCGGCGTCGCCGCCGGGACGGGGCGGGCACCGCGCCGCCCGGCTGAGGCCGCGGGGTCGCCTACAGCGGCAGGTCGCCGGTGGCGGCGCGGGTGCTGCCGTCGTCCTTGTAGGCGGCGATCGTGCGCTGGGCGATGCGCATCTGGTGCACCTCGTCGGCCCCGTCGGCGAAGCGGGCCCAGCGGGCGTGCTGGTACATGCTGGCCAGCGGCGTGTCGGTGGAGTAGCCGAGCGCGCCGTGGACCTGGATCGACCGGTCGATGATGCGCCCCAACGCGTTGGCCACGAAGTGCTTGGCCATCGACACCTCGGACTTGAAGTCGAGCTTGTTGTCGATGCGGTAGGCGGCGTGCAGCACCATGAGCTTGGCCTGGTAGAGCTCCATGGTGGAGTCGGCGATCATCCACTGGATGCCCTGCTTCTCGGCCAGCAGCGAGCCGTGGGCGAAGCGGTTGAGGGCCCGGTCGACCATCATGTCGAGCGCGGTCTCGGCCTGGGCGATCCAGCGCATGCAGTGCGCCAGCCGGGCCGGGCCCAGGCGGTACTGCCCGAGCATGTGGCCCTGGCCCCGGCCGCCCAGCATGTTCGACGTGGGCACCCGCAGGTCCTCGATGAGGATCTCGGAGTGGCCGGTCGAGCCGTGCATCGTCTCGACCTCGCGCACCTCGTTCCACCCTTCGGAGGGGATGTCGACGATGAACCCCGTGTTGGCCGCCTGGGGCATGTCGGGGTCGTCCTCGGTGCGGGCCAGGAGGATGGCGAACTGGGCCCGGTGGGCGTTGGAGATGAACCACTTGTGGCCGTTGATCACCCACTCGTCGCCGTCCTGGTAGGCGCGGGTCTGGATGAGCGTCGGGTCCGACCCGGCCACCTCGGGCTCGGTCATGGCGAAGCAGCTCATCATGCGGCCCTCGCACAGCGGGCGCAGGTAGCGCTCCTTCTGCTCGTCGGTCGCCCAGTGCAGCAGCGTGTGCATGTTGCCCTCGTCGGGCGCCTGGCAGTTGAAGACCCAGGGCCCGAGCCGCGACTTGGCGGCCTCGGCCTGCACCATGGCCAGCTCGACGTGGCTGAGGCCCATGCCGCCCCACTCGGTCGGCATGTGGGGCAGCCAGATGCCGACCTCCTGCGCCTTGGCGCGCAGACCGAGGATGATGCGGATGTACTCGTCGCGCGCCAGGTCGTCGTCGCCGCCCATGCGCTCCTCGGCCGGCCTGATGACCTCGTCGACGAAGCTGCGGACCCGCAGGCGGACGTCCTCCAGCTCGGGGGTGAGGGTGAAGTCGATGGGCATGGTCAGCCTTTCGCGATGACGGTGCGGGCCCGGGCGAACAGCCCGAGGGTGATGGCGTGGAGCATGTCGCCGGTGGGCTTGGGCGCCCGGCCGGCGCAGGCGCGGGCGTGGGTGCCCTCGAGCACGATGCCGAGCTTGAAGCAGGCCATGGCCGTGTACCAGGCGATGGCCGACGTATCGCGCGCCGACAGCCCGGCGTAGTGGTCGACGAGCTCGGCGGGTGTGGGCAGGCCGCCGTCATCGCCCAGCCGGCCCGCGACCACCGAGGCCAGGCGGTCGTCGGGATCGCCGGCCGCAGGCTCCCTGGCGCCATCGCCGGCGGGGCCGATGGGCCAGGTGGCGAGCAGCAGGCCGACGTCGAGGAGGGGGTCACCGATGGTGCACATCTCCCAATCGACGATGGCCGCCACCTCGGGCCCGTCCGGGGCGATCATCACGTTGGAGAGGTGGTAGTCGCCGTGCATGATGCCGGGCTGCCACGTCGTGGGCCGGTTGTCGTCGAGCCAGGCGGCCACGTCGTCGAGGCCGGGGATCTCGGGGCCCGCGTAGCCGTCGAGCTCGCCGTAGCCCTCGAGCTCGGCGAGCCACCGGGGCACCTGACGCTCGAGGAAGCCGTCGGGCTTGCCGAAGCCGCCCAGGCCCGCCGCCAGGTGGTCGACGGCGCTCAGGCGCGCCGCGGCGCCGGCGACCTCGAGGCCCATGCGGTGGCGCATGGCGGTGTCGTTGGCGTGCAGATCGGGCAGGCCGACGGTGGGGTTGAAGCCCTCGACCGGGGCCATCAGGTAGAACACGGCGTCGCCGGCCACTCCGGCGTCGGGCTCGCCCGGCCCGGCGACGAAGGCGGGATGGGGCACGTCGCTGCCCGCCAGCGCCTGCAGCACCGTGGCCTCGCGGCGCATGACCTCGTTGCTGGTCCGGCGCAGGTGGCGGGGGCCGCGGCGCAGCACGTAGTCGTGGCCGCCCCGGCTGAACCGCATGAGCAGGTTCTGGGTGCCGCCGCTCAGTGCCCGCGCCTCGGTGATCTCGCCGGCGGGTAGGCCCTGCTCGTCCATCCACGAGGCGAGCGCGTCGAGGTCGACCAGGTCGGTGCCCGTGTCGCTGCCGGATCGCGCCGGTGCGGCGGGATCGCTCATGTGGCCGCCTCCCCGGCGGCGCGGCCGTCGCGCCGGGCCGACCGGGTGCGCTCGGCGTCGAGGCGCCGGGTCTCGTCCGAGAGCCCGGCCGACAGCATGCCGGTGACGAGGTCGATCAGGTCGCTGGTGAACAGCCGGTCGTCGGCGTGGGGCCCCGAGCGGGCGCGGCGCGCGATCTCGTGGGCGGAGAAGCGGATGGCGGCGAAGCGCCGATGCAGTCGGGTGACGTCCTCGGCCAGCAGGCCGCCGACGAGCTGGCGCCAGCGGTAGATGCTGGAGGCCGGGTCGTCGAGGTCGGCGGGGTCGACGATCGCCCGGGGGCGGTTCGTGAGGTCGGCCAGGATCTGCAGGTACTGGGGGCCGCCGTCGCTGTCGGACAGCTTGGCGGCGAGTGGACGGACCAGCGCCCCGGCCAGCGCCCGCAGGTCGTCGCGGCCGTCGGCCTCGTAGGCGTCGAGCATGGCGTGGCGTCGCGCCTCGACGTCCCGCCGGTGCTTGGCCATGAGCGCCCGCAGCAGGCCGTCCCGGTCCCGGAAGTGGTACTGGAGGGCGGAGGCGTTCTTCGCGCCGGCGGCGCGGTTGATCTCGCGCAGGCTCACCCCGTCGATGCCGTGGCTCGCGAACAGCACCTCGGCGGCGCTGATCAGCCGGTCGGTCGTGGTCCCGCCGTCATGCATCTGCATTAGACCCTAGTCAGTTCGCATTCCGGGCGACCAGGACGTCGCGGCGATAGCGTCGGCGGCCGACCTATGTTGCGCCGCCGCCGAGCCCCGGACGATCCCCTCGGCCACGTCGACCCGGCCGCGGTGTCGGCGCGGTTCGCCTCTGCCGTCGCCGAGGCCGTCGAGACGCGGCGCCGATTCGCCGCCGTCCTCGCGGGCGTGCGGGAGGGGCCGACCCGCGACCGGCTGGTCGCGGCGTGCTCCCGGCTCGACGCGGGCGTGCTCGCCGTGTGGGAGACGGCCGGCCGCGCCACGCAGATCGAGCGCACGCTGACGACCCTCGACCCCGAACGGGTCACCGACGACTACAAGCGGGCGAAGCGCTCCGGCTCGGACCCCGAGCTCGAGCAGGCGCTGGCACAGCGCTTCGCCTCGGTGCAGCGGCTGCTCAACGCGCTCGACGACACCGACGACCGGCTGCGCCTGCTCGACGCCCGCCTCGGGGCGGCCGTCGCCGCGGCGGCCGAGGTGGCGCTCGGGGCTGCAGGCGGGGGCGGGGCCGATGCGCTCGACGCCGAGCTCGACGGCGTGGTCGCCGAGCTGGACGCCCTGCGCCACGCCCTCACCGAGCTGTCCTGACGCCCTTCGGGGCCCCCGGCTCCTGGGCTCCCGTGTGGACGGGGACCGGTCCGCGGTCAGTCGAAGTCGAAGATGTCGTCGAGGAACGACCGGCGCTTGCGCTTCCGGTGGTCGTCGCGGTCGTCGTAGCGTCGCCGGTCGTCGTCGCGGCTGCGGTGGTCGCGGTCGTCGTCGTAGTGCCGCCGGTCGTCGTCGCGGCGGCGGTCGTCGTCGAAGCGGGGCGGCCTGTCGTAGCGGTCGTCGGCGGCGGCGGGTACGCCCGCGGGCGCCAGCGATGCGGCCGCCCGCTCGATCACCTTGTCGAGCTCGCCCCGGTCGAGCCACACGCCGCGGCACTGGGGGCAGAAGTCGATCTCGACCCCCTCGCGGGAGGAGATCGAGAGGCTCACATCGCACACCGGGCATTTCATCGCACCGACTCTACCGGCCGGATCGGGCACCGGAGCCGCCGGCGGGGCCGGCCCCATGAGCGGTCAATCGAGCGCCGTGGGTGACGGCGACGCGCGTCGTGTGACCTGCGTCCTAGCCTGCCGATCCATGGGCACACGGGGTGGGGGGATGGTGTCGACCGAGCAGGCGATCGCCTACCGCGTCGCGGCCCACAACCTGCATCAAACGCTCCCGCCGGGGCGCCTCGTCGACGCCGCCGCGGTGGCTGCGGTGCAGGACACGCCGCCGGGCAACGCGGCGGTCGCGCTGGCGGCCCGGGTCGCGAAGCTGGTGCCCGACGACATCGACCGCGCCCTGCACGACGACCGCACGCTGCTGCGCATCCTCGGCCTACGGGGGGCCGCCCACGTCGTGCCCCGCGCCGACGGCGTCGTGTTCGGGCCCGGAGCGCTGGCCGCCGACGAGTCCTCGCTGCGCGAGCAGCTCGCCGGCTCGTGGCCCGACATCGAGGCGCCGGGCTGGACCGCCCGCGAGGCGCTCGGGTCGGTGGTCGGCGTCCTGAGCGCAGTGCTGGCCGACGCCGAGCCCCGCACCAAGGGCCAGCTCAGCGAGGCCCTGCACGGCCGGGTGCCCGCGGAGCTCGAGCCGTGGTGCGACGCCTGCGACGTCCACCACGTGCCCGACCAGTTGCTGCGCCTGGCGGGCACCGCCGGCGTGTACTGCTACGGCTGGCCCCAGGAGTCGCGGCAGATGCTCGTGGGCACCGACATCTGGCTGAGCGAGCCGCTGGGCGGTGACGTGGCCGACGCCCGCCTCGAGCTGGTGCGGCGCTTCGTCCACGCCTACGGCCCGGTGCTGCCCCGCCACTTCGCCGCGTGGACCGGCATCGCGCCGGCCGAGGCACGGGACCGGTTCCTGACCCTCGCCGACGAGCTCGTCGAGGTCCGCCTCGACGGCGCGGCGGCGGTCATGCAGCGCACCGACCTCGCCATGCTGGACGACCCACCGCTCGCGACCGGCGCGCGGCTGCTGCCGGCCGGCGACCCGTTCCTGGCCCAGCGGGACCGGTCGACGCTCCTGGCCGACCGCGCCCACCAGCGGGCCCTGTGGCGCCCGGTGGGCGGCCCCGGCCTGGTGCTCGTGACCGGGCACCCGGTCGGTATCTGGCGGGCGCGGGCCGCGGGCAAGCGGCTCGAGGTCACGGTCGAGGCCTTCATGTCCCTGGGCGAACGCCAACGCACCGCCGTCGAGCAGGCCGCGGCGACCATCGCCCCGTTCCGCGGCCGTGACGAGGCCGACCTGATCTTCACCTGACCCTCACCCGACGACCCCGGCCGGCTCCGGCATCCCGTTCCGGCATTCGGATGTTGCGGATCGCGCGACGATCGGTCCCCGGTTCGCGGCGGTCGTCGTTCCGGCGTTCGGATGTCGGGGGCTCCGTGCGTCGGGAGCGCCGGTCCGGGCGCCAGTCCGGGCGCCGCCGGTCAGGGTCGGCCGAACAGCGCGGCGGCCAGGTCGGTTGCGGCACCCCTGACGTCCGCGCCGCCGGTCGCGAGGTGCTCGGTGACCACCGCCAGCAGGGCCCGGCGCACGAGGCGGGCGGCGACGACCGGGGACGTGGCGGTGGTCACCAGCTCCGGGAACCCGGCGGCGAGCCAGCCGGCCATCGTGTCGTCGAGCGCCGCCAGCAGGGCGCGGGCCGACGTCCGGGCGGTCTCGTTGCCGTGCAGTCCCTCGCCCACCAGCAGCCGCAGGACCGTCTCCTCCTCCAGGGTGCGGGCCGCCACCCAGGTGAAGAACCCCGCGAGCCGCTCGCCGGGCGGGGCGGTGGCGTCGATGGGTGGGTCCTCGGCCGCCATGCGCTCGCCGTAGCGCCGCTCCTCGATGAGCGCCCGCAGCAGGTCGGCCTTGGAGGGAAAGTAGTGGTAGATCGTGGCCACGTTGAGGCCACAGGCCGACGCCAACCGGCGCATCGACGTGCCCGCCGCCCCCAGCTCGCTCACCAGCGCCAGCGCCGCGTCGAGGATGCGGGCGCGCTGCCGTGGCTCGTGCGTCGCGGTGGCGGCCGCGGCGCCCACGCCGGCCGGCGGGTGGGCGCTCACACGCGGCTCTCGGGTGTGAACACGGCGGGGAGGTGGTTCAGCGCGAGCACCAGGCTCGAGTCGCCCCGGTCGAGCGCGGTGGGATCGACGGCCCGGATGTCGCGCAGCCGGGCGAACAGCTCGGTGAACACCACCTCGATCTCGGCGCGGGCCAGGTTGGCGCCCAGGCAGTAGTGGGTGCCGACGCCGAACGCGAGGTGCGGGTTGGGGTCGCGATCGACGCGGAACTCGTCGGGCTCGTCGAACACCTCCTCGTCGCGGTTGGCCGACTGGTAGAGCAGGAACATGCGGTCGCCCGCAACCAGGTCGACGCCCCCGTACGTGTGGTCGCGGGTGACGGTGCGCATGAACGACATGACCGGGCTGACGTAGCGGACGATCTCGTCGACCGCCAGGTGGATCAGATCGGGGCTCTCGAGCAGCTTGCGGTGCTGGTCGGGGAAGCGGCTGAAGGCGACCAGGCCGCCGGAGAGGGCGTTGCGCGTGGTCTCGTTGCCCGCCACCACCAGCAGGATCAGGAACATGATCAGCTCGTCGTGGCTGAGCTCGCCGGCGTCGACGTCGCCGGCGAAGCTGCCGTCGCCCGCCTGGGCCAGCGCGCCCTCGTCGAACGCGTGGGTCAGCACGCCGATGATGTCGTCGCGCGAGCCGTCCCGCCGCCGCTGCTCGATGAGGTCGACGCACATGACCGCGAACTCGGCACCGGCCTCGGCTGCGGTGAGGAGCACCGGGTCGTCGTGCTCGGTGTGGCCGTCGCCCGCCATCATCGCCTCGCTCCAGCGGTAGAGCCTGCGGCGCTGGTCGGGGTCGAGGCCCATCAGCTCGGCGATGACGATGAGGGGTACGTGGATAGCGAAGTCCTCGACGAAATCGCACTCGCCGCGCCCGGCGATCTCGTCGATGATCTCGTTCGACAGCTCGCGCAGGTGGTCGGCGAGGCGGCGCACCTTGGCGGGCGTGAAGCCCTTGTTGACGAGGCGGCGCTGGCGGGTGTGCTCGGGGTCGTCCATCGAGATGATCGACATGGGCGCCGCCACCTTCGGGCGCACGCCCTGGGCCGCCGAGTACAGGTCCTGGTTGCGGCTGATGTGGCTGACATCCGCGTGGCGCGACACCACCCACAGCTCGTTGCGGGCGTCCCACCAGATCGGCGCGTTGTGCCGCAGCCACCGGTAGGCGTCCCACGGGTCGTCGTAGAAGCGGGGGTCGAGGACGTCGATGTCCATCGGCGGAGTGATCCCACGTGCACCGTCGGCGGGTGCTCCCTCGGCCAGCGTCATTCGGGGAGTCTCTCAAACGAACGTTTGATGGGCAAGGCGGTGCGCCTGATCCCGGTCCGGGCGGTCGTGACCGGGGGGTATGGTGAACCACTCTCGGCGGCGTGACCGAGTGGCTTAGGTAGCGGCCTGCAAAGCCGCGTACACGGGTTCGATTCCCGTCGCCGCCTCTGCCTGCCGGGCCACCGCGGGTGCGCACCGGTGAGGGGCCGGCGTGACCTTTTCCAGGGTCGCGGCGATCACGGACGCACCACTCACCCGGCGGGAGGCGGCGATGGCGGATGGATCGGGCCCACGCGCGGGGGGTGCGCGCCCCTGGAGCCCAGGCAGTTGGATCGACCGCATCCTCGCGGAGCGGGCCATCGACATCGACGAGACCTACGCGCGGCTCGAAGGGCGGCCGCCGCTGTCGCTCGACGAGGCGGTCGAGCGCGGCGAGCAGGACGCCGCCGAGCGGACGCGGCGGCGGTCGGCGTGGTGGGCTGCGCTCCGGGGCCCGGCGCGCAGGCTTCGCGCCCTCCGCCGGCTGCGGCTCCGGCTGGTGATGGCCCTCAGGGAGCTGCTCCTGGTCCGCACCTGACGGGGGGGTGCCCGGCCTCGCGGTGCCCTACGTTGCCCTACACTCCCGGGCCGTGATGAAGACGAGCGTCTACCTGCCCGAGCCGCTCAAGGCGCGGTTGGCGCTCCTGGCCCGGCGCACCGGCCGGTCCGAGGCCCAGCTCGTGCGGCTGGCGGTCGAGCGGTTGGTGGCGGACGGGCCGTCGGGGCGGGTCCCGGTGGCGCAGGCCGAGGGCCCGGTGCCGTCGGCGCCCGCCGGCCCGGCGTTCGTCGGCGTGGGCGTGGGACCGGGCGATCCCGGGCTGGTGACCCGGCGGGCCATCGAGGTGCTCGCCGGCGCCGACCGCGTGCTGGCACCCTCGACCTCGGCGGCCGCCATCGGGCGGGCGGAGGCCATCGTGCGCGACGCGGTGCCGGGCGTCGCCATCGACCGGGTCAGCTTCGTGATGGAGGTCGCCACCGATGCCCGGCAGGCGGCACTCGCCGCCGCGGCCGACCGCATCGTCGAGTGCCTCGACGCCGGCGAACGGGTCGCCTTCGTGACGATCGGCGACCCCAGCATCTACAGCACCTTCGGGTCGCTGGCCGACGCGGTGCGCGAGCGTCGTCCCGCCGTGCCCATCGAGGTGGTGCCCGGCATCATGGCGTTCCAGGACCTGGCCGCCCGCACCGCCACCGCGCTGGTCGACGGCGACGAGCACCTCGTGCTGGTGCCGGCCCACGCCGCGGCCGACGGCAGCACGCTCGACGCGGCCGTGTCCGACCCCCGCGCCGCCGTCGTCGTGTACAAGGGCGGTGCCCAGGTCGAGCGGGTGGCCGCCACCCTCGGCGACCACGGCCGGCTGGACGGCGCGCTGCTCGGCGAGCTGCTCGGCCTGCCCGGCGGGCGCGTCGCCCCGCTGGCCGACGTGGCCGACCGTCCGGCGTCGTATCTGGCGACGCTCATCGTCCCACCGGTCCGGTCGGGCCGGACCGCGGCGGAGCGGACCCCGTGATCTCGTTCGTGGGCGCCGGGCCGGGCGCGGCCGACCTGCTGACCCTCCGGGCGGCCGAGCGCCTGGCCGCCGCCGACGTCGTGGTGTGGGCGTCGTCGCTGGTGCCGGCCGAGGTGCTCAAGCACGCGTCGCCCGGGGCCGTCGTCCACGACTCGGCCGGCATGACCTTCGAGGACGTCACCGGTGTCTACCGCGACAACCCCGACGCCGCGATCGTGCGGCTCCACTCCGGCGACCTGTCGCTCTACTCGGCGCTGCAGGAGCAGGTCGACTGGTGCCTCGCCAACGACCGCGAGTTCGAGATCGTGCCCGGCGTGGGTGCCCTCGCCGCCGCCAGCGCCGCGGTGGCCCGCGAGCTGACCGTCCCCGCCGTCGCCCAGTCGCTGGTCGCCACACGGCTGCCCGGCCGCACGGCGGCGTCGATGCCCGACGGTGAGACGGTGGCCGCCTTCGCAGTCCACCGCACCACGATGGCCGTGTACCTGTCGGGCGCCCGGCCGGAGCAGCTCCAGGACGAGCTGCGCGCCGGGGGGACGGGCTACCCCGACGACACCCCGGCCGCCGTCGTGGTGCGGGCGACCTGGCCCGACGAGCGGGTGGTGCTCACCACCGTCGGCGGCCTGGCCGGGGCGATGCGGGCCGACGGCGCCCGCACGCAGGTGCTGGTTCTGGTCGGCCCGGCGTTGGTCGGCGCCGCACCCCGCTGCCGCCTGTACGACCCGGCGTACGCGCACGGCCACCGCCGCCGCTCGGCGCCGGGCACCACGACGGGACGGCCCCGATGACGGCGCCGCAGCCCTCGCCGTCCCGGCAACCGGACCTCGCCGAAACGACGGGACGGCCGCTGTGACGCCGTCGCAGCCCTCGCAATCGCCGACTCGGCGGGCGGCCCCGGTCGAGCTGGTGGGCGCCGGGCCGGGCGACCCGGACCTGCTGACGCTGCGCGCCGAGGCCGCGCTCGCCGCCGCCACCGTCGTCGTGACCGACCGGACCGTCGCCCACCTGGCCCGGAGCTTCGCACCGGACGCGATCGTGACCGTCTCGACCGCGGGCGGGCCCGACCGGGGCAGCATCGACCGCGGCGCCACCGTCGACGGCGACACGGTGGCCCTCGTCACAGGGTCGGCCCGGCGGGGCGAGCGGGTCGTGCGGCTCTACCGGGGCGACCCGTGGCTGCACCCGGCGTACGCCGTCGAGTCGGCCATCCTGGCCGCCGCCGGGCTGGAGCTCGTGACCGTGCCGGGACTGGCCGTCGAGCTGGCGGTCCCCGGGGTCGCCGGCATCGCCGCCCACCACCGGCCCGTCGCCGCCACCGTGACGATCGCCCCGCCGGCCGCGCTGCCCCCCGCGCTCGATCCGGCCCGCACGCTGGTCACCGCCACCGACGACGCGGGGTGGGCGGTCGAGCACCTCGCCCGGGACGGCGACCCCGCCATGCCGGTCGCGGTGGTGGCCACCGACCGGAACTGGCAGGGCCGGGTCGTCCGGGGGACCCTCGGCGAGTTGTCCACCGACGGCACCCTGGGCGCCGGCGTGGTGGTGGTGGGCGCGGTCGCGGCCGCCGCCGCGTCCCGGACAGCGGCGGCGGATGGTGGCCGCGGCGGCGTGCGCCTGGCCGCGGACGAGGGCGAGGTGGTCGGTGGCTGAGGGCGCCCCGCCGGCCCCGGCGCTCGTGCACGTGGTGGGCCTGCTCGGCGGTCGGCCGGTCGGCGACGCCG
>DASSCS010000033.1:0-56104 GCA_035697515.1 Acidimicrobiales bacterium
CATCGGCACCGAGGGCGTCGTCGCCGAGGGCGGCACGCTCCGTTGGGAGTCGATCGTGCCCGCCCGCGCCAGCCGGTCGCTCACGCTGGTGGTGGCGCCCATCGTCGCGGGTGCCGAGCTGGTGCCCGGGCCACTTCTGGCGCCGGGCTCGCCCCGCACCGAGTCGGCCCGCCGGCTCGCCCGCTGGTACGAGGGCGTGCCCCGCATCACGACCGACCACCCGCCCCTGCTGGCCGCGGTGCGGCGGAGCGCCCACGACCTGGGGTCGTTGCGGGTGCTCGA
Source organism: Acidimicrobiales bacterium (assembly GCA_035697515.1). Taxonomy (GTDB): domain Bacteria; phylum Actinomycetota; class Acidimicrobiia; order Acidimicrobiales; family VFJN01; genus ZC4RG19. The sequence continues at coordinate 283 of DASSCS010000033.1, forward strand.
TCCCGACGTCCCCGGGCGGGCGCTGGTGGCGGCCGCGGCGCCCTGGCACCTGGCGCTGCACGGCCGCGACGCCCTGCTCACCGCATGGATGAGCCTGATCGTCGACCCCGAGCTGGCGCTCGGCACCGTCGAGACCCTGGCCCGCCTGCAGGGCGACGAGGTCGACGAGCGCACCGAGGAGCAGCCCGGGCGCATCCTCCACCGGCTGCGGTTCGGCGCCGCCGGGTTCGGGCCCGACGCGGGCGGCGGCGCCCGGGCCGTCAGCTACGGGTCGGTCGACTCGACGCCCCTGTTCGTCATGCTGCTGGGCGAGCTGCGGCGCTGGGGGCTGGCGCACGAGGTGGTCGATCGCCTGCTGCCCCACGCCGACCGGGCGCTCGAGTGGATCATCCGCTTCGGCGACCGGGACGGCGACGGCTACGTCGAGTACCAGCGGGCCACCGACCGGGGCGAGCACCACCAGGCGTGGAAGGACTCGGCCTCGCCGGTCCGCCACCCCGACGGCACGCCCGCGCGGGGTCCCCTCGCCCTGGCCGAGGTGCAGGCCTACGTGTACGCGGCCTACCGCGCCCGGGCCCACTTCGCGGCCGAGGCGGGCGACCCCGGAGCGGCCCGGGCCTGGGCCGCCCGGGCGTCCGACCTGCGGGTGGCGTTCAACCGTGACTTCTGGGTCGACGACGCCGGCTGGTTCGCGCTGGCCCTCGACGGCGACAAGCGGCCCGTGGCGGTGCCCGCCTCCAACGTCGGGCACTGCCTGTGGAGCGGCATCGTCGACGAGGACAAGGCCGCCCTGGTGATCAAGCACCTGCTGGCCGACGACCTGTTCTCGGGGTGGGGCGTGCGCACACTCGGCGCCTCGGCGGGCGCCTACGACCCGCTGAGCGCCCACTCGGGGGCGGTGTGGCCCCACGACAACGCCCTGTGCGTGGCCGGCCTCGTGCGCTACGGCTTCGTCGACGAGGCCCACCGGGTCATGCTGGCGCAGCTCGACGCAGCCGACCGCGACGGGGGGCGGCTGTCGGTGCTGTGCGGCTTCGACCGCGACGACCTCCGCTCGCCGGTGCGGTTCCCCGACCCGTGCGAGACCCGGGCCTGGTCGGCGGCCGCGCCGTTGCTGCACCTGCGGTCGCTGCTGCGGCTCGACCCGCACGTGCCCCAGGGCAAGCTGTGGCTGTCGCCGGTCCTGCCCCGGGCCATCGGCACGCTACGGGTCGAGCGCATCCCGTTGCTCGGCGGCACGGTGACCGTGTCGGTCGACGGTGACCGGGTCGAGGTCGACGACCTGCCGGGCGACATCGAGGTCGTGGCCGAGCCCCGGCGCCCCCTCGCCGCCCTGTGAGCCGCATGGCCGCCTGAGCGTCCGTGGCGGCGGCGCACCCACATCGCGCTTGGTGGACGGTCGCGCGCCGGGCTATTCTCCACTAGTCCCGTCGGATTTGTGGGTAACCCCGAGGGTCCGGACGATCGATCGGGAGGTCCGCGTGCGTCGGTTGCTGGTGTTCGCCCTGGCCGGGCTGGTCGGGCAGCTCGTCGACGGCGCGCTCGGCATGGCCTTCGGCGTCACCACCAGCACGGTGCTGCTGTCGAACGGCTTCTCGCCGGCGGTGGCGTCGGCCAGCGTCCACCTGGCCGAGGTGGGCACCACCCTCACGTCCGGCGTGTCGCACTGGCGCTTCGGCAACGTGTCGTGGCCGCTGGTGCGCCGCATCGGCATCCCCGGCGCCGCCGGCGCGTTCGCCGGTGCCACCGTCCTCACCTCGCTCACCGGCGCCTGGCTCCGGCCCTCGGTGGCCGTCGTCCTGCTGGGCCTCGGCGGCCTGGTGATCGTGCGCTCGGTGCGGGGCGACCTGCGGGGCGAGCGCCACGACCCGGGCCGTCTGCGCCGGCGCCTGCTGGCGCCCCTCGGGCTGAGCGCCGGTTTCATCGACGCGGTGGGCGGCGGCGGGTGGGGCCCGGTGGCCACGCCCACCCTCCTGGCCGCCGGTCGGGTGGAGCCCCGGCTGGTCATCGGCTCGGTCTCGGCCGCCGAGCTGCTGGTCACCGTGGCGGCCAGCGCAGGCTTCCTTGTCGGGCTCGGCGGTCAGGGCATCGAGGGGCCGCTGGTGGTGGCCCTGCTGGCGGGCGGGGTGGTGGCCGCGCCCATCGCCGCGTGGCTGGTGCGCCACGCCGACGCCTCGGTGCTGGGCGTCGTGGTGGGCACGCTGCTGCTGGTCACCAACGCCCGCACGATCATGCTCGAGCTCGGCACCCCGGGCCCCGTCCGCCTGCCGGTGGTGCTCGCCATCGGTGCGGCCGGCATCGCCCTCGCCCGCCATGTGCGCCGCACCCACCGCCGCGCCAGCGCCGGCCTTCAGGTGCCGGACCAGGCCGTCGCCGCGCTCGTCGCGGTCGATGCCGACACGCCGTCCGTCGCCGACCCCCGACCCGACGACCCCCGGCGTAGCGACGCCCGCCGTCGCGTCGCCCGGTCCGCCGAGGCCCGGCGTGGCGAGGCAATGGCTGTCGCTGCGGAGGTCGCGAGGGAATAGCTGGCGGCCCCCGGCAGCCATCGCCTCGACAGTTCCGATCCGCGAGTCATTGCCTCGGGAGGTGGTGACCGACGGGGGTGGGAAGCCGTCACTCGGCGTCGCGGAGATCTTCTTTCCAAGCGCGAAAGCGGGTGTGGGTGGCGCCGCTCGGGCCCACCCCCGTCCCGTCGCCCGACGGGTACAGGCGGAACGTGTAGCTGACCGTCGGGTCGTCGGCCCGCGCCACCCAGTAGCGGGCGTCGGCCCCGCTGGCCGGGCCCGCCCGCCACAGCAGCCACGGCCCGATGCGCCGCTTGTAGTCGGCGACCGGAGTGCCTGGCAGGTCGGCGCCCAGCGCCAGCAGCTCGGCGGGTGCCTCGATCCAGGCGGAGGCGGCGATGTTGCGGTCGCGCACCGGCGTCGCCGGCAGGTCGGCCGTGTGCAGGGGCGTGTCGTCGTAGGGGCGCTGGTCGTAGCGCAGCGGGTCGGCCATCACCAGCCCCGGTCGATCCACTCCTGCAGGTGGGGGCGCTCGGTGCCGATGGTCGTGGGGTCGCCGTGGCCGGGGAGCACCCGCGTCTCCGCAGGCAACGTGAACAGCCGCGACTCGACCGCATCGATGATGGTGTCGAAGTCGCCGCCCGGGAACGACGTGTTGCCCGGGCCGCCGGGGAACAGCGTGTCGCCGCTGAACAGCACCGGCGTCCCCTCGATCAGGAAGCACATCGAGCCGGGGGTGTGGCCCGGCGTGTGGATGGTGCGCAGGCGCAGCCGGCCGACCTCGACCACCGAGTCGTCCTCCAGCACCTGGTCGTAGGACGGCAGCATCCCGGCGTCCTCGGCGGTGACGTGCACCTCGTAGCCGGCGTCGCGCAGCTGGGGGACGGCCTGGATGTGGTCCCAGTGGCCGTGCGTCTCGAGCACGGAGCGCACGCCGAGGGTGCGGCACAGGTCGAGCAGGCGGTCGTGCTCGTTGGCCGCGTCGAGCAGCACCGCGTCACCGGTCTCGATGCAGCGCAGCACGTACACGTTGTTGTCCATGGGGCCGACGACGACCTTGTGGACCTCGAAGCGGTCGCCGGCGTGGAAGAGGGTGCCCATGGCCGCCAGTCTGCCGTGGCGGTCAGCAGACCGCGTAGCGGTAGGCCTCGTCGCCGGGCGCGCTGACGTCCACGTCGCGCCGCACGACCGACAGCTCGGGCCAGCCGGCGCAGGCGGCCTCGAAGTGGTCGTCGGCGTACTCGACCACCAGCACCAGCGGGCCGTAGGCGCGGGCGTAGGCATCGCACTCGTCCCAACGTCCGCACTCCTCGGCCACGGCGAAGTCGAAGCCGATCGTGCGTCCCTCGGGGGCGAGGTCGGTGTCGTTCTTCTGGGCGATGGCCAGGCCCGCGTCGTGCGCCCGCTCGGCGAGCAGCGTGGCGAAGGCGGCGGCGTCGACCCGGTCGAGCAGGCCGTCGGAGCGGCTGTAGCTGTCGAGGTTGTCGGGCTCGACGGCGTCGAAGCCGTCGGCGGCGCAGCCGTCGATCCAGGCGCCTACCACGTCGGCGAGCGCCGTTCGCCTGGCGTCGGTGGAGATGTCGAGCAGCACCTCGTTCCACGCCGCGTCGACCACCTCCTGGCCAGCGCCGTCGCGCAGCAGCAGATCGGGGTGGGACGACCGCCACCACGACAGCTCGTGGGGCTGCGCCTGGAAGGCGTTGACGTAGCACACGTTGTAGAGGCCCTCGGCCGGTGCCGCCCCGCGGTCACGGGACACCACCCGCGTCTCGGGGTGAGGCGGGTAGGGCTCGCCGATCTGGTAGTCGAAGGGGGCGCCGGCGGGCGGGAGCGCCACGCCCTCGGGCGCCGGCAGGGCCGAGGGCGTGGTCTCCGACTCGCCCGGACCGGGTGATGCGGCGCACCCCCCTGCGGCGACTGCGGCGATGACGGCCGCCAGGGTCGCGAGGGCGCCCAGGCCCGGCCGCCGGCGCCCGAGCCGGGGATCGACCGAGCCGTCGTGGGCACGCCCGGCGGCCCGGGCAGCCGTGCGCTCGCGGGCACAGGTGCCGCTGAGGGCACGGGCGGCCGGACGGTGCTGCGGCATGACGGGTCCTGTCTAGCGGCTCGGCGTCGTGACGACGGCCGCCGTCACCGCCGCCACCCTGGCCCTGCGGGGGAGATGCCGCGGCGCGGCGGGTGTCGTATCGTCGGGCCGACCACTCCCGGAGGTGGGCATGGCCCAGGCGACCAGCCACATCGACCGACCCCGCCACCGCGCCGCCCGCCCTCAGCTCGCGGGCCTCGACCGCCACGGCGTGCTGGTGGGGTTGACGCTGGTGGGGGTGGTGCTCGTGCTGGTGTACGTCGGCAGCGAGGGCCTGCGTTGGTTCGACGCCGCGCTGGCCGGCTACCTGATGGGCACGCTGCTGGCGGTCTTCGCGGTCGCCTACCGGTACATCGTGTGGATCGAGCGGCCGCCCACCCGCACGCTGCGGGCGCGGGGATGGCAGGCGTTCTGGGACAGCGGGCGCCGGCTGCGCAGCATCGTCCGCCTGCCCGATGTGCTGTGGCGCCACCTGGTGGGCCAGGGCTTCATCATGCGCCGCTCGGTCAGCCGCTGGTTCGCCCACCAGTGCCTGTTCTGGGGCTGCGTCCTGGCCGCGCTGGTGACCTTCCCGCTCACCTTCGGGTGGCTGCACTTCGAGTCGGTGGGCCAGGACGACGGCCGCTACCAGGCCTACGTCGCCGGCTGGGGCACCGTCGAGTTCGAGAGCCGCAGCTTCATGGCGTTCATCATGTTCCACGCCCTCGACGTGGCCGCGGTGCTCGTGCTGGTGGGCGTGTTCATCTTCCTGGTGCGCAGGCTGCGCGACCTGGGGGCCATGGCGGTCGAGCGCAGCTACGACTTCCTGGCGCTCGCCGGGCTCTTCGCCGTGTCGGTCACCGGGCTCATGCTCACCGTCTCGAGCCTGTGGCTCGACGGCCGGCTGTACACGTTCATCTCGACGGTGCACGCCGCCACGGTCATCCTGGGGCTGCTCTACATCCCCTTCGGGAAGCTGTTCCACATCTTCCAGCGGCCGGGCACCGTCGGCCTGGCCTACACCAGGGCCCGGTGGGCCGACGAGCCACAGGCCCTGTGCCGCGAGTGCGGCGAGCCCTACGCCCCGGCCACGCAGGTGCACGACCTGCGGGCGGTGCTGCCCGAGGTCGGCTTCGACTACGACATCGGCGCCGCCGAGGCGAGCGAGGGCAGCTACCAGGAGGTGTGCCCCCGGTGCCGCCGGCGACTGGTGGCGCTGGCGCAGTCGGTGCGGGTCGGGGGCTTCGGCTGATGGCACGGGTGCCGGTGGCCGAGGGTGCGTTGATCGACAGGTTCGGCCCCCACGTCAGCGCGGCGCCGCCCGACGGCTGGCAATCGCACGTGCGGATCGACCGCGAGGTCAGGACGCACTGCTGCTTCTGCGGCCAGCAGTGCGGCATCGTCCTGAAGGTGGCGGGGGAGAAGGTCGTCGGGTTCGAGCCCCGCTACGACTTCCCCTTCAACGAGGGCAAGCTGTGCCCCAAGGGCGTCAAGCGCTACCTGCAGGACAACCATCCCGACCGGCTGCTGGCCCCGCTCGTGCGAACGGCGGAGGGGTTCTCGCCCACGTCGTGGGACGACGCGCTGGGCCGCACGGTTGGCGAGCTGCGGCGCATCCAGGCCACGCACGGGCCCGACGCGGTCGCCATCTACGGCGGGGCCAGCCTGACCACCGAGAAGGCCTACCTGCTCGGCAAGCTGGCGCGGCTGGGGCTCGGCACGCGCCACATCGACTACAACGGCCGGCTCTGCATGGTGTCGGCGGGCGTCGGCTACAAGAAGGCGTTCGGCGTCGACCGGGCACCCAACCCGTGGAGCGACATCCCGCTGGCCGACGTCGTGTTCGTCATCGGCGCCAACATCGCCGAGTGCGCCCCCATCACCACCGGCTACATCTGGCGGGCGCGCGACCGGGGCGCGCAGCTCGTCGTGGCCGACCCCCGCATCACCCCCATCGCCCGCACCGCCGACCTGTTCCTGGGCCTGCGCCCGGGCACCGACTCGGCGCTGCTGTCGGCCATGCTGCACCACGTCATCGAGCGCGACCTGGTCGACCACGACTTCGTCGCCGCCCACACCGAGGGGTTCGAGGCCGCCGCCGCGGAGGTGCGGCTGCAGACCCCCACGTGGGCGGCCGCCATCACCGGCGTGCCCGCCGCGCGCATCGAGCAGGCGGCGGAGCTGTGGGCCGAGCCCGCCACGGGCATGCTCCTGCACGCCCGGGGGCTGGAGCACCAGTCGAAGGGCGTGGTGAACGTGTCGGCCGCCATCAACCTGGCGCTGGCCAGCGGACGCGTCGGCCGGCCGGGGTGCGGCGTGAACATGATCACCGGGCAGGGCAACGGCCAGGGCGGGCGCGAGCACGGCCAGAAGTGCGACCAGCTGCCCGGCGGGCGCAACCTGGCCGACCCGCAGCACCGCGCGGAGGTGGCGGCCGTGTGGGGCTGCGACCCTGACGAGCTCCCCGCGCCGGGCTACAGCGCCTACGAGATCCTCGAGGCCATCGAGCGGGGCGAGATCAGGGGCCTGCTCAGCATCTGCTTCAACCCGCTGATCAGCCTGCCCGACACCGCCCGCACCCGCGCCGCCCTCGACAAGCTGGAGCACCTGACCGTCATCGACTTCTTCCTGTCCGAGACGGCTCGCCACGCAGACGTCGTGCTGGCGGGCTCGCTTCACGAGGAGGACGAGGGCGTGGTCGCCACCGCGGAGGGACGGGTGGTCAAGATCAACGCGGCCGTCGCCCCACCCGGCGACGCCCGGCGCGACACCGAGATCATCATCGACATCGGCCGCCGCCTCGGCGCCGGGCGGTACTTCCCGTTCGAGTCGAACCGCGAGGTGTTCGACGAGCTGCGGCGGGCCTCGGCGGGCGGCGTGGTCGACTACGCCGGCATCACCTGGGAGCGGCTCGAGGCCGAGGACGGGGTGTTCTGGCCCTGCCCCAGCGAGGACCACCCGGGCACGCCCCGGCTGTTCGAGGACCTCGCGTTCCCGACGCCATCGGGGCGGGCGCGGTTCGTGCCCACGCCGTGGCGGCCGCCGGCCGAGGAGACCGACCAGGACTACCCGATGTGGTTCACCACCGGCCGGGTGGTCAGCCACTACCTGTCGGGCGAGCAGACGCGCCGCATCGGCCCGCTGGTCGACCAGTACCCCGAGCCGCTGTGCGAGCTGCACCCCCGCTTCGCCGAGTTCCTGGGCGTCGCCGACGGCGACATCGTGCGGGTGAGCAGCCGCCGGGGCTCGATCGAGCTGCCCGCCCGGGTCACGACCACCATCCGGCCCGACACGGTCTTCATCCCCTACCACTGGGCGGGGCGCCAGGCGGCCAACCAGCTCACCAACCCCGTCCTCGACCCCGAGTCGAAGATCCCCGAGTACAAGGTCTGCGCGGTGCGCGTCGAGCGGGTGGGCGCTGCTCCGGCCGCGACTCCGGGCACGGCGGCGAGCGAGGAGGGCAGGTCGACGTGAGCGACGAACCCGCCTTCGGCCCCCCGGCGGTGGGCGGCGGCACGTTCGGGGACTCGATCTTCGTGGTCGACCAGAGCCGCTGCATCGGCTGCCGTGCCTGCGTGCAGGCCTGCGAGGAGTGCGGCACCCATCGCGGGCGGTCGATGATCCACCTCGACGACGTCGACGGCGGGCCGGCCGGCACCCGCCAGACGGCGCCGACGGTGTGCATGCACTGCACCGACCCCACCTGTGCCCGGGTGTGCCCGGCCGACGCCATCAAGCGAAACGAGGACGGCGTGGTGCAGTCGGCGCTCGAGCCCCGCTGCATCGGTTGCTCGAACTGCGTGATCGCCTGCCCCTTCGGCGTGCCCCGCATGATCAGCGAGATCGACCTGATGATGAAGTGCGACCTGTGCCTCGACCGCACGTCCGTGGGCGGCAAGCCCATGTGCGCGTCGGTGTGCCCCAGCGACGCCCTCTGGTACGGCACGCCCGACGAGTTCGCCGCCACGCGGCGGGGGCGACTCGGCTCGGCGTTCGCCTTCGGCAACCAGCGGGTCACCACCAAGGTGCAGGTGGTGCTGGACGAGCCGGGCCCGCTCGACGTGCTGGCCGGACGCGACGCGCCCCGCGACTGGCTGGACGACCCGTTCGCGCTCGAGGAGCCGGTGTGAGCCTGGACGAGCCGGCGAGCCGGGCCCCGGCCTGGCGGCGCGACTTCCCGGTCGCGTCCGAGGGCGAGGACGAGGTGACCCGGCGCGAGTTCGTGCGCTACCTGATGCTGGGCTCGGGGGCCTTCGCCGCGGGCACGGTGGCCGTGGCGGGGCTGACCTCGGCCCGGGGCGAGCCCGACGCGGGGGAGCGGTCGATCGTGGCGCTCGAGGACCTGCGGGTCGAGGAGCCCCACCTCTTCCACTACCCGACCGGCCGCGACCCGGCGATCCTGCTGCTGCGCCCGGACGGCGACCTGGTGGCCTACAGCCAGAAGTGCACCCACCTCGGCTGCGTCGTGTTCCTCGACGCCGAGGCCGACGAGCTGGTGTGCCCCTGCCACGAGGGCGGGTTCTCGGCGGCGACGGGCGACGTGGTGTTCGGGCCGCCGGAGCGGCCGCTCCCCCGCATCACGCTCGAGGTGCGCGAGGGCACGGTCTGGGCGGTCGGGATGGACTATGGCTGAGCGGCGCTCACCCGACCGGCGCCCCTCGGCGGCCTCGGCCGTCGGCGTGTACGTGCTGGTGCTGGTCGTGCTGCAGATCTTCCTGCTGACGGTGGCGCTGGACGGCTTCCACGCGTACGACGCCGGCCTGGCCTGGGGGGCCGCGGCCGCCTCGGTGGTGCTGGCGGCCAGCGTGGCGGTCCTCGAGCGGCTGATCGGCCGGCGCTGACGGAGCGGCCGGCGTGGCGCGCGACGAACCGTCCGGGGCGGTCGAGCTGGCCGCCAGGCTGCGCCTGACCTGGCTGGTCGAGCGCTACCCGCCGCGGCTGGTCATGGGGGCGTTCGCCTTCCTCAACGGGCTGCTGACCATCGGCATCCTGGCGAGCTTGGCCATGGTCACCGACACGCCATCGCTGTTCCCGTCGCTCGGGCCCACCGCGTTCCTGCTGTTCAGCACACCGATGCTGGCGTCGGCCTGCCCTCGCAACACGGTCGAGGGGCACCTCATCGGCGTGGTGGCCGGCTACCTGTCGCTGGTGCTGTTCGGGCTGTCCGACAACCCCGCCACCATCATCGAGGGCGTGACGGCGGGCCGGGTGGGCGCGGCGGCCCTGTCGCTGGCCCTGACCAGCGGTTTCATGATCTGGTTGCAGCGCGCCCACCCGCCGGCCGGGGCGACGACGCTGATCATCTCGCTCGGCATCCTGCACGAGGTCTGGCAGCTCGGCGTGCTGATGGTGGCGGTGGTCCTGATGGTGGTGCAGGCGTTCGCGATCAACCGCCTGGCGGGGCTGGACTACCCCCGTTGGGCACCGGCGGTGGTGCCCGACACCGGTGGTTCGCGCTCGTGATGGCGCGGTGGACGACCTGGCGAACATGCCTGTCTGTCGAGTCACTCAGGGTGGCTGTGAGACAACTGCCAGCGATGTGACATATTTCACGGTATCTGGGGTCTTGTCCATCAGGGTGTTTCATGACGAAACTGCACTCGCTCATGCCCACCGCAGAGCCCCCGAACGGGGCGACGGGCCGACCGCCACGGCCTTGAGTCGCTCCCAGAGGCGAGCCGGTTCCGGTCTTGGGGAGAAGCCCGGGACCGGCCGCCCCGGGGTCACGCCGGTGAGGCAGGGCCCCTGGTGGTCCGGGCCCGAAAAGGGCCCGGGGCCACAGGGTGGATCCGGAGCCGCTGACGACCCCGCACCCGGGCCCGCGCCGTGCCCCTCAGGTCGCCAGCGGGGCCCGCACATCGAACCCCAGGCCGGCCGCGGCGGGGATCTGGTGGCGGTCGTAGGTGAGGTAGGTGGCGGGGCGGGGCAGGCGGTCGGCGGCGGCCAGGTGCACGGCGTCGACCGTGCGCAGCCCGTAGGTGGCGCCCAGCTCGACTGCGTGGGCCAGGCAGCGGTCGTCGACCGGGATGACCACGAAGGCGTCCCAGTCGTCCCGCAGACGCCCCCACATGCGCTCGTGCTGGCTCGGCGTGACCGCCAGGCGGTGCAGCGCCAGGAGCGTCTCCGAGCGGCACAGGGCGGACGCGCACCACGTCGGGTCCTCGGCCATGGCCTCGAGCACCAGGTCGCGGTCGGGCCCCTGCACGTAGCGGCGGACGAGGGCCGAGGTGTCGACGAACAGCGTCACGGAACGGTCCCCGTCACTGCCCGCGCAGCTCGTCGAGCACGCGCTCGGGGCGGACGTCGACCGGCGCGTCCTCGCCCGGCGGGGGCGCCGGCCGGTCGCGGCGCCCCGGGGGATGGGCCAGGCCGGCGGCCACCAGGTCGTCGAGGGTGGGGGCGGCGGGCGCGTCGAGCGGCCCGAGCTGGGCGGCGGGCACCCCGTCGACCGTGACCACGATGCGCTCGCCGCCGCCCGCCCGACGCACGACGGCGGCGACGTTGTTGCGCAGCTCGCGGATGCCGACCCGTTCCACGCACGGACTGTAGCACGCGTGTACACATATATGCTGGCGAGCGCCCCACCCGCGGCCCTAACCTGCCTGCCCACATCACGAGCCCGTGCCGGAAGTGCCCAGGAGGGGACCCCACCGTGAACTTCGCTTTCTCCGAAGAGCAGGAGGAGCTGCGGCGCATCACCCGCCAGTTCCTCGAGTCCAAGTCGGCCGAGACCGAGGTCCGCCGGCTGATGGACACCACCGAGGGCTACGACCCCGCCGTGTGGTCGCAGATGGCCAACGAGCTGGGCCTGCAATCGCTCATCATCCCCGAGGAGTACGGGGGCCAGGGCTTCACCTACGTCGAGCTGACCGTCGTGCTCGAGGAGATGGGCCGGGCCCTGCTCGCCGCCCCCTTCTACGCCACGGTCGCCCTGGCCACCAACGCCATCCTCCACTCGGGCGACGAGGGCGCCAAGAAGGAGCTGCTGCCGGGCATCGCCTCGGGCGAGACCATCGCCACGCTGGCCTTCACCGAGCCCAACGGCAAGTGGGACCTCGCCGGCATCGAGGCCACGGCCACGCAGGCGGGCGACGGCTGGACCATCGACGGCACCAAGATGTTCGTGCTCGACGGGCACGTCGCCAACCTGATCATCGTGGCCGCCCGCACCGCCGACGACGTCTCGCTGTTCAAGGTCGACGGCGACGCCGCCGGCCTCACCCGCACCCCGCTGGCCACCATGGACCAGACCCGCAAGCAGGCCAAGCTCGAGCTCTCGGGCGTGCCCGCCACGCTGGTCGGCGAGCAGGGCAAGGGCGGCGACGTGCTCGGCCGCGTGCTCGACCTCGCCGTCGTGGCGCTCGCCGCCGAGCAGGTGGGCGGTGCGCAGAAGGTGCTCGAGATGTCGGTCGAGTACGCCAAGGACCGGGTGCAGTTCGGCCGGCCGATCGGCTCGTTCCAGGCCATCAAGCACAAGTGCGCCGACATGCTGCTCGAGGTCGAGTCGGCCAAGTCGGCCGCCTACTACGCCGCCTGGTGCGCCGCCGAGCTCAACGACGAGCTGCCCGAGGTGGCCTGCCTGGCGAAGGCCTACTGCTCCGAGGCCTACTTCCACGCCGCCGCAGAGAACATCCAGATCCACGGCGGCATCGGCTTCACGTGGGAGCACCCGGCCCACCTGTACTTCAAGCGGGCCAAGTCGTCCGAGTTGCTGTTCGGCGACCCCACCTACCACCGCGAGCTGCTCGCCCAGCGCCTGGGCATCTGAGCCACGACGCGGTCCGGACGCGACGAAGGGGGTGCCGCGAGGCACCCCCTTCGCCTTCCCCGGGAGGGATCAGTAGCCGTCGCCGTCGGCTGTGTCCCCTCCGCCCGCCGAGCCTCCGCCCGAGGCGTCCTTGATCAGCGACCCGTCGGCCGCCACGACGAACCACACGCCGCCGGAGCCCTGCCCGTTGACGTCGCCCGGCGCCGAGTCGCCCGAGAACCGGTACAGCGGCCACTTGCCCGCCTTGAGCTGCTGGCCGCCGTCGACGCCCTCGACGAGCGTGAACACCGCGGGGTCGAGGCCCTCGCCCAGCACCGGCTCGCCCTCGATCACGTGTGCCGGCCAGGTGGCGGCGCAGTCGTCGGCGCAGGTGGGCACGCCGTCGGCGTCGTTGGTGAACCCGTAGAGGGTGTTGCCGTCGCCGTCGACCACGATCTGGCCGAGCGGGCTGTCGGCCAGCTGGGCGCTCACCGCGGCGGCCGCCTCGCCGCCGCCCGCGGGCACCGGGTCCTTGATGAGGGTGGCATCGAGCCCGACGGCGTACCAGACGTCGCCCGAGCCCTGGCCCTTCAGGTCACCGGCCGCCGAGTCGCCCGAGTAGTAGTACAGGGGCCACTTCCCGGCCACGAGCTGCTCGCTGCCGTCGTCGCGGGGGATGGTCGAGAAGATGCCGCTGTCGAGCCCCGGGCCGACGGCCCAGTCGGCGCTCACGAGCACGGGCGGCCACGCCTCGGCGCAGGTGCCGCTGCAAGTGCTCTTGCCCTCGGTGTCCTGGGTGAACCCGTAGAGGGTGAGCCCGTCTTCGCCGACGAGGATCTCGCCGAGCGCCGAGTCGCCCGAGCGGGCGGCGATCGTCTGGCCGGACTCGGCTCCGGCCGACGCTGGTTCGGACGGTGGTGGTGCCGATGACTCGGCGTCGTCGTTGCCGCAGGCTGCCGTCAGGACCATGGTGGCTGCGGCGAGTGCGACGGTGATGGTGCGGATGTTCATTGGTCTTCCTCCCAGAGAGATCGCCGGCGATCAGCCGACGGTGAGCGTTCCGGTCATGCCGGGGTGGATCTGGCAGGCGAACCCGTAGGACCCGGGCTGGCTCGGTGCCTGGAAGGTGGACGTGCCGCCGCCCTGCACCTCGCCCGAGTCGAACTCGCCGCCGTCGGCGGTCACGGTGTGGGGTGCCCCGTCCTGGTTGGCGACCGTGACCTGCCCGCCCGGCCCGACGCTCGCCGCCGCGAAGCTGAAGTCGCGGATCTCGAGGGTCGTGCCGGCGGCCGTTCCACCGTCGGCTGCGGCGCCGGCGTCGTTGGCGGCGCCGTAGCCTCCGGTGTCTTCTTCTGCTGCTGCGGGGGTGCCGGTCCCCGTTGCCGGCGCGTCGTCGGACTCGAGTGCGAGGGCCCCTAGTGCGACGCCCGCAGCGGCGACGCACACGACGAGTGAGGCTGTGATTCGCGTGGTCATGCTGCGGTCTACGCAGCCGGCCCGCGACCGGTTCGGTCAGAGGCCGGGAAACCCGATGTTGGTGAAGAACCACAGCGACGACGTCAGCCAGATCACCGTCAGGCAGGTGACGAGCAGGCCGCCGATGACGGGCAGCGCCCATGCCGGCAGGCGCTCGATGCGCAGCGCCAGCAGCTTGGTGGCGAACGCGCCGTAGAAGGCGCAGCCCAGCAGCGAGTGGACGAGCACGCGCGTGTCGGTGTCCTGGAACCCGAGCGACCAGAGGCAGTGGTAGGCCACGGGCAACGACACGACGAAGGCCACGGTGCCCGACCAGCGGTGCACGGGCGCGACCCACGACGACGAGGCGCGCACGCCCGGCAGGCGGCCCCACATGGCCAGCGCGCTGGCGAGCTGGGCCAGGGCCAGCAGCGTTACCGCAGTCGTGAACCAGGCCTTCATCGGCAGCACAGCCGGGAAGCCGAAGGTGGCGATGCTGTCGCCGGTGGGCTCGTGCACCCGTCCGTAGGTGCCGAGGGCCACGGCCACCGAGGCGCCGGCCACGGCCGCCATCAGCAGCGGCAGGGTGGCGCCGGCCGGTCGGGCGGGCGAGCCGGGCGGCGCGGCGTCCGGCGCCGCGGGTCGGGGTGGCGGTGGGGGTGGGGGTGGCCAGCCTGGGCTGGCGAAGCCGTCGGGGTCTGGGGTCGTGCTCATGTGTCCTCCCGGGATCACGGTGACGAGACACGTCACGGAGCCGGGTACGCAGCACGCCGCCGCGTGGTTCGCGCCCGTCGCACGGGTCGCGGCCCCCTCCGCGGCGGGCGGTGGAGCGGACCGCTCAGCCCGCGGGCAGCTCGCCCCGCAGCACGACCACGCCCTCGGCGGTCGTGCCGCCGTCGACGGGCTGGCGGGTGATGGTGACCGCGTCGTAGCCCTCGGGCGCGACGCCCCACCACAGCTTGATGTCGTCCTGCTCGCCCCGCATGTGGAACGTGCCGGCCGACACCTTGCCGCTGTCGCCGACCAGCCACACCTCGTAGAAGGTGCCGGGGGGCGCGGGCTCGAGGCCGGACACGTCGAGCACGACCGAGACGCCGGCGGGCTCGTTCGTCAGGCGCGCGGTCGCCGCTGCGCCGGGCGCCTCCTCGGTGCCCGCCAGCGCCACCTCGGCCAGCGGGTCGGCCGCCTCGTCGCTCAGCAGGCTCAGGCCCCCGGCCACGCCCAGGCCCAGGACGACCACGGCGGCGGCGGTCGCCAGCAGGGCCGGCCGCCGCCCGGAGCGGGCGGCGCCGCGGCGCCGGCGGGCGGCGTGCAGGGGCACGGCGTCGCCCTCGGCTCGCCGCCGCGGGAGGTCGCCCGGGGCGGGCGCCGGGGCGGCCCCGGATGCGCCGGCGCCGGCGCCGTGCGTGGCGTCGAGATCGGCGTCCGTGTCGAGGTCGTTGGCCGTGTCCTCGTCCACGCCGGCGAGGGCGGCCTCGACCACCCGGTCGCGCAGGCCCGGGGGGACCTCGGTCCAGAGGGCGGGATCGTCGAGCAGCCGTACGACGGTGTCGAGGCGCGGGTCGCCGGGGTCGTTGGTGCTCACGACACGAGGTACGGCTGGCGGCGGATGTTTGGTTCGAACGGCATGTCTGCTCCAGTCAAGTCATACCTGTTCGACGGCGGAAGACAACGCAGTGCGCAGTTTTCGGTATGCGCTGTGCGTTCGGGACTTGACGGTCCCGACGGGGATCTCGAGGCGGGCGGCGATCTCGGTCTGGCTCAACTGCTCGAGGTGGGCGAGGCGCACGACGTCGCGCTCGGCCACGGGCAGGCGGTCGAGGGCCCGGCGCAGCTCCCACGCGTCCGAGGCGTCCTCGATGGCCGGCGGGGCGATCGACGGCAGGTCGGACGAGGCCACCTCGTCGATGGTGTGGGCCTCGTGGCGCCGCTCGCGCCGCCACGCGTCGACCGCGGTGCGCCGCACGATGGCGAACAGCCAGGGGCCCAGGGGGCGCGCCGGGTCGTAGCGGCCCGCGGCGCGCCAGGCCTGGACGAAGGCCTGCTGCACGGCCTCCTCGGCCAGGCGACGGTCGGCGAGCATGCGCGAGGCGACCGCGAGCATCGGTCCGCCGAACTGGTCGAACGCCTGCGTGAGCGCCCGCTCGTCTCGAGCGGCGAACCGTCTCGGTAGGTCGGAATCCCTGTCGCTCATCGCCGTGCGTGCCCGCCCCGCTGCCATGGTCAACATGCCTCCACCGCGGCGTCGCCGGCCTGCTCGTGACCGTCCGGCGTCGCGGCGCCGGAGCGTGCCACCGCCGTGGTGGCGAGGACCGACAGCCCGGTGAGGTCGGGGCTACGGCTCAGGTGCTCCGTCAGGCACCGGTCTAGCACCGCGGCCACGAGCGCCGCTGCCCGCGCCCGGCCGCCGACCGCCGGTCCGGTGCCCCCGGCGGCGGCGCCGATCACCAGCAGGCCGTCGGGAACGGGCTGGGTCGCGTCGGTGAGCCCGCTGGCCTCGACCACGAGGTCGGCCTCGATCGTCAGCGCCCGGCCCGTGGACCCCAGCCACCGGGGCCGCACGTGGACGCCGCGCACGCGGCCGCCGTCGATCCAGACGCCGCTCGCCTCGAGCCCCGAGCGCACCACGACCCGCGGGGAGGCCAGTACCCGCCGCAGGGCACGCTGGTGGTGGCGATCGGTGGCGCTCCACAGCGAGGCGACGGCCGTCGGCAGGTCGTCCCGCTCGACCAGCGTCACGCGCTCGACGTGGCGGCCCAGCGCCTCGGCGGCGGCGAGGCCGGCGAGGCTGGCACCGATGACGACGGCGTGGGGCGGTCGGGCAGGGGCAGGAAGGGGCATCGCAGGTCCTTACGAACGGGGGGCTCTCGGGGGATCGGATCGGTCGGTCGGGAACGGGATCCCGGTCGCCCGGTGGCTCGGCGGCGCCACCGGGCGGCTCGGTCGGGTGCCGGGTCAGGCCGCCTGGGCGGCCCGGGGTGCCCGCAGCGGCGCGGGGGGCGCCGGCGGCGGGGCCGCGTGGCGGCGCCCCAGGACCCGGGCGGCCATGGCCGGGCGCAGCAGCGAGGTGGGCGGGGCCAGCAGGCCGATCACGTCGAAGAAGGCCCCGCCGACCACCGGGTCCGTGGTGGCTGCGGCCACCACCCGGTCGAGGTAGCGGCGCACCACACGGTCGGCGACGGTGACCGAGCCGCCCTCGGTGCCGGGCCAGCGCAGGTCCTCGCCGGTGGCGACCGTCCACGCACCCGCGTTCGCCTTGGCCACCGCCCGCTGCAGGTCGGCCGTGACGCCGGCGGCGGCACCGCCCGTGCGGGCGAGGTGGCGCGCCAGCCCCCTGTCGAGGGCCTCGGCGGTCAGCGCGGCGGCGCTCATGCCCTGGCCGTAGACGGGGTTGAAGGCGCAGGCGGCGTCGCCGATCACCACGAAGCCGTCGGGCGCGTGCCGCAGGTCCTCGTAGAGGCGGCGCCGGTTCTCGGTGCGCCGGTAGGCGGTGATCGGGCTCAGCGGCTCGATGCGCTCGATGGCGTCGGCCAGGGTCGGCGAGCGCATGCCCCGGGCGAAGGCGAGGAAGCCCTCCTCGTCGGTGGGGGGGACGTCGCCGTTCGTGCCCGCCATGGTGAGCATCCAGCGGTCGCCCTCGATGGGGAACATCACGCCCATGCGGGTGGTGTGGGGCGGCTGCGCCTGCAGGAAGATCGCGCGCCAGCCGCCGAGGTCGTCGGGCCCGCGCCGGTAGGTGCGGGTTGCATAGGCCAGGTTGGCGTCGACGTGGCTCTCGCGCGGCCGGTCGAAGCCCGCCGCGGCCAGCCAGTCGGGGGCGTGCGACCGGCGGCCGCTGGCGTCGACGACGATGCCGGCGCGCAGCCGCTCGGTCGGCTCGTGGGGTGCCGCACCGCGGGGGCGCAGCCCGACACCCACCACCCGGTCCCCCTCGACCTCGAGGGCGCCGACCTCGACCCCCGTGCGGACGGTGATCCGCGAGCCGGCGAGGGCCCGCTCTCGGGTCACGTGCTCGATCAGGTCGCGACTGGCGGCCAGCAGGGTGCGGCCGCCCCGGGCGTGGGGCTGCATCCACCCGGCGGCCGTGAGCCACAGCACCTCGTGCGGCGCCACGATCGGGACCGCGCCCTGGTCGCGCAGCCGGTCGCTGAAGCCGGGCAGCAGGCGGTCGAGCGAGGCCAGGCCGCCGGGCTGCAGCACGTGGAGGTGCCGCCCCTGGGGCGTGCCCGCACGGGGCGCGGGCTGGGTCGGCAGCGAGTCGCGCTCGACGATGGTGACCCGCTCGACGTGCCGGGCGAGCGCGGCGGCGGCGGCGAGGCCGCCCATGCCGGCGCCGATGACCACGGCCTGGGCAGGACGTCGAGCAGTGCCGGGGAGTGTGCTCACGGCTGGTCCTTCCGGGTGGGGATGCTGACGTCCGCCAGCGTCCTCCCCGGGTCGGTCCGCGCCATCGGCAGGATGCCGTACCCACCCCTTACTTCCGGCCCTAAGGCCGGGCGGGCGGGGCCGGCACCCCTCCCGCGCCCAGGTCAGGCGTCGGTGGTGCCGCCGAGCAGGCCCGAGCGGCGGGCGATGGCGGCCGCCTCGCCCCGGGTCGACGCGCCCAGCTTGGCCAGCAGCCGCGACACGTGGACGCTCGCCGTCTTCTCGCTGATGAAGAGCACCTCGCCGATCTGGCGGTTGGTGCGGCCGTCGGCCACCAGGGCCAGCACCTCGGTCTCGCGCGGCGTCAGCCGGGTCTCGGCCCGGGACGCGGGCGTGGGCGACGCCCGGGGGGTGTCGCCGCCCGGGGTCGCCAGGGCGACCCGGCCGCGGCGAGCCAGGCGCTCGATCGCCTGCGTCAGCGGCCCGGCCCGCAACCGGCGGGCCGTCTCCCACGCCTCGCCCAGCTCGCGGGCCGCCTCGTGGTCGTCGCCGGCCGCCAGTGCGGCCTCGGCGAGGCGGAAGCGGGCGTACGCCGCCTGGTAGGTGAACCCGATCGCGTCCCAGGCGGCCACGGCCGCCCGCCAGCGGGCGGGGTCCGGGCGGTCACCCATCCGCGCCAGCTCGGCCTCGGCGGTGCGCCGCGCCGCCAGCACCTCGGTCGAGTCGGGGGCGTTGCGGGCCTCGACCGTGGCCGCCAACCCGGTCAGCTGGTCGACGAGCGCGGTGGCCACCCGCAGCCCGTCGCGCCCGCCGCTGCGCCCACCGGTGCGGCGCACCAGCTCGGCCCGGTCGGCCTCGGCCCGCACGCCCACGGCCGCGATGCGGCTCGCCAGCTCGGGGTCGCCGGTGTGGGCCAGGAGCTCGAGCCCGGTCGCGGCCTCGCGGCGGGCGTCGTCGTAGCGGCTCTGCCACACCGCCAGCTCGGTCAGCGCCCGGTGCAGCAGCCCGTTCAGCCGGCCGTCCCCCACCTGGTGGCACCAGGCCCGGGCCGTTTCCAGCTCGTCGCGGGCGCGGTCGTGATCGCCCCGGTCGACGGCGATCACGCCGGAGACCAGCGTGCGGGCCGCCCCGGTGAGCCCGCCCGCCTCGGCCGCCTGGCCGACGTCGCCCAGCAGGCGCTCGGCCTCGTCCCAGCGGCCGAGCATGTGCAGCGCGGCCGCGCCGATGCTGCCCATGAGGGTGGGCGCCGCCGCGCCCGAGGGGTCGGCGCCGAAGGCCAGCACCAGGTCGACCAGGTCGCCGCCCCGGCCCGCCTCGACCAGCGTGCGCCACAGGTGCACGTAGGCGCCGGCCACCTCGGCCAGATCGCCCACGCGGGTGGCGATCTGGCCGGCCTCGTGCAGCGTGGCCACGGCCTCGTCGGTCCGGCCCTCGGTCGCCAGCACCAGGCCGAGCACGTGCAGCGCCTGCCCCTCGTCGACCAGGTCGTCGACGGCCCGGGCCAGGCTGATGGCCTCCTCGGCCCGGGCACGCGCCTCGGCGTTGCGGCCCACCCGCACCAGCGCGTGCGCGTAGGCGTGGGCCACCCGGGCCCGCGCTGCGCTGGGCCGGGCCGGGACCAGGTCGACCGCCAGCTCGTAGGCGGCGAGCGCCTCGTCGGGCCGCCCGGTGCGGTAGAGGTACCAGGCCCGCCGCTCGTGCAGCAGGCCGGCCCGCACCGGGTCACCCTCGACCTGCGGGGCCGCGAGGGCCTCGTCGATCAGGGTGGCCGCCCGTACGATGGCGCCGGCCCTGCTGGCGGCGTCGGCGGCCCGGGTGAGCAGCTCGCTGCGGTCGCACCCGGCCGCGGCCTCGGGCTCGGCCGCCCGGTCCCACAGGCGGACGCTCCACTCCAGGTAGCGGTGGGCCTCGGGGACGGCGAAGGCCGACTCGGCGGCCCGGCCGGCCCGCACCGCGGCGCCGAGGGCGCGGTCGAAGTCTGCGGCGGCCGCCCAGTGGTGGGCCAGGCGGGCCCAGCTCTGATCGCCCCGCCGCGGCGCGGTGGCGGCACCGGGCTCGCCCTCGGCGGCCTGCCGGTGTTCGAGGGTGGTGGCGTAGGCCCGGTGCAGCCGGTGCAGCTCGCCGGGCAGGACGTCGCCGAGCACCGCCTCGTGCACCAGGGCATGGCGGAACCGGTAGCTGCCCCGGCGCTGGTCGGCCAGCAGCAGGCGGTGGTCGACGCAGGCCCGCAGCGCCCGGTCGAGGCCGGCCGGGTCGAGCCCCGCCACCGGCGGGGCGGGGCCGCCTGCGCCCGGCGGCGGCGCCACCACCTCGGACAGCAGGTCGTGCTCGACCTCGCGTCCCCCCGCTGCGCAGGCCCGCAGCACCGCGGCCGCGTCCTCGGGCATGCGCTCGACCCGGCTGATGACCGCGTCCCGCAGGTGGGGCGGCATCGGGGCGCCGGGGTCGGCGGCCAGAGCGTGGGCCAGCTCCTCGACGAACAGCGGGTTGCCGTCCGACCGCTCGACGACGCTGGCGGTCACCTCGGCGGTCGGCGGTGCCGGCAGGAGCGCGCTCAGCAGCTCGGCCACCTCGCCCGCGCCCAGCCGCTCGAGCTGGAGGTGGGTGGCGCCCCGGCGGGTCAGCTCGGCGGCCAGCGAGCGCAGTGGGTGGCGGGGCGGGGTGTCCTCGCTGCGGTAGGTGCCGAGGGTGAGCACGGGCAGAGACCGGGTGGCGCTGGCCAGCAGCGCCACCATGTCGAGCGTGGAGCGGTCGGCCCAGTGCAGGTCCTCGGTCACCAGCACCAGGGGCGCCGACCGGACGAGCCGCTCGATGACGGTGAGCAGCAGCTCGAACAGGCGGGCCTGCCCGACCTGGTCGACGCCGCCCGGGCCGACGGGGCCATCGCCCCGCCCGAGCAGCGACAGCAGCGGTCCCAGCGTGGCGGCGCCGTCCTCGGCGCTGAGCTCGCGCTCGAGGGTGCGCAGCACGTCGACGACCGGCGCGTAGGGCAGGCCGCCCTCCTCGAGGTCGAGGCACTGGCCGACGAGCACCCGGGCGCCGCGCCGCCGGGCCTGGGCCGCCACCTCGCTGACGAGGCGCGACTTCCCCACCCCGGCCTCGCCGCCCACGAGTGCCGTGGCGCCGCTTCCGTCTGCGACCCGCGCCAGGGCGTCGACCAGCGTCTCCAGCTCCTTGGCCCTGCCGACCAGGGCGGGCATCGAGGCGGCCACGGCCTGTCCAGACACGCGACGATCATCGCGCCCCCGCGACCGGTTCCGCGCCACGCGGCGTGCGGGGGCCGATCGCCGCTGTCGTCGTGTCGGGGGGTCTGCGGCGCCGGATCGCCGGCGTGCTCGGCGCCGCGGGCGCGGGGCGTTACGGTGCCGCCGTGGTCTGGTTGTTCGCCGTCGTCGCCGCCGTGCTCGTCTTCGCCATCGCCGCTGCCACGGTGGGCCGGGAGGCGTTCCGGCTCGGCCACCAGCCCCCGCCCACCATCTTCGACCTCGACGAGGCCGTGGCCAGCGTGGCCGACGCGCTGCCCGTCGAGACCCAGGCCCGGCTGTCCTACGACGAGGTGCGCCAGCTCATCCTCGCCGCCCTCGACCACCTGGAGGGCACCGGCGTGCTGGCCGGCCCCGGCCGCGATGTGCCGCTACCCGGCGGCGACACGCCCGAGGTGGTGCTGGCCGACGACGATGCCGTGGCGGTGGTGCTGGGCCGGGCCGAGGAGGCCGGGCTGGACGTGACCGACGACGAGGTCTACGAGGTCATCACCGCGCTGCACGGCTACCTGGCCGAGATCGGCGCGGTGGGCCCGACCGCGGACTGACCGGTGGCGGCGTCGGAGTCGCTGCGGTCGCCATCGCCGTCGCCGTTGCCGCCGGCGAGGGGCGCCGTGCCCGCCGCGTCGCGCGTGTTGCCGAGCCAGCTCTCGTAGAGCGAGGCGTAGGTGCCGCCGGCGGCCACCAGCTCGGCATGGGTGCCCGACTCGACGATCCGCCCGTCGGCGAACACCAACACCACGTCGGCCGACTCGGCGGTCGACAGGCGGTGGGCGATCGACACCATCGTGCGCCCCTCCGACAGCCGGTCGAGCGCGCGGGCGAGCGCCCGCTCGGTCTCGGCGTCCACGGCGCTGGTGGCCTCGTCCAGCACCAGCAGCCCGGGGTTGCCGAGCTGGGCCCGGGCCAGGGCCACGAGCTGGCGTTCGCCGACCGACAGGTTGCCGCCCCGCTCGCCGACGGGCGTGTCCAGGCCGAGGGGCAGGTCGTCGAGCCACCAGCCCAGCTTCAGCGCGTGGAAGGCGGCCAGCACGTCGTCGTCGCCGGCGGTGGCCGCGGGGGCCGCGGGGGCGCCGTCGATCCCGGCCACGCCGATCCGCACGTTGTCCGCGATCGTGGCGTCGAACAGGAAGCCGTCCTGGGGCACCAGGCGCACGGCGCGCCGGCGGTGCCCGGGCGCCACCGAGCGCAGGTCGACGCCCCCGAGCCGCACCGTGCCCTCGGTCGGGTCGGCCAGCCGGCACAACAGCTTGGCGAAGGTGGTCTTGCCCGAGCCGGTCTCGCCCACGATCGCCACCGACCGCCCCGCCGGCAGCCGCACGTTCACGTCCCGCAACACCGGCGGGCCGTCGCGGTAGGCGAAGCTCAGGCCCTCGACCGCCACGTCGAGCGCGCCCCCGGGCAGCACCGCGCCGTGCTCGGGCTCGGGGACGTCGAGCGGCGTCGCCAGCACGCCCAGCACCTTGCGCCAGCCGGCTATGGCGATCTGGGTCTGGTCGATGATCTCGGACAGCACCGCGATGGGTGTGAGCAGCAGTCCGATGAGGAAGGTGAACGCCACCACCTCGCCCACGCCCAGGCCCCAGCCCGGGCCCCAGGTCACCCCGGCGGCGATGACCCCGGCCAGCGCCACCGACCCGAACAGGTCGCCCAGCGGGAAGATGGCGGCGAAGTAGCGCGCCGCCAGCAGGTAGGCGCGGTACTGCCGGTCGATGGCGGCGCCGAGCCGCGACCTGGCCCGGCCCTCGAGCCCGTAGGCCTGGATGACGGGGGCACCGGTGATGGTCTCGGACACCTCGGACAGCGACTCGCCCACGGCCGTGCGCACCTGGTCCTGGGCGGCGAGCTGGCGGCGCTGGAGCGTCGGCAGCAGCAGGGGGAGCGGCGCGAAGCACGCCAGCGTCACCAGCGCCAGGCGCCAGTCGTACACCACCATCAGCAGGAAGGTGGCGACGATCAGCACGCTGTCGACAATCCACGCCACCGCGCCCCACTCCATGAACTGGGCGAGCGACTCGATGTCGCTGGTGACCCGGGCGACCAGGGCGCCCCGGCGCTGCTCGTTGTGCTCGGCCATCGACAGCCGGTGGATGTGGTCGAAGGCCCGCACCCGCAGGGCCAGCAGGCTGGCCTCGGCCGTGCGGATGAGCCGCAGGTAGGTGGCGCGACCGACGAGGTAGAGGGTCGCCACGAACGCCGCGGCCGCCGCGCAGGCCGGGTAGACGAACCCGGGCCGGAACCCGCCGTCGCCCAGCACGCCCCGGTCGAGGATCTGCTGGATCAGCACCGGCACCGCCAGCTTGCCCGCCGCCAGCACCGCGGCCATCACCAGCGTCAGGGCGATGCCCTGGCGCAGCTCGGGCGTGGCGGCCAGGCCGCGGCGCAGCACCTCGATGGCGCCGGCGTCGAGCACGTGGACCTCGCCGGGCGAGGCGGGGCGCCGGTGGGGCTCGTTGTCGACCATGCCGGGCGGCACCAGCTCCTCGCCCATTTCGTCGCTCACGTCGTCGCGCCTGGCGTCGTCCCGGCCGTCGTTCCCGTCGCCGCGCCCGCCGTCGACCGGGGCCGTCACGGCGCGTCGTCCTGGTAGGCGCGGGCGAGGGTGGCGTAGGCGGGCACCGACTCCAGCAGCTCGTCGTGCCTGCCCTCCGCTGCGATGCGGCCCCGGTCGAGGAACAGCACCCGGTCGGCCAGGGCGATGGTCGACACCCGGTGCGCCACGATGAGGGTGGTGGCGTGCAGGGCGCTGCGCAGCCCGTCGAGGATCTCGCGCTCGATGGTGGCGTCGACGGCCGAGGTGGCGTCGTCGAGCATCAGCAGCCCCGGCCGGCGCAGCAGGGCGCGGGCCAGCGCCAGCCGCTGGCGCTGGCCACCCGAGAGGGTGACGCCGCGCTCGCCCACGATCTCGTCGAGGCCGTGGGGCAGGCGGTCGACGAACCGGTCGGCGCGGGCGCGCTCGAGGGCCCAGCGCAGGTCGTCGTCGGCCACGGGCTCGCCCAGGGTGACGTTCTCGCGCACCGTCGCCGCGAAAAGGAAGGCCTCCTGGAACGCGAGCGCCACCCGCGACCGCACCGAGCCGGGCTCGGCATGGGCCAGGTCGACCCCGCCCAGGCGAATCGTGCCGTCGTCGGGGAGGTGCAGGTGGTCGATCAGGTGGCACAGGCTCGACTTCCCCGCGCCCGTCACCCCCACCAGCGCCACCACCTCGCCCGGGGCCAGCACCAGTTCGACGCCGTGGAGCACCGGCTCGGCGCCGTAGCCGAAGCGCAGGCCATCGACCTCGACCGTCAGCGGGCCGGGCGGCAGCGGCGTGGCCGCGTCGGCGGGCGGCGCGGCGCGCGACCCGGTGGCCACCACCGTCTCCAGCCGGTCGGCCGCCACCACGGCCCGGGGCATCTCCTCGAGCAGGAACCCGACCACGCGCATGGGGAAGGCGAGGATGCCGAACAGCGCCATCGCCTGCACCAGCTCGCCGGTGGTGATGGTGTCGGTCGAGATGCGCCAGGCGCCCACGGCCAGCAGGGCGACCGTGCCCAGGTTGGGTAGGGCGTCGAGGCCGGGCTCGAACGTCGCCCGCAGCCGCCCCACCCGCAGCCGGGCGTCGCGCAGGCTGTCCGCGGCCCGCTCGAGCCGGGCGACCTCGCGGGCCTCGAGGCCCAGCGTCTTGACCACCAGCGCGCCCTCGAACGACTCGTGCGTCACCGCGGCCACGTCGCCCAGCCGGGCCTGCGTCAGCGCGGCTGGGGTCTCGACCCGTCGGCTGTAGACCTGGTTGAGCAGGGCGAGCGACGGGAACAGCGTCAGGCCCACCAGCATGAACAGCGGGTCGATGAGCGTCAGGCTCACCATCGACAGGCCGATCATGACGATGACGCCCAGCGAGAACGGCAGCGGCTGCAGCACGGTCGTCGCCCGCTCGGCGTCGGAGTCGGCGTGCGCCAGCAGCTCGCCGGTCGGGTGGCGGCCGAAGTAGCTGAGCGGCACCCGCAGGTAGGTGTCGGTGATGCCGTGGAACCAGGTGCGCTGCATCCCCCTGATGGCCACGACGCCCCAGTAGCGCCGCCCGACCACGCCCAGCGACCGCAGGGCGGCGACCCCCACGATGGCGGCGGCGCCGAGCGCGACCGTCGTGCCGCTCACCCCGTCGCGGAAGCCGGGCACCACCACCTCGTCGGTGACCCGTCCCAGCACCCACGACCCGGCGACGGCCGTGCTGGCGAACAGCATGGCCCCGGCGATCGACACCGCGAACGGCCGGGGGTGCGTGCGGACGCTGAGCCACAGCAGCCGCACGCCGCGCCGGAACAGCGACGCCGCGGGCCGTGAGGGCTCCGGGGCGTTGGCCGGCTCGGCGGGGGGCGCGGTGGTCGGCTCGGCGACGGACATGACCCTGCGAGTCTGCCGGGATCGGCGCCGGTTCCGGCACCCGTTTCTCCTGCGGTCTGCGCCCCGGTGTACCGTCCGGGCGCATGGAGCGGCCGACCCGGTTCGAGCACAACAGGTACCTGGGCGACAAGCGCCGCCAGGTCGTCTACGACCTCGACAACACCGACCCGGCGGTCGAGGCGGCGGTGGCCGAGCTGATGGCGGCAGAGACCTACATCTGCTTCGGCCCCGACACGCTGGCCGAGGCCCGCAACCGGGGGTACCGGCTGGCCTCGGCGTCGCGCCGGGCCCGCCAGGCCGCGGGCGTCGACGAGACCGCAGCGGCCTGACCCCGGGGCAGTGGACGAGCGCTTCCGGTCAGGTGGGCTGTGGCTCGGAGCCCATCTCGCTCGCCCCCCGGGACGCCCCAGCGGACCGCTGCCGGCCGTGGTGCTGTGCCACGGCTACCCCTCGACCGGCACCTCGGCCACCGCGCCCGAGTCGATGCCCGAGCTGGCCGACCGCATCGCCACCGAGATGGGCTGGGCTGCGCTCGCCTTCGCCTACCGGGGGTGCGGCGACTCCGAGGGCCAGTTCTCGCTGGCGGGCTGGATGGACGACATCGCCAGCGCGGTCGCCTTCATCGAGGGCTCGGTGCGCCCGCTCGGCACGTGGCTGGCCGGCTTCGGCACCGGCGGGTCGCTGGCCGTGTGTGCGGCAGCCGCCGACTCCCGCATCCAGGGCGTGGCGGCGCTGGGCGCCCCGGGCGATTTCGACGACTGGGCCTCGCACCCCCGGCGCCTGCTCGACCACTGCCGCGAGGTGGGCGTGATCACCGACCCGACGTTCCCCCCGTCGCTCGACGCCTGGTCGCGCGAGCTGCGCTCCATCCGGGCCGTGGCCTGCGTCGACTCGTACTCGCCGCGCCCGCTGCTGGTCGTGCACGGCAGCGACGACGAGGTGGTGCCCTCCTTCGACGCCCGCGTGCTGGCCGACGCCCACGGCTCCGCCGAGCTGCGGCTCATCCACGGCGCCGGGCACTCGCTGCGCCACGATCCCCGCACCGTCGCGGTGCTGCTGGGCTGGCTCGACCGCCAGCGCCACGCCCTGCACCGCTGACCGGCTCTGCGGGTCGCGGCCCCCCGGCTCGTCGCCCCGGCTGTGGGCTTCACCCGATCCTGCGTCCGTTTGTCGCGGATCCCGCAACATCCGGGCGCCGGTTGTCGAGGCGGGCGCCCAGTGCGGCCCGCACCTCGGCCACGATCTCGTCCGGGTGGCTGGTGAACCGGGCCCACGTGTAGCGCAGGACCATCCACCCGGCCAGGCCGAGGCGGTTGTCCCGCACCCGGTCGTCCTCCTTGGTCGCCTCGGTCTCGTGCCCGCGGCCGTCCAGCTCGATGTCGACGCGCCCTGCCGGGTACGCGGCGTCGAGCCGGTAGGTGCCACCCGGAACCGTGACCTTGTGCTCCGACACCGGCTCGGGAACTCCCGCCCGTTCGAGCAGCCCGAGGAACAGGCGTGCGAACTCGAGATGTGGCACCGTCTTCCCGTACCGCTTCAGGATCATCGCCCGGGCGGTCGTGATGCCCGGCCGCCCGCGGGTGGTGTGCCCCACCAGCGCCTCCCAGATCTCCGGCCAGGTCGCCAGGGCCTGCCGCCTGACCTCGTCGAGCGCCCGCAGCACGGTCGGCTCGTCGTCGGTCACCGCTGCCACGTCGAGCACCGTCCGGGCCGGGCCCGTCACGGCGACGCCCAGCGACGCGTCGGCGCGGCGAGGTGGAAGGCGCTGGACTCGTGGACGGTGACCCCCGGTCGAGCGCCGGGCCGGCTGTGGCGCGGCACGGTGACCTCGATGCGGCCCGGGGGCCCGAACCCGTCGAGGCCCCACAGGTGGGCGGCGTTGCGGTGCGAGACGAGGGCGTCGGGGCCCGCGGCGAGCACCGCCACCAGGGCGCGCCCGTGCCAGGTGCGAGGGCTGCCGGCCACGCGGTACACGCCCGGCCGGCGCGCAGCCAGGTGCCACGGGCCACGAGCCGGTGGACGGCGCCGCGGGAGAGGCCCAGCTCGCGGCATCGACCCGAGGTGACGAGGCCGTGCTGGGTGGACGCCAGCGCGAGGGCGCGCAGGAGCGGGCGGTTCGGAGCGGCCGAGGGCATGGGCTTCTCCCGGATCGTGGAGTCGATCGGGGGAAGCCGCCGGGGGACTGTGCCGCCGGCCGTCGGCGTGCTGCGCGGATCCCGCCCCTCGTCGTCGTGCGATCCGGCGTTCGGATGTTGCGGGATCCGCGACAAACGGACGCAGGATCGGGAGGGCCGGTGGAACGGCGTCCGAATGTCGCGGAAGGCGCGACGAACGGGCGCCGGAATGCGCGGGTCAGCCGGGGGAGTCGGCCTTGGACTTCTTCTGCGCCTTCATCATCTTCTTCCACTGCCGGACCCGCTGGAGGTTCTCGACCGAGTCGATGTCGGCCACCGAGCGGGGCTCGTCGTCGGAGAAGGGGGCGGTGGCCTCCTCCCAGCCGGCGGGCCGCACGCCGAACCGCTTGGCCAGCATGGCGGCGAAGATCTTGGACTTCTCGCCGCCGAACCCCGGCAGCCCCCTGATCCGCCTGACCAGCTCGTGGCCGTCGTCGACCCCGGCCCACACGGCGGCGGCGTCGCCCCCGTAGCGGTCGACCAGGTACTGGCACAGCGCCTGGGTGCGCTTGCCCATCGACCCGGGGAAGCGGTGCAGCGCGGGCGGGCCCCTGAAGATGGCCTCGAACCTCGCGGGGTCGGCGGCCGCGATCTCGGCGGCGTCGAGCCGGCCGCCCATGCGCTCGCGCAGCTTGAGCGGCCCGGCGAACGCCCACTCCATGGGGACCTGCTGGTCGAGCAGCATGCCGATCATCAGAGCGAGCGGATCGTCGGTGAGCAGCTGGTCGGCCTCGGGGTCACCGGTGACGGGGACGACGGCGGTCATGGCCCGCACGGTACCGCCCCCCGGCGGTCGTGCTCAGCTGCCCGCCGTGCGCCGCCCGCCGCCCATGCCGCACGCACCCGCGAGGGCGCCTGCGGTGGGAAGCGCGTTGGCCGGCCCCCGAGCGGGGTACGGTCGGCGCTCGTGGGCACGGGACGATTCCTCCGCCGCGGGATGCTGCGCGCCGCGCTGGCCGCCGGGGCGGCGCGCCCGTTCGGCGCCCCGGCGTCGGCCGCGGCCGCGGTCGCGGGGGCGGCGCAGGAGCACGCCCTGCTGGGCGCCGCCGGCGGGCTCGGGGCGCTGGCCTGGCTCGCCCGCCGGGGGGACGACCGGCGGCTGGCGGCCCGGCTGGTCGCCGGCGCAGGCGTCGGGCTGGCGACCCGGCTGGTGTGGCCCGTGGCGCCCAAGGAGTCGGCGGCCGTGATGCCGCACCGCGCCTACACCGACCTCGACGTCGGCGACGAGGGCGAGGGCGTCGGCATCGTGGTCAACCCGGGGGCGGGCTCGGGGGCGGTGGGCAGGACCGAGGCCCCGACCGAGGTTCTGCGCCGGGGCCTGCCCGCGGCCGACGTCGTCGAGCTGGCCGAGGGCGGCGACCTGGTGGCCGAGCTCGAGCGGCTGGCCGGGAACGGGTGCCGCGCGGTGGGGGTGGCGGGTGGCGACGGGTCGATCAACGCCGCGGCGGCCGTGGCGCTCGCCCACCGCCTCCCGCTGGTGGTCGTGCCGGCCGGCACCCTCAACCACCTGGCCCGCGACCTGGGCGTCGAGACGGTCGACGACACCATCGAGGCGGTTCGGCACGGCCACGCCTCCGAGATCGACGTCGGCTGGATCGCCGGCCGGCCCTTCCTCAACACGGCCAGCTTCGGCAGCTACGTCGAGCTGGTCGACGCCCGCGAACAGCTCGAGGCGCGGATCGGCAAGTGGCCCGCGCTGGCCGTGGCCCTGGTGCGGGTACTGCGGCACGGGACGCCGGTGGAGGTCGAGATCGACGGCGAGCCCCGCTCGCTGTGGCTCGTGTTCGTGGGCAACTGCCGCTACCTGCCCGACGGCATGGCCCCCACCTGGCGGGAGCGGCTCGACGACGGGCAGATCGACGTGCGCCTCGTCGACGCCTCGCACCCGTTCTGCCGCACCCGCCTGATCGTGGCGGCGCTCACGGGCACGCTGCGCCGCAGCCGCGTGTTCGAGACGTGGCAGACGACCAGCGTGCACGTCCGGTCGTCGGACGGCCCGCTGCGCCTGGCCCGCGACGGCGAGACGTTCGACGGCGCCGAGGCGTTCGAGATCGCCAAGAACGGCACGCGACTGGCCGTCTTCACGCCCCGGCTTCCCCCGCCGGACGAGTGATCGGCGGGGGCGTAAATTCGCTTGCGGGGCGGTGCCGTGGGTGGTGGGGTGTGCCCGCGACGTCGCCCGACCGGGGCGGCGTCCTGCGAGCGACGGAAAGGGTGATGACCGATGCCTACTGCCACGACCGGCCCGGCGTCGCGCACCCGCGCCTGCCGTCCGCCCCTCGCCTGACCTGCTGAGGGCCGTCCCCGGCCCCGTCCGGCGGCGGGGCACTGAGACGGCACGGCCTCCGGGAGCGCGACGCGGATCCTGTCGTTTCCACCGTGTCCCGGAGGTCCCTCCCTTGTCGCGCGACCAGCGCAACCGTGCCCGGCGTGGACCGGGCACCTTCCGGTGCGGCAACTGCCGGCTCGACGTGTCCACCGACGCGCCCGGCACCGCCCACCGGAACCACTGTCCCAACTGCCTGTGGAGCCGCCACGTCGACGACTCGCCCGGTGACCGGGCCGCGCTCGACTGGTGCGGCTCGTCGATGGAGCCCATCGCCATCACCGTGCGCGGCGACGGCGAGTGGGTGCTCGTCCACCGGTGCCGCGGCTGCGGCACGCTCCACCTGAACCGCACCGCGGGCGACGACAACCCGCTGCTCCTGGTGCGCATCGCGGTCGAGCCCCTGGCGCGTCCGCCCTTCCCGCTCGAGCGCCTGGGTGCGTTGTAGCGGGGACCACTCCGGCGCTTCTCCCCGCGGGAACGGTCGCCCCGGCGGCCGATCCCGCGAGGAGGATGCGTGCCTACAGGTCGAAGGCCCGCGGGTCGGTGCGGTCGGGGTCGATGCCGTAGTGGGCGATGGCCTCGGCGACCGTCTCGGGCTTGATCTCGCCCTGCTGCGCCAGCGCCCACAGCGTGGCGACCACGACCTGGCGCATGTCGACCTCGAAGAACTCGCGCAGCCGCTCGCGGGTGTCGGACCGCCCGAAGCCGTCGGTGCCGAGCGTCACGAACGGCCGGGGCACCCACCGGGCCACCTGGTCGGGCACGGCCTTCATGAAGTCGGTGACCGCCACCACGGCCGCTGGCGCCGCCTCGCCGGACAACAGGTCGGTGACGAGGGGCGTGCGCGGGGCCTCGGTCGGGTGCAGGCGGTTCCAGCGCTCGGTCGACAGCGCCTGCTCGCGCAGCCGCTTGTAGCTGGTTGCCGACCACAGGTCGGCGCCCACGTCCCAGCGCTCGGCCAACTCGGCCTGCGCCGCCCGGGCCGCGCCCTGCGCCGTGCCGGAGAACATTATGGCGGCCCGGTGCGTGGGGCCCTCCGGTGCGTCGGCCCAGCGGTACAGGCCCTGGAGGATGCCCTCCTCGGCGCCCTCGGGCAGCGGCGGCATGACGTAGTTCTCGTTGTAGAGGGTCAGGTAGTAGACGACGTCGCGTTCGTCGACCAGCATCTCGTGGATGCCGTGGCGCACGATCGTGGCCATCTCGTAGGCGAAGGCCGGGTCCCACGCCTCGACCGTGGGCACGGTCGAGGCCAGCAGCAGGCTGTGGCCGTCCTGGTGCTGAAGCCCCTCGCCCAGCAGCGTCGTGCGCCCGGCCGTGGCGCCCAGCATGAAACCCCGGGCGCGGGAGTCGGCCGCCGACCAGATCAGGTCGCCCACCCGCTGGAAGCCGAACATCGAGTAGAAGGTGAAGAACGGCAGCATGGGGATGCCGCGATGGGCGTAGCTGGTGGCCGCAGCGATGAACGAGGCCATCGACCCGGCCTCGGTGATGCCCTCCTCGAGCACCTGGCCGTCCTTGCTCTCGGAGTAGGACAGCAGGAGCTGGGCGTCGACCGGCGTGTAGGCCTGGCCGTGGGCCGCGTAGATCTTGAACTCCTTGAACAGGGCGTCCATGCCGAAGGTGCGGGCCTCGTCGGGGATGATCGGCACCACCCGCTGGCCGACGTGGGGGTCGCGGTGCAGGTTCCGCAGCAGGCGGGTGAAGGCCATGGTGGTCGACACCTCCTGGCGACCCGACCCGGCCAGCACCTCGTCGAACGGCTTGTCCTCGGGCATCGCCAACGGCTTGCGGATGCGGACCAGGCGTTGGGGCAGCGGCCCGTCCAGAGCCTTGCGCCGGTCGAGCATGTACTGCTGCTCGATCGAGCCCTCGACGAAGCGGATGTAGGGCGGCTCCTTGTCGTCGCCGAGCGCCTCCTCGTCGATGACCTCCTGCAGGCGCAGGCGCTCGCGCAGCACCCGCAGCTGGTCCACCGTCATCTTCTTGATCTGGTGGGTGGCGTTGCGGCCCTCGACGTCGGGGCCGAGGGTCCAGCCCTTGATGGTCTTGGCCAGGATGACGGTGGGGGCGCCCCGCTGCTCGGTCGCCGCCCGGTAGGCCGCGTACAGCTTGTGGTAGTCGTGGCCACCGCGGGGGAGGTTGCGGATCTCCTCGTCGGAGAGGTGCTCGACCATCTTGCGGAGGCGGGGATCGGGGCCGAAGAAGTGGTCGCGGGCGAAGGCCCCCGACTCGACCGCGTAGCGCTGGAAGTCGCCGTCGACCGTCGTGTTCATCTTGTTGAGCAGCACGCCATCGCGGTCCTGGGCCAGCAGCGCGTCCCACTTCGAGCCCCACACCACCTTGATGACGTTCCAGCCGGCGCCCCGGAACACGGCCTCGAGCTCCTGGATGATCTTGCCGTTGCCCCGCACCGGGCCGTCGAGGCGCTGGAGGTTGCAGTTGATCACCCAGATCAGGTTGTCGAGCTCGTCGCGGGCGGGGAGGGTGAGCGCCCCCATCGTCTCGGGCTCGTCCATCTCGCCGTCGCCGAGGAAGCACCACACGCGGGTCCCGGTCGTGTCGTCGATGCGGCGGTTGTGCAGGTAGCGCAGGTAGCGGGCGTGGTAGATGGAGTTGATGGGGCCGAGCCCCATCGACACGGTCGGGTACTCCCAGAACTGCGGCATCAGGCGGGGGTGGGGGTAGCTCGAGATGCCGCCGCCGACCTCCTGGCGGAACTGGTCGAGGTCGGACTCGGTGAGGCGGCCCTCGAGGAAGGCCCGTGCGTAGATGCCGGGGGCGGCATGACCCTGGATGTACACGGCGTCGCCGGGGAGCCCGTCCTCCTTGCCCCGGAAGAAGTGGTTGAACCCCACGTCGTAGAGGGAGGCCGACGACGCGAACGTGGACAGGTGGCCGCCGATGCCGTCGGCGTGCTTGTTGGCCTTGATGACCATCACCGCCGCGTTCCAGCGGATGTAGGCCCGGATGCGGCGCTCGAGCTCCTCGTCGCCGGGGAACCAGGGCTCCTCCTCGGGCGGGATGGTGTTCACGTAGGGCGTCGACACCGTGGCCGGGGTGCCCACCTGCAGCTCGCGGGCGCGTTCCAGCAGCTTGGACATGAGGAAGCGCGCCCGTGTCCTGCCGTGGGCGTCGACGACGGCGTCGAGCGACTGCAGCCACTCCTCCGTCTCCGTCGGGTCGGTGTCGGGGAGCTGGTGCACGAACCCGTCGATGATCATGTGCCCATGCTGGCACCGCCGGAGGTGAAACGGAACGTTGCACATGATCGTGTGACGGTTGTCCACAGCGGGCGAACGCTCCGCTCGGCGTGGCGGCGCCCTAGGGTGGCCGGCCGTGCCGACCCCCCGCGCCTCCTCGTCGCGTTCCCCGGCGCCGTCGACGCGGCTGCCCGCCGGCCCCTCGCCCGCGGGCACGATCGTGTTCACCGACGGCGCCTGCCTGGGCAATCCCGGGCCCGGGGGCTGGGCCTGGGCCGAACCGGGCGGCGCCTACGCCAGCGGTGCCGCGCCCCGCACCACGAACCAGCGCATGGAGATCACGGCCGCGTACGAGGCGGTCAAGGCCCACCCGGGCCCGGTCCGGATCGTGAGCGACTCGACCTACGTCGTGAACTGCTTCCGCGACCGCTGGTGGGAGGGGTGGCTCAGGCGGGACTGGAAGAACTCGGCGCGCAAGCCGGTGGCCAACCGCGACCTGTGGGAGCCCTTCGTCGCGCTGGTGCGCCGCCGCGGGGACGTCACGTTCAGCTGGGTCAAGGGGCACTCGGGCGACGCGATGAACGACCTGGTCGATGCCCTGGCGGTCGAGGCGGCGCAGACCCAGTCGGGCCGGTCCGGCCGGGCCGCGCCGGCGCCCGGGCCCGGGGCGCCCGGCCTGTCCGGGACGTCCGGCGCGCCGGCGTGAGCGCCGGCTGAGGCCGCAGGGGCCGCGGGGTAGGTTCCGGCCGTGCAGGTCGGCGTCGACACCGGGGGGACGTTCACCGACCTGGTCGCGGCCGACGGGCGGGTGGCCAAGGTGCTGTCGACGCCAGACGACCCGTCCCGCGCCATCCGCGCGGCGGTGGGCGGCACGGCATGCGAGCTGCTCGCCCACGGCACGACCGTGGCCACCAACGCCCTGCTCGAACGGCGGGGCGCAACGGTGGCACTGGTGACCACCGAGGGCATGCGCGACGTGGTCGAGATCGGCCGCCAGGACCGGCCGTCGCTCTACGACCACCTCGCGTCGCGGCCGGAGCCCCTGGTCGTCCGCGCCCTGCGCTACGAGGTCGCGGGGCGGCTGGCGGCCGACGGCTCGGAACTGACACCGGTCGACGTGGCCTCGCTGCCGGCCATCGACGACGGCGCCGGCGTCGTGGCGGTGTGCCTGCTGCACGCCGACATCGAGCCTGCGCACGAGCAGGCGGTCGCCCGGGAGCTGCGGGGGCGGGGCCACGACGTGACCTGCTCGCACGAGGTGTCGCCCGAGATGCGCGAGGTCGAGCGTACGGTCACCACGGTCATCAACGCCGCCCTGCGCCCCCGCTGCCGCGACTACCTGCGCGGCATCGGCGACGTGGCCGACGAGGTCCTGGTCATGACCTCGTCCGGGGGGCTTCTGCCGGCCGACGAGGCGGCCGAGCTGCCCGCGGCCCTGCTGCTGTCGGGGCCGGCGGGCGGCGTGCGGGCCGGGGCGGCGGCCGCGCTGGCCAACGGCTTCGCCGACGCCGTCACCTTCGACATGGGGGGCACATCGACCGACGTGTGCCTCATCGTCGACGGCGCGCCCGCACCCGCCGCCCAGCGTCAGGTCGCCGGGTTCACCGTGCGGTTCCCGTCGCTCGACGTCCACAGCATCGGCGCCGGGGGCGGCTCGATCGCCCGGATCGACCCGGGCGGCGCCCTGGTCGTGGGCCCGCAGAGCGCGGGCGCCGACCCGGGCCCGGCCTGCTACGGCCGCGGGGGTGCCCAACCCACGGTGACCGACGCCAACCTGGCGGCCGGGCGCATCCCCGCCGCGGCGGCGTTCGGGGGCCTGGCGCTCGACCGCTCGGCGGCACACGCCGCGCTGGAGCGGGCGGGCGTCACGGCCGAGGGCGTGCTGGCGGTGGTGGACGCCAACATGGAGCGGGCGCTGCGGGCCGTTTCGATCGAGCGGGGCGTCGACCCGGGCGGGCTGGCGCTGGTGGCATTCGGCGGCGCCGGGCCGTTGCATGCCTGTGCCCTGGCGGACGCGCTGGGCATGCCGGCGGTGGTGGTGCCGGGTCGCGCCGGCGTGCTGTCGGCCGTGGGCCTGCTGACCGCCCCCCGCCGGCGCGACCTGGTGCGGTCGTGGCCCACGCCCGACGACCACCGTGGCCTGGCGCCGGCGCTGGCCGCCCTGGCGGACCGGGCTCGGGCCCTGGTCGCCGGCCACGACGGGTCGGCGTCCGGCGCGGGCGCGGAGGACGCGGTCGGTGCCGGGGATGCCGAGGTCACGACGGCCCTCGACTGCCGCTACCGGGGGCAGAGCCACGAGCTGACCGTGGCCAGCGTCGCCGCCTTCCACGACGAGCACGGCCGCCGCAACGGGTACGCCCGCCCCGACGACCCCGTCGAGGTGGTGGCGCTCCGGGCGACCGCCGTCCGCCCACCGGCGGTCGCGGCCGAGGACCTGCCGCCGCCCGAGCGGGCCGTGCCCGCGCCCGTGGCCGGCCCGGCCGTCGTGGCCCAGCGCGACTGCACGGTGTGGGTGGCACCGGGGTGGGTCGCCCGCCCGGGCGTGGCCGGCGCGCTGGTGCTCGACAGGACGGCGGGACCGTGACCGGCGGGGCTCAGCCGGCCAGGCCGATGGCACCGAGGCACAGCGACGTCACGGTGAACACCGCACCGACGAGGCCCAGCATGAGCGTGCGGGTCTGGTCGCGCAGCGACCGGTCGAGCTGCCTCTCGACCTGCGAGAACCTGGCGTCTATCAGTGCGAACCGCGCGTCGACGTGCTCGAAGTGCCGGTCGACGATGGCGAACCCGGCGTCGGTCCGCGCCTCGGCGTGGGCGAACCGGGCCTCGATGCCCGCCTCGAGTTGCGCGAGCCGGCCGTCGATGCCCGCCTCGAGCCGGGCGACGCGGGCGTCGTGCCCGTCGCAGCGCGCGTCCATGCGCAGCTCCAGCCGCGCCTCGAGCCGGCGCAGGTCGTCCTTGGTGGCAACGTCGGCCCAGCCGACCGGCGGCAGCAGGGTCATCAGCCTGTCGGCTCCCTCGCTCCCGAGCAGTTCCTCGAAGGCACGGTACAGCTCGTGGCGGGCACGTTCGTCGAGCACGGGGGGTCTCCTCGCCTCGGCCCCGCCGGCGATCGTGGCGGGCGGGGACACGCTGGGGGGAGGACGACGGGGGGCGGAACCCGCTGCGCCCGTCCTCGACGGCGTGGGGGCCAGGTTAGGGCCGGGGTGTGACGGCCACGGGGGTGGCGCGTGAGCCTCGGGCCCGCGGCGCTGCAGGTGCTGATCTCGCGCCTCACCGGCGTGGCCGAGGAGATGGGCGCGGTGCTGCGGCGGGCGGCGTTCAGCCCCAACATCAAGGAGCGGGCCGACTGCTCGGCGGCCCTGTTCACGGCCGACGGCGAGATGCTGGTGCAGGCCGAACACATCCCCGTGCACCTGGGATCGATGCCGGCCAGCGTGCGGGCGGCCATCGACGCGTTCGGCGACGGCGTCGGACCGCGCGACCAGATCGTGGTCAACGACCCGTTCGCGGGCGGCACCCACCTGAACGACATCACGCTGGTGGCGCCCTGCATCGTCGACGGGCGGCTGGTGGGCTGGGCGGCCAACCGGGCCCACCACGCGGACGTGGGCGGGGCGGCGCCGGGGTCGATCCCCGCCGATGCCACCGACATCCACCAGGAGGGGCTGCGCATCCCGCCCACCCTGCTGGACGACGGGCTGCGGCGGATGCTGCTGGCCAACTCGCGCACGCCGGGCGAGCGGGTGGGCGACCTGGCCGCCCAGGTGGGCGCGAACGTGGTCGGCGTCGAGCGACTGGCCGCGCTGGCCGGCGCACCGTTCGCCGAGGTGGTCGGCTACGGCGAGCGGCGCATGCGGGCCGCCCTCGGCGCGCTCCCCGACGGCACCTGGACCTGCCGTGACGTGCTCGACTCGACCGGCGCGGCGCCCGACCTGCAACGTCCGGCCTCGCTCGCGGTCGCCGTCACCGTTGCGGACGACGAGGTGACGTTCGACTTCACCGGCACCGATCCCCAGTCACGGGGCAACGTCAACGCCGTCGAGGCGGTCACCGTGTCGGCCGTGGCGTACGCGCTGCGCTCGGCGGTCGATCCCACCATCCCCGCCAACGGTGGCGCCATGCGCCCCGTGACCGTGGTGGCGCCGCCGGGCTCGCTGGTGGCCGCCCGGCCGCCCGCCGCCGTGGGGGCGGGCAACGTCGAGGTGAGCCAGCGGGTGGCCGACGTGTGCCTGGGGGCGCTGGCCGAGCCGTGCCCCGCCCGGGTGCCCGCTGCGGGCCAGGGGACGATGAACAACCTGCTGGTCGGCGGCGCCGGGTGGGTCTACTACGAGACCGTGGGCGGAGGGCAGGGCGGCCGCTGCGGCGCGCCGGGCATGAGCGGCGTGCACACCGGCATGACCAACACCCGCAACACGCCGGTCGAGGCGCTGGAGCGGACGTTCCCGCTGCGGGTGCTGCGCCAGCGGCTGCGGCGGGGGAGCGGCGGCGCCGGCGCCCAGCCGGGCGGTGAGGGCATCGAGCGCGACCTGCAGGTGCTCGAGGACGTCACGGTCAGCCTCATCACCGAGCGCCGCCAGAGCCGGCCGTGGGGCCTGGCCGGCGGCGGGCCCGGCGCCGTGGGGGAGAACTGGCTGCTCCCGGGCGGCGACGAGGCGAGGGCCGAGCCCCTGCCCGACAAGTGCACGGTCGGGCTGCGCGCGGGCGACGTGCTGCGCATGCTCACGCCGGGCGGCGGTGGCTGGGGACCGCAACCGGTGACCTGAGCCCGCAGGCGCCGGCGCCGCGGCGGGCACAGGCGGGCAGGATGGTGGCATGAGCGACCTTCCCGGCACGCCGTCGCCCGCGGCACTGGCCGATACCCGGTTGTCGTTGCAGCAGGTGGCGGTGCACGTGCTCGCCCGGCGCCGCCACGTCGTGACGGGCCGGTTCGGGCTGCGGCCGAGCCCGGGTGGCCTGGCCACCCCGGCGATCGGCGACCAGGTCGAGGTCGTGCGGACCAGCGGCGCCGCGCTGGTGGTCGAGCGCGGCGGCGGTGCCCGGTGCGAGCCGCTCAGCACGCTGGGCCGGGCCGCCGAAGCGGTGGGCGTCGACCTGGCCGTCCCGTTCTCGGTCGGGGACGACACGCCGGGCATGGCCGACCCCGACGCCCCCCTCGCCATCGACGCGGGGGCGGCCCGGCTGCTGGGCGACTGGTGGGGCTTCGGCGCCACGTTGATCGACGAGCTCGTGGCGATCGGCGGCGACGGCGGTGCACGCCCCGGCGGCAGCCGGCCCCTGGCGTCCGCGACCGTGGCCCAGCTCTGGCCCGAGCACTTCGACCACGCCACCACGTTGACCGTCGCGGTTGCGGCCGGCGGGGAGGGGTCGGAACCGGTCGGGGTGAACGTGGGCGCCTCACCCGGCGACGGCGACGAGCCGTTGCCCTACCTGTACGTCGGGCCCCACGGTCACGAGCGGCCCGGTGACCCCGGCTACTGGAACGCGCCGTTCGGTGCCGTGCTGCGCCGGGCCGAGCTGGTCGGCCTCTCCGGCGGCGAGCGCCGCGCCCGGGCGCTGAGCTTCCTGCGGCGGGGCATCGACCTGATTGCCCACGGCTGAAGGTCCGGCGGTCGACCAGCGCACCGGGCCCGCCGTCGGGGGTCGGTCTCCGCGGCGGTGCGATCAGCGGTGGAGGGCCGGGTGCTGGCGGGCCAGGATGGGCAGCAGCAGCGAGCGGGGGGCGAAGCGCGCGCCCAGCGCGCCCAGGTGGTTGGCGACCCCGGGGACGACCACGGCCCGTCCACGGTCGAGCCCCTCGAGGGCGGCCCGGGCCACCGCGTCGGCGCTCAGCCACATGAAGCGGGGCAGGGCGGACTCGGCCTCCGCGCTGTCGAACCCCGCGGTCTCGGCGAACTCGGTGTCGACCGGCCCCGGGCACAGCACGGTGAGCGAGACGCCCGTGCCCTTGAGCTCGGCCCGCACCGCCTGGCTGTAGGCGAGCACGAACGCCTTTGCCGCCGAGTACCCGGCCTGGCCCGGCAGCGGCTGGAACGCGGCGGTCGACGCCACGTTGAGCACCGCCCCCGCGCCGCGCTCGACCATGCCCGGCAGGAACAGGCTGCTCAGGTGGGCCACCGCCTCGACATCGGTGCGCAGCATGGCCACCTCGGCGCCCGGGTCGCTGCGGTGCACCGCGCCGGTGGTGCTGAGGCCGGCCGCGTTGACCAGCACGTGGGCCACTAGCCCCCGTTCGTCGACGGCGGCGGCGACGGCGTCGCGGGCGGAGACCTCGGTCAGGTCGGCGGCCACGACCTCGACCCGTACCCCGTGCGCGGCCGTCAGCTCGTCGGCCAGGGCGCGCAGCCGCGCCTCGCGCCGGGCCACCAGCGTGAGCCCGTGGCCTCTGTCCGCGAGCTGCCGGGCGATCTCGCGCCCGATGCCCGAGGACGCCCCGGTGACGACGGCGGTGCGCTCTGCTGCAGGCGCGGGGATCGGCATGGGGCCGCATCGTAGGCCCGCACGGCGCTCAGGCTGAGATGAGCCCGGCCGCGACCCCGGCGACCCGAGGCCCACCTCTCTCGACGTCGAGGAGTGGGCGGCAGCCAGGGGCCGGGGGTTGACCAGCGACCGGTTCGACCCCTTGACCGACGAGTCAATACAGTCCGGGCATGGACCTCAACGGGATCTCAGCCATCGTCACCGGCGGTGCCTCCGGCCTGGGCGCGGCCACCGCCACCACGC
Source organism: Acidimicrobiales bacterium (assembly GCA_035697515.1). Taxonomy (GTDB): domain Bacteria; phylum Actinomycetota; class Acidimicrobiia; order Acidimicrobiales; family VFJN01; genus ZC4RG19. The sequence continues at coordinate 40,497 of DASSCS010000033.1, forward strand.
TGGCCGCGCGCGGCGCCAAGGTCGTCCTCGCCGACCTCGAGCGCCAGTCCGACAAGGGCGAGGCCCTCGCCAAGGAGCTCGGCGGCGTCTTCGCCCCCACCGACGTCACCGACACCGACCAGGTCGTCGCCGCGGTCGAGGCGGCCAAGGAGCTGGGCCCGCTGCGCGCGCTGGTCACCGCGGCGGGGTTCGGCTGGGCCACCCGCACCATCGGCAAGGACGGGCAGTACGCCTCTGCCCACGACCTCGGCATGTTCCAGAAGGTCATCGAGGTCAACCTCGTCGGCACGTTCAACTGCATCCGCCTGGCGGCCACGGCCATGTCGCAGACCGAGCCCCTCGCCGACGGCGAGCGGGGCGCCATCGTGACCGTGGCCTCGGTGGCGGCGTTTGACGGCCAGATCGGCCAGGCCAGCTACTCGGCCTCGAAGGGCGGCGTCGTGGGCATCACGCTGCCGGTGGCCCGCGACCTGTCGGCAGTGGGCGTGCGCGTCAACTGCATCGCCCCCGGCCTGATCGACACGCCCATCTACGGGACGGGCGAGGGCGCCGAGGCGTTCAAGGAGAAGCTCAAGCGCGACGTGCTGTTCCCCAAGCGCCTGGGCACCGCCGACGAGTTCGCCGGCATGGCGGTCGAGCTGCTGGCCAACAGCTACATGAACGCAGAGGTCATCAGGGTCGACGGCGGCGTGCGCATGCAGCCGAAGTGATCCGGGTGCAGGTCAGCAGACGGAGGATCTTCTCCCGTCGTCGCCCGGGCGAATTCAGGACTCGACCAGGTGAGCCAGACCGCAGATCTCCAGCACGCAACGGGCCGGGGGCGACGGGTCACGCACGCGAGCCATCCGGCCGTCCGGCCCGAGGCGCGTGCAGGCCCTGGCGAGCTGGTTGATGATCGTGCTGTCCATGAACTCGACACGGCTGAGGTCGAAGATGAGATCCGACCGCCCCGCGTCCACGGCCGCGGCGATCGCTTGCGACAACTGCTCGACCGAACTCATGTCGTGCTCGCCGGCAAGGCAGATGACCGTGTCCTCCGTGGGATCATTCGCGAGTACGACGATCACCTGGGACGAACCGACCGGCAACATCTCAGGCTGCTGCATGGAGCCCCTCCTGGTCCTTGTCCTGATGACGCGCTACCAGGGTCCAGAGCACCGAGTCGGGCCCGACGGGGCCACCGCGATCGGTTGCGATCGCGTATCGCAACCGTACCCCCTCGCGTTGAGGCCCGGATAGGGTCCAATGGGTTTGCCTCGCCGGGGAGGACCAGGCCAGAAGAAGCACGCGGCCGGCCGCCGCGATGCGAAATGGGGATCGCTCGTATGAGCACTACCCCAAGGAGTTATGCCGCGAGGTGACGGCGGCACGACGGCGTGGCTTTGCGGCCTCCGACCATCTGCGCCACCAACGATTCGGGACCGCTCGCCGCTCCGTCCGGGAGACGCTCGGTACGGGGCCTGAGCACGCCGACCCGGAGATCGAGGTGGCCGTGAGCGAGTTGGTGACCAACGCCATCGTGCACGGCGAGGGCGGAGTGGCTGGCCCCCGTTCGGCTCATGCAGCCGAAGTGACCTGATCGCGCGGTCCGTGGCCGGGCCTGTGATCGAGGTCACGGTCTAAGCTGCCGGCCGAGTGACTGGGATGGGGGTAGCTGCGGCGCAGCCGGCGCCTGACGCGCCGGGCGCGGGCGACGCCGCGGTGCCGCGCCCGGCGCGCGACTACGGCGAGGCCGGCGCCGTCCCGCCCACGGTCACCTACGTCCTGGCCGACGCCGGGGCCATCACGGTGTCGCTGGGCATCGCCCACCTGCTGCGCTTCGGTTTCTCCGCGGCCCTGCTCCCCGGGCCCAACGTCCCCTACGTCCTGGTGGCGGTGCTGGCCGTCCCCGTGTGGTTGGGCGTTCTGACGCTGGCCGGCTGCTACGACCGCAACGTCCTCGGCGTCGGCTCCGACGAGTACCGCCGGGTGCTCAACGGGGGCGTGCACTTCCTGGCCGTGGTGGCGCTGGCGCACTTCCTCGGCCGGCTGGTCATCGCCCGTGGCTACGTCGGCATGCTCATCCCCGTCGCGCTGGTGCTCACCCTGCTCGTGCGGGTCGCGCTGCGGGCCTGGCTGCGCCGCCAGCGCCGCCGGGGCCGCTACGTGCACCGGCTGCTGCTGGCGGGCACCCCGGAGGCGGTGGCCGAGGTGGGGCGCCAACTGGTGCGGTCCGAGTGGTCGGGGTACCGGCTGGTCGGCGTGTGCGCGGACGTGGCTGGCGGGTCGCTGGCGGTCGGCGGGCGCTCCGTCCCGGTGGTGGGCACGGTGTCCGAGGCGGCCGCCGCCGCGGCCCGGTGCGGCGCCGACGCCGTGGCCGTGACCGCGGAGACCCGGCCGGGCGAGCTGGGCGTGCTGGCGAGCGAGGTGGCCGGACGAGGCATCGACCTGCTGGTCGCCCCTGCGGTCACCGAGGTGGCGGCCCCGCGCATGGTCGAACGTGACACCGGCGGACTGACGCTGCTGCACGTCGAGGAGCCCACCTTCACCGGCCCCCAGCGGCTGGCCAAGGAGGTGTTCGACCGGGTCAGCGCGGTGCTCGCCCTGGTGGCGCTGGGCCCGGTGTTCGCCGTCGTGGCCGTGGCTGTCACGCTCGACAGCCCGGGGCCCGTGTTCTTTCGCCAGACGCGCGTGGGTCGCGACGGGCGCAGGTTCTCGATGGTGAAGTTCCGCACGATGGTCAACGACGCCGAGAGGCTGCAGGCCGACCTCGAGCACCGCAACGAGGCCGACGGGCTGCTGTTCAAGCTGCGCACCGATCCGCGCGTCACCCGGGTCGGGCGGTGGCTGCGCCGTTACTCCATCGACGAGCTGCCCCAGATCGTCAACGTGCTGCGGGGCCAGATGTCGATGGTGGGGCCGCGGCCGCCGCTGCCGGGCGAGGTGGAGATGTACGAGGGCCACGTGAGCCGCCGGCTGCTGGTCAAGCCGGGGATCACCGGCCTGTGGCAGGTGAGCGGCCGCTCGGACCTGCCCTGGAACGAGGCGGTCCGGCTGGACCTCTACTACGTCGACCACTGGTCACCCACCATGGACCTGACGATCATGGCCAAGACCTTCTCGGCCGTGATCCGGGGTCATGGTGCGTACTGAGGATGGCCGGGCGGGCGCCATCGCCCACCACCGGCCGTGACGCCGCGATGGGCTTCGGACCAGCGGGGATCGCTAGATTGACCCCTTCCATGTCTGTCGCGCTGCGCCGCCCGACGATCCTCGCGACCCGTCGCTCGCGCACGGTCGCGTACGGCGTCGTCGTGGCCGGCGGCGCGCTCGCGGCCGCGCTGCTGACCCGGGCCCGCCCCACGGGCCTGACCAGCGCCGACGCCTTCTGGAGCGCGGCGCTGGTGGCGGTGCTCGCCACCTTCGGCGCCACCGCGCGCCGCTGGACCTGGTTCCTGCCCGCCGGCCTCGCGGCGCTCGTCGCGGGGGACTCGCTGGCGGTGGCGTGCGCTGCGGTGGCCATCCTCGTCGCCTTCGTGTCGGTGCTGCGCGACACCCGCAGCCGGGCGCGGGGGGCGCTGGTGGCCGCGCTCGGCGGCATCGCCCTGCTGCGGGCGGGCCCCGTCGGGTTCCACGGCTTGTCGGCCCTGCTCGGCGCCGGCGCGGTGGTGCCCGTGGTGGTGTCGGGATACGCGCACGCCGGCCGGCGGGTGCAAGCACGCACCCGTCGGGTGGCGCTGGTGGCCGGCGCCACCATCGGCCTGATGGTGGCGGGCGCGCTGCTGGGACTCGTGTCGGTGCAGCGCGAGCTGGTCGACGGCATCCAAGCCGTCGACGCGGGCATGGCCGCGGCCCGCGACGCAGACGACGACGTGGCCGCCGAGCAGCTCGCCGCGGCCGCCCGCTCGCTCGGCAACGCCGACGGCACGCTGTCGAGCTGGTTCGTCGCACCCGCCAAGTCGCTGCCGGTGATCGGGCCCAACCTCGACGCCGTGGGCTCGCTCGCCGCCCAGGCCAGCGAGGTGGCCCACGTGACCTCCCTCGCCGCCGACGACGCCGACGTCGATGCGCTCAGGTTCGTCGACGGTCGGCTCGATCCCCAGGCCGTGGCTGCCATGCGGGGACCGCTCGAGCAGGTGCAGCGGTCGCTCGAGTCGCTGAGCAGCAAGGTCGACGAGGCGCGTTCGCCCTGGCTGCTGACGCCGGTCGCCAGCCGCATCGACGAGCTGGACGGGCGCATCGACGATGCCATCCCCGACGCCGAGGCGGCCATCCAGGCCGTCAGCATCGCGCCCCGGCTGCTGGGCGCCGACGCTCCCCAGCGCTACCTCGTGCTGTTCACCACCCCGGTCGAGGCGCGGGGGCGCACCGGCTTTCCCGGCAACTACGCCGAGCTGGTGGTCGACGACGGCAAGCTATCGATGCCGGTGTTCGGCCGGGTCGCCGAGCTCGAGGCCGCGGGCCAGGGCACCGGGCGCACCCTCACCCAGCCGCCCGAGCTGGTGGCGCGCTACGGCCGCTTCGGCATCGCCGACACGTGGCGCAACCTCACCATGACGCCGGACTTCCCGGCGCTCGCCATCGCCGCGGCCGAGCTGTACCCCCAGTCGGGCGGCCAGCCGATCGACGGTGTGCTCAGCGTCGACCCGGCGGGCCTGGCGGCGATCATGCGCTACACGGGCCCGATCGAGGTCCCCGGCCGGGCGCCGCTGACGACCGAGAACACCGAGCGCTACCTGCTGTTCGACCAGTACGTCGAGTTCCAGACCGACAACGAGCAGCGCGTCGAGGTGCTCGACGACCTGGCCGAGATCACCTTCGACCGGCTGACGACCGCCGACCTGCCGGGCCCACGCGCCCTCAGCGAGGGGCTCGACCCGGTCGTCGATGGCGGCCACATCCAGTTCACGACGCTGTCGCTCGACACCTTCGGCGTGCTTCACGATGCGGGCGTCACCGGGTCGTTCCTGCCGCCGGAGGAGGGCGTCGACACCGTGTCGGTGACGACGGCCAACGCCGGGGCCAGCAAGATCGACCTGTTCCTCAACCGGCGCGAGCGCTACGACGTGCGCTGGGACCCCGCCACGGGCCGGGTCACGGGCACGCTGACGGTCAGCCTCGAGAACACGGCACCGGCCGAGGGCTGGCCCGACTACGTGATCGGCAACGGGGTGGGCCTGCCGCGGGGCACCAACCGGTCGTTCGTGTCGATCTACAGCCCGTTCCAGCTCGAGGAGGCGCGTGTGGCCGGTGGGCCGGCGGCCCTGCAGGCCGAGATCGAGGCCGGACGCAACGTGTACTCGACCTTCGTCGACATCCCTCCGGGGGGCACCGTCGAGGTCGAGCTCGACCTCAGCGGCACGATCGAGGGCCGGCGCTACCAGCTCGACGTTCCGGTCCAGCCGTTCGCGACGGTCGACACGCTCGACGTCGCCGTCGAGGTGGTGGGCGTCACGCCGGTGGTCAGCGGCGTGGCCACCGTCGCCGGCAACGTGGCCGAGTGGTCGGTGACGCTCGACCGGAACCGCTCGCTCTCGGTCACGGTGCCGCGGGGCTGACCGCCGCAATTGACGCGGTGACGCAGCTCGGCGTCGTTGTTGACACTTCGGCCGCCCTGCGCGATGTGATAGACCCCTCGACGACGCGTGCCGCCATCGGGGGAAGTGTCGGACGGGGCACGGCGTCGCCGGGGGAAGCGGGAGGGGAATCGCATGGCCAAGCGTCTCGTCGCAGCCGCGGCGGTCACGGCGGGCGTCGCCGTCGCGCTGGCGGGGGGCGCCGCGCCGCTGGCGGCCCAGTCCTACCCGCCGCCCCGGAACACGATCACGGTCGACGACGCCACGCCCGCGCCCGGCCAGGCCATCACGGTGGCGCTGCAGACGTGCCGGCCCCGAACGACCGCCCTGCTGGGCATCGACCTGCTGCTCGTCGCCGCGCCCACCGTCGGCGCGGACGGCGTGGCCCGGGCCACGGTCACGGTGCCCCGCCCGCTACGGCCGGGCCGGCACACGGTGTCGGGCGCCTGCCTGACCCCTGACCTACAGCCGCTCTTCCTGCGCACCACGATCGTCGTGACTGCCCCCGGTCGCGGCAACGGTGGTGGCGGCGGTGGTGGTGGCGGCGCCGCGGGCGGGGGCTCGAGCGGCGGCACGGGCGGGCAGCCCGCGGCTGGGCCCGGCGGCTCGCCCGGCGCGTCGGGCCTCGGCGGCTCGTCACCGGCCGGCTCGTCCACCGGCGGTTCCGGCGCGACGGGCACCGGCCCGTCGCTCGCCACGCTCGACGGGCCCCGGGTGCCCGAGGACGCGCCGGCGCTCTTCGAGGAGGCGGCCGAGGCCAACGGCGTGACCGAGGACGGGGAATCGCCCGGCACGGCCACCTCCCGGCGGTCGACGGAGGCCGCGGCGGGCTCGGGGAGCGACCCCGGTCCCCTCGCCACGGTGGCCCGCGTCGTGCTGGGCGCGGCGGCGCTCGGCGGGGTGCCCGTGGCCCTGGCCATCAGCCGTCGCCCGCCCCGCGTGGTGCGTGAGGGCTCCCCGTGGCCGGAGCCCAGCCGGACCGGCTAGCCGCGGGAGGGATCAGCCCGCCGTCGCCGGCGGGGCCAGTGGAGGCGGCGCGGCGGTGGCCCGGCGGCCGACCCAGGTGGGATGGTCGGCCGCGGCCAGCAGGTCGGCGTCGCCCGGCGAGTCGCCGTAGGCCCACAGCTCGAACTCCGCCGCCGGGCCCAGGCGCTGGTCGGCCCAGGCGCGCAGGCGGGCGACCTTCTCGGGCCCCCGCGTGTTGAGGCCGCCGACGACCTCGCCCGTGAGCAGGCCGTCGGCGCCCGCCACCAGCTCGACGGCCAGGGCGGCGTCGAGCTCGAGGTGCTCGGCCAGCGGCCGCAGGTAGGCGCCGAGCGACGCCGACACGATCACCACGGCGTGGCCCTGGTCGCGGTGCCACCGCGCCCGCTCGACCAGCTCGGGCCGCAGCACCCCGACCAGGGTCGGCAGATAGGCCCGGCCCAGCGCGTCCAGCCGGTCGGCGGGCATCCCCCGGAACAGGCGGCCGAGCACGGCCACCTTCAGCAGGTCGCGCTCGCGCCGGGAGGGACTCAGCGCCGCCAGGCCGGCGGCGGCCGCGACCCGATGCGTGCCGCGCACGCGGCGCAGGAAGGGCACGAGCGTGTCGCGCCGGGCGAGGGTGCCGTCGAAGTCGAAGGCCGCCACCCCGGGGCGGCTCATCGCGCACTCCCGAGCGTGGCGTCGAGGGCGCTGGCGATGTCGGGGTGGGCGTAGGTGAACCCCGCCTCGGTGAGCACGGCCGGGTGGGCCCGCTGGCTGGCGAAGAGCAGCGAGTCGGCCAGCTCGCGGCCGAGCGCGATCCGCAGGGCGAACGCCGGTGCGGGCAGGGCGCTCGGGCGCTCCAGCGCGGCGCCGATGGCCCGGGCCAGCTCTGCGTTGGTGACGGGCTGCGGCGAGCCCATGATGACCGGCCCCTCCAGCCGGCCGTCGAGGATGAGGCGGATCGCCGCGACCATGTCGTGCAGGGTGATCCAGCTCTGCCACTGCCGGCCCGAGCCCAGGCGACCGCCGACGAAGAAGCGGAAGGGCAGGGCCATGCGGGGCAGCACGCCGCCGTCTCCCGCCAGCACCAGGGTCGTGCGCAGGTGGGCGGTGCGGATGCCCACGTCGCGGGCCGGCGCGGCGGCGGCCTCCCAGTCCTGCACGACGTGGGCGAGGAAGTCGTCGCCCGGCGGGCTGTCCTCGGTCAGCACCTCGTCGCCGCGGTCGCCGTAGTAGCCGATGGCCGATCCCGACACGAGGACATCCGGCGGCCTGGCCAGGCCGGCGATCGTGCGGGCGATCAAGTCGGTGCCCCGCGTGCGGCTCTCGGCGATCTCCCGCTTGCGGGCCGCCGTCCAGCGCTTGTCGCCGATGCCCGCGCCGGCGAGGTGCACGACGGCGTCGACGCCCTCGAGCCCCGCGACGTCGACGGTGCCGGCCGCCGGGTCCCAGCGCACCGCCCCGGGGTCGCCGGACGGGCTGCGGACGAGGGGGCGCACCGCGTGCCCGTCGGCGCGCAGCGACCGGGCGAGGGCGGTGCCGATCAGGCCGCTCGCGCCGGTGATGGCCACCGTCCGGGGTGCTGGCTGCATGCGGGGTCCCTTCGAGGGGCGGATCGGGTTGGGTACGGTACGCCGCGGGTACGGCTCACCGAGCAGTCGGGGAGGACTCGGTCGTGTTCAAGGAGTTCAAGGATTTCATCTCCCGCGGCAACGTGGTCGACCTGGCGGTGGCGGTCATCATCGGCTTGGCGTTCACCGCCATCGTCACCGCGATCGTCTCGGGGCTCATCACCCCGCTGATCGGCATGATCTTCAGCACGGACTTCAGCGAGATGACCTTCACCGTGAACGACAGCGTCTTCAGGTACGGCATCGTCATCGACGCGATCATCTACTTCCTGCTGGTGTCAGCCGTGGTGTTCTTCCTCGTGGTCAGGCCGCTCAACATGCTGGCCGAGCGCCGGCGCCGGGGCGAGGAGCCCGTCGACGAGACCGAGCTGTCCGACGAGGCGGTGCTGCTGGCCGAGATCCGCGACCTTCTCAGCGCCCAGGCCGGTCGCGGCGGCGCCGCGCAGCCTCCGACGCTGTGACGCTCACCCCTTCAGCTGCTCGCTGAGGTAGAGCTGCTCGCCCAGCCTGGCCACCAGGTCGAGCTGGGTCTCCAGCCAGTCGACGTGCTCCTCCTCCGAGGTCAGCATGTCGGCCAGCAGCTCGCGTGTGCCGTTGTCGCCCAGCTCGACACAGCGGGCGATGCCCCGGTTGAAGCGCTCGACCGCCTCGCGCTCGACCTCGAGGTCGAGCCGGAACTGCTCGACCGGTTCCTCACCCAGCCGCACCGACCCGAGGCGCTGCAGGTTGGGCGTGCCCTCGAGGTAGAGGATGCGCTCGATCAGCTGGTCGGCGTGGCGCATCTCGTCCATCGACTCGTCGCGTGCGCGCTCGGCCAGGCGCTCGAGGCCCCAGTTCTTCAGCATCTTGGCGTGCCCGAAGTACTGGTTGACCGCCGTGAGCTCGGCGGTCAGCACCTCGTTGAGCAGCTCGATGATCTCTGGGTGCCCCTGCATGGCCATGACCTCCGGCGTGAGCGTGGCGCGTCGGGCCGGAGGTCGCCCCCCGGGGGAAGGGTCAGGCCGCCGGCTCCACCTGCTCCGGCGCCAGCATCGTGGCGAGGAGCGCCCCGATGGTAGGTCGACACGACCCGCACCGGGTGCCTGCGCCGCAGCGGTCGCCGACCTCGTCGGTGTCGCACGCGCCGCTCTGCACCTCGCGGCGGATGTGCCGGTCGCTCACGACGTGGCAGTGACAGACGATCACGAACCCTCCACGGCGGCACCCGCGGTCGTCCTGCTACCGGGTGATGCGGTCTCCTGCTCGCGGCCAGCAACGACACTGCTCATGCAGAGGTAAGCATGCCTTACTCACCCGGGGTGGTGTCAAGCCCCGTGACCGACCTCCCGCCGCCCCCTGAGTTCGGGGGCCTCACCGGTGTGCAGTAGCGTCGCCGCCCATGCATGTGGTCATCGTGGGCTGCGGCCGCGTCGGTTCCGGCCTCGCCCGCATCATCGAGGATCAGGGCCACTCGGTGGCGGTCGTCGACAAGAACCCGACCGCCTTCCGCCGCCTGCACGAGGGCTTCGGCGGCCTGCAGGTGGTCGGCGTCGGCTTCGATCGCGACCGCCTCGAGGCCGCCGGCATCCGCGACGCCGCGGCGGTGGCGGCGGTGACCAACGGCGACAACTCGAACATCCTGACCGCCCGGGTGGCGCGGGAGACCTTCGGCGTCGGCAAGGTGGTGGCCCGGATCTACGACCCCCGCCGAGCCGTGATCTACGAGCGGCTCGGCATCCCCACCATCGCCACCGTGCAGTGGACCATCGACCGGGTCCTGCGCAAGCTGCTGCCCGACGCCAGCGACAGCGACTGGATCGACCCCAGCGCCAAGGTCATCATGGTCGAGCGCCCGGTCGCGGCCAGCTGGGCCGGCCATCCGCTGGCCGACATCGAGGTCCCCGGCATGGCCAGGGCCGTGGCCGTCAGCCGCATGGGCAGCGCCCAGCTGGCCACCGATGACCTGGTCACTCAGGACGGCGACGTGGTCTACCTGGCGGTCAGCGTCGGCCACGTCGACGAGGTCGACGCCCACCTGTCGGAGGGCGTGCGATGAAGGTGGTCATCGCGGGGGGCGGGGCGGTGGGCACGTTCATCGCCGGCGAGCTCCACGACGCCGGCCACGAGGTGCACCTCATCGAGCAGGACGGCGATCGCGTGTCCCGCATGCTGGCGGTGGGCGAGCCCGAGGGCGTGACCTGGCACGTCGCCGACGCCTGCGAGGTCAGCAGCCTGCGGGGCATCGGCCTCTCCGACGCCGACGTGGTGGCGTCGGTCACCGGTGACGACGAGGACAACCTCGTCATCAGCCTGCTCGCCAAGCAGGAGTTCGCCGTGCCCCGGGTGGTGGCCCGGGTGAACAACCCGAAGAACGAGTGGATGTTCAACGAGAACTGGGGTGTCGACGTGGCCGTGTCGACCCCTCACCTGCTGACGGCTCTGGTCGAGGAGGCGGTCAGCGTCGGGTCGCTGGTGCGGCTGCTGTCGTTCGAGGGCGGGCGGGCCAGCCTGATCGAGGTGACCCTGGCGGGCGAGAGCCCGGCGGCCGACCGCGAGATCGTCGAGCTCGGCTTCCCCCGCGACTCGACCGTGGTGGCCGTGCTGCGCAACGACCGGGTGATCGTCCCGCGGGGCGACACGCGGCTGCAGGCGGGTGACGAGGTGCTGGTGCTGGTCACCGCCGAGAGCATCGACGACGTGCGCAAGCTGCTCACCGGCATGTGAGCCGGCGAGTGGCGCTCGGTGCGCGGCGTCGGCCGCTCCGCCGCGTGTCCCGTGGTCAGCCCGTGCGGCGGTGGAGCCGGCCCCTGAGGTAGAGCCCGGCGGGCTGAGCGCCCGCGGGAGGCGTGAAGACCGCCATCACCCGCTGCCCGCTCACCGGATCGTCGCCGGCGCACACGACCCGCCCGGCCGATCCGGCGCCCTCGACCACCTGCAGGTCGAGCTCGGCATGGCCCACCCCGAGCGCCTGGAGCACGCCGGACGGCTCGGTCACCAGCTGCACCCGGCGGCCCGCCCCGTCGTCGGCACCGGCCCGACCGTCGCTGCCGCTCTCGCCGGCCCGGCCGTCGGCACCCGGGACCGACACGGTGATGCGCTGGTGCAGCCGGTCGTAGGTGCCCGCCAGCCGGCCCAGGTCGACCTGCTCGGCGCCGCCGCCGTCCGTCCCACCGTCGCCGGCCCGGCCGACGGTGGCCGCGCCCCCCGGGCCGCTGCCCGGCGCGAGGTCGAGCAGGTCGACCGCCACCCGGTCGATGAGCTGCTCGGCCAGCGGGGCACCGGTGGGGCTGTTGGCCATGACGCAGATGGCGAGGCGCCGCTCGGGCACGACCCGCAGCATGGCGCGCTGCCCGAACGTGTCGGCATCCAGGCCCAGGCAGGTCAGGTCGCCCCAGTGCGTCACCGTCCACCCCAGTGCCTGCGCCTCGCCCGGCACCGGGGTGTCCGTGTGGGGCCGCTGCATGGCGTCGACCGCGGCGGGGGCCAGCAGGTCGACGCCGTTCGCTCCCCGGCCCCCCGACATGTGCATGCGGGCGAAGGCGAGCAGCTCGCCGGCGGGGGCCATGACGCCGCCCATCGGACCGTTCGAGCGGGTCAGCGCCCAGCGGCTCTGGCGCGTGGCCGGGCCGCCCCGGGCCTGCACGTGCCCGACCGCCACGCTGTGCAGCAGCGCGTGCTGGGGGAGGGTGAGCGTGGCCCGGCACCCGAGGGGGCGGGTCAGGCGGCGGCGGAGGACCCGGTCGAAGTGCTCGCCCGTCGCCACCTCGAGCAGCCGTCCGGCGACGGCGTAGCCGGTGTTGCAGAAGCTGTAGGCCGCGTCGGTGGGGTGGATCTGGCCCAGCCCGGCCAGCGTGACCATGTAGCGGGCGAGGGCGTCGGCGTTCCAGCCGGTGTCGATGAGATGGTCCCCCTCGATGCCGCTGGTGTGGGTCAGCAGGTGGCGCGGCGTGATCTCGATGGTGGCGGCAGGGTCGGCCACCGTGAACTCCTGCAGCTGGGCCCGCACCGACTCGTCCAGCGAGATCACGCCGGCGTTGACCGCCTGCATCACCAGCGTCGCCGTGTAGGCCTTGGTGATCGTCCCGAGCTGGAACAGCGTGGTGGGGATGACGGGGGCGCCCGTGGCGATGTTGGCCACGCCCCACGGCACGACCTCGACCTCGTCGTCCGCCAGCACGCCGCACACGGCCCCGGGCGGGCCGTGCTCGGCGGCCAGCTCGGCCAGCATCCCGTCGAGACGGGCCCGGTAGGCGGTGAGGGCGGTCATGCGCCCGCGCACGGTAGTCCGGTGCCGGGGCACGGGTCGGCGTCAGCCGTGGCCCTCGGCGGAGGCGGGCGTCGGCTGCCGGCGCCGCGTCCACCACCGCACCACCAGCCCCAGCGGTGCGGCGAGCATCGCGAACGGCAGCAGGAACCCGGCGGCCGCGAGCAGCATCCGGCCGCCGTCGACGAAGGCCACCCACCCCCGGCGCAGGCCGTCGACGAAGCCGGGGGCGCCCTCGGCGGGCGCCGGCGGCTCGTCCTCGCTCAGGTGGACGGTCAGCGTGCCGAGCGCCACCTGGTCGGCCAGCACCCGCTGCTGTCCCAGCAGGGCCTCGAGCTCGGTCTCGCGCCCGGTCAGCTCGCCCTCGACCACCGCGAGCTGGTCGACCGAGCCGGCCTCGCCGAGCAGCGCCCGCACCCGGTCGACGCTGGCCCGGAGCGACGCGATGCGGCTCTCGAGGTCGACCACCTCGGCGGTCACGTCGGTGGCCTGGACGTCCTGCTCGGACACGTGGCCCAGCTCGCCTACCTCGGCCAGCACGTCCTGGTAGCCGTCCGCGGGCACCCGCACGATGACGGTGACGGTGCCGTCCGCCGCCTGCACCTGCTCGTCGGCCACGAACCCGCCGGCATCCTCGGCGATCGTCCGCACCTCGGCGCCCGCCTCGGTGGCCCGCTCGACCGTCAGCCACACCGACCCCGTGCGCACCACGTCGCGCTGTGCGGCCACCAGGTCGAGCGCCGAGGACTCGGCGGCCGACTCGCCCTCGGCGCCGCCCCCCGCACCCTCGTCGCCGGCCGCCGCGTCGGCCGGCGCCGTCGTGACCGGCTCGCCTCCTTCGTCGGCGCGCGACGTGCCCGCGTCGTCTCCGTCCTGCTGGCTGCACCCGCCGGCCATCCCGGCCAGCACCGTCAACCCCGCGGCGAGCCAGATCGCCCCCGCCCGTCCCGTCCCTCGCATGGTCATGCCCGGTCAGACGTTCGAGGGCGGGCGGTGGTTCCCGGTAGCCTGGACACTCGCCATGAGCACTCGCCGGTTGATCATCGCCGCCCTCCTCTGTGGGCTGGCCATCCTGGTCGCCTTCAGCGTCCAGGTGGCGCTCGTGCTCTGAGCGCGCCCCGCGCCGGCCCCCCGAACGGCCCGATCGACCTGGCCTTCCCGACCGGTAGAGTCGCGGCGGTAACGGCCCACGTCACTCCCTTGGAGGTGGTCCCCACGGCCGATCACTTCGACGTCGTCGTCATCGGCGGCGGCCCCGGCGGCTACGCGGCGGCCCTGTACGGCGCCAGCGCCGGGCTCAACATCGCCCTCGTCGAGAAGCGCTGGATCGGGGGGACCTGCCTGAACGTGGGCTGCATCCCCGCCAAGGAGCTGCTCGAGACCGCCCACGTGTACCGCACGGTGTCCGAGGCGGCGTCGTTCGGCATCAACGCCGGCGAGCCCCAGCTCGACTGGTCGGTCACCCAGCAGCGCAAGCAGGCGGTGGTCGACGAGCTGGTCGGCGGCGTCGGCCAGCTGCTGAAGGGGCGCAAGGTCAGCATCTACGACGGGTACGGGCGCCTGCACGCCGGCCGCACCGTCTCGATCGATCCCAGCGACGGCGGCGAGCGGTTCGAGGTCACCGGCGACGCGGTGATCATCGCCGCCGGGTCCGAAACCCGGACCATCCCGGGCTTCGACGTCGACGGCACCATCGTGATGACCTCCGACGAGGTGTTGTCGATGCCGCAGGTGCCGGGCACGGCCGTGGTCATCGGCGGCGGCGCCATCGGGTGCGAGTTCGCATCGATGATGTCCGACCTGGGTACCCAGGTGACCGTGCTCGAGGCACTGCCCAAGATCTTGCCGGGGTGCGACAAGGACGTCACCTCGGTGGTCGAGCGCTCGTTCAAGAAGCGGGGCATCGAGGTGCGCACCGGTGTCACCGTGACGGGCCACGAGCCGGCCGACGGCGGCACGGTGGTCAACGTCGAGGGCGGCGACCCGATCAAGACCGACGTGGTCGTCGTCTCGGTGGGGCGCAGGCCGGCCACCGACGACCTGGGCCTCGAGGGCACGCAGGTGGCCATCGACGAGCGGGGCTTCGTGGTGGTCGACGAGCTCTGCCGCACCGGCGAGGACGGCGTGTGGGCGGTTGGCGACTGCATCGCCACACCCCAGCTCGCCCACGTGGGCTTCGCCGAGGGCATCGTCGCCATCGACGGCATGCTCGGCGAGGAGCCCCAGCCCATCGACTACGGCAAGGTCCCGTGGGGCATCTACTGCCGGCCCGAGGTGGCCTTCGCCGGCCACTCCGAGCAGTCGGCCGAGGAGGCCGGGCTCGACGTCGTGGCGTCCAAACACCGCTACAGCGCCAACAGCCGGGCCAAGATCATCGGCGACCAGGAGGGACTGGTGAAGGTGATCGCCGAGAAGACGGCCGACGGCAGGGCGGGCACCATCATCGGCGTCCACATGGTGGGGCCGTGGGTCACCGAGCAGCTCGGCCAGGGCTACCTGGCGGTCAACTGGGAGGCCACGGTCGACGAGGTGGCCGCCTTCATCCAGCCCCATCCGACCCTGTCCGAGCTCTTCGGCGACACGGTGCAGGACATGACCGGCCGCCGGCTGCACTGATGACCCCGCTCTCTCACTCCAGCGACACCGGGGCGTCCCCCTGCGCCCCACACGACACGGAGGCCGAGGCCTGATGGCCGACATCCAGATGCCCCAGCTCGGTGAGACCGTCACCGAGGGAACGATCACCAAGTGGTTCAAGCAGGTCGGCGACGCCGTCGCCGAGGACGAGCCCCTGTTCGAGGTCTCGACCGACAAGGTCGACTCCGAGGTGCCGTCTCCCGTCAGTGGCACGCTGTCCGAGATCCTGGTCCAGGAGGGCGACACCGTCGACGTCGGCGTGGTGCTGGCGCGCGTCGGCGACGCCCCCGCCGGGGGAGGCGAGGCTGCGCCCGAGGCGCCGGCAGAGCCCGCGCCCGGCGGCGACGGCGCCGACGTGGCGCCGCAGCAGGCCGAGCCGCCTGCCGCCGAGGCCGGCGCCCCGGCGCCCGCGGCCGAGTCCCCGGCGCCTGAGGCCGAGTCCCCAGCCCCGCCTGCGGCCCCCGCCGAGGCCGAGTCCCCGGCGCCCGAGGCCGAGTCGCCGGCCCCGCCTGCGGCGCCCGCCGAGCGGGCCCCCGAGCCTACGGCCGCGCCGGCCGCCCAGGAGGCCCCGGCGCC
>DASSCS010000034.1:0-21108 GCA_035697515.1 Acidimicrobiales bacterium
GGGCACCTTCAACGACGTGTCCCGCACCTCCCGGGCCTTCTCCCCGAAGATGGCCCGCAACAGCCGCTCCTCCGGGGTCAGCTCGGTCTCGCCCTTGGGGGTGACCTTGCCCACCAGCACGTCCCCGGCGTCGACCTCGGCACCGATGCGGATGATGCCCCGCTCATCCAGGTCCTTGAGGATGTCCTCGGACAGGTTGGGGATGTCCCGGGTGATCTCCTCCGGGCCCAACTTGGTGTCCCGGGCATCGATCTCGTGCTCGTGGATGTGGATCGATGTCAACACGTCATCCCGCACCAGCCGCTCGGACAGGATGATCGCGTCCTCGAAGTTGTAGCCGCCCCAGGACATGTAGGCGGCCAGCAGGTTCTTGCCCAGCGCCAGCTCGCCGTTGTCGGTCGAGGGGCCGTCGGCCAGGACGTCGCCCTGGTGGAACGAGTCGCCCTCGCGCACCACCGGCTTCTGGTTGATGCACGTTCCCTGGTTGGACCGCTCGAACTTGGCCAGCCGGTGGACCCTGCGGCGCGCCCCGCGCCCGTCCGCCAGGTACTCCACCGTGACCCGGTCGCCGGCGACGTCGACAACGCTGCCGTCCCCCTCGGCGAGCACCATGGCGCCGCCGTCCCGCGCCGCCCGGGCCTCCATCCCGGTGCCGACGAACGGTGCCTCGGGGCGGAGCAGCGGCACCGCCTGCTTCTGCATCGAGGCGCCCATCAGCGCCCGGGTGATGTCGTCGTGCTCGAGGAACGGGATGAGCGACGTGCCCACGGAGACGATCTGCCGGGGCGACACGTCCATCAGCTGCACCTCCTCCGGCGGCACGGCGCTGATCTCGGTGGTGGCGCCGAAGAAGACGTCGCGCTCGAGCTGCAGCCGGAGGTCGGACAGCGAGGCCGCCTGCGGGCTGCGCCGGGCGAGCACCCGGTCGGCCAGCAGCGTCCCGTCCGGGCCGAGCGGGGTGTTCGCCTGGGCGACGACGTAGTCCTCCTCCTCGTCGGCGGTGAGGTACACGATCTCGTCGGTCACCCTGCCGTCGACCACCTTGCGGTACGGCGACTCGATGAACCCGTACTCGTCGAGGCGGGCGTAGCTGGCGAGCGCGCCCTGCAGGCCGATGTTGGGGCCCTCCGGCGTCTCGATGGGGCACATCCGGCCGTAGTGGCTGAAGTGCACGTCGCGGACCTCGAAGCCCGCCCGCTCACGCGACAGCCCGCCCGGGCCCAGCGCCGACAGGCGCCGCCGGTGCGCCAACCCGGACAGCGGGTTCACCTGGTCCATGAACTGCGACATCTGGCTGCTGCCGAAGAACTCCTTCATGGCGGCGACCACCGGCCGGATGTTCAGCAGCGTCTGGGGCGTGATCGCCTCGACGTCCTGAGTGGTCATGCGCTCGCGAACCACCCGCTCCATCCGGGACAGGCCGATGCGCACCTGGCTCTGGATCAGCTCGCCCACCGAGCGGATGCGCCGGTTGGCGAAGTGGTCCTGGTCGTCGAGCCGGTAGCCGGGCACGCCGTCGGCGAGCGACAGCAGGTACGTGCACGCCGCAAGCACCTCGATCGGGGTGAGCGTGGCCTGGCCGGAGCTCGGGCCTGCGACGCCGCCCAGCCCGAACCGCTCGACGATCCGATCGACCTCGGGACCGAGCTTGCGGTCGAGCTTGTGGCGGCCGACCCGGCCGAGGTCGTAGCGGCGCGGGCTGAAGAAGGCGCTGTCGAGGTAGGCGTGGGCGGCCTCGGGCGTGGCGGGCTCACCGGGACGGACGCGCCGGAAGACCTCGACCAGCGCCTCGTCCCGCGTCGGCGCCAGGTCGCGCTCCCGCTCCCACTGGCCGGCGAGGAAGTCGAAGTGGCGCACGAGGTCGTCCAGGACGCCGGGGTGGCTCGCCTCGTCGAAGCCGAGGGCGCGCAGCAGCACGAACAGGCTGAGGCGGCGCTTGCGGGCCACTCGGGTGCCCACCGTGACGTCCTTGCCGGGCTTCTGCTCGACGTCGAACTCGATCCACTCGCCCCGTGAGGGGTGGATGGTGCCCTTGACGAGCTGGTGCCTGGCCAGGTTGCGCAGGCGGTAGCGCTCGCCCGCCTGGAAGATCACGCCGGGGCTGCGGACCAGCTGCGAGACGACCACCCGCTCGGTGCCGTTGATCACGAAGGTGCCGGTGCCCGTCATCATCGGGAAGTCCCCCATGTAGACGGTCTGCTCCTTGATCTCGCCGGTCACCGTGTTGCTGAAGCGGGCCCGGACGAAGATCGGTGCGGCGAAGGTCATCTCCTTCGCCCGGCACTCGTCGACGCCGAACTTCGGCGGTGGCCGCAGCTCGTCGTCGTCGGGGTCGAACTCGAGCTCCAGCCGCAGCGTGCGGGTGAAGTCCTCGATCGGGCTGAGGTCGCGGAAGCTGTCGGCGAGGCCGGACCGGAGGAACCACTCGAACGACGACCGCTGGATCGAGACCAGGTCGGGCGGCTCGAGGACCTCGTCGAGGCTCGCGAAGGAATGGCGGCGCCGGGCGGCGGGGCGAGCAGGCAATGGAAGCTCCTCGTCGGAGGGTGAACGCGCAATACGGCCCGCGAAACGGGCCGATCCACCATACGACAGCGCTCCAATTCAGTCAATGGATCATCGACCAAATTGCCTGGCTTGTGGGCTTCCAACTCTATTTTACCACATCACGACTGCACGTGCTCGTCGGCCGCCCGCACCAGCGTGACAGTTACAGGATAGCAGGTCAGGGCCGGCGCCTGTCAACCCCTCCGGGCGCCTGGAGGGTGAGGGATTGACCGTTTCCCGGATCCGCGATTTGAACCGTGGCCGCAAGGACACATGGCGTGGCCGCAACCGCCCATGGAAGCTTCACGGCAATGAACCGGCGCCGCCGTCGTGGCGTCGGCGCGCCCATCACGACCCGGGCGCGTGCCTGCCGGAAGCCGATGTGGGAATGTCAGGGGGCTCACGGAGCGCCAGGCCAGACAAGGGGGAACGACACATGCGGGTTCCGTTGACGATCGCCGACCACCTGGAACGGGCCGCACTCGTCTACCCCGACCGCGTCGGCCTGATCGACGAGCCCGACCAGCCGGCCGACCCCTGGGGCGAGCTCACCTACCGGCGGGTGGCCGAGCTGGCCCGGGCCCAGGCGGCGGCACTCGACGGCCTCGGCGTCGGGCGGGGCGAGCGGGTGGCGGTGGTGTCGCACAACGCCGCCCGCCTCCTCGTGTCGTTCTTCGGCGTCAGCGCCTGGGGACGGGTGCTGGTGCCGGTCAACTTCCGGCTCAACGCGGACGAGGTGCGCTACATCGTCGAGCACTCCGGCGCCACGGTGCTGCTGGTCGACCCCGAGCTCGACGAGGCGCTCGCCGGCGTCGAAGCCAAGCACCGCTTCGTGCTGGGGGCAGCCAGCGACGGCGACCTGTGGCCGGCGGGCGCCGCCGGCCCCGAGCCGTGGGCCGACCCCGACGAGGACGCCACCGCGACCATCAACTACACGAGCGGCACCACGGCCCGCCCCAAGGGCGTGCAGCTCACCCACCGCAGCCTGTGGCTCAACGCCGCCACCTTCGGCTGGCACACGGGGGTGAGCGACCGCGACGTGTACCTGCACACCCTGCCCATGTTCCACTGCAACGGTTGGGGCATGCCCTTCGCCCTGGCCGGCATGGGGGCACAGCAGGTGGTGCTGCGCAAGGTGGACGGCACCGAGATCCTGCGGCGGGTCGAACGCCACGGCGTCACGCTGCTGTGCGGCGCGCCGGCGGTGGTGGCCGCCATCCTCGAGGCTGCCGAGTCCTGGGACGGCCCCATCCCCGGCCGCGACCGCACCCGTATGGTGGTGGCGGGCGCGCCGCCGCCGACGCGGGTGATCGAGCGCATGGAGACCGAGCTGGGCTGGGAGTTCATCCAGATCTACGGGCTGACCGAGACCGCTCCCCTGCTCACGATGAACCGCCGGCGGGCCGAGTGGGACGACCTCTCGCCGGCGGAACGGGCCGCCCGGCTGGTGCGGGCCGGCGCGCCGGCGCTGGGCGTCGAGCTCGACGTCAGCGAGGGCGGCGAGGTGCTCGCCCGCTCGAACGTGGTGCTCGAGGGCTACTGGGAACAGCGCGACGCCACGGCCGAGGCGCTCGACGGCGGCTGGTTCCACACGGGCGACGGCGGCACGATCGAGGAGGGCTACCTCACCATCTCCGACCGCAAGAAGGACGTGATCATCTCCGGCGGCGAGAACGTGTCGTCGATCGAGGTCGAAGACGCCCTGCACGCGCACCCCGCCGTGGCCGAGGTGGCGGTCATCGGGGTGCCCGACGAGCGCTGGGGCGAGACGGTCAAAGCCCTCGTGGTGCTGGCCGCGGGCGCCACCGCCACCGAGCGCGAGCTCATCGACCACTGCCGCGAGCGCCTGACCCACTACAAGTGCCCCACCTCGGTGGAGGTGCGCGACGCCCTGCCCCGCACCGCCACGGGCAAACTGCAGAAGTTCAAGCTGCGGGCCCCCTACTGGGAGGGCCGCGACCGCCAGGTCAACTGACCGAGGAGGCCACCATGCCCCTGTTCCTGGTCGAGAGGAACTTCGCCGAGGAGCTCGAGCTCGGCGCCGACGACGTGCTCGGCATCACCGCCGTGAACGACGACGTCGGGGTGCGTTGGGTCTACTCGTTCCTCAGCGCCGACAAGCGCAAGACGTACTGCCTCTACGAGGCCCCCAACGAGGAGACCATCCGCGAGGCCGCTCGGCGCAACGGCATACCGGCCGACGCCATCGTGGCGGTGGGCGAGCTGCACCCCGAGGCCATCGCCGCCGGCCGCGCCGGGCCCTGACCGACGGAGCGACGGCGCCGAGCGGCCCCTCGCGTCACCCGGCGACCAGGCCTCGCCGCAGTGCCCACGACGCCGCCTCGGTGCGGTTGGCGCACCCGGTCTTGTGGAGGATCGAGCGCACGTGGTTGGCGGCGGTGTGCTGGCTGATGTGCAGCCGCGCGCCGATCTCGCGGTTGCTGTGGCCGTCGACCAGCAGGCGCAGGACGCCCACCTCGCGGTCGGTCAGCCCCGCCCGCGCCCCGGCACGGCTTCCGGCCTCCGCGCGCGCCCCGGTGCCGCCGGACCCGTCGCCGCCGGCGGAGCGGTCGGCGACTGCGGGGCGGGACGGGCGCGCCGCCAGCCCGTCGAGCGCGACGGCCACGGGGCCCGCCACCGCACCGATGCCGAAGGTGTGGGCGGTCTCGGCGGCCGACGACAGCAGCCCCACCGCGCGGTCGTGGTCGCCCGCCCGGCCCCGGGAAGCGAGGAACCGGCCGTAGGCGAGCTGGCTGTGGGCCGACCACACCGGCATCCTGGCCCGCTGGTCGAGCCGCAGGGCGGCCTCGAAGTGGCTCTCGGCGTCGCGCGCCCGCCCCGACAGCGCCGCCAGCTCGCCGAGGTAGCGGTCGGCGGCGCCGTAGGCGGCGAGGTGGTTGCCCACCTGCACCACCAGGTGGCGGTAGGGCAGCAGCTCGCCGTACAGCACCTCGGCCGCGTCGCCGTCGCCCACCGCCACGGTGGTGTCGGCGAGGTAGCTGAGCGACGCGCAGTAGAGGGCGTCGCGGGCGACGCCCCTCAGGTCGTCGGCCACCAGGTGGGTCAGCTCGCGGGCGGCCGCGTCGAGCAGGCCCAGCTCGGCGTAGAGCACGGCCAGCGCCGGGCGCCACGCCGCACCCTCCTGGCCCATGCGGGCGACCGCCTCGACCAGCGGACGCGCCTCGTCGAGGCGGCCCTGCTCGCGCCGCAGGGTGAAGAGCTGCACCCCGTAGCCGCCCTCGGCGTCGGTGCCCGACAGGAACGTCGACAGCGCGTTGGCCCGCTCGGCCAGCGTCTCGGCGTCGGCGAACCGCCCCTCCCCCACGGCCAGCACGCCCTGGGCCTGCAGCGACAGCACGCCGAACAGCGGCTGGCCCGAGCGCTCGGTCAGCTCGGCGAACCGGCGGACCACCTCGCGCGCCTCGTCGATCTCGCCCAGCGTGATCAGCCCGTACAGCAGCTTGCTCAGTGCACCGGTCTGCCACTCGATGTCGCCCTCGGCGCCCGACCGCTCGACCAGCTCGCGGGCCAGCGCCACCTGGCCGTCGATCGACTCCGCGGTCCACTGGGCGACCAGCAGCGACGACATGGCCATCCTGATGGCCGCGTGATCGCCCACCTCGCGCGCCGCGGCCAGCGCACGGTCGCCCAGCTCGCGCGCCTCGTCGCCACGGCCCGTGAAGGCGAGGGCCCGGCTCAGCGCCGCCTGGACCTGGACCCGGGTGGTCACGTCGAAGGCGAGGGGCAGCGTGCGCTGCAGCAGCTGCTCGGCGACGCCGCCGTGCAGCGCCGCCCGCCAGTTGGCGTCTTCGTAGGCCAGCGCGGCCGCGACCACCAGCGACGGCTCGCTCGCGGCCTCGGCGACCGTGCCGCACTCGAGGCAGCGCTCGAGCGCTGCGGCCACGTCGCCCGCCCGCATGTGGGCGTCGGCCAGCTCGAGCAGCAGCTCGCAGCGGTGGCGGCCGGCGTCCACCAGGGGGAGCACGGCCTCGAGGTGGCGGGCGGCGTCGTCGAACGCGACCGCGGCGGTGGCCTCCGCGGCGGCCCGGCGGGCCACACCGACGGCCTCGTCGGCCCCGACGAGTGGCACCGCCGCCGTGAGGTGGTGGGCGATCTCGCTGACCGAGCCCTTCCCGGTGCGCTCGAGGGCCCGACCGAGATCGAGGTGGTATCCCCGGCGCGCCGCCGGGCCCAGGTTGTCGACCACCGAGCGCCGCACCAGCACGTGCGCGAAGCGGTGCTCACCGGCGCCAGCCTCCTCGACGAGGCCGGCGCGGATGGCCGGGTCGAGGGCGCCCAGCACGTCGCGCTGATCGGCCCCCAGCGCGTCGGCCACCACGGGCACCGCGAACACGCTGCCGGCGACCGCCGCCATCTCCAGCACCCGGCGCGTCGGCTCGGGCAGGCGCGCCACGCGGATCTCGACCACCTCGCGCACGCCCTCGGGGCTGGGCACGTCGTCGAGCGGCCGTGCCGCTCTCCACGTGCTGCGCCCCTTGGCGATGTACCCCGCGTCGACCAGGTGGCGCCACAGCTCGCCCATGAGAAACGCGTTCCCGTTGGTCTGGGCGGCGAGCAGGTCGGCGACCGCCTCGAGCGTGGGGTCGCCGTCGCGGCCGCCGATCGCGGCGACGAACCGGCCGATCTCCTGGCGGTCGAACGCGCTCAGCCCGACGCGCGCCACGCTCGGCTGGCGGCGCAGGTCGGGCAGCGCCTCGCGCAGCGGGTCTGAGACCTCCGCGGGCGCCGACCGGTAGGCGCCCACGATCACCACCCGGCCGGCCGAGTTGTCGCGGCCCAGATGGTCGAGCAGTTGCACGGTCGGTCGGCCGACCCACTGCAAGTCGTCGAGCACCAGGAGCAGCGGGTGGCGCGCCGACACCGCCGTGAGCAGCGACGACACGGCGCCGAACAGCCGGTAGCGCACGGTGTCGGGGTCGTCGCCGCCGGCGCTGCCGAGCGGGCCGACGGCCGCCGCCAGGCTCGGGGCCAGGCGGCCGACCTCGACCGCCTGGGCGGCGATCAGGTCCTCGAGTCCGCCCGGCGGCAGTGCGCGCACCAGGTGCTCGATCGCCTCGGCGAAGGGCTGGTAGGGAGCCGCCAGGCGGTCGGAGCAGCCGCCGTAGAGCACGATGCCGCCCTGATCGTGCACGCGGCCGGCGAACTCGGTGACCAGCCGGGTCTTGCCGGCGCCCGCCTCGCCGCCCAACAGGACGATCCGCCGCTCGCCGGCACAGCCCGCGGCCCACGCCTGCTCCAGCACCGCCCAGGCCTCCCGGCGGGGGACGAAGGGGAACGGGGCCTCGATGGTCAGCAGCCGCGGCAGCGGGACCGTCGCCTGCGCCTCGTGGCCCACGAGCTCGACCACCTCGACCTGCCCGAGCGCCCCCGCGCCGGTCAACCCCACGGACGCCCAGCGGGCGCCGGTCCCGGGCGCGAGCTTCGGCACGATCGCCGTGGCCAGCGCGCGCCCGGCACCCGCCCGGGTCGCCAGCGCCTCGGCGGCGTCGAGCGCGGGGCCGGCCCACCAGTCGCCCCCCGTCGACACCTCGCCGGCCGCCAGCCCGACGGCTGCGCCCGCGGCTGCGGCCCGGCCCGCGGCCGCCACGGCGTCGCTGACCCCCTCGAACACCACGACCGCCCGCTGCCGGGCCCGGGTGGCGACGGTGCCCGGGTGGACGTCCCACTCGCCGCCTCCCTGCGCGGCGAGGACAGTCGCCGTGAGCACGCGGGGCTGATCCACCCGCGCAGGGTAGTCAGATCTGATCAGCGAGGTCTGAGCGGTTTCCGCCGGCACAAAGGTGAGGACGGGTCATGCGCGCATGTCCGGGCCGCTCGTACGTTCGCCGCATCGACGATACGGCGGAAGGAACAACGCGCATGACGACGATGGACGTGAGGACCGACCTGCTCACCGACGAGATGCTGCAGCGCTTCGACGAGCGGGCCCCGGTCTACGACCGGGAGAACCGGTTCTTCACCGAGGACTGGGAGGAGCTGAAGGCGAGCGGCTACCTCTCGGCCCCGCTGCCCACCGAGCTGGGCGGCGCCGGCCTCAGCCTCAGCGAGGTCAACCGGCTGCAGCGGCGCCTCGCCTACCACGCCCCGGCCACCGCCCTGGCGGTGAACATGCACCTGTACTGGGTGGGCCTGGCGGCCGACCTGCAGCGCATGGGCGCGCCGGGCGGCGACTGGATCCTGGCGAAGGCGGCCGAGGGCGAGGTGCTGGCCGCGGGCCACGCCGAGACGGGCAACGACGTCCCGGTGCTGCTGTCGTCCGCCAAGGCCGAGCGCGTGGACGGCGGCTGGGAGATCACCGCCCACAAGCTGTTCGGCAGCCTGAGCCCCGTGTGGACCTACCTGGGCGTGCACGCGCTGGACGCGTCCGACCCCGCCGCGCCCAGGATCGTGCACGGGTTCATGCACCGCGACTCGCCCCGCTACCACATCGAGGAGACGTGGGACACCCTCGGCATGCGGGCCACCGCCTCGCAGGACACCATCCTCGACCGGGTGCTCATCCCCGACGACGACGTCGTGATGGTGAACCCGGCGGGCTTCGGCGGTGCCGGCCCGTTCCACGTCGCGCTGTTCGCCTGGGCGCTGCTCGGCTTCGGTGGCATCTACCTGGGCCTGGCCAAGCGGGCGTACGACGAGGTGGTGAACCAGCTGCCGCAGCGCACGTCGGCGGCGCTGACCCGGTCGATGGCCTACCACCCCGAGGTGCAGCACGGCGTGGCCAAGATGCGCATCGCCCTCGAGAGCGCCGAGGCGTACCTCGACCGTACCTGCGACGACTGGTCTACCGGCGTCGACCACGGCGGCCTGTGGCCCCTGAAGATCGTCGCCTGCAAGCACGAGGTGGTCGAGCGGGCGTGGTCGGTGGTCGACAAGGCGCTCGACGTCAGCGGCGGGGCGGGCATCTTCACCCGCAACCGGCTCGAGCAGCTCGTCCGCGACGGACGCCTCGGGCGCATCCACCCCGCCAACCCCATGTTCACCCACGAGGTGGTCGGCAAGCTCAGCCTGGGGATCAACCCCGACGAGCAGCCTCGCTGGGGTTGAGCGCGCTGGTCGGTGCCGGCTCCGCCCACGGCGACGAAGGGCCGGAGCCGGCACGCCGGCCCCGACGACGAGGGCTCGGCCCGGGGCTCATTCGTCAGGCCAGGTGGGCCGAGATCCGGGCCGCCGCCTCGGCGACGGCGGCGCCGTAGCGGTGGCCCGGCGACCGGCTCGTCCGGTCGATCGGCCCGCTCACGCTGACCGCGGCCACCACCCGTCCCGACGGACCGGTCACCGGCGCGCTC
The DNA here is from genome assembly GCA_035697515.1 of Acidimicrobiales bacterium. Taxonomy (GTDB): domain Bacteria; phylum Actinomycetota; class Acidimicrobiia; order Acidimicrobiales; family VFJN01; genus ZC4RG19. The sequence continues at coordinate 9,855 of DASSCS010000034.1, forward strand.
ACCGAGGCGACGCCCGCCTGGCGCTCGGCCACGCTCTCGACCCACCCGGGCCGGCGGGCCCGGGACGCCGATGACGCCTCCGCGTCCCGCAGGACGCGGCCGGCCGAGCCGCGGTCGAGGGGGAGGCGGGCGCCGACCGGCACGATCGTGCGCAGCTCGTGGGGGGCCTCGAGCGACTCGATGCACACGCGCTCGTCGCCGTCGCGCACGAACAGCTGCACGGACTCACCGGTCTGGGCGCGCAGCCAGTCGAGCGCGGGGCGGGCGTCGAGCCAGCCGGGGATGGCCTCGGCGGCGGCGTGGCCCAGCCCGATCAGCCGCAGGCCGAGCGAGAAGCGGCCCTCGTCGTCGCGGCGCACCAGCCCGTGCGCCTCGAGCGCCACGGCCAGCCGGTGGGCGGTGGCCCGGGACAGCCCGGTCGCCACCACCAGCTCGCCGAGCGAGCGGGGCGCGGGCTCGAGCGCACCGAGCACCGCCATCGCCTTGTCGAGCACGCCCACACCGCTTAGGCTGTTCATTGGTTGGGAACCGTATCCCATATCCTGAGACACGCCAAGCGCCGTAGGTGACCCGCGATGCCCGAGCCCCGCACGTTGAGCCAGAAGGTCTGGGACCGCCACGTCGTCCGCACGGGCGACGGCGGGCCCGACCTGCTCTACATCGACCTGCACCTGGTGCACGAGGTCACGTCGCCCCAGGCGTTCGACGGCCTGCGCCTCGCCGGCCGCACGGTCCGCCGGCCCGACCTGACGGTCGCCACGATGGACCACAACGTGCCGACCGCGGGCCTCGACCAAGCGGTCAGCGACCCGATCTCCGCCAAGCAGATGCGGGTGCTGGCCGCCAACTGCACCGAGTTCGGCGTCACCTGCTACCCGATGGGCGACCCGGGGCAGGGGATCGTCCACATCATCGGCCCCGAGCAGGGCCTGACCCAGCCGGGCATGACCATCGTGTGCGGCGACAGCCACACGTCGACGCACGGCGCCTTCGGTGCGCTGGCGTTCGGCATCGGCACCAGCGAGGTCGAGCACGTGCTTGCCACCCAGACCCTGCCCCAGCAGCGGCCGGGCACCATGGCCGTGACCGTCGAGGGCGACCTGCCCGCCGGCGCGACGGCGAAGGACGTGATCCTGGCCATCATCGGCCGCATCGGGACCGGCGGCGGCATCGGCTCGGTCATCGAGTACCGGGGCTCGACCATCCGCGCCCTGTCGATGGAGGGCCGCATGACCGTGTGCAACATGTCGATCGAGGCGGGGGCCAAGGCCGGATTGATCGCCCCCGACGACGTCACCTTCTCCTACCTCGAGGGGCGCCCCCACGCCCCTGCCGGCGCCGCCTGGGAGCGGGCGCTCGACGACTGGCGGCGCCTGGCCACCGACGAGGCGGCCGCCTTCGACAAGGCCGTCGACCTCGTCGGCGCCGAGATCGTCCCCCACGTCACCTGGGGCACCAACCCGGGCCAGGTGGCGCCGATCAGCGCCACGGTGCCCGACCCGTCGGGCTTCGCCGACCCCAGCGAGCGCGACGCCGCCGCCCGGGCGCTCGAGTACATGGGCCTCAGCGCCGGCACGCCGCTGCGCGAAGTGGCGGTCGACACCGTGTTCATCGGTTCGTGCACGAACGGACGCATCGAGGACCTCCGGGCCGTCGCCGCCGTGGCCGACGGGCGCAAGGTGGCCCCGGGCGTCCGCACGCTGGTCGTGCCGGGCAGCCACGCGGTCAAGGCCCAGGCCGAGGCCGAGGGGATCGACCAGGTGCTCACGGCGGCCGGGTTCGACTGGCGCGAGCCCGGCTGCTCGATGTGCCTGGCCATGAACCCCGACAAGCTGGCGCCCGGCGAGCGCAGCGCCTCGACCAGCAATCGCAACTTCGAGGGGCGGCAGGGCCGGGGGGGCCGCACCCACCTCGTCTCCCCCGCCGTGGCCGCCGCCACCGCCGTGGCCGGCAGGTTGGCCACGCCGGCCGACCTCGACTGACCTGACGCCGTTCACCCTCCGCAGCCTGGAGCACTCCCATGAACCCTGTACGCATCGTCCAGGGGACCGCCGTCCCCCTCGACCGCTCCGACGTCGACACCGACCAGATCATCCCCGCAGAGTGGCTCAAGCGGGTGGAGCGCACCGGCTTCGGCCGCGGCCTGTTCTCCACCTGGCGCGACGACCGCAGCTTCGTGCTGAACGACGAGAGCTACGCGGGCGCCACCATCCTCGTGGCCGGCCCGAACTTCGGCACCGGCTCGTCGCGCGAGCACGCGGTCTGGGCGATCATGGACTACGGGTTCCAGGCCGTCGTCAGCCCTCGGTTCGGCGACATCTTCCGCAACAACGCCACCAAGAACGGCCTGGTGCCGGTGCTCGTGCCCGCGCCGGCGGGCGAGGCGCTGCTGCGGGCGATCGAGGCCGACCCCTCGCTCGAGCTCACCATCGACGTCGAGCGGCGCACGCTCGCCGCACCCGCGGCAGGCATCGAGTGCAGCTTCCCGCTCGACGACGCCACCCGCGAGCGGTTCCTCGAGGGGCTCGACGACATCGGCATCACCCTGCGCGACGCCGCCGCCATCGACGAATACGAGTCGACCCGCCCCGCGTGGCTGCCGACCGCAGCGGGCTGACGGGCCAGCGACGGGCCAGCGGCACCCCCGGCCCCCCGGGCACGCCGGCCACCCGGCCGACAGAGCCGGCCGGACGCCTCAGCGCTCGGCCGCGACGGGCGTGGCCGCAGGTTCCAGCGACTGCACCAGCACCACGGTGGTGCCGCCGTCGCCGCTCGTCACGTCGACGTTGTCGACCAAAGCGCTCATCATGGCCAGGCCCCGGCGGCCCGTGGCGTGGGGCGACGGCATGACCGGCTCGTCCGGCGGGAGGAACCCCGCTCCCTCGTCGGCCACCGCCACCAGCGCACGGGCGGGCTCGACGACCACGCTCACGGTGAACGTGCTGCCGCTGGCGTGGAGGATGGCGTTGTTGCACGCCTCGGCCACGGCGAGCACGAGGCGGTCGACGATCTCCGAGTGCGCGCCCTCCGAGCGCAGCGCGTGCCTGACGAATGCGCGCGCTGAGGGAACGGCTGCTCGTTCGCGCCGAAACCTCGTGCTTGTTCGCACAGTCATCCTGCCTGGCCGTACCCTGCCGGGGCAGGCAACAAACGCTCGCGCCCCTGCCTCTGAGGGAGACTGCGGCCCATGGACACCTCTCGTCCCATTCGCTTGACCGCCCCGGCCGAGCGAGGTTCGGTGCGCCTGGCCCGCATCCTGGCCGCCGGCGTGGCCGCCGACGCCGGTCTGACCATCGATGACACCGAGGACCTGCGGATCGCCGTGAGCGAGATGGTGGCCCTGCTGGTCGACGGGGCCGACCCGGCCGACTCGGCGATCGAGGTCGAGTTCCGGCCCGCCCCGGGCGAGGTGTGGGTCGAGGGGTACCGGCCACCGGTGACCGCGCACCCCGACGCCGCGGGCGTCGAGGACCTGGCGCTCGAGATCCTGCGTGTCGTGGTCGACGAGCACAGCTTCGACGCGGGAACCGGCGGTCGGCACTTCCGCCTGGTCAAACGGGCGCCCCCGGCCCCATGACCTTCGACGACGCCCGGTCGTCCGACCTGGACCGGCTGTTCGACGCCTACCGCACGACCGGCGACCGCTCGGTGCGCAACGAGCTCATCGAGGCCCATCGCGGGCTGGCGGCTGCGATCGCCAACGATTACCGGGGCCGGGGCGTCGAGCTGGACGACCTCGTGCAGATCGCCATGCTGGGCACGGTCAAGGCCGTCGAGCGCTTCGACCCTCGCCGGGGCATCCCCTTCTCGTCGTTCGCCAGCCGCACCATCAACGGCGAGATCAAGCGCTACTTCCGCGACCGCACCTGGGCCGTCCGGCCGCCGCGGGGCGCCCAGGAGCGCCACCTCGACCTGCGGCGGGCGCGCACCGCCCTGTCGACGAGCCTGGGCCGGCCCCCGACCGTCGACGAGCTGGCTGCCGAGCTGGATTTGTCGACCGACGAGGTGCTCGACACGCTCGAGGCCGGGGCGGCCTACCGGGCGACCAGCCTGGACGCGCGGCGCACGGGCGAGGACGACACGGTCGGCACCACGCTGGCCGAGCGGCTGGCGGGCACCGAGGTGCCCAACCGGCCCGTCGAGCTGAGGGTCCTTGTGAGCCAGTTGCTCGGCTCGTTGCCCGAGCGCGAGGCGACCATCTTGCGGCTGCGGTTCTACGACGAGCTGACCCAGAGCGAGATCGCCGAGCGGCTGGGCATCAGCCAGATGCACGTGTCGCGCCTGATGCGGCGCTGCCTCGACGACCTGCGCGAGCTGCTCGAACGCTGACCCGCCCGAGCCTCAGTCGCCGTCGACGGTGAGCAAGTCGGCCAGCCGGGTGATCTCGAACAGGCGCTGCACCTGGGGCGGCACCGAGCGGAGCACCAGCGAGCCGCCGCTCGACGCGGCGTGCCGGTGGATGGCAACCAGCACCCCCAGGCCGCTGGAGTCGACGAAGCCGACGTGGGACAGGTCGAGCGCCAGGGCCACGTGGCCCGCGTCGACCAACTGGGCCAGGTCGCGCTTCACGTCGTCGGAGGTGACGATGTCGAGGTCGCCCGACAAGCGGGTGGCCACGCGGCCCTCGGCACGGTCGACGACCTCGAGGTGGGACGGATCGCTCGGCACGCCCGCCAACCTAACCCAGCAACAGGTCGATCACGCCGGGCCGGGCCGTGCAACCGACTGGCGGCGCGGGCCTTAGCCGACCCAGTCGGCCAGGACCGGCATGGTCGGTGCGCGCAGCCAGGCGTCGAACAGCGGCTGCAGGTCCTGCCCCGACACCTCCTCCGCCAGCGCCTCGAACTCAGCCGTCGACGCCGCGCCCCCACCGAAGCGCTCGACCCAGGTGCGCAGGACCGTGAAGAAGGCGTCGTCGCCGACGGTGTCACGCAACACGTGCAGGGTCAGGGCGCCGCGTTCGTAGACGGACGTCGCGAAGAGCGCGTCCGCGCCCGGGTCGGCCGGCGGCGTGTCGAGCCCGCCGAACCCGGCCACCGACTCGGCCATGCTGCCGGGGCCGGCCTGCCCGTCGCGCTCGGCCCAGAGCCACTCGGCGTAGGTGGCGAACCCCTCGTTGAGCCAGATGTCGCGCCAGGTGGCCGGACTGACGGCGTCGCCGAACCACTGGTGGGCGAGCTCGTGGGCCACGATCGTCTCGCCGGTCGCCGAGTCGGTGCCGAAGATCGACAGCGTCTGGGTCTCGAGCGCGAAGCCGAGCGGCCGGTCGACCACCACCGCCCCGTAGGCCCCGAACGGGAACGGTCCGAACAGGTCGTCGTAGAAGTCGACCATCTCGCCGGTGCGGTCCATCGAGTCCGCCAGACGGGCGGCCACGTCGGCGTCGAAGGCGTGCCGGAGCACCAGACCGCCCGGCCCGGTGTCCTCCACGAACTCGAGGTCCGCGATCACGATCTGCACCAGGTAGCTCGCCATGGGGTCGGGCGCGTCGTACACCCAGGTCGCCTCGCCGTCGCCGGGGACCGTCTCCGACAGCAGCCCGTTGGCCGCCACGTCGAGCCCCTCGGGCACCGTGACCCGCAGCTCGTAGGCCGCCTTGTCGGCCGGATGGTCGTTGGCCGGGAAGAGGGTGGCGGCGCCGTGGGGCTCGAAGACGGTGTACACCTGGTCGCCGTCGGCTACCCAGCCGGGGTTGACGGGGTCGGCGCCCGTCAGCGAGCGGGGGCCCGTGGTGTAGGTGACCACCGTCTCGAAGGTCGCGCCCTCGGCGATCGGTGCAGGCGGGGTCACCACCAGGTCGCGCTCGCCCTGCAGCTCGGCGGTGGCGGGCTCGCCGTCGACCGTCACGTCGCTCACGTCCAGGTCGACGGCGTCGAGCGCCAGGCTCACGAGCGGCTCGGTGGACTCGGCGGTGATGGTGGCCACGCCGTCCATGCGGCCGGCGTCGGGCCGCCACGTCAGGTCGAGCGTGTAGTGCGAGACGTCGTAGCCGCCGTTGCCCACGTCGGGGAAGTACGGGTCGCCCAACCCCGTGGCACCGGGCCCGGGGGGCGGGTCGCCGTCGTCCTCGCCGCTGCCGACGTCGTCCTCGCCGGCGGCCGAGGGGGATGTCGTGCCGTCGCCGCCCCGGTCGCCGTCGGCGTCCGACGCCCGGACGATCAGCGCGGCCGCGATGACGACCAGCGCGGCGAGCGCGCCGCCGATCAAGAGCAGCCGGCGACGCCTCGACCTCGCCACGCCGGGGACGGTCCCCTGCCGGGCCGGGCCACCGGGCGCCATGTCATCGGACCGGTGCGGCTCGACGGCGGGATCGGCGTCGCCGGGGGTGGGCTCGACCGGTGCAGGCATGGGCCAGCGAGGATGGCACAGCCACTGCCGCGGCGCCGCACCCCGGCGGTGGCAGCAGCAGTTGCTCGACCGCCCTCCCGCCGGGAACCGGACGAACCCGTTCCCGGCGGGAGGAACCCGTCACGGATGCCCGGCCCAGGCACAGGGCACCCGCTCGGCGTTCGTTCGGCCGTTGGGAGTGGTGATCGTAGCGCAATGTGACATGCGTTACATCACTTTTTCAGGAAAAATTCTCCCTAAGAGTCGAGCCGGCTACGGTTCGTGGCGCTCCACAACGTGCTGATACCGTCGGTGGCGGTTGACGGCCGACACGACCGCCTCGAACGAGGCCGTGGTGATGCTCGGATCGCGCCCGACGCCCCACATCACCGTGCCGTCGCCGCGCTGGGTCTCGACGTAGGCGACGGCCGTCGCGTCGGACCCGGCGCCGACGGCGTGCTCGCTGTAGTCGACCACGTCGATGTCGACGCCCAGGTCGGCCTGGACGCCGGCCACGAACGCCGCGATGGGCCCGTTGCCCTCGCCCGACACCGTGCGGTGCGCGCCGTCGACCATGAGCTGGGCGACGACCCGCGAGCCGTCCTCGCCGGTGGTCGACTCGTGCGAGACGAGCTGCACCGGGGCGTCCTCGGCGAGGTACTCCTCCACGAACGCATCCCACATGTGGCCGGGCGTGATCTCGGTGCCGGTGTCCTCGGTGATGCCCTGGATCGTCTTGGAGAACTCGATCTGCAGGCGCCGGGGCAGGTCGAAGCCGTGCTCGGCCGACATGATGTAGGCGACGCCGCCCTTGCCGGACTGGCTGTTGACCCGGATGACCGCCTCGTACGTGCGCCCCACGTGCTTGGGGTCGATGGGCAGGTAGGGCACCTCCCACGTGTCGTACTCGGTGCCCAGCGCGCCCAGGCCCTTCTTGATGGCGTCCTGGTGGCTGCCCGAGAACGCCGTGTACACGAGGTCGCCCACGTAAGGGTGCCGGGGGTGCACCGGCAGCCGGTTGCAGTACTCGGCGACGCGGCGCAGCGCATCGATGTCGGTGATGTCGAGCTCGGGGTCGACGCCCTGGCTGAACAGGTTCATGGCGAGGGTGATGACATCGACGTTGCCGGTGCGTTCGCCGTTGCCGAAGAGCGTGCCCTCCACCCGGTCGGCGCCGGCCATCACGCCGAACTCGGCGGCCGCCACCGCGGTGCCCCGGTCGTTGTGAGGGTGCAGCGACAGCACCACCTGGTCGCGGTGGGGGACGTTGCGGTGGAAGTACTCGATCACGTCGCCGTAGATGTTGGGCGTGTACATCTCGACCGTGGCCGGCAGGTTGTAGATGACCTTCTCGTCGCGGGCCAACTCGAGCGCGTCGCCCACCGCGGCGCAGACCTCGACCGCGTAGTCGATCTCGGTGCCGGTGAAGCTCTCGGGCGAGTACTCGTAGCGCACCCAGGTGCCGGGAACCGTGTCCTCCAGCTTGCGGGCCAGGCGGGCGGCGTCGGTGGCGATCTGGGTGATGCCCTCGTAGTCGAGCCCGAACACCACCCGGCGCTGCAGGATCGACGTCGAGTTGTAGAAGTGGACGATCGCCGTGTCGGCCCCCTTGATCGACTCGTACGTGCGCTCGATCAGCTCCGGCCGGCACTGGGTCAGCACCTGGATGGTGACGTCCTCGGGGATCATGTCGTCGACGATGAGCTCGCGCACGAAGTCGAAGTCGGGCTGGCTGGCGCTGGGGAAGCCGACCTCGATCTCCTTGAACCCCATCTGCACCAGCGTCTCGAACATGCGCCGCTTGCGGGACGGGTCCATGGGGTCGATCAGCGCCTGGTTGCCGTCGCGCAGGTCGACCGAGCACCACAGCGGCGCCTGCTCGATGCGCCGGTTGGGCCAGGTGCGGTCGTCGAGCGCGAGGGGCAGCGGGAGGAACGGCCGGTACTTGTGGAACGGCATCTTCGTCGGTGTCACAGGTTCGGGAGGCATCGCTCGCTCGCTCTCGCTGATGGGTTCGCGGGTGGGTTGGGTGGATGGGCTGCAGTGGAGAAAAGTCGGCCGAAAACTGAAAAGCCCCCTGGGCCGGAGCGGCACAGGAGGCTGGCGAGCACCTATATGTGTGCTCGCCCTACGCAAGAAGGAGGCCGGCGGTGTGCAGGCGCATGACGCCATGCTGCCCAACCCGCCCGCAGCCAGTCAAGGCAGTTCCCCCGCGCGGCCCGCGGCCCCGCCCGTTGTGCGGTGTGCCAGTGTCTCCCCGTGCGCCCCCTCGCGCTGATCGCCGTAGGCATCTCCCCGCCTTTCCTGGGAGCCGTCGCGCACGCGGTCGTGAACCGGTCGGGTGCGTTCGACCCGGTCTGGAACGACGGCCTCGCCTACGTCTGGCTGGCGGGGCTCGGCCTGTTCGCCTACCTGGTGGTCCTGCTCCTCCGCGAGGCGGGGCAGTTGTGGGCGCTGCCCGTCGGCAGCACCCAGGTGTCCCCTGGGCGGCGCGGCGCCCCGGCGGCGACGGCCTGACCAACCGGGAATGACGCCCGGGCGGTGGGTCGCGGGCACGTCGGCCGACCGGTACAGCACCGCGACCGACACGAGTCCGGTACCGGCGGGTGACCGGGCAGTAGCCTCGGGGGCCGTGAGTCGCCGATGGTTCCGCCGCTTGGGATTCCTAGTCCTCCTCGCCGGTGCGGTGCGCGCGCTGCAACAGGCGCTTCGCCCGACGCCGGCCGGCCAGGCGCCGCCGGGGCCGGCGGCGCCGGACACGACGCCCCGAGCCGTCCCGCGTCCGGCGGCATCGACCACGCCTGCCGACCAGGCTCTCGCCGAGGAGGCGCCCGCGCCGGCCACCGCCGACGAGGTGGCGCCGCCCAACGAGAGCTCGTCCTCCGCCGCCCCGGCGCCGGCGCCCGCATCGGCAGGGCCGGGGACGGGCGGCCCCGCGGGCCGGCTGAGTGGCGCCAAGAAGGCCGGCACCGCCAACAAGGCGCCCGCCAAGAAGGCTGCGGCGACGAAGGCCGGCCCCGCCGCCAAGAAGGCGCCGACGGCGAAGAAGCCGCCCGCCAAGAAGTCCGGCGCGGCCAAGAAGGCGGCACCCACCAGGAGAGCGCCCGCGGCGAAGAAGTCGCCGCCTGCCGCGCCGGCCGGCGGCGACGCCCGGCCGAACGACACCTCCCACTCCCAAAGCGAGGGCCGCAGCGGCGACACTCCCGCCAGCTGACCCCCGAACCCGCGACACAAAAACCTGCCGCGGAACCCGGAGCCCCGACCCCCGAACCCGCGGCACGAAAACCTGCCGCGGAGTCGACGGCCCCGGTCAGCCGATGGCGTGGACCGAGACGATGCCCTCGCCGCCGCGGATGACGTCCTGCACCTCGCTCGGCGTCGAGCGGTCGGTGGCGATGACCTGCAGCGCCGCCTCGCCCCGCTCGGACCGCCCCAGGTGCATGTCGTCGATGTTGATGCCCGCGTCCGACAGCACCCCGGACACGAAGGCGATCATGCCGGGGCGGTCGTCGTTGCGCACCACCAGCATGTGGGCGGCGGGGGGCAGGTCGATGGTGTGGCCGTCGAGCATGACGATGCGAGGCTCGCCTCGCAGCCCCACCAGGGTGCCGCCGATGCTGTGGCCGCCGCCGGTGATGGAGATCAGGTTCACGTAGTCGTGCGCCGTGGCGGTGGAGGTGTCGCGCACCTCGACGCCCCGCTCCGCGGCGATGCGGGGGGCGTTCACGTACGACACCGGCTCGTCGTTCACGGCGCCGAACACGCCCTTGAGCAGCGACAGCGTGAGGATGCGGGTGTCGGAGTCGGAGATCTGGCCGGCGTACTCGATCTCGAGCGTGCGGGGCAGCCCCTCGGCCAGCGCGGTGTAGATCTCCCCCAGGCGCTCGGCCAGGGGCAGGAAGTGGCGCACGGTCTCCGACGCCTCGGCGGCGCTGACGTTGACGGCGAAGGGCACGAACTCGCCGGCCAGGGCCAGGCCCACCTGCTCGGCGATGGTGTCGCCGGCCTTGTCCTGGGCCTCGCGGGTGCTGGCCCCGAGGTGGGGGGTGACGACCACCTGGGGCAGGTCGAACAGCGGGGAGTCGGTGGTGGGCTCGTCCGCGAAGACGTCGATGGCGGCGCCGCCCACGTGGCCGATGCGGATGGCCTCGGCCAGGGCGTCCTCGTCGATGATCCCGCCTCGGGCGACGTTGACGATGCGGATGCCCGGCTTGGCCCCCGCCAGCAGGTCCTTGTCGATGAGGCCGACGGTCTCGGGCGTCTTGGTGACGTGGAGGGTCACGAAGTCGGCCACCTCGACCAGCCGCTCGAGCGGCAGGAGGTCGATGCCCAGGTCCTTGGCCCGCTCCGCCGACACGAACGGGTCGTGCGCCACCAGCTTCATGCCGAAGGCGTGAGCGCGCTGCGCCACCAGCTTGCCGATGCGGCCCAGGCCGACGACGCCGAGGGTCTTGCCGGCCAGTTCGACGCCCTCCCACTTCGACCGCTCCCAGCGGCCGGCGACCAGCGCGGCGTGGGCCTGGGGCACGTTGCGGGCCTGGGCGAGCAGCATGGCCATGGTGTGCTCGGCGGTGGAGAGGATGTTGGACTGCGGGGCGTTGACGACCATGACGCCGCGCGCGGTGGCGGCCTCGACGTCGACGTTGTCGAGACCGATGCCGGCCCGGCCCACCACCACCAGGTCGGTCCCGGCCTCGACCACCTCGCGCGTGACCTGGGTGGCCGAGCGGATGATCAGGGCCGCGGCGCCGGGCACCACCCCGATCAGCTCGTCGGGCGACAGGCCGAGCCTGACGTCCACCACATGGCCGACGTCGCGTAGCTGCTGCAGCCCGCCGTCGGCGATCTTCTCGGTCACGAGGATGCGCGCCATCGCCGCCAGTGTGCCCGGGGCCGGCGAGGGGCCGCCAGACGGTATGACGGCTGC
>DASSCS010000035.1:0-60918 GCA_035697515.1 Acidimicrobiales bacterium
CGCCCCGCCCTCGTCGATGCGGTCAAGCGCGTCGAGCGCCACGGCGCGGGCCGGCCGGGGGCGGGTGGGTCGGGTCGACGGCCGGCGCCCGCGACGCCGCTTCCCGTTCGCCGCGCGGCGGTCGGCGGCACGGCGGGTCACCGGCCGAGCCCGTCGGTGTCGCGGCCGGCCAGGCCGTTGGCCCACGCGGCCGCGGGCATGCGCCGGCGACCCTCGGGCTGCACCTCGACCAGCCAGATGGCACCGTCGCCCGCGGGCACCTCGACGGCGTCCCGCCCGCCCGGGCGCAGCGAGGTGCGCCACACCTTGAGCCGCTGCCCGTGGTGCGTCGTCCACGCGCCCCCGACCCGCACGAGCCGGTGGATCATCCCGGCCGGCGTCGACCAGTCGATCTCGAGGTCGGCGACCTCGAGCTTGTGGGCGTAGGTCGGCTCGCCCTGCTGGGGCACCGGCTCGCCGAGCCCCCGGGTCAGGTTGGTGACCAGCAGCTCGGCGCCCAGCCGCGCCAGCCGGTCGCGCAGCTCCGCCGCCGTGTCGTCGGGCCCGATCGGCAGCTCGGCCCGGTCGTAGATGCCGCCCGTGTCGAGCCCCTCCTCGACCACCATCAGGTCGACCCCGGTGCGCTTGTCGCCCGCCAGGATCGCCCGCTCGACGGGCGCGGCCCCCCGCCACCGGGGCAGGAGCGAGAAGTGGATGTTGACCATCGGCAGCTCGGCCAGCACGTGAGGCTTGATCAGGCGGCCGAACGCCACCACCACGCCCAGGTCGGCACCGACCGTGAGCGCGTCGTCGACCGTGTCGGTGACCGCCAGGCCCAGATCGAGCGCGGCCTGCTTCACCGGCGACGGCGACGTGCGCCCCCCGCGACCCCGGCGCCGGTCCGGCTGCGACACGACCAGCGCAACGTGATGGCCCGTCTCGACCAGGGCGCGCAGCGGCACCACCGACGGCTCGGGGGTGCCCAGGAAGACGAGGCGCCGCGGGTGGCGGGGCGCCGGCGGCAGGCTCACCGACCGAAGGACAGGCCCCTGGGCTCGGCGTCGGCCAGCACCGACGGCCCGATGCCCAGCTCGCGGATGGTCCGGAGCGCCTGCTTGCGCGTGTCGGCGTCGAGCCGCTCGAGCAGCAGGATGCCGTCGAGGTGGTCGATCTCGTGCTGGAAGGCCCGGGCGAGGATCTCGTCGGCCTCGATCGACACCTCGTTGCCGTCGATGTCGAGGCCCCGGAGGTGCACCTGCTTGGGCCGCACGATCTCCCACGACAGGCCGGGCACCGACAGGCAGCCCTCCTCGTAGGCCCACTCGCCGTCGCTCTCGACGATCTCGGGGTTGATGATCGTCCTGGCACCCTCGCCCACGTCGTAGACGAACAGCCGCTTCTCGACCCCAACCTGCGGGGCGGCGAGGCCCACGCCGGGCGCCTCGTACATGGTGACGATCATGTCGTCGGCCAGCTTGGCCAGGCGCCCGTCGATGGTCGTGACCTCGGCCGCGCGCTGGCGGAGGACCGGGTCGCCGACGACGCGAATGCTGTAGGGAGCCATGGCACACCAGGCTATCGCCACCGCCGGCCCGTGCCGGGCGCCGCGACCAGCGCCACCGGGCCGGTAGGCCCGCCGCCAGGCCGGCGAAATCAACGCTGAGGGCCGGGGCGCCGGTGCCTACCCTCGTCACGTGAACGGTCCCACGGTCCGCACCATCACCGACGACGAGCTCGGCGCCTACCTCGACGTGGTCCGCACCGCCTTCCTCTCGCCGCCCTTCTCGCCCGAGGCCGTCGAGGCGCGCCGCGGGTACTACGAAGTCGACCGCTGCCTCGGCGCCTACGACGGCGGTGGCCGGCTGTGCGGCGTGGCCCGCGCCTTCGCCACGCCGTTCACGGTGCCGGGCGGCGAGGTCGCGGCGGGGGCGGTGAGCGCCGTGGGCGTGCTGCCCACCCACACCCGGCAGGGCCACCTCACACGGCTCATGCACACCCAGCTCGCCGACATCGCCGAGCGGGGCGAGCCGGTGGCCGTCCTCATCGCCGCCGAGTACCCGATCTACGGCCGCTTCGGCTACGGCCCGGCGGCCGAGGCGGTCACCCTGCGCATCGACGCCGCCCATGCGACCTGGCGCGACGGTCCGACCGGCTCGGTCGAGATCGTCGACGCGAGCACCTACGCCAAGCACGTCCACGACCTGTACGACCGCGCCCGCCGGACGATCCCCGGCCACATCGGCGCGCCCGCCGAGCGTTGGCGCTACGAGGCCGGCGCGGTCGAGGGCCACGACGAGGAGGACGAGGCCCGGCGCACCGCCACCAGGGTGCTCTGGCGCGACGAGCGCGGCGAGCCCCAGGCCGCCGCCAGCTACGCGGCCGAGGAGTCGTGGGTGCACAACCGGCCCTCCAACAAGGTCGCCACCCGGACGTTCGTGGCCACCTCCGACCAGGCTGGGCTGGAGATGCTGCGCTACCTGACCGCGATCGACTGGGTGTCGCAGGTCCAGGTGGGGCTGCGACCGGTCGACGACGCCACGCCCCTCGCACTGGTCGACGGTCGCACCGGCCGTCTGGACGACCGGTCCGACCACACCTGGGCGCGGCTGCTCGACGTGCCCGCCGCCCTCGCCGCCCGTCGGTACGCCACCACCGGGTCCCTGGTGGTGGAGGTCGACGACCCGCTCGGGTTCGCGCACGGCCGCTTCCGGCTCGACGGCGCGCCCGACGGCGCCGAGTGTGCGCCCAGCACCGACGAGCCCGACCTCGCCATGTCAGCCGGGGCCCTCGGTGCCGCCTATCTGGGGGGTCAGCCCTGGGCGCGGCTGGCCGCCGCGGGCTGGGTCGACGAGCACCGGCCCGGCGCCGTGGCCGAGGCAACCGCGCTGTTCACCACGCCGCGCGCTCCCTGGGGGTCGCTCACCTTCTGACCGTCCGGGCCCTGACCGCCGGGACGCCGCCGGGGTACGTCGTCAGATCACCCGGTCGTTGCCGCCGTCGACCGCGATCTGGGCGCCGGTGGTGCGGGCGAAGGTCGGGCCGCACAGCGCCACCACGGCGGCGGCCACGTGCTCAGAGCCGACCTCGGCGCCCAGCACGTTGCGGGTGCGGTACTCCTCCGGCGTCAGCCCGTAGGCGGCCGCCCGCTCGGCGATGAGCGCGTCGTCCCAGAGACCGGTGTCGAAGACGGCGTCGGGGTGCACCACGTTGACCCTGATGCCGTCGCTCCCCCACTCCAGCGCCGTGACGCGGGCCAGCTGGGTGAGCGCCGCCTTCGAGGCCGAGTAGGCGGCCGCGCCCCGGCCGGGCGCCGGGACATTCTTCGACGCCACCACCACGACGCTTCCCCCCGCGGGCGACACGCGCAGCAAGGGGTGGGCGGCCTGCAACGCCACCAGCGCGGCGCCGGCGTTGACCGCCATCGCCCGTTCCCACGACTCCGGCGCCACCTCGGCCACCGGCTCGGGCGAGGGGAAGACGCCGGCGTTGAGCACCAGCAGGTCGAGGCCGCCGAACGAGCGGGCCGCGAGGGCCAGCGCCCGGTCGATTGCGGCGGGCTCGCCCGCGTCGCCCTGGGCGCCCACGAACGCGGGGCCGTCGGCCACCTGATCAACCGCCGCGTCGAGATCGAGCCCCACCACCGCGGCGCCGGCGTCGAGCAGCGCCAGGGTCGTCGCCCGGCCGATGCCCGACGCCGCCCCCGTCACCAGCCCGACCCGCCCGGCGAGCGGCGCCGGGGCGGGCTGGCGGGTCAGCTTCGCCTGCTCGAGCTCCCAGTACTCGACGTCGAAGATGTCGGCCTCGGACGGCACGGCGTAGCCGCCCAGGGCCACGGCCCGGTCGATGACCCACATGGTGTGGTCGTAGATCTCGACCACGGTGGCCGCGTCGGCCGGCCGGCGCCCGGCACCCAGCACTCCCAGCTCGGGGTCGACGACCACCCGCGGCGCCGCGTCGACGGGCACCACCGCCCTGCCGCCCAACCGGGCGCGGTGGCGCTCGACGTAGGCGCGGTAGTCGCGCACGTAGCCCGCCACGTCGCGACCCAGCAGCGGCACCCGCTTGGTGCGCAGCACGTGGTCGGGCGTGGCCGGGCCGACCTGCGACACGGTGGCGAGGTCGTGGCGGGCGGCGAATCGGGCCGCCGCGTCGCCACCCGCGCGGCGCAGGATCATCGGGTGCCCGGCCGCGGCCGAGATGTCGCGCCGCAGCATCGCCAGCGCGCCTGCCTCGCCCTCGAGCACCACGGCGACGCCCCGACCGGCCGCGGCCGCAAGTGCGCCGGCGTCGCCGGCCGGAAGGATCTCGCCGCCGGGCGTCCCGGCGCCCGATCCGAAGGCGCTGGGGTCGCCGGCGCCGAACGCACCGGCATCGACGTCCTCTGCGGGGGCACCGCCGTCCGGGTCCCGATCCGGCTCGCCGTCAACGGGCGGTGTCTCGGCCGCGGCAGGCGCCAGCGGGGGCGGGGCCGGCTCGGCGCCGTCGGGAGCAGCCGCCGGCTGGTCAGCCGCGCCGGGCTCGTCTGGCTCCTGATCGAGGGGCGCCGGCGGGGCGGGCCATCCCCGCACCGTGGCCGCCGCGGGCGGCGCCGGGGGCCCGACTGCGGGCGCGGGCGGCACCGGCGCCGACGCCTCGCCGGTCGGCTGGGCCGGCGCCGCGGCCACGGCGGCCGGAGGCGCCGGTGGTTCCCCCGGGGCGGACGCGGCGCCACCGGACGACTCGACGCGGGCCAGGGCCCGGCCGACGAGGTCGATGTGGTTCTCGTACGCGAGGCGCGCGTCGTGAGCGAAGGTGAACAGGCCGTGGTTGAGCAGCGCCATGCCCTGGGTGGCCTCGTGCCGCCCGGCCGCGAATCGCTCGGCGCACAGGCGGGCGAGCACGAACCCGGGCATGACGTAGGGCACCACCACCACGTCGTTGCCGTACACCTCGCGCACCAGCGCCGGGCCGTCGGGCGTGTTGGTGAGCGCCAGCACGGCATCGGCGTGGGTGTGCAGCACGAAGCGGTAGGGCAGGATGGCGTGCAGGATCGACTCGACCGAGGGTGCCGGCGCCGCGGCGTCGAGCGACGCCGCCTTCAGCTCGTTGGCCATGCGGCTGTCGGACAGCTCGGGCAGCTCGGCCAGCCGGGCCACCCGGTCGAGGCGCAGCGGCGCGAACCCGGCGCGCTCGATGGTCGCCATGTCCCAGCCGCTGCCCTTGACGTGCAGTACGTCGACCGGGTCGCCGAACACGTCGGGCTCGGTCGACTTGACCGAGCTGTTGCCCCCGCCTGCCAGCACCAGCGACGTGTCGGCGCCCAGCAACCGTGACGTGTACACCAACAGGTCGAGGTCGTCGGCCTGTGCGGCCGCGTCCTCTTCGCTCCACTGGCTCTTCATGCCCGCTCCTCGTCGCTCACCCGCCTGACAGGGCGGCGCGATCCTGCCATGTGCGGGCCCCGCGGGTGCGCCGCGCACCGTTCATGCGGGTCGGTCGCCCGCCTGGGGGCGCACCACCCGGGCCTCGGTGACGAGGGCGGTGACGAGGTCGGCGGGCGTGATGTCGAACGCCGGGTTCACCGCCCGGGCACCGGCGGGCGCTACCCGGCGCCCTGCGAAGCTCACGACCTCGTCGTCGCCCCGGTCCTCGATGTGGATGGCGTCCCCGTCGGGGGTGGCGGGGTCGACGGTCGATTCTGGCGCGGCGACCACGAAGGGGACGCCCGCCCGTGCCGCGGCCAGCGCCAGCGGGTAGGTGCCGATCTTGTTGGCCACGTCGCCGTTGGCGGCCACCCGGTCGGCCCCGACCACGACGGCGTCGACCAGGCCACGAGCGATGAGCGACGGCCCGGCGCCGTCGACCACCACCCGGTAGTCGACGCCCATGCGGTCGAGCTCCCAGGCGGTGAGGCGGGCGCCCTGCAGGAGCGGTCGGGTCTCGTCCGCGTAGACCCTGCCCAGGCGGCCCCGGGCCTGCACCGCCCGCACCACGCCCAGTGCGGTGCCGAACTCGACGCAGGCCAGCGCGCCGGCGTTGCAGTGGGTGTGCAGGCGCAGGCCCGCCGGCCCGGCACCGGCGCCACACAGCTCGTCGAGGAGGTCGGCCCCCCGCTCGCCCATCGCCTGGTTGGCGACCACGTCCTCCTCGAGCACGGCCCGCGCCTCGGCCCGCACCGCGGGTGCGCCCTCGCCCTGGCGGGCCGCCACGCGGTCGACCCCCCAGGCCAGGTTGACGGCCGTGGGCCTGGCGTGCCGCAGCCGGTCGACGGCCTTGGCCACCTCGTCGTCGCCCCAGCCCTCGTCGCGGGCCTGGCGCAGGGCCAGCAGCACGCCCAGCGCCCCGGCCGCGCCCAGGGCCGGCGCGCCCCGTACAGCCAGCCGCCGCACGGCGTCGACCAGGCCATCGACGTCGGTGATGGTGAGGTGACGCACCTCGTCGGGCAGGGCGGTCTGGTCGACGATCACCACCGCCCCGTCGAGCACCCCGCCCCCGGGCTCCTCGCGCCAGTCGATCGTCCGCACACCGCAACTCTAAGCCAGTGCCCTCCGAGCGCCGGGCGGGCGCGGACAGCCCGCCCGTGGACGGGAGCACGGCTCCAGGTCCGCCCGGAACGGCCCCGCCGGCCAGCGTCGATTCGGGCGGCACGCAGTCAGACGCGGGGCGGGTCGACCGCCACCCGCAGCCGGCCCGGGGGACGCGCGGTCGCGGCCAGCGCATCGCAGAGCGCGCCGTGGTCGGGCGCCCGGACGAGCCAGCGGCCGTCCGACGGGCCCAGCACCTCGACGCCGGGCGAGTCACCCGGGCCCGCGCCGGGCCCTGCCCGGCCGCGCCGCATGCCCGTCAGGCCGCCCTGCAGCGCCTCGACGAAGGCGGGCGCTGCCACCCCCGACACCTCCGCCATGGCGGTGACCGGCGGGAAGCGCAGCAGCTCGCGGCGGACACGCTCGGATCGGGCGGCCCGCGCCGGGTCGCCGTGCAGCGCCGCCTGCACCACCTCGTGGCGGGGCACGAACGTCTGCACGACGATGCGCCCGCCGCCCGCCTTGCCCCCCACCAGCCGGGCCGCGCGGGCCAGCAGCGCCAGCGCCTGCTCGGCGGCCCGGTAGCGGGGCGCCAGCAGCTCCTGGTCGGCGTCGAGGAAGGCCACGACGTCCGCCCGGTCGATCTGGTGCAGCGTCGCCTCGGTGCCGACGACCACCCGGCTGGCCGGCCCGCCGCCCGCGGGGCGGGCGGCGGTGACCTCGTCGACCGGCTCGCGGACGAGCGCCTCAATCTCGTCCCGCACCCGGGTGACCCCCTGGCGCAGCGTCTTGAACCGTCCGGCCCCGCAGCCCGCGCACACGACCGGCCGCACGGTGGCGCAGCGGGGGCAGACCAGCTCGGTGGGCGACGGCTGGGCGACCGCGGCGTCGCACCGCTCGCAGCGGGCCAGCTCACCGCACGCGGCGCACGCCAGCAGCCGGGCCCGACCGGTGCGGTTGAGCACGCACAGGACCCGGCGGTCGCTGCGCAGCAGCCGCACCAGCGCGGGCGTCAGCAGGCCGGTGCGGGGATCCTCGCGGCGCATGTCGACGGCGTCGACGACCGGCCAGCCCGCCCGTTCGTCGGCCCGCGACGGTGCCATCAGCCGGCCCCAGCCGAGCGCCTCGAGCGACGGGCACGGCGATATGAGCACGCAGGGCACGCCGGCGCGCCGGGCGCGCTCGGCCGCCACGTCCCGGGCGTGCCAGGTGGGCGCCTGCTCCTGCTGGTGCGACTCGTCGTGCTCGTCGACGACCACGACCGCCGCCAAGCCGGCGACCGGCGCCCACGCCGCGGCCCGGGTGCCGACCACGGTGGCGCCGGCGGCGCCCACGGCCCAGTCCTCGGGGTGGCGGGCCACCGCGACGCCGGCCCGCCGCAGGTGGGTCGCCACCGCTCGGGCCAGGGCCCCGGTCGGGCACAAGACCAGGGCGTTGCCCCGGCGGGCCGCCGCGAGGGCGACCGGCGCAGGGTCGACCGCGGGCGGCAGGCGCAGCACGGTGCGCGGCGAGGCGAAGGCACCCTCGGGCAGGTGGCGCTCCGGCGCCCCGTCGCCGGCGGTCGGCACCGGCCGGGGTCGAGGCGGCGCGGGCAGCCCGCGCACGGTGCGGTCGGGCGAGGCGGTGCGCAGGAACGATGCCCGCCGGCCCGCCCAGCGCCACGCCGCCCATTCGGCCAGGTCGATCAGCTCCTGTCCCGGCCCGCGCCCCGACCACTTGGCGAGCGGACGCAGGGCGACGCCCTCGGGTGGCGATACGCCGACCGCCACCACCCATCCCCCGACGCGCCGTCCCGCCAGCGCGATGCGCACCCGGTCGCCCACGCGCACCTGGTCCCCCCACGAGGAGGGGACCAGGTAGTCGAAGGTCTTGTCGATCGCGCCCTCGTCCGGCCGGACCCGGACGACGGGCCCGGCCGGCCGGTCAGGCGCGCTCACGCCCCCCTCGGGACTACAGCCCGAGCGCCGACTTGACGTCGTCGGCCCGGGTGGTCTGCTCCCAGGTCAGCTCCTTGTCGTTGCGCCCGAAATGGCCGTACGCGGCGGTCTTCTTGTAGATCGGTCGGCGCAGGTCGAGGTCGCGCAGGATCGCGGCCGGGCGGAGGTCGAAGATCTCCTCGACCGCCTCGACGATGCGGGCCGGGTCGACGTTCTCGGTCCCGAACGTCTCGACCAGGGTCGACACCGGGCGGGCGACGCCGATGGCGTACGCCACCTGCACCTCGGCCCGCCTGGCGGCGCCGGCGGCGACCAGGTTCTTGGCCACCCAGCGGGCCGCGTAGGCCGCCGAGCGGTCGACCTTGGACGGATCCTTGCCCGAGAACGCGCCGCCGCCGTGGCGCGCGGCGCCGCCGTAGGTGTCGACGATGATCTTGCGCCCGGTCAGGCCGCAGTCGGCGTGCGGGCCGCCCAGCTCGAACGTGCCCGTCGGGTTCACCAGGACGCGGTAGTCGTCGTCGTGGAACTGGGCCGGCACGAGCGGCCGGATGACGTGCTCGACGAGGTCGGGCTTGATCAGCGTCTCGGGATCGAGGCCGGGCTGGTGCTGGGTCGAGATGAGCACGGTCTTGAGCGCGACGGGCACGCCGTCGACGTACTCGAAGGTGACCTGCGTCTTCCCGTCGGGGCGCAGGTAGGGCAGGATGCCCGCCTTGCGCACCTCGGACAGCCGGTGGGCCAGCCGGTGGGCCAGCCAGATCGGCATCGGCATGAGGTCCTCGGTCTCGTCGACCGCGTAGCCGAACATCATGCCCTGATCGCCGGCGCCCTGGCTGTCGAGGTCCTCCTCGGCGGCGTCGGTGCGCTTCTCGTACGCCGTGTCGACGCCCTGGGCGATGTCGGGCGACTGCGGGTCGATCGAGGTCATGACGCCGCACGTGTTGCCGTCGAACCCGACCGACTCGCGGTCGTAGCCGATGCCCTTGATCGTGTCGCGCACGATGATCGGGATCTCGACGTAGGCGTCGGTCGTGATCTCCCCCGCCACGATGGCCAGGCCGGTGGTGACCATCGTCTCGCAGGCGACCCGGGCCTGGGGGTCCTGCTCGAGGATCGCGTCGAGGATGGAGTCACTGATCTGGTCGGCCATCTTGTCGGGATGGCCCTCGGTGACGGACTCGGACGTGAAGGTCCAACGGCTCACGATTGCTGTCTCCTGTGTAGAACGGCATCGAACACGGCACGGGCGATCGCCCGCTTCTCGGC
The DNA here is from genome assembly GCA_035697515.1 of Acidimicrobiales bacterium. Taxonomy (GTDB): domain Bacteria; phylum Actinomycetota; class Acidimicrobiia; order Acidimicrobiales; family VFJN01; genus ZC4RG19. The sequence continues at coordinate 9,686 of DASSCS010000035.1, forward strand.
CAATGGCACCTCGCGCTCAGTGCCGTCGGCATTCAGGATCACGACATGGTTGGTGTCGTGCTCGAACCCAGCGCCCGGGGCCGTGACGTCGTTGGCGACGATCAGGTCGGCCCCCTTGGCAACGAGCTTCGACGTGGCATTCTGCCTCACGCGGTCGGTCTCTGCCGCAAATCCGACCAGTGTCTGACCCGGCCGCTTGCGCTGGCCGAGGCCGGCGAGGATGTCGACGGTGGGCTCGAGGACGATCTCGGGCACCCCAGCCTGCTTCTTGAGCTTGCGCTCGGACACGTGCGCGGGCCGGAAGTCGGCCACCGCCGCGGCCATGACCACCACGTCGGCACCCGAGGCCACGGTGCGGACCGCCTCGTCCATCTGGGCGGCGGTCTCGACCCGTACCACGTCTGCGCCGGCGGGCACGGGCAGGCTGACCGTGCTGACCAGCGTGACCTTGGCGCCGCGCGCGACCGCCTCGTCGGCCAGGGCGTGGCCCTGCTTGCCCGACGAGCGGTTGCCCACGAAGCGCACCGGGTCGATGGGCTCGCGGGTGCCGCCGGCCGTCACCACGACGTGCAGGCCGGCGAGGTCGCGGGTGGCGCCGAGCGCGGCCTCGACACCGGCGACGATGGCCACCGGCGAGGCGAGGCGGCCCTCGCCCGTGTCGCCCCCGGCCAGGCGCCCCTCCTCGGGCCCCACGATGTGGACGCCCCGGCGGGCGAGCGTGGCGATGTTGTCCTGCACGGCGGGGTGACGCCACATCTCGGTGTGCATGGCCGGGCACACCACCACGGGCGCCTCGGTGGCCAGCAGCGTGGCGGTGAGCAGGTCGTTGGAGATGCCCGCCGCGTAGGCGCCGATCACCCGGGCGGTCGCCGGGGCGACCACCACCACGTCGGCGGACTGTCCGAGGCGGGTGTGGGGGATGGGGTCGGCGTCGTCGAACAGCGAGCGGTGGACGGGCTCGGACGCCAGGGCCGAGAACGTGGTCTCGCCCACGAAGCGGGTGGCGCCCCGCGTCATGACGGGCACCACGTGGGCGCCCTGGTCGACGAGCCGGCGGCACACCTCGATCGCCTTGTAGGCGGCGATGCCGCCCGACACCCCCAGCACGACGCGCCGCCCCTCGAGCACGACGGGGCCTACTCGGTCTCGTGCGCCTCGGAGGGCTCGCCGGCCGCATCGCCCTCGTCGCCCTCGCCGGGGCGGGTCATGACGATCTTGTCGCTGGAGATCTCCTCGAACGCGATCGACAGCGGCTTGCGGGCCACCGACGTGACCTGCGGGGGAACGATGGCACCGAGGCCCTCGCCGAGCTGGTTGAAGTACGCGTTGATCTGCCGCGCCCGCTTGGCGCTGAGCGTGACCAGGGAGAACTTGGAGCCGGCACGATCGAGGAGCTCCTCGATCGACGGGTTCATCATCGTGTCTTGGCGTGATGCCATAAGGGGCGCGCACCTCGTGCAGCCGGGTGGTGAGTCGACCTGCAAGGTTACCGTGCCCCGCTGACCGACGGTGAATCAACGGCGCCGCGCCGCCGCCGCCGTCGAGGCGGCTGACGACCGCCGCACGCCCGCGGGGCTGCGGCGGGCACCGGTCAGGCCGGTGCCGGTGCCGGCCCGGTGTAGGTGGCGCGGGGGCGGAACCGCAGGCTGTGCCGGTACTCCTCCGCAGCGTGGGCGAGCCACCCTGCCGTCCTCGCCACGGCGAACATGACCTCGCCGGCCTCGTCGACCATCCGGTACCGCTCGGCGAGGGCCGCGATCGCGAAGTCGACGTTGGGGAAGGGCAGCCCGCGCTGCCGCATGGTCGCGAGCAGCTCGTGCTCGGCCCGGAGGGGGTGGCCCGCCGCCGCGAGCGCCTGCAGGAGCGCCTCCGCCCGGGGATCGCGCTCACGGTAGACCCGGTGTCCGAAGCCGGGGATGCGCTGCTGCTCGCGCAGGCGGCTGCCCACCGCCGCCGCCGGGCCGGCCGGGCCGGCGTCGACCTCGTGGATGAGCCGGCGCGCGCCGGCGCTGGCGCCGCCGTGCAGCGGGCCGCCCAGCGTCGCCAGCCCCGCCTGCACGACCAGGTACGGGTCGGCCCAGGTCGACGCGGCCACGCGCGCGGCCAGGGTGGACGCCGCCAGTTCGTGGTCGGCGAGCAGGACCAGGGCGGTGTCGAGCAGGCGGACGAGCGGTGGTCGGGCAGGCACCGGCGACAGGCGCGACCAGAGCCGCTCGGCCACCGCACCCTGCTCCGGGGGCGGCGCCGCACCGCGCACGACGGGCAGGGAGTCGACGAGCGTGGCGATGAGCGCACGGCCGGTCATGCCGACCGCCTCGGGGCGGCGGTCGTCGCGCAGCGGATCGGTGTGGCGGGCGGCCGCCACCACCGCGCGCATCCGGTCCATGAGCGGCTGGTCCGCGAGCGCGTCCGCGACCCGGCGGGACGACGCCAGCATCGCGGTTGGTGCCTCGAACGTCGCCGGGGACCGGTCGGCGCTCCAGAGCCAGCCGGCGACCTGCTCGAACGACACGCCCTCGGCCACCGCCCGCTCGACGTCCCACCCGCGGTAGTACAGGGCGCCGGCCGGCTCCAGCAGGGTGAGGTCGGTCTCGATGATCAGCTCCAGGCCTCCGGCCCGGCCTCCCGCCCGCTGTCGGGCGGCGAGCCGCTCGACGTCGGCCCGCAGGAAGCGGCTACGCCGCTCCCCCGGCATCCGCTCGCTGCGGACCGCACCGCGGCTCACGTAGGCGTAGAGCGTCTCGCGCTTCACTCCGAGGCGAGCGGCCGCCGTTTCGGAGGTCATCCACTGATCGGTGGCAGCCATGCGAGCACAATACATTGATGCAATCAACCTTGACGATATAAACGCGGGCGGCTTGGATGCGAACGACGGAAGGAGCGGAGATGCCCAACACACCCACGGTCGCCACCGCCATGACCGAGCCCGTCGTCACCGCCGGTCCCACCGAGACGCTCGGCGCCGTCGCGCGCCGGATGCACGAGCACCGCATCGGCTCGGTCGTCGTCGTCGAGGGGAACCGCCCCATCGGCATCGCGACCGAGCGCGACCTGCTGCGGGCCACCGCGGCGTCGGCCGACCCCGCCCACGCCCTGGTGCGGGACTGGATGGTGCCCGACCCCGACTGCGTCGGCGTCGACTCCGCCATCGACCAGGCCTGGCAGCAACTCGCCGAGCGCGGCTACCGCCACATCCCCGTGGTCGCGGGCGACGAGCTCAAGGGCATCGTCTCGCTGCGCGACCTGACGGCCCACGCCCAGCTCCGGCCCGCAGGCGAACCCGCGGCGGTCGCGCCGCCCGGGCTGAAGGGCGTCGTCGTGGCGGAGACGGCGCTCGGCGACGTCCGGGGCGGCGAGGGGTTCTACCACTACCGGCAGTACGCCGCGCCCGAGCTGGCCGCGGCGCGGGGCTTCGAAGACGTCTGGCACCTGCTCATCGACGGCACCCTGCCCACCGCGACCGAGCGCACCGCCTTCGCCGACGAGGTCGCACCGCTCCGGGTGCTCCCGCCCGCCGTCCTCGAGGTGCTGCCCGCCGTCGCCACGCGCATCGCGGCGCCGGTCGCCGCCCTGCGGACCGGCATCTCCCTGCTCGCCGGGGTCGAGGACCTTCCCGCATCGCTGGACGTCGACGGCGAGCGGATGCGCACCGACGCGCTGCGGCTCAGCGCCGCAGTACCGACCCTGATCGCCGCGATCCACCGGCTCCGCCACGGCCTCGAGCCGATCGCTCCCCGCGACGACCTGCCCTACGCCGCCAACTACCTGCACATGATCGACGGCTCGGCGCCGGACCCCGTGCGGGTGCGGGCGGTCGAGCAGTACCTCATCCTCGGCGTCGACCACGGCTTCAACGCCTCGACGTTCGTGGCCCGCGCCGTCACGTCCACCGGCGCCGACCTCGGTGCCGTCGTCGTCGCCGCGCTCGCCTCGCTCTCCGGCCCCCTCCACGGCGGCTCGCCGAGCCGGGCCCTCGACACCCTCGACGCCATCGGCCGGCCCGAGCTGACCGCGGCCTGGGTGCGCGACCGGGTGCTGGCCGGCGAGCGCATCATGGGCTTCGGGCACCCCGTGTACCGCACGGCCGATCCCCGCTCGACGATGCTGCGGGGCGTCGCCGAGAGCCTCGGAGGCGACGTCGTGGCGTTCGCCGAGCAGGTCGAGGCCGAGGTCCTGCGCAGCCTGGCCGAGCTCAAGCCCGGGCGCGAGCTCCACACCAACATCGAGTGGTACGCAGCCGTGGTCATGGATCGCTGCGGCCTCCCCCGCGACCTGTTCACCCCCACCTTCGCCGCCAGCCGCGTCATCGGCTGGTGTGCCCACGCGCTCGAACAGCATGCCGACAACCGGATCATCCGGCCCAGCTCGCGTTACGTCGGCCCGCCGGCACCCCAGCCCCTGCCCGACGAGGCCTGACCGGCCGCGGCCGGGACGTCAGGCGAAGGTGGCGCGGGCCCGGGCGACGATGCGGTCGGACAGCTCGCCGGGGCTGAGCGCGTCCGAGTCGAGCACCAGGTCGTAGACCGACAGGTCCTCGATGTCGATGCCGTACAGCGCCAGGTAGCGGGCGCGCTCGACACGCTGGCGCACGGCGTTGTCGGCCAGCGCCCGCGCCACCGGCACGCCCTCGCGCCCGGCGACCCGCGCGGCGCGGACCTCGGGCGGGCAGTCGATGAACACGCTGACCGCCAGCAGGCCCTCGTTGCGGGCGATCCACGCGGCGAGGCGGGACTCGATGACGACCCCACCGCGGCGGGCCTGATCAGCCAGCCGGGCGTCGAGCTCGACGTCGACCTCGGGGTGGTCGGTCGCGTAGCGGCCGAACTCGGCGAGGCTCAGGTCCCGCTCGCGGGCCATGGCCCGGAACACCTCGCCGCCCGGGACGAGGTCGACCTCGAGCCGGGCGGCGACGTGTTGTGCGGTTGTCGTGGTTCCCGACCCCGGAGGGCCGGAGACCGTGATGAGCAAGGGATCAGTTCTTGGAAGGAGCTCAGCCCGAGAAGGTCTCGAGCAGCGACTTGCGCTGCTGGTCACCGAGGCCCTTGACACGGCGGGTGTCGGCGATGCCGATCTCCTCCATCGCGCGGCGGGCGCGGACCTTGCCCACGCCCGGGAGCGATTCGAGGACGGCCAGCACCTTCATCTTACCGACCGTGTCGTTGCCGTCGGCCTGGTCAAGGAGATCACTCAGGGTCAGCGAACCCATCTTGAGCTTCTCCTTGAGCTCAGCCCGGGCCCGGCGTGCCTCGGCGGCCTTGGCGAGTGCTGCTTCACGCTGCTCAGGAGTCAATTGCGGTGGCTGCGGCATGGCCGTCAACCTAGCGCGCAGCATCGCCCGACTCGTGACACGCAGGCGTTTCCGGCTGATCAGGCCATCGAGGCCACCAGGGCGCGGGCGGCGGCGACCGGGTCGTCGGCACGGGTGATCGGCCGGCCGACCACCAGCAGGTCGGCGCCGTCGTCGAGCGCGGCCCGGGGCGTGGCCACCCGTCCCTGGTCGTCGACCGGGCTGCCCTCGGGCCGGATCCCGGGGGTGACCAGCACGGCCGTCGGGACGAGCTGGCGCACCGTGGCCAGGTCGGGGGCGGCGCACACGAAGCCCTGGCAGCCGCCGTCGAGCCCCGCGGTCACCCGCTGGCGCAGCAGGTGCTCGGTCACCTCGGGCTCGCTGGTGAGGACGGTTACGCCCAGCGCCGTGGGCTCGGCCGCCCCGGCGCCGGCCGCCCCCTCGCGCAGGCCCTCGACCCCCGCCCGCACCATCGACGGGCCACCGGCGGCGTGCACGGTCAGGTAGCGGGCGCCGAGCGCGCCGATCACCCGGGCGGCCCGGCCCACCGTGTTGGGGATGTCGTGCAGCTTGAGGTCGCAGAACACGTCGACGCCCAGGTCGACGAGCGAGGTCACCGCCTCCGGGCCCGCGGCGCTGTAAAGCTCGAGACCGACCTTCATCGTGCCGAACCAGGGCCGGAGCTCGCGGGCAAGGCGCAGTGCGGGCACCAGGTCGTCGACGTCGAGCGCCAGCGCCAGGTGGCGCCGCACCTCGTCGGGCGCGCCCGCCTCCCCCACGGTCGCGCCCGCGCCGGGGGCCCCGCGGCCCTCGTCCACGCGGTCGCCCTCGTGTCCCTCGTCGTCCTGGTCAGTCATGTGCCCCTCCGATCGTCTCGTCGATGCGGGACAGGCCGCGGCGGCTTGCCCAGCGCTCGAGATCGTGCAGCACCCGCGCCGGCGCCCGGGGGTCGGCGAAGGTGGCGGTTCCGACCTGCACCGCGCTGGCGCCTGCCAGCAGCAGCTCGGCGGCGTCACCGCCACCCGCCACGCCGCCGACCCCCACGATGGGCACCTGCGGCGCCCCCCGGTGGACCTCGAACACAGCCCGCACGGCCACCGGGTGGATGGCCGGGCCGGACAGCCCCCCGCCCCGGGCACCCGACCCCAGCCGGAAGCGGCCGGTCTCGGGGTCGATGGCCAGTCCCATGACGGTGTTGACCAGCGTGACCGCCTCGGCGCCCGCCTCGTGCGCCGCCGCGGCGATGGTGTCGAGCCCGCCCACGTTGGGGCTCAACTTGGCCCAGCGGGGCCGCCCGCACCCGGCCGTGGCGGCCATCACCGCGGCGGTGTCGTCGGCCGAGTGGGCGAACAGGTCGCGGCCGGCCTCGGTGTTGGGGCACGACAGGTTGACCTCGACCGCCACCACTTCGGGCGGCGCCGCGGCCAGCATGTCGGCCGCCCGGCAGTACTCCTCGATGCTGCGGCCCCAGATCGACGCCACCACCCGCGCGCCGGTGGCCAGCAGCGGCGGCACGTCGTGGTCGAGCCACGCCCGCACCCCGGGCCCCTGCAGGCCCACCGAATTGATCATGCCGGCTGCGGTCTCGTGCACCCGCAGCGGCGGGTTGCCGGGCCACGGCTCGGCGTGCAGCGACTTGACCACCACGGCGCCCAGCGCCGACAGGTCGAGATAGGGGGCCAGCTCGGCGCCGTGGCCCGCGGTGCCCGAGGCGGTCATCACCGGGTTGGGCAGCGTGACCGAGCCGATGGTGACGGCCATGTCCACCGACCGCCCTGCGCTCCGGCGCCGGCCAGGCCTCACCGGCGGTGGTGCTCCTGCAGCGTGCGCACCCGCAGGTCGTGGCGCGACCGGTCGAGCGTGCTCTCGGCCGCCGCCACCGCCGCCGACGCGGTGGTGAGGCAGGGGATGCGGTGCACGTTCGCCGCCCGGCGGATGTAGGCGCCGTCTGCCCGGGCTCCCCGCCCCCGGGGGCTGTTGACGACCAGCGACACCCGCCCGGCGGAGATGAGGTCGAGCGCGGTCGGCAGGCCGTCGGCGGGCGGGTCGCCGGCCCCTGCGTCGGGGTCCTCGGCGCTCGCCACCTTGGCCACCCGCTGGGCCACGGGCACGCCGTTGCGCTCGAGGTGCTCGGCGGTCCCGTGGGTGGCGGCGATGGCGAACCCCAGCTCGACGAACCGGGCCGCCGCCCGCAGCCCGGCCGTCTTGTCGCGGTCGGCCAGCGAGAGGAACACCATCCCCCCGTCGGGCAGCCGCTCGCCGGCCGCGATCTGAGCCTTGCCGAAGGCCAGGCCGAAGGTGCGGTCGATGCCCATGACCTCGCCGGTCGAGCGCATCTCGGGCCCCAGCACCGTGTCGACGTCGGGGAAGCGGTTGAAGGGCATGACGGCCTCCTTCACCGCGATGTGGCCGCCGCCGACGGGGGGACGCAGCAGGCCCTCGGCGCGGAGCTCGGCCAGCGTGGCCCCCACCATGACCCGGGCGGCGACCTTCACCAGCGGCACGCCCGTGGCCTTGGCTACGAAGGGCACGGTGCGGCTGGCCCGGGGGTTGGCCTCGATGACGAACACCTGGCCCTGCTTCACCGCGTACTGCACGTTGAGCAGGCCCCGGACGTCGAGGGCCTCGGCCAGCCGCCGGGTGTAGTCCTCGATCACCGCCACCGTGCCGGGCGAGAGCGAGTTGGGCGGCAGCGAGCAGGCCGAGTCGCCCGAGTGGACCCCGGCCTCCTCGACGTGCTCCATGACCCCGCCGATGACCACCTCGCCGGTGTGGTCGCGGATGGCGTCGACGTCGACCTCGGTGGCGTCCTCGAGGAAGCGGTCGATCAACACCGGCCGTGACGCCGACAGCCCGCCCTCGCGGCCCAGGCTGCCGTAGCTGGCGAGCTCGGCCATGGCCCGGCGCAGGCCCTCGCCGTCGTAGACGATCTCCATCGCCCGGCCGCCGAGCACGTAGCTCGGCCGCAGCAGCGCCGGGTAGCCGATGCGCCCGACGATGGCCTCGGCGTCGGCCAGGGTGGTGGCGGTGCCTCCGGCCGGCTGGGGGATCTCCAGCCGGGCGCACAGGGCGTTCCACAGCTCGCGGTCCTCCGCCAGGTCGATCGAGCCCGGCGACGTGCCCAGCACCAGGCCATCCGGCAGCGAGGCGGCCAGCTTGAGCGGCGTCTGGCCGCCGAGCGAGACGACCACCCCCACCAGCTCGCCGGCCGCCTGCTCGGACTCGATCACGTTCAGCGCGTCCTCGAGCGTGAGCGGCTCGAAGTACAGCCGGTCGGACGTGTCGTAGTCGGTCGACACCGTCTCGGGATTGCAGTTGAGCATCACGGTCTCGAAGCCCGCGTCGGCGAGGGCGAAGCTGGCGTGCACGCAGCAGTAGTCGAACTCGATGCCCTGGCCGATGCGATTGGGCCCCGAGCCGAGGATGAGCACCTTGCGGCGCCCGCTGGCGTGCACCTCGTCCTCGTCCTCGTAGGTCGAGTAGTGGTACGGGGTCGAGGCCTCGAACTCGGCGCCGCAGGTGTCGACGGTCTTGAACGTGGGGCGCACGCCCGCCTCCAGCCGGGCGGCGCGCACGGCGGCCGGGTCGCCGTCCCACAGCCACGCGAGCTGCTCGTCGCTGAAGCCGAGCTGCTTGGCCCGCTTCCAGTCGCGGCGCGACATCCCCGCCTGGCCGGTGGCGGCCAGGTGCTCGCGCTCGGCGACGATGCGCTGCATCTGGTCGAGGAACCACGGGTCGACCTTCGTCGCTGCGGCCAGGGCGTCGACGCCGATGCCCCTGCGCAGGGCCGCCTCGAGCTGGAAGGGCCGGTCGGGCGTGCCGATGGCCGCCCGCACCAGCAGCTCGTCGTCGGACAGGGCGTCGAGCTCGGCCTCGGCCGCGTCGCAGTTCAGGCCCGCCCGGCCGTGCTCGAGGCTGCGCAGCGCCTTCTGCAGCGACTCGGGGAACGTGCGGCCGATGGCCATGGCCTCGCCCACCGACTGCATCGACGTGCCCAGCACGCCCGGGCTGCCGGGGAACTTCTCGAAGGCCCAGCGGGGCACCTTGGTCACCACGTAGTCGATGGTGGGCTCGAAGCTGGCCGGGGTCTTGCGGGTGATGTCGTTGGGGATCTCGTCGAGCGTGTAGCCGACTGCCAGCTTGGCGGCGATCTTGGCGATCGGGAACCCGGTGGCCTTGGACGCGAGGGCGGACGAGCGGCTCACCCGGGGGTTCATCTCGATGATGACCATCTCGCCGTTGGCGGGATCGAGGGCGAACTGTACGTTCGAGCCCCCGGTCTCGACCCCGACGCGACGGATGCAGGCGAACGCCGCATCCCGCATGGCCTGGTACTCGACGTCCGTGAGCGTCTGGGCCGGCGCCACCGTGATCGAGTCGCCGGTGTGCACGCCCATCGGGTCGAGGTTCTCGATCGAGCAGACGACCACGCAGTTGTCGGCCCGGTCGCGCATGACCTCGAGCTCGTACTCCTTCCAGCCCGCGATCGACCGCTCGATGAGGATCTCGCTGATGGGGCTGGCGTCGAGCCCGGCGCGGGCCAGGTGCTCGAAGGTGGCCCGGTCGCCGGCGATGCCCGTGCCCTTGCCGCCGAGGATGAAGGCCGGCCGGATGACCACCGGCACGCCGATCTCGTCGACGATGGCCATGGCCTCGTCCATGCTGTGGGCCGTGGCCGAGGGGGGCACGCTCAGGCCGATGCCCTGCATGGCCTGCTTGAACCGCTCGCGGTTCTCGGCGGTGGCGATGGCCTCGGCGTTGGCGCCGATCAGCTCGGGGGTGCCGGGCACGCCCACGGCCTTGCGGTCGACCAGCTCCATGGCCAGGTTGAGGGCGGTCTGGCCACCGAGCGTGGGGAGCACGGCGTCGGGCTGCTCGCACTCGATGATCTTCGCCAGGTGGTCGGCGTCGAGCGGCTCGACGTAGGTGGCGTCCGCGAAGTCGGGGTCGGTCATGATCGTGGCCGGGTTCGAGTTGGCCAGGATCACCCGGTAGCCCTCGGCCCGGAGCACCTTGCAGGCCTGGGTGCCCGAGTAGTCGAACTCGCAGGCCTGCCCGATGACGATGGGCCCGGCGCCGATGAGCAGGATGGAGCCGATGTCGTCGCGCCGGGGCACGCCCTACCGGCTTCCGGACGCGTCGATGAGCGCGGCGAACTCGTCGAACAGGTACGCGGCGTCGTGGGGGCCGGGGCCCGCCTCGGGGTGGTACTGCACGCCGAACGCCCGCTGGCCGGGCGCCCGGATGCCCTCGACCACCCCGTCGTTGAGGTTCACGTGGGTGACCTCGACCCCGCCGTCGCTGCCGATCGAGCCGTCGGCCACCGCGTAGTTGTGGTTCTGGCTGGTGATCTCGACCTGGCCGGTCGCCAGCCGGCGCACGGGATGGTTGCCGCCGTGATGGCCGAAGGGCAGCTTGTGCGTGGTGGCGCCGAGCGCGGTGGCCAGCAGCTGGTGACCGAGGCAGATGCCGAAGACGGGCACCTCGCCCAGCAGAGCACCGATGGCGTCGGTGGCGTAGCCCACCGCGGCGGGGTCGCCGGGGCCGTTGGACAGGAACACGCCGTCGGGCTCGCGAGCCAGCACCTCGGCGGCGGGCGTGGGCGCGGGCACCACCGTGATGTCGCCCAGGCCCGACAGGTGCCGCAGGATCGTGCGCTTGATGCCGAAGTCGTAGGCCACGATGCGCCGGCGCCCGCCGCCCGGGCGTGCGGCCACCGCGTAGGGCTCGGCGCAGCTGACCGCGGCCACCAGGTCGACGCCGTCGGTGCCGGGCTCGGCGGTGGCCGCGGCCTTGAGCGTCACCTCGTCGGCGTCGCCGAACGCGCCGGGCAGGGCGCCCGCCTCGCGGATGTGCCGGGTCAGCCGCCGGGTGTCGACCCCGGCGATGCCGGGCACGCCGTGGCGGCGCAGGTAGCCCTCGAGGTCGCCGGTCGAGCGCCAGTTCGAGGCCCGGCGGGCCAGGTCGCGCACGACGACGCCGCGGGCGAAGGGTCGCCGGCCCTCGTCGTCGTGGTCGTTCGTGCCGTAGTTGCCGATGTGGGGATACGTGAAGGTGATGACCTGCCCCGCGTAGCTGGGGTCGGACAGCACCTCCTGGTAGCCCGACAGCACGGTGTTGAACACCACCTCGCCGCTGGCGACGCCGCCGTCTGGCTCGGCCCCGATGAGCTCGCCCTCGAAGGTGGTGCCGTCGGCGAGCACGAGCAGGCCCTCGCGCACCCTCATCCGGCGGCCCCCTCGCTCGATCGCATAAACATGCAGCCTAGTGAATTTCCCCGGCGAAGCCTCAACGCTGGGCCTCGGCGTCGACGACGACGGCCTCGCCGCCCAGCAGCGTGTGCCGCACCCGCCCGGTCAGCGCCATGCCCGCGAAGGGCGTGTTGCGGCTGCGGCTGGCGAGGGCGGCGGCGTCGACCGTCCAGGTGGCGGCGGGGTCGACGACGCACAGGTTGGCCGGTCTCCCCTCCGCGATCGGCCCGCCGTGCGCCGCGTCGACGCCGAGGACCGCGGCCGGGCGCCACGACAGCAGCCCCAGCACCTGCTCGACCGGCAGGTCGAGGTGGGTGAGGGCCAGGGCCAGCGCCGTCTCCAGGCCCAGCATGCCGGGCGGGGCCTGGTCGAAGGGCTGCTCCTTGGCCTCGGGGGCGTGGGGCGCGTGGTCGGTGGCGATGCAGTCGACCACCCCCGACCTCAGGCCGGCCCGCACCGCGGCCACATCGTCGTCCGTGCGCAGCGGCGGGTTGACCTTGAACACGGGGTCGTAGCCGGCGCAGCGCTCGTCGGTGAGGGTCAGGTGGTGGGGCGTGGCCTCGCACGTGACCGCCAGGCCCTCCGCCTTGGCCGCTGCCACCAGGTCGACCGAGCGGCGGGTCGACAGGTGCTGGAAGTGCACCCGTCCGCCGGTCATGCGGGCCAGCGCGATGTCGCGCATGACCATGACCTCCTCGGCCTCCCGCGGCTGGCCGGGGACGCCGAGGCGCGCCGACCAGGCCCCCTCGTGCATGGCCCCGCCGCCGGCCAGCACCTCGTCCTCGCAGTGCTCGGCCAGCGTGACGCCCAGGCCGCGGGCGTACTCGAGCGCGCGGCGCATCAGCCGGGCGTCCTGCACCCCGCTGCCGTCGTCGGTGAAGAAGCGCACCCCCAGCTCCGCCAGCTCGGCCATGGGGGTGAGCTGGGTGCCGGCCCGGCCCACGGTGATGGCGGCCGACGTGCGGACGTCGCAGCACGTGCCCCGGCCCAGGTCGAGCACCTCGCGGGCCACGCCCGCCGAGTCGATGGCGGGCGTCGTGTTGGGCATGGCCAGGATGCACGTGAACCCGCCCAGCGCCGCCGCCCGGGCGCCGGTCTCGACCGTCTCGGCCTCCTCCTGGCCCGGCTGGCGCAGGTGGGTGTGCAGGTCGACCAGTCCGGGCGCCACCAGGCAGCCGCCGGCGTCGAGCACCACGTCGGCGCCGAGCGACGAGCCCTCGCCCTCGCCGACCACCGCGGCGATGCGGCCGTCGTCGACCAGCACGTCGGCCCGCCGGCGCCCGGTGGCGTCGACGACCTCGCCGCCCCTGATGAGCGTGGACTTCATCGCTTCCCTTCCCGGTCGAGATCCGCGCCCAGGTCGCGGCCCGAGCCCAGCAGATCGAAGAGCACGGCCATGCGCACCGCCACCCCGTTGCGCACCTGATCGACCACGACCGACCGCGGCAGGTCGGCCACCTCGGCGGCGATCTCGACCCCCCGGTTCATGGGACCGGGGTGCATGACGATGGCCTTGTCGCTCAGCAGGTCGACCCGCCGCCGCGTCAGGCCGTAGCCCGCGGTGTACTCCCGCAGCGACGGCAGCAGCGCCTCGTCCATGCGCTCGCGCTGCATTCGCAGCAGGTACACGACGTCGACCTCGGGCAGCACCGGGTCGAGGGCGTGGCTCACCCGCACCGGCCAGCCGTCGGTCGTGGGCGGCAGCAGCGTGGGCGGGGCCACCAGGGTGACCTCGGCGCCCAGCCTGGTGAACGCCCAGACGTCGCTGCGGGCCACCCGGCTGTGGTTGATGTCGCCCACGATGGCGATGTGCCGGCCGGCCAGGCCGCCCAGGTGCTCGCGGATCGTGTAGCAGTCGAGCAGGGCCTGCGTCGGGTGCTCGTGCCAGCCGTCGCCGGCGTTGATGACGCTGCCCGACACCCACTGGGCGATCTGGTGAGGCACGCCGGACGAGCGGTGCCGCACCACGATGGCGTCGACGCCCATGGCCTCGATGGTCTCGACGGTGTCGCGCAGCGACTCGCCCTTCTTCACCGACGAGGTCGACACCGAGAAGCTGAGCGTGTCGGCCGACAGCCGCTTGGCCGCCTGCTCGAAGCTCAGCCGGGTGCGGGTCGAGTCCTCGTAGAACAGCCAGGTGACCGTGCGGCCCTGCAGGGCCGGGACCTTGGGCATGCGCCGCCGGCTGACCTCGACGAAGCTGTCGGTCAGGCCGAGCAGCCTGTCGATGTCGTCGGCCGGGAGGTCCTCGATGCCCAGCAGGTGGCGGCGCCCGGCCGTCACCGGTGGCCGTCCTTGTGCACCTCGCCCAGGTCGACGCCGTCGAGCGTGGCGTTGACCACCTCGTCGCGCCGGGTGGGCAGGTTCTTGCCCACGTAGTCGGGGCGGATGGGCAGCTCGCGGTGGCCCCGGTCGACCATCACCGCCAGCTGGACGGCCCGGGGGCGCCCGTAGGTGTGCACCGCGTCGAGCGCGGCCCGGATGGTGCGCCCCGTGAACAGCACGTCGTCGACCAGGACCACGACCCGGCCCGACAGGTCGACGGGGATCTCGGTCACGGCCGAGGGCAGGACCGGCCGCAGGCCGATGTCGTCGCGGTGGAAGGCGACGTCGAGCGTGCCGAGCGGCGGGGCGGTGCCGTCGATCTTCTCGAGGGCCTCGGCCAGCGCCTCGGCGAAGGTCACCCCGCCGGTCTGCAGGCCGACCACCACGACGTCGTCGAGGCCGTGGTTGCGCTCGATGACCTCGTGCGCCATGCGCCACACGGCCCGCCGCACGTCATCGGCGTCGAGCACCCGGGTGCGGGCAACGAAAACGCCCCCGAACGGGGGCGTGATACGGCGTTCGCGCTCTGCCAAATCGGGGACCTCCCCATCGTTCTGTCCGTACGGACCTCGCCGGGCCCGCTTCACGGTCAGGGCGGCAGCGTAGCACCGACCGCGCCGCTCACCGGTGATCGCCCGGCGACCGCCTCCGGCGAGGGCGCACGTCCGTGCACGCCCGCGGTCCTCATCGGGCCGGAAACCGGGCGAACGCGAACGCGCCGGAATGGACGGCGGCGACCGTGCGGCGCACCCGACCCGCTGGGCTAGCCCGGTCGAGGACGCTGGGCGGGCCGGCGCCGGGTGCGCGCCCAGACGACCGTCCCGCCGCCCGGGCCGAGCTCCACCAGTCCGGCGGAGGCCGCCACCCGGGCGGAGGCGCGGTTGCCGGGAGCGATGCGTGCCCACACCTGGTCGAAGTCGCCCGCCGGTGACAGCGCCCAGTCGGCCAGCAGGCGGGCGGCGCGCCCGGCCAGACCCTGGCCGCGGTGGCCGGCGGCGATCCACCAGCTCATCTCGGCACGTCGGCGCGCGCGGTCGATGGTGGCCAGGCCGACCTCGCCCAGCACGACGTCGCCCCGTTCGAGGGGGGCGATCACGAGGTCGAGCCTCCTGCCGGCGGACCGGCGGGCGGGCTCGCGGGCGACCCAACGGGCCGCGGCAGCGACCGAGATGTCGTCGGGCACCCGGCTCGTGGCGGCGATCTCGGGGTCGGCCCAGGCCGCCGCGACCGCCTCGGCGTCGGTGGATGTCGCCGCCCACGGCCGCAGGACGATGCCCGCGGAAGGGTCGGCCAGCGCCGGGTCGGGGAGCGCGATCGGCCGGGCCACTGCGGCCGCCCGGCTCAGCCGTCGGCCGAGGGAGCCGGCGGCGACTGGGGATCGTCCGGTCGCGGCGCCTCGGCGAGCGTGGCGTCCCCCGGCGCCTCGGCGAGCGTGGCGTCGCCCGGCGCCCGGGCCTCGGCGGCCACCGACGAGAGCACACCGTTGACGAACCGGGGCGAGTCGTCGCTGCCGAACCGGCGAGCCAGCACGACCGCCTCGTTGATGATCAGCGCCTGGGACCGGTCGGGCACCTCGAAGAGCTCGTACGCGCCGATGCGCAGCACGGCCCGGTCGACGGTGGCCAGCCGCCCCAGCGACCACCGCGGCGCCACCAGGCGGGCCAGCGCCTCGTCGATGCGGTCGCGGTGGGCCTCGACCCCCTGCGCCAGCTCGCGGGCCAGGGCGTCGGGCGTGAGCGGCAGCCCTTCCAGCACCTCGGCGACCGTGGCGCCCTTGGCCTCGGCCTCGTAGAGCAGCTCGAGCGCCCGCTCGCGGGCGGCACGCCGGCTCTCGGCCTCGGTCGGCTCGAGATCGCCCGCGGGCCGGCGGGGCGTCATGCCCGGGCCAGGTACTCGCCGCTGCGGGTGTCGACCTTGATGCGCTCGCCCTTGTTGACGAAGAGCGGCACCTGGACGACCAGGCCGGTCTCGAGCGTGGCGGGCTTGCGGGCGCCGGACACGCGGTCGCCCTGGACGCCCGGCTCGGTCTCGGTGATGGTCAGCTCGACGGCGGCGGGCAGGTCGATGCCGACGATCTCGTCGCCGTAGAACTGCAGCACCAGCGTGGAGCCGTCGACGATGTAGTTGGCGGCGTCGCCCAGCGCGGCGGGGCCGACGTGAGTCTGGTCGTAACTGGTGCTGTCCATGAACACGTAGTCGCCGCCGTCCCGGTACAGGAACTGCATGCCCCGCTTGTCGACGACCGCCCGCTCGACCCGCTCGTCGGCCCGGAAGGTCTTGTCGAGCACGCCGCCCGAGCGCACGTTGCGCAGCTTCGTGCGCACGAAGGCCGGCCCCTTGCCCGGCTTGACGTGCTGGAAGTCGACGACCTGGAACAGCCCCTCGGAGAGGTCGAGGGTCATGCCCGTCTTCAGGTCGTTGGTGGTGGTGGCAGCCATCGGGTTCGACTCCTGGCGCGTGGCGGTCAGAGGGAGGGGGCCTTGGGCGCCAGCGTGAGCGTGCGGCAGCCCTCGGATGTGACCACGACCGTGTCCTCGATGCGGACGCCGCCGTGCTCGGGGAGGTAGACGCCGGGCTCGACGGTGACGACGTGGCCGTCGGCCAGGCTACCAGCCGCGGTGGCCGAGACCCGAGGCGACTCGTGGATGTCGAGGCCCACGCCGTGGCCGGTGCCGTGCAGGAAGGCGTCCTCCCAGCCCACGTCGCGCAACACGGCGCGGCAGGCCTCGTCGACGTCGCGGGCCTCGACGCCCGAGCGCACCGCCGCCACGCCGGCCGCCTGGGCCGTGGTCACCGCCTCGAGCATGCGCCGCTGGGTCGCGCTGGGCTCGCCGACCACGAAGGTGCGCGTCATGTCCGAGTGATAGCCGTCGACAAGGGCGCCGAAGTCGATGACCACCAGGTCGCCCTCGCCGATGCGACGGTCGCCCGCACGGTGGTGGGGCATGGCACCGTTGGGGCCGGAGGCGACGATCGTCTCGAACGACGGCCCGTCGGCGCCGAGGCGCCGCATCTGCCACTCGAGGTCGAGCGCCACCTCGGCCTCGGTCGCCTCCTCGCCCAGCCGATGGCGCACCGCGGCCAGCGCAGCGTCTGCCATGGCGCACGCCGCCTTGATGCGAGCCACCTCGCCCGCGTCCTTGACCCGGCGGAGGTCCTCGACCAGGTCCTCGGTCGCCACCAGCTCGGTGTCGGCGAACCACTCGGTGCCGAAGCGGCGCTGCTGCGCCCAGGTGACGTTCGCGGCCTCGAGGCCCAGACGGCCCACGCCGGCGACCGGGCCGACCAGGTGCTCGCGCTGGGCGTCGTTCGTGCGGCCGATCTCGACCCTGCCCGCCACCCGGGCGGCGTCGAGCTCGGCCGTGGCCTGGTCGCGGTAGCGTCCGTCGGTGACGAACAGCAGGTCGTCGGCGGTGACCAGCAGCATGGCGGCCGAGCCGGTGAACCCCGTCAGATAGCGGATGTTGGTCAGATTCGTCACCAGCAGGGCGTCGCAGCCCGCCTCGTCCAGGCGCGCCCGCAGGCGGGGCGCCCGGTCGGCGACGTCCATGGGAGGCAGGGTCGCTCGGTCGAAGCTCACCCGCGCAGGATAGAGCGGCACCGCCGGCGACCGGCCCGGGTCCCCCACCCCTGGGCCTAGCCGTCGAGCAGGTGGGCCACCGCGCCGACGGCCAGCAGGTAGCCGTGGCCGCCCAGGCCGGCGATCGTGGCGGTGGCCACCGGCGCCACGACCGACGTGTGGCGCCACGGCTCGCGGCCCCGGGGGTTGGACAGGTGCACCTCGACGACCGGGCCGTCGAACGCGGCGAGGGCGTCGTGGATGGCCCACGCGTAGTGGGTGAAGGCCCCCGGGTTGATGATCACGGCTGCGCACCGGCCCCGGGCCGCGTGGAGCGCCTCGACGACGGCGCCCTCGTGGTTCGACTGGACGTGCTCGAGGTCGAGGCCCAGGTCGGCCGCGGCCCTGCGGGTGGCGTCCACGTGGTCGGCGAGGGTGGCGGTGCCGTACACCTCGGGCTGGCGGGTGCCCAGCAGGTCGAGGTTGGGGCCGTTGACCAGCAGGACGAGGGGGCGATCCCCGGTGGGCCCGGTCACGGCCGGCATGCCATCGCGTCGAGGGCGGCCGCGGCGGCCTCGGGCGCGACGCCGGTGACCACCTCGACCCCGTCGGGCCCGTCGAGCGCGAACGTCAGGCCGTCGACCGCTTTCTTGTCGCGCCCCATCAGCGCCAGCAGCTCGTCGGCGTCGGCGCCCTCGGGCAGGCTGGCGCGAAGTCCATAGGCGTCGAGCACCCGGCGGTGCTCGTCGACCCGGGGGCGGCCGATGCGCCCCAGGTGGTGGGCCAGCACGGCGGCGTAGACCAGGCCCACGGCCACCGCCTCGCCGTGGCGCAGGTCGTAGCTGCCGGCGGTCTCGAGGGCGTGCGCCAGCGTGTGCCCGTAGTTGAGGGTGGCGCGGCCCGTGCGGGCGGCCAGGTCCTCGCGCTCGTCGGCCGCCACCACCCGGGCCTTGATGCGCACGCAGGCGGCGATGCGCGGGCCGAGCGGCAGCGCCAGCAGGTCATCGCCGGTGAGGAAGTGGTACTTGGCCATCTCGCCCCGGCCGCTGCGCTGCTCGCGCTCGGGCAGGGTGGTCAGGGCGTCGGTGTCGCACAGCACGGCGCTCGGCTGCCAGAACGCGCCCACCAGGTTCTTGCCCTCGGGCAGGTTGACGCCCGTCTTGCCGCCGATGGCGGCGTCGACCATGCCGAGCAGCGTGGTGGGCACGTGCACCACACCGACGCCCCGGTGGTAGACGGCCGCCGCGAAGCCGGCCACGTCGGTGACCACCCCTCCGCCGACGGCCACCACATGGTCGGCTCGGGTGAGCCCCCAGCGCGACCAGGCGCGGCACAGCTCCTCGACCGTGGCCAGCGTCTTCGCTCCTTCGCCCCGGCCGATGGCGAACACCTCGTGCTCGCGACCGGGGTCGAGGTCGAGGTCGATGCCGGGCTGGGTGACCACGGCCACCCGACGAGCGCCGGCCGGCAGCCGCTGCGCGAGCTGGGCCCGCACGCCGGGGCCGACCACGACGGGGTAGGTGGTCCCCGCCGCGTGCACCGTGACCGTCGTGGCGGTCACGTGGCCACCGCAGCGGCTCGGCCGACCAACGCGGCGTTGTCACGGGCGAGGCCCCGCCTGGGCTTGCCGTCGCCGGCGTGGAAGGGCCCGACATCGACCTGCACGTCGGCCACCACCTCTGACCCGAGCCTGCGGCGGGCCCGCTCGCCGTCGCGCTCCAACGGTGTCGGGTCACCCATCGCGCAGGCTCGCGTCGAAGGCGGCCGCGTTGCGCAGCACCTCGGGCAGCGAGTCGCCGCCGAACTTGCGCAGCGCCTCGCCGGCCAGCACGAGGGCGACCATCGTCTCGGCCACGACACCCATGGCGGGCACGGCGGTGACGTCGGTGCGCTCCTTGAAGCTGACGGTCGCCTCCTTGGTCTCGACGTCGACCGTGCCGAGCACCGGCCGGTTGAGGGTGGCGAGGGGCTTCATCGACGCCCGGCACACCAGCAGCTCGCCCGTCGACATGCCGCCCTCGATGCCGCCCGCCCGGGTCGACGTGCGCCGGTAGGCGCCCTGGGCGGCGTCCCAGGTGATCGGGTCGTGCGCCTCGCTGCCCGGCAGCCCGGCCACCTCGAACCCGTCGCCCACCTCGACGCCCTTGACCGCCTGGATGCTCATGAGCGCCTGGGCCAGCAGGCCGTCGAGCCGCCGGTCCCAGTGCACGTGGCTGCCCAGGCCCACGGGCACGCCGTAGGCCAGCACCTCGACGACGCCGCCCAGGCTGTCGCCCGCCTTCGAGACGGCCTTGATCTCGTCGACCATCGCCTCCTCGGCCGCCGGGTCGAAGCAGCGCAGGGCCGAGGCGTCGACTCGGTCGAGGTCGTCGGGTCGAGGCCGCTCGACCGACTTCGACCGCACCGACCCCAGCTGCACCACGTGCGAGACCACCTGGATGCCGAGGCGACCGAGCAGCACCTTGGCCAGCGCACCGGCGGCCACCCGGGCCGCGGTCTCGCGCGCCGAGGCCCGCTCGAGCACGTCGCGGGCGTCGCGGAAGCCGTACTTCTGCATGCCCGCCAGGTCGGCATGGCCGGGGCGGGGCTGGGTGAGGGGGGCCTTGGTGGCGCCCGGCTCGACCGCCATCTCCTCGTGCCACCTGTCGGAACGTGACCACTCGGTGTTGGCGATCTCGATGGCCACCGGCGAGCCCAGCGTGCGGCCGTGCCGCACGCCCCCGATGATGGTCAGCTCGTCCTGCTCGAAGCGCATGCGCGGCCCGCGCCCGAAGCCCAGGCGGCGGCGCGCCAACTCGTCGCCGATCTGCTCGACGGTGACCGGCAGGCCGGCGGGCAGGCCCTCGACGATGACGGCGAGGGCGCGACCGTGGGACTCGCCCGCGGTGAGGTAGCGGAGCACGTCACGACGATACCGGCCGGCCCTGCTGCCACCGGAACCGGTTCGGTGGGCCCTGACCGGCGCCTCGGGCCCGTCACACCAGGCCGAGCGCCACCACCAGACCCCCGGCCGCGATGGCGGGGCCGAAGGGGAACGGGTGGTCGCGGCCCCGGACCAGCAGCAGGACCAGCCCCACCACCGAGCCCACGAGGCCCGCCAGCAACCCGGCGTTGACGGCGCCCTGCACGGGAGCGAGCACCGGGTGCTCGACCCGCCAGGCACACCAGCCGGCCACCGCGCCCACCAGCGTGGCCAGCCGCACGTCGCCGAAGCCGAGGGCGCGGGGCGAGATCAGGTGCAGCACCAACAGGAACCCGCCGTAGGCCGCCGCGCCCACCGCCGCCCCAGCGAGCCGCCGGACCGGGCCGTCGACCAGCGCGGCCAGGACGAGCCCCGCCGCCACCAGGCCGGCGGTGGCGTGCACGAACCGGGTGGGGATGCGCATGACCGCCAGGTCGACGGCCGACATCGCCACGGACCCGGCCGCCAGCGCCAGCAGCGGCACCAGGGCCGCCGACCAGCCGACCACCCCGGCGGTCACGGCGAACAGGGCGCCGGTGACCAGCTCGACCGCCACGTAGCCCCGCGCCAGGCCTGCGTCGCAGCCCCGGCACCGGGCCGCCACCACCGTGGCGGGCACGGCGCGGAGGCCGTTGGGGGCGAGCGCGCGCCCACACGCCCGGCACCGGGCGGGCGGGCGGCCCACCTGGGCCACGGTCGGCACCCGGCCGAGGCACGGCGGTAGCACGACCCGCCACCCGATCCACCAGACGATCGCGTGGTTGAGCAGTGGCCCGACGACGGCGACACCCACCAGCGCGGCGCCGCCCACCAGCACGGCGTCGTTCACGGCTGCCCGGTCAGCGGGCCGGCTGGCCGCCGGTCAGCGAACGCTCGACAGGAAGCTGATCAGGCGGCCCCGCCGGGCGATGTCCTCGCCCTGGCCGGCACCCCGGCCAGCGGTCGAGCCGCCGGCGTTGCCCACCGTCGCCTGGACGGCGGTGCGGGCCTCGGGGCTCATGGCCGCGACGTGGGGCGCCACCTCGCCGGGGTCGGTCGGCGCGGGACGAGCGGGGCCGAGGCTGCTCAGGCCGCTGAAGGGCGACGAGATCGTTCCCCCGCCCGTGGTGTCGCCGGTACCGGTGTCGTCGGCGGCCCAGTGGAGGTCGGGCGGCAGCGACGAGGGTGTGACGGGACGGATCTGCCCGGTGTCGTGCGACGCGGGAGCCGGTCCGAGGCGACCGCCGTCGAAGGGCGACGGTGACGGCGGGCGCGACGGCAACGGTGGTGTCGACGGACGCCGGCTCGGGCCACCCGGGGCCACCGGGGGGGCGCCCCGATCGCCTGGCGGTAGGGCACGGGAGGGGTTGGCCGGCGAGACGGACCGGCCGGGACCCTCGGGCGACGCGGGCCGGGACGAGCGCGGGCTGCGCCGCGAGCCCGGGGCCACGTCGGCACCGTTCTGGCGGGAGCGGTCGCCGCTGTCGTTGGTGCGTACGGGCGGCGCGGCCGGTGTGCGGTCGGTGGGCCCCGACGTGGCGCCGGGAACCGCCGGGGTCGAGCCGGTGGTGGTGGTGGCGTCGTCGCCCTGGGACGAGGCGCTGGCACCGCGGCTGCGGCCGAGGCGTGAGGCGAACCCGCCCTTGGCCGGGGGCTCGGCCGGAACCTGGGCCGGAGCCGGCGGCACCGAGGGGGCGGGGGGAGGCGTCGACGACACGACCGTGTCGTCGAGCGACGCCCGCACGCGGCCGTTGCTGGCCGGCGCCGGGCGCGGCTCTGCGGGCACGGCCGGCGTCTCGCCGGTGAGCCAGCCGGCGCGCTGCGGCTCGCCCGTCGGCGCTGCGGGACGACGGGTGGAACCCAGGCCATCGCCGGTGTGCGGCACCGACGGGCGGCGGGCGTCGGCCGGCGCCTGCGGCCGGTCGGAGGTGCCCGGCGCCTCGACGTCGGCGACGCCCAGGTCGACCAGTTCGCGCACGGCACGCGACACGCCCAGCTCGGTGAGGCCCAGCGACGTGGCCAGCTCGCCCACCGTACGGCCTGACGCCACGGCGACGAGCGAACGCCAGCGGTCGGCGTCGATCGTCACCTCGTCGGCCGACAGGTCGCTGGCCAGGCAGACCTCGTGCTCGAGCGACGGCACGACGTTCTCGAGCTCGGTCCACTCGCTGAGCAGCGAGCTGGCGCGCCGGAGCACGGCCTCGACCTCCTCGGGATCGCCACCCGCGGTGGCCGTGTCGTCGCCGTCGAACGCGAACTGCCCGCTGTCGAAGCGCAGCAGCTCGAAGATCACCTCGTCGGTCGGTGTGCCCTCGATGACGCGGTCGGCGTCGGCGTCGACGATCCCGCCGTCGGCCAACCACACGCTGCCCCGCCCCCGGTCGCCCTCGATCCGGAGGCGTCCGGACTTCGAGGTCGTCGCAAGCAGGCGCAGCACATCGGGGAGAGAGAACGTGTCGAGAGTGCCTTGGAGCGCCAACGCTGTACCTCCGAGTTTGAATCTTCCCGCCATGGTTCCCCAGCGCTGGGCAGCAGCTTAGGCCGCGCGCAGGGCGGTTACCCAGCACGGATACGGGTGAAAATCGCGAAATCGGGCGTCGCACCCGGTCCTACCAGGGTTTCAGTCCCGTTACGACGAGTTGTCGGCCCGCGCGCGGCGGGCCAGCTCACGACGCGTCGCGGCCGCCATGGCGTCGATCGATGGCTCGAGGCCGGTCCAGCGACGGAACGCGTGTGCTGCCTGGTGCACCAGCATCCCGACCCCGTTGACCGCCGCCGCCCCGCGGGTCGCGGCCGCCGCCAGCAGCGGCGTCTCGAGCGGGTGGTAGATCAGGTCGACGACGACCTGCCCCGGCCCCAGCAGCCCGGGGTCGAGCGGCAGCGGCGCCGGTCCACCACTCTCCGCGCGCACGTCGCCGGCCATCCCCACGGGCGTGGCGTTGACCACCAGGTCCGCGATCCCCACGTCGGCCGGCGTCCCCACCCGTCCCTGCGCCCCGGCCAGCGCCGCGGCCTCGGCGGCCGGTTTCGGCGAGCGGTTGAGGATCGCCACGTCGGCGGCCCCGGCCCACCCGAGCGCATTGGCGACCGCCCGGCCCGCGCCGCCGGCGCCGACCACCACGCAGCGCAGCCCGGCCACCTCGATGCCCTGATCGTCCCGCAGCGCGTCGAGCAACCCGGCGCCGTCCGTGTTGTCGCCCACCAGCCGGTCGCCCCGCCAGAACACGCAGTTCACCGCCCCCAGCTCGGCCGCCACCGGCGTGCGCTCGTCGACCGCCGCCCACACGGCGGCCTTGTGGGGCATGGTCACCGACAGGCCGCCCAGGCCCAGCGTGCGCATGGCCTCGACCGCGTCGCCGCCCCGCCCCTCGGGCACCTCGAACGCCACGTAGGCCCAGTCGAGGCCCGCGGCCGCGAACGCGGCGTTGACGATCGTGGGCGACAGCGAGTGGCGCGCGGGCCAGCCGATCACGGCGGCCAGCCGGGTGGCCCCCGTGATCACCCGCGCGCCGTCCTCACCCACACCTGCCGGCGGCCTCGCACCGCGCCTTGGCCTCGTTGAACTCGGCCTCGGAGCTGGTGAAGAGGCTGGAGCCGTCGTCCTTCCTCACGTCGAGGATGTAGTACATCCAGTCACCGTCGGCCGGGGCCAGGGCCGCCTCGATGGCGGCCCGCCCGGGCGAGGCGATGGGCGTGGGGGGCAGCCCCTGCTGCTGGCGGGTGTCGTACGGCGTGTTGTCGTTGAGGATCTCTGTGGTCAGCTCGCACGGAACGCCACCCTCCTCGTAGCAGCTGGTGGCGTCGATGCCGAGCGGCCAGTCCTGGGCCAGCCGGTTGTAGATGACCCGGGCCACGCGGGGGCCGTCCTCGGGGATGCCCGCCTCCCGCTCGACCATCGAGGCGACGATGAGCACCTCGTACGGCGTCTTGTTGAGGGCCGCGGCCCGGTCCTCGAGCTCGAGCTCGACCGCCACGTCCTCGAACTCGTCGACCATTCGCCGCACGACGATCAGCTCGGTGTCGCCCTCCTCGACGGTGTAGGTCTCGGGGTACAGCACGCCCTCGAGCAGCCGCTGCTCGGCCGGCACCACCGGCGTGCGTGAGTCGGGGTCGGCCAGTGCGGCTTCCATGCCCTGCACGGTGAAGCCGGGCACGCCCTTCTCCGGATCGGCCAGGCGGGCGATGATCTGCTGCTGGGTCAGGCCCTCGGGCACGGTGACCAGGCGCGAGTCGGGCGGCAGCGGCTCGGCGGCCAGGGCGTCGATGGCCTCGGTGAACGACGAGTTGAGCCGCATCCGGTAGCTGCCCGCCTGGATGGTGCCCACGTCGCGCAGCTTGGTGTACCAGTTCCACACGGAGGCGTCGGAGATGACGCCGGCGTCGGCCAGCACCTCGCCGACGCCGCCCGTGCTGGTGCCCTCGGGGACCTCGACGAGGACCTCCTCGCCCGGCGATCCGGGCGGGTCGATCTTCTCCTGGGCCCACGACCAGGCGAACCACCCCGCGGCCGCCACCGCCAGCACCAGCACGGCCAGCACGATGACGGCGTTGCGGCAGCCCCGGCGCTTGGGCAGCTCGCCATCGCCGGCGTCGTCGTCGAAGTCGTCGTAGTCGTCGTCGTAGTAGCTCTCGTCCTCACCGACGTCGCCGTAGGCGTCGCCCGGGTAGCCCGCCGGACCGGGCGCGGGGTTGTCGGCCCACGGCGGACGGCCGGCGCCCGATCGCCCGACCGAGGGCACATCGCCGCTGGTGGGGAAGCCGGCGGGGTCGGTGACGCGCACGCCGAAGGGAGGCGAGGGCGGCGTGTTCCCGGGCCGCCCGAGGTCGCCAGGACCGGGGCCCCGGCCCCCGGGCATCGACCCGCGACCCGGGTACGGCTCCCGCCCGCCCGCGATCGGGAACGTCCCGCCCGAGCCCACCGGCGACCGGCCTCCCGCGGCCGGGAACGTCCCGCCCGAGCCCACCGGCGACCGGCCCGGTGGGCGGGCAGCGCGTGGGTCGCCGACCACCGGCGTCGGCGCGGTGGCGAACCCCGAGGACCGCCGTGCGGGCGGCACCGCGGCCTGAGCGCCGACCGCGCGGCGCGGCATGGCCGTCTCACCAGTCGGCGGGCCACCCCGGCGCGGCACCGCCGTCTCGCCACTCGGCGGGCCACCCGGCCGCGCCGCCTCCGGCCGGGCGCGCCCCGGGCCACGTCCGAGGGCTGGGCCGTCGACCGAAGCGGAACGAGGCGGCGGGCCCGCCGGGGCCGCGGGCGGGCGCTGGGCCCGAGCGGTGGGGGCGCCGGCGGCCGCGCCCCGACGCGAAGCGGGCCGCGGTGCGCCCCTCGTGGGGCGGGCGGCCGGTCCGGGAGGGCTTGCCCGCCGCGGCGCGGGTGCCGGGGTGCGGGAGGGGCCCGCCGGGGCCCCCGAGCGTCCGCGTCGGGGCAGGTCGGGCCGCGGCACGTCCCGGGGCGCCGGGGCCTCGCCGGCCAGGTCGCTGATGTCACCCGAGCCGTGCCCGCCGACCCGAGCGTCGCCGCCCCGCTTCCGGCCGCGTCCCGGGGTCCCGCCGTTGTCGCGGGTCCAGAAGTCGTCGAAGCTGTCTTCCTTGCCGCGACCGCGCCGGCGTCGGGATCCCCTGGGCTCGTCTTGGTCGGAGGGCGACATGCGCTCGAGCGGTCTCCGTGTGGTTCGGGCGGGCGGTGTGGGCACTTCGATGGTGCCCCGCGATGACGTCGGCGTCGACCTCAGGCGCTGTCTGACGACGGTGCCATCGATGGTGCGGCCGGCGGCGTCACCCTCGCGGCTGGCCAGCATCCAGCCACGACTGGAGGATCACCGTAGCAGCGACCTGGTCGACGACTCGGCGACGCTTGGCCTTCCTGACGTTGCCCGCCCGCAGGCTGCGCTCTGCCTGGACGGTCGACAACCGCTCGTCCCAGGTCACGATCTCGACCGCCAGCACGCCCCTGAGCTGGTCGAGCTCGTCCAGGACCGCCTGCGCCGCAGGCCCGATCGACCCGTCGAGCGAGAGGGGCATGCCCACGACCACGACGTCCGCGCCCGCCTCGTCGACCAGCGCTGCGATCCGGCGGTGGTCACGGCCGCGGTCGCCCGACCGGTCCACGACCTCGTAGGGCGTCGCGACCGTGCCGCCGCTGTCCGACAGCGCCACGCCGACGCGGCGGCTGCCGATGTCGAGGCCGAGGGCCCGACTCACCGGGAGCACCCGGGCGGCGCCACGACCAGGCTCAACCCGCGCCGGCCGCCGCCCGCACCTGGTCGAGCGCCTCGTCGAGCCGCGACGCGTCCTTGCCGCCCGCCTGGGCCAGTTCGGGGCCCTTGCCGCCGCCGCCCTTGACGGTGCGGGCCGCCTCGGCGATGAGGTCGCCGGCGTGCAGGCCGCCCTCCTTGGTCGCGGCGGCGGCGAGGGCGACGCCGCCGTCGGGCTTCTCGCCGCCGATGACCGCCGCCCGGATGCCGGGCTGCTGGCGGACGGCCACGGCCAGGTCGCGCACCTCGTCGGGCGCCAGGCCGTCGAGCCGGGCCACCACCACGCCGTCGACCGCGGCGGCCGCCAGCTCGCCCGCGCGGTTGCCGGCGGCCTGGCGACGGAGGGCCTTGATCTCGT
This sequence comes from Acidimicrobiales bacterium, assembly GCA_035697515.1. Classification (GTDB taxonomy): domain Bacteria; phylum Actinomycetota; class Acidimicrobiia; order Acidimicrobiales; family VFJN01; genus ZC4RG19. The sequence continues at coordinate 36,661 of DASSCS010000035.1, forward strand.
CGCGGGCCGCCCTGAGCTCGCCGCGCAGCCGCTCGGCCGCCGCCGGCACCTCGTCGGGCGTGGTGCCCAGCGTGTCGGCGGCACCGGCGACCAGGTCCTCGACCTGGCGCAGCCGGTCGATGGGGCCGAAGCCGGTGATCGCCTCGATGCGGCGCAGGTTCGAGCCGATCGAGCCCTCGGCCACCACCTTGAGCGGGCCGATGTCGCCCAGGCGGCGCACGTGGGTGCCACCACACAGCTCGACCGAGTGGCGGCCCGCCTCGAGCACCCGCACGATGTCGCCGTACTTGTCGCCGAAGAAGGCGATGGCGCCCAGCTCGCGGGCCTCGTTCATGGTGGTCTCGAAGTGGCGCACGGACGCGTTGTCGAGGATCTCGCGGTTGGCCAGGTCCTCGATCTGCCGGATCTGCTCTGCGCTCACCGGCTCGAAGTGGCTGAAGTCGAAGCGCAGCCGGTCGGGCGCGACGAGCGAGCCCTGCTGCTTGACGTGGCTGCCCAGCACCTCGCGCAGCGCCCAGTGCAGGATGTGGGTGCCCGTGTGGTTGCGACGGATGGCGTCGCGCCGGTCGCCGTCGATGCGGGCGTCGGCCTGCTGGCCCACCTCGATGCTGCCCTCGCGGACCACGAACGTGTGCCGGTGCAGCCCCGGCAGCCCGTAGGTCGTGTCGGTGATGTCGACGATGCCGGTCGGCGTGATGACGTGACCGGTGTCGCCCACCTGACCGCCAGACTCCGCGTAGAACGGCGTGCGGTCGAGGAACAGCCCATCGCCGACGATGCCGATGACCGTGGCCTTCGTCTCGTACTCGTCGCGCCCGGTGAACACCGTGGGCCCGTGCTCGGCCAGCAGCCGCTGCTGCTCGGTCACCTCGTCGCCCGTGGCCACCCCGCCGGCCCTGCTCGCCGCCCGTGCCCGCTGGCGCTGCTCGTCCATCGCCGCCTCGAAGCCCGCCACGTCGACGTCGAAGCCCCGCAGCTCGGCCGTCTCCTGGGTCACCTCGAAGGGGAACCCGTAGGTGTCGTGGAGCTGAAACGCCACCGAGCCCGGCAGCGTGCCCCCCGGTTGCAGCCTGTCGAGCTGGCTGTCGAGGATCTGCGAGCCGCTGGCGAGCGTGCGCCGGAACGACTCCTCCTCGCGGGTGATGATCGGCAGCACCAGGTCGCGGCCGTCGACGATCTCGGGATAGGCGTCGCCCATCAGCCCGATGGTGCGCTCGACCAGGGACGGGAGCACCGGCCGCTCGACCCCCAGCAGGTAGGCGAAGCGGATGGCCCGGCGGATGATGCGGCGCAGCACGTAGCCGCGGTCCTCGTTGGAGGGGATGACCCCGTCGGCCACCAGGAACGTCATCGTGCGGGCGTGGTCGGCCATGAGCCGCAGCGCGATGTCGCCCAGGCCGGACTCGCCCAGCCGGTGGCCGGTCACCGACTGCGCCTCGTCGACCAGCGCCGAGAGCGTGTCGGACCCGTACAGGCTGGGGCTGCCGACCAGCACCGCCATGATGCGCTCGAGACCGGCCCCCGTGTCGATGTTCGTGGAGGGCAGGTCGCTCAGGTGCCCGTCGCCGCTCCGCAGGTACTGTGGGAACACCAGGTTCCAGATCTCGACGTAGCGGTCTTCGGCCGCGGGGTTGGCGGGACCGCCCTCGGGCCCGACGTCGGCCCCGTAGTCCCAGAAGATCTCGGACGAGGGTCCGCACGGTCCGGTCTCGCCCATCTCCCAGAAGTTGTCCCTGCCCAGCCGCTGGATGCGCTCGCGGGGGAACCCCACCCCGTCGGCCCACAGCTCCTCGGCCTCGTCGTCGCTCTCGTGCACCGTCACCCACAGGCGGCCGGCGTCGAGCTCGAGCACCTCAGTGACGAACTCCCACGCCCAGGTGATGGCGTCGGCCTTGAAGTAGTCGCCGAAGCTGAAGTTGCCCAGCATCTCGAAGAAGCTGAGGTGGCGCGGCGAGCGCCCGATGGCGTCGAGGTCGTTGTGCTTGCCCCCGGCGCGCACGCAGCGTTGCACCGACACCGCCCGCGGCGGCTGGAACGGCGCGGGCTCCTCGCCCAGGAAGTAGGGGACGAAAGGCATCATGCCCGAGTTGGTGAACATGGGCGCGCTGGGGTGCGTGGGGATGAGGCTGGCCGAGGGCACGCTCGTGTGCTGCCTGGCCACGAAGAAATCGTTCCAGGCGCGGCGTAGCTCGGCAGATGTCCGCGGTGCCATAGGTGGGGGTCAGCCTAGTGGTGACGTGCGTGTTCGCCCCGCCGGGTTCCGGCCTCCCGGCCGCCGGCGTGCGCGGTCGCGGGGCGGGCCACGCCGGTCAGCTCCGAGCGCAGCTCGGCCTCGCGATCGGCCATGGCGTGGCGGCCGTCGCGCAGCGCGCTGCGCACGTCGTTGCCCAACCGGCGCACCGACGTGGTCACGTCGGCCTGCACCTGCTCGGGCGCGTAGCGGCGCACCGCGCGCAGGACCTGTCGCCTGATCCACATGGCGCCGCCGAAACCCGCCGTCACGCCCGTGCCGAACCAGAACGTGCGCTTGAACATCAGCCCTCGGCCCTGCGTCCCCGCAGCCGGCGGGCCGCCTTGGCGGTGCCGCTGGCGAAGGCCACCCCCTTGATGACCGGGTTGGCCATGGCGATGTAGGCGAGGCGCGAGGCCGAGTCGACCGTACCCGTCACCGACTCGGCCGTCGTGACCAGGCCGTCGAGCCGCATGATCTCGTAGTTGGCGGCCTCGACGGTGTCGCGCAGGTCGTCGAGCACCGGCACCGTCTCGCTGCGCAGCAGGCTGGCGACTTCTCGCAGCGCCCGCAGCGTGCGCACCAGCGACACCAGCGCCACACCCAGCAGCACGACGGCCACGACGCTGCACCCCGCGACGATGACGGCGGCGAGATCGGTCGCACTCACTGGCGCACCCTTCGGGATGCGCGCAGTGAGCGATCGGCACTACGTGCCGAACACCCCACTGTGCCCATGGTTCGCTCGCTGCGCTCACTCACTGGCGCACCCCGTCGCTCCCGGCACCCGAGCGGCCGGCGGCGCGCTCGTCGTGGGAACCCTCCGACAGTCGGTCCATGCGGTCGGCGATCTCCTGCTCGTAGCCGTGCCGGGACGGTCGGTAGTACACCGCGTCCCGCGCATCGTCGGGGAGGTACTGCTGGGGTACCCAGCCCCGCGGATCGTCGTGAGGATACTCGTAGCCGACCCCGTGCCCGAGCGAGTGGGCCGAGCGGTAGTGCGCGTCGCGCAGGTGCACCGGCACCTCGCCGCCCACCCCGTTGCGCACGTGCTCGCGCGCCTGCCAGATGCCGAGCGCGGCGCGGTTCGACTTGGGTGCGGTTGCCAGGTGCACCACGGCCTGGGCCAGGTTGAGCTGGGCCTCGGGCAGGCCCACGTACTCGACCGCGTGGGCGGCGGACGTCGCCACCACCAGGCCCATCGGGTCGGCCTCGCCGACGTCCTCGCTGGCCAGGATGACCAGGCGGCGGGCGACGAAGCGGGCGTCCTCACCGGCCTCGAGCATGCGGGCCAGGTAGTGCAGGGCGGCCTGGGGGTCGGACCCCCGGATGCTCTTGATGAAGGCCGAGATCACGTCGTAGTGCTCGTCGCGGCCGTAGCGGTGCAGCTTGGTGCCGAGCGCGGCCTCGGCGTCGTCGAGGGTGACGGCGGGCTGGGCGGCGTGCGGGTCGCGGGCCCGGGCGAGCGCCACCGCCACCTCCAGGCTGGTGAGCGCGTGCCGCCCGTCGCCCCCGGCACGCTCGGCCAGGTGGGCCAGCGCCTCGTCGCCGGCGGCCGCGCCCTCGGCCTCGAGGCCCTTGCGCAGCAGCGCGGCCACGGCCCCGGCGTCGAGGGGTTGGAGCCGGAACAGCGTGGAGCGCGACAGCAGGGGCGGGTTGACCTCGAAGTAGGGATTCTCGGTGGTTGCGCCCACCAGCACCAGGAGGCCGCTCTCGACCGAGGGCAGCAGGGCGTCCTGCTGGGACTTGTTGAACCGGTGCACCTCGTCGAGGAACAGGATCGTGCCCTGTCCCCGCTCCCCCAGCCTCTGGGTCGCCCTGGCGACCACCTCGCGCACGTCCTTGACGCTGGCGGACACGGCCGAGAGCTGCTCGTAGGCCTTGGCCGTGTGCCGGGCGATCACCTGGGCCAACGTGGTCTTGCCCGTGCCCGGCGGCCCCCAGAAGATGGCGGACGACAGGCGGTCGGACTCGACCAGCACCCGCAACGGCCTGCCCGGCCCCACCAGCTCGTCCTGGCCGACGATGTCGTCGAGCCGCAGCGGCCGCAGCCGGGCTGCCAGGGGGGCCTGCTGCGCCAGCGACGACTCGGCGGCCGCGCTGAACAGGTCGCCTCCCCCGGTCGCCGACGCTCGAGCCATCGCGGCGAGGCTATCGACCCCGGCCGCCCGGCCCGCCGTCCGTCCGAGACCGCCCTTCGCGGCGGCCCGGATCCGGCGCTCCCACGTCGCGGATCCCGCAACGCCTGCACGCCGGTTGGACGCTGCCCCCGACTCGGCGTCCACGCGTTGCGCCACCCACGACACGGGCACGCCGGCTCGCGATCTCGGACCCGCCGGCTCCGATGCTGGTGGCACGAGCGGCGTGGCGCGACAGAATGAGACCGTGACCGACACCGGGCGCCCGGCACGCCTCACCAGCGACGAGGTCGCGCTCGTGCTGCGCCGCGCCGCCGAGATCGACACCGCCGACGAGCCCGCCGGCGGCGAGGGCTACGACCCGGCCGCCATCGAGGACGCCGCCCGCGAGGTCGGCCTCTCGCCGACCGCGGTGCGCCAGGCGGTGGCCGAGCTGCGGGTGGGCGCCCTCGTGCCGACGCCTTCGCCCGGCCCTGGCCGGCGGGTCGCCCGGCGCCCGCTCGGCGCGAGCTCGCGCCTGGTCACCCACCAGCGGCTGGTGGCGTCGCCGCCCGACGCCGTGCACGCCGCGATCGACCGCTTCATGCGCACCCAGATGTTCGAGCTGCGACGGCGGGGCGGCGACCGGGCCGTCTACCGCCAGCGCAGCGACATGGTGTCGCACCTGCGCCGGCGCCTCGACTTCGCGGGCGCGATCAAGCTCGACGGCCTGCGCAGCGTCGACGTGGTCGCCACGCCGGCCGACGACGACCGCACCCTGGTGCGGCTCGAGGCCGACCTGGTGTCCAGCCGGGCGAACGCGCTCGCCGGTGGCGCCGCCGTCGGCAGTGCCGTCACGGTCACGACGGGGCTGGTCGGCGCGCTGTTCCAGGAGGTCGGCCTCGTCGTCGCCTCGCTGCCGATGGGCGTGATGGTGGGCACGGGCAGCATGCGGGTGGCCGGGGGCCGGTGGCGCCGGCGGCGCGACGACGTGGCCGAGGTGCTCGCCTCGCTGCTCGACCGCCTCTGACCGTCCGAAGACCTACAGGGCGCCGTCGTCGGGGTCGTCGCGGTCGAGCGCGCCGTCGTCGATCACGATGCCCAGCCCGGCCAGCACCGGCAACCCCAGCTCGAGCAGCTGGCCGGTCCCGATGGTGATGTTGCGCAGGCCGGCCAGGCCGTGCGCCCCGGCGAACGTCGAGCCCAGGACGGCGACGTCGTCGAGCTCGATCGCCGACAGCTCGGCGCCGTCGAGCCGCGAGCCGGTGATCACCGACTCCTTGACCCGCGCCGCGTACCAGTCGCTGCCGGTGAGGTCGCAGTCGACGATCTCGCAGTGGTCGAGCCGCGCGGCGCGCAGCCAGATCTCGTCGGCGCGCGTGTCCACGATGCGGCTGTCGGTGGCGGCGAGATCGGCGGCCACCACCCCCGACATCCGGCACCGCCGGATGCTCACCCGCCGGAACGTCGTCTCGGCGAACGTCAGGCCCGCCAGGTCGCAGTCCTCGACCACGACGTCGACCAGCTCCAGCCCCCGGAGCGTGGTCCCGGTCAGGCGCACGCCGGTCAGCGTCGAGCGCTTGAGCGTCAGCCCCTCGATCGTGCGCCCGGCCGCCGACCCGGGGCCGATGGCCACCTCGTCGAGCCGCGCGTCGTCGTCGAGGTCGTCCACGTCGGCCGGCTCGAGCCCCGGGGGCAGCGCCGGCTCGGCGACCGGGCGGCGGCGCGGCGCGGCGCGATCGGCCGCCGACCGCGCGGTCGGCGGGCGCGAGCCGGGAGGCGTCACGCGTCCTGGTCCTCGGCCTCGACCTCGGTCAGGTACTCCTCGACCTCGGCCGCCTGCTCGGTGACCTGGTCGGCGGCGACGCCCTCGCCGGTCGCGTGCGCGTGCACGGCGAACTCGGTCAGCAGGAACATGCTCACGTCGTCGTCGGTGCGCGCATGCCCCACCTTGAACGGCTTGTCGATGACCCGGAGCAGCCGCAGGAGGTAGACGAAGAAGAACGACATGAACCCCACGGTCACGAGCGACTCGGGGACGCCGTCGAAGTCGGTGAACGTCACCACGGTCAGGATGACGACCACGATGCTGACGATCATGGCGAACGCCGAGGGCAGGAACTCCTCGCGCTGGATGTGGTACACGCGCAGGATCGCCTTGCGCAGGCCGGACTGCGACTGGCGCAGGCGGACGACGTAGTTCGAGGGCACGCCACTGTCCTCGAGCTGGAGGAACGACTCGGACAGCTCCTCGATCGCCTGCTGGCACTCGCGGGTGTTGCCGGCGTCGATGTCGGCCCGCAGCGCGGTGACCACGCCGACGAGGCGCCGGCGCAGGAGGGGCAGGTCGGGCCGACCCCACACGGCGCTCATCGACTCGCACTCGCGCAGGATCGCATACAGCTCGGCGGCCAGGTCGCTGGGGGCGCGCTCGGCATCCTTGTAGTCGGACAGCGTGCCGGCGACGACCAGGCCCATGACGAACACGCCGCCGGCGACGATGCTCGACGTGAGTGGGCTGAGCGACATGCCGTCGACGCCCAGGGCGAACAGCAGGGCCCGGAAGGCGACGATCGATCCGACGATCAGCGCTGTGTCGAGGGCCACGCGGTAGTCGCTCAAGACCTTGCGATTCATGGCCGGCCGTCCTCGCAGGTGAATGACCGGATCCTACGCGACCGGCGCGTCGTCGACGCGAGGTGGTCGGACGGCGACGGCCCGGGTCGGCCTCACGCCCGGGGTGGCAGCAGGCGCAGGCCCAGCTCGTCGAGGTAGCCGGGGTCGATGGGCGTGGGGGCGTTGGTGAGCGGGTCGGCGCCCGACTGGGTCTTGGGGAAGGCGATGACCTCGCGGATGTTCTCCTCGCCCACCAGCAGGGCGACCAGACGGTCGATGCCGAACGCGAACCCGGCGTGCGGCGGTGCCCCGTAGCGGAAGGCGTCGAGCAGGAACCCGAACTTCGCCCGGGCCTCGTCCTCGCCGATGCCGAGCAGCCCGAAGATGGTCTGTTGCACGTCGGAGCGGTGGATGCGCACCGAGCCCGAGCCCAGCTCCCAGCCGTTGAGCACCAGGTCGTAGGCCTGCGAGCGCACCCGCAGCAGGTCGACCGGGTCGTCGGAGCCGAGCAGGTCGACGTCGTCGGGGTGAGGCATGGTGAACGGGTGATGGGCCGGCATCGGGCTGCCGTCGTCACCCAGCCCCTCGAACAGCGGGAACTCGACGACCCACAGGAAGTGCAGGCCCCCCGCGGTCACCGGCGGGCGGCCGAGCTCCACTCGCAGCAGGCCCAGCACGTGGCGCACGACGTGACGGTGGTCGGCGACGAGCAGCAGCAGGTCGCCCTTCTCGCCCTCGAGCCCCGTGCGGATGCCGGCCGACTCGTCGTCGGACAGGAACTTGGCCACGGGGCTGTCGAGCGCATCATCCTGCACCCGCATCCACACCAGACCCTTGGCGCCCCAGCGCTTCGCCTTCTCGGTCAGGTCGTCGAGGCGCCGGCGCGAGAGCTCGGCGCCGGCCGGCACCCGGATGCCCTTCACGGTCTGGCCGGCGAACGCCTTGAACCCGGTGCCGGCGAACACGTCGGTCAGCTCGACCAGCTCCATGCCGAAGCGCACGTCGGGCTTGTCGGAGCCGTAGCGCTCCATGGCGTCGTGCCAGGTCATGCGAGGGATCTCGCCCACCTCGGTCGCCGCCACCGCAGCGGTGCACGCCCGCACCGCATGCGACACGAAGGCCAGCACCTCGTCCTGGCCGACGAAGCTGGCCTCGACGTCGAGCTGCATGAACTCGAACTGGCGGTCGGCCCGCAGGTCCTCGTCGCGCAGGCAGCGGGCGATCTGGAAGTAGCGGTCGACGCCGCCCACCATCGTGAGCTGCTTGAACAGCTGCGGGCTCTGCGGCAGGGCGTAGAAGCTGCCGGGGTGCAGGCGCGAGGGCACCACGAAGTCGCGGGCCCCCTCCGGTGTCGAAGCGATGAGCATGGGCGTCTCGACCTCGACGAACCCCTGCTCCTCCATCGACCGGCGGATGGCGCTGTTGGCCGTCGCCCGGGCCCGCAGGTTGCGCTGCATCCGGTCGCGGCGCATGTCGACGTAGCGGTAGCGCAGGCGGACGTTCTCATCGGTCTCGACCCGGTCGCCCACCGGGAACGGGGGTGGCTCGGCGGTGTTCAGCACCTCGACCGTGCAGTCGCCCACCTCGACGTCGCCGGTGGTCAGGTCGGGGTTGGCGGTGCCCTCGGGCCGCGCCCGCACCACCCCGGTGACGCGCACCACCCACTCGCTGCGCACGTCGACCGACCCGTCGATGACGCACTGGACCACGCCCTCGCGGTCGCGCAGGTCCAGGAAGGCCAGGTGCTCGCCGTGCTCGCGGCGGCGGGCGACCCAGCCGCACAGCGAGACCGTCTCGCCGGCGTGGACGGACCGCAGCTCGCCGCACCAGTGGGTGCGCAGGCCCCAGGCCGGGGGGTACTGGGGGTCCCTCGAGATCGACACCGCTCGAACCTAACCGACGCCCAGCACGTGTCGATCTCCCGGTATCACTCCGCCTCCGCTGTGGGTGCCGGCGGCGGCGGATCGCCATCCGCCGGGACAGGCGTCTCGATCAGCTTGCGGACACGGTCGACCACCGTGTCGCGGGGAACGACGTCCTGCTCGCTCTGCCCCAGGTCGCGGACGGTGGCGGTACCGTCGGCCACCTCCCGCTCGCCGATGATGACGGCCACGCGGGCGCCCGAGCCGCCGGCCGCCCTCATCTGGGACCTCAGCGACCGCCGGTCGAACGCCCGGTCGGCGCGCAGCCCCGCCAGCCGCAGCTGGTGCACCAGGTCGCGCGCCGCCGCGCCGTCGGTGACGTCGACCACGAACACGTCGAGCGCCGAGTCGGGGGCCGCGAGCACGCCCTCGGCGTCGCAGGCCAGCAGCACGCGCTCGATGCCCGACCCGAACCCGATGCCCGGGGTCGGCGGGCCGCCGAGCTGCTCGACCAGCCCGTCGTAGCGCCCGCCGCCGATGATGGTCGACTGTGCGGTCTCCAGCGCCTCGCTCTGGAACTCGAACAGGGTGTGCGTGTAGTAGTCGATGCCCCGCACCAGGCGGGTGTCGATCTCGAACGGGATGGCGAGGGCGCCGAGCCCTGCCTGCACGCGCTCGAAGTGGGCCCGCGACTCCGCGTCGAGCACGTCGACCATGCGGGGGGCGTCGGCCACGAGGGCCTGGGTGGCGGGGCGCTTGGAGTCGAGCACCCGCAGCGGGTGGCTCTCGACCTTGTCGCGGTCCTCGGCGGGCAGGTCGGCGGCCCGCTCGCGGAGCCAGGCGGTGAGCGTGGCGGCGTAGGCCTCGCGATCCGCCGGGGTGCCCATGGTGTTCAGGACCAGCCGCCAGCGCCGCAGGCCGAGGGCGGTCAGGTAGGTGGCGCCGAGCGAGATGATCTCGACGTCGACGTCGGGGTCGGCCGCGCCCAGCACCTCGACGTCGAGCTGGTGGTGCTGGCGCAGGCGGCCGGCCTGGGGGCGCTCGTAGCGGAAGGCGGGCGTGACACACCACACCTTCCACGGCGTGGGCGGCCGGTGCTGCACGAAGGCCCGGGCCACCGAGGCCGTGGCCTCGGGGCGCAGGGCCAGGTGGCGGTCACCCTTGTCGTGGAAGTCGTACATCTCCTTGCGCACGACGTCGGTGCCCGCACCCAGTCGCTCGAAGACCGCCAGCTCCTCGAACAGCGGCCCGTGCACCAGGCCGTAGCCGAAACGCTCGGCCACCCCGGCGAAGGTGGCGACGAGCGTCCGCCAGCGCGCCGACTCGGGGGGCAGCACATCCTGCGTGCCGATGGGGGCGCGGAAGGTCTCGGGCATGACGGAGCGAGGCTAGTGCCGACCGCTCCGGCGACAGAACCGCGTTCGCGGCGACCCGCGGTCGCCGGTCCCATGACCGGCGACCGGTCGGGTCAGCGGTCGCGGCGGATCACGTCCTTCACCTTGTCGGTGACGTCGTCCAGCTTGTCCTTGATCCCGCCGGAGGCCCGGTCGACCTTGCCCTCGCGCTCGAGGTCGCGGTCGCCGGTCAGGTCGCCGGCAGCTTCCTTGGCGCGGCCCTTCACCTTGTCGAGCTTCTTGTCGGCCATCGTCGTCTCCTGCGGTCGTCGGTCGGAAAGGCGTGTCGCGTTCGCGTCGCCTCGGTCCTGCCTACCCACGGGGCCGCTGTCGCAGACCACCCCCTGCGGCGCGGCGGAAGACGTGTGGACGTACCAGATCGCGTCGACCCACCTGCCGTCGGGCAACCGGTGCCCGGTCTGCGACTCCTCGGCTGCGCCGACCTTGGCGGCCACCCGCCGGACCGCCACGTTGTCGAGCGCAGTGCCGATCCGGATGCGCTCGACGCCGGCGGCGTGCAGGGCGCCCAGCGCCAGGCGCACCGCCTCCGTGCCATACCCCCTGCCCCGGTGCTCAGGGCCCAGCCACCACCCCAGCTGGCAGGTTCGACCGGCCGCGTCCACCTGGTCGGCCGAGATCGACCCGACGACCGAACCGGTCTCCCGCGACCAGATCAGCGCCCACGCCAGCAGGCTGATCGCCCGGGGGCTGCGGATCAGCTGCAACGACCGGTCCACCAGGCCGGTGTCCCAGCCGTTGATGCGCCGGAAGTCGTCGTCCATCGTGGCGGCGTACGCGTGCTCGTCGGCGGGACGGGGGCGCCGGAGCGCGACCCGCCTGCCGTCGAGCGCCCACATCGCATGGCGGACCGCGACGGGGATGCCGGGCATCCCGACCCGCCGTCGTGACCGTCCCCACCCCATGCGCCGCCAGACTCTACGCCCGCCGTCGCGGCCCGTCGCTACTCCCCCACGGCACCGTCGATGCGCTCGCGCAGCAGGTCGGCGTGACCGTTGTGCCGGGCGTACTCCTCCACCATGTGCACCAGCACCCAACGCAGCGAGATGGTCCCCCAGCGCCGGTGGTTCCCGGTCACGTCGAGGTCGGGTGCCCCGTCCACGAACCGTTCGGCGAACGCGACCTCGTCCCGCCAGGCGTCCCACGCCTGCGTGACGAGCTGCGGGTCGGCCGCGGCACCGTCGAAGTCACCGTCGGGGTCGGCGTCGGAGTAGAAGCGGGGCGGCGCGTCCTGGCCGGCCATCACCCGCCGGAACCAGCTGCGCTCGACGTCGGCCATGTGCCGCACCAGACCGAGCAGGGACAGCGTCGACGGCTCGGCCGCGCGGCGGGCCAGGTCGCCGGCGTCGAGTCCTGCGCACTTGCGCTCCAGCGTGCCCCGGTGCCAGCGCAGGAACGCGACGAGCGTGGCGCGCTCGTCACCCTGGCGCGGTGGCGCCACGCGGGTGTCCGTGTTCGGCTCGGTGACCATGCCGCCATCATCGACCATCGAGCGGTCCCCCTCCACGGTTGCGGCCCTGCCGCCGGGTCAGCCGCCCTTGCCGGGCACGATGCGGTAGGCGTCGTAGACCGAGTCGATGCCGCGGATGGTCGACAGCAGCGAGTCGAGGTGCGAAGGATCGCCCAGCTCCATGTCGAAGCGCATCTTCGACACCCGGTCGGAGCCCGTCTGGGTGGTGCAGGTCATGATGTTGACGTGGTGGTCGGCGAACGCGGCCGTCACGTCGCGGAGCAGGCGGGCCCGGTCGAGCGCCTTGACCTCGATCGACGCGATGAACACGCCACCCGGCTCGAGGTCCCACTCGACGTCGATCAGCCGGTCGGCCTGGCCCGCCACGAGCGACACCGCGTTGGCGCAGTCGGACCGGTGCACCGACACGCCCCGTCCCCTGGTGACGAAGCCGATGATCTCGTCACCCGGCACCGGGGTGCAACACCGCGACAGGCGCACGAACACGTCGTCGAGACCCTCGACGTGGACCCCGGCGGGGCCCCGGTTGGGCCGCGACCGGCGAGTCTCGCGGATGGTGGTGGGCAGCGTCTCTTCCTGGGTGGGCCCGACGTCGCGCAGCGACTTGGCCACCCGGGCCGCCGCCGCCTGAGCCGACACGTGGCTCTCGCCGATGGCCGCGTACAGCGACTCGAGGTCGGCGTAGTTCATGGCCTTGGCGGTCTCGGGCAGCACGTTGCCCGCCTGGAGCTTCTGCACCGGCAGGCCCTCGCGCCGCAGGGCCTTGATCAGGTCGTCGCGGCCCGACTCGATGGCGTCCTCGCGGCGCTCGCGCGAGAACCACTGGCGGATCTTCGATGCCGCCCGGGGCGTGGCCACGAGCTGCAGCCAGTCGCGCGACGGTCCGGCGCCCTCGACCTTGGAGGTGAAGATCTCGACCGTGTCGCCCGACGACAGCGTCGAGTCGAGGGGCACCAGCCGGCCGTTGACCCGGGCGCCGATGCAGGCGTGGCCCACCTCGGTGTGGATGGCGTACGCGAAGTCGATGGGCGTCGCCCCCACCGGCAGCGTGACCACCTTGCCCTTGGGCGTGAAGACGAAGACCTCGTCCTGCTCGAGGTCGACCTTCAACCGCTGCATGAACTCGTCGGGGTCGCTGGTCTCGGACTGCCAGTCGACGATGCGGTTGAGCCAGGGCATGTCGGCCGCGTTGGTGTCGCGGTCCTTGTAGGCCCAGTGGGCGGCCACGCCCTGCTCGGCCCGTGCGTGCATCTCCCACGTGCGGATCTGCACCTCGACCGCCTTGCCCTGCGGCCCGATCACCGTGGTGTGCAGCGACTGGTACAGGTTGAACTTGGGCATGGCGACGTAGTCCTTGAAGCGGCCCTGCACCGGCTTCCACGTGGCGTGGATCGACCCGAGCGCGGCGTAGCAGTCCTTGACGGACTCGACGACGACCCGCATGCCCACGAGGTCGAAGATGTCGTCGAACTCGCGTCCCTTCACGACCATCTTCTCGTAGATCGAGTACAGGTGCTTGGGCCGCCCGGTGACCTCGGCGGTGATGCGCAGCTCGGCCAGGCGCTGGCGCACCTCCTCGAGCACCTGGGTGAGGTAGATGTCGCGCTCGGGCGTGCGCACCGAGGTCATGTGGTCGATCTCGGCGTAGCGCTTGGGATGCAATGCCGCGAAGGCGAGGTCCTCGAGCTGGGTCTTGACGTCCTGCATGCCCAGCCGGTGGGCCAGGGGGGCGTAGATGTCGAGGGTCTCGCGGGCGATGCGGTCCTGCTTCCACGCCGGCATGGCGGCGATGGTGCGCATGTTGTGCAGCCGGTCGGCCAGCTTGATGATGAGGACCCGCAGGTCGCGGGCCATGGCCACCAGCATCTTGCGCATCGTGGCGGCCTGCTGGGCCTCGCGCGAGTTGAACTGGACCCGCTCGAGCTTGGTGACGCCGTCGACGATGGCGGCCACGTCCCCGCCGAACGCCCGCTCGATCTCGTCGAGCGTCGTGCCGGTGTCCTCGACCGTGTCGTGCAGCAGGGCGGCGGCGACCGTCACGTCGTCGAGTCCGAAGTCGGCGACGATCTTGGCCACCGCGAGCGGATGGTGGACGTAGGGCTCGCCCGAGTTGCGTGACTGGCCCCGGTGGGCGTCGGCCGAGCGCAGGTAGGCGCGGGTGATGAGGGCCGTCGGCGCCTTGGGGTGCCGCCTCCGGAAGGCGTTCAGCAGGGGCGCGACCTCGTCTGCGGGCGGCGGGTGATTGCGCCGCCACGGCAGGACCCGGTCAACGGTGGGCACGGCTACCTCCTCTCACACCCTGCTGAACCCCACCCTGGTACGCCGTGTTCCCCGGCTGTCATGAGCTACACGGTGATCAGGCTGAGTATGTCGTGGTCAGCCAGTTTCGCCCGGCCGTCGAGGAAACCCAACTCGACCACGAAGGCCAGCCCGGCGATGTTGCCGCCGAGCCGCTCGACCAGCCGGCAGGTGGCGGCGGCGGTGCCCCCGGTGGCGAGCACGTCGTCGACCACGTAGACGGCGTCGCCCGTGTCGACCGCGTCCTCGTGGATGTCGAGCGAGTCGCTGCCGTACTCCAGCGCGTAGGTCTCGGTGACCGTCTTCCAGGGCAGCTTGCCCGGCTTGCGCACCGGCACGAACCCGGCGCCCAGGCGGTAGGCGACCGCCGCGCCGAAGATGAAGCCCCGGGCTTCGATGCCCACGACCTTGTCGACCGTCAGGCCGGCGGCGTGCTCGGCCACCGAGTCGACCGCGAAGCGGAACGCGTCGACATCGTTGAGCAGCGGCGTCAGGTCCTTGAAGACGATGCCGGGCTGGGGGAAGTCGGGGACGTCACGCAGGTGGTCGGCCAGCCACGAGGAATCGCGGGTCATGGCCGGCGACGATAGTGGGCGGCCGAGCGGGCCCTTGACCCTGCTTGTACCTAGCCGTTATAGATAGCAGATCGTCAGGACCCAGGGGGCATCTCGTGAGGGACCCGATCCTCGCCCTGCTCGCCAAGGAGCCGGCCCACGGCTACGAACTGCGCCAACGCCTGATGGCCGCGCTCGGGCCGGCCGGCGGCGGGCTGAACCCCGGCCAGGTGTACGTCACGCTCACCCGCCTCGAGCGCGCCGGGCTGGTCGTGTCCGAGACTGTCGGGCAGGCCAGCCAGCCCGACAAGAAGGTGTACGAGCTGACGGCTGCCGGCCGCGACCGGGTCGTGACCTGGCTGGCGGACGTGTCCTGGTCGAAGGTGGCGCCGGTCGAGTTCCACCTCAAGCTCGTCGCCGCGGCTGCGACGCGGCTGGCCGACCCGGTGGCGCTGGTCGACGCCCAGCGGCTCGAGCTGCTGCGCCAACTGCGCCAGCTCCAGGAGGCCGCGCTCGCCGAACGGCCCGACGCCGACGGGACGCTGCTGATCGAGGGCGCGGCGCTGCGGCTCCAGGCAGACATCCGCTGGCTCGAGGTGTGCGAGCAGCGCTGGGACGGGAGGGAGCCGACGTGACGGCGGTCGTCGAGGCGCGCGGGCTGGTGCGGCGCTACCAGGGCGACGGCGAGGTGGTGCGCGCGGTCGATGGCGTGGACCTGGCCGTCGAACCGGGCGAGACCGTGTCGGTGATGGGGCCCAGCGGCTGCGGGAAGTCGACGCTCCTCCACCTGCTGGGCGGGCTCGAACGACCCGACGCGGGGGAGCTGCGCCTGGGCGGCCGGCGGGTCGACGGGCTCTCCGAGACCCAGTGGGCGGTGTTCCGGCGCCAGGGCGTGGGCTTCGTCTTCCAGGCGTTCCACCTGGTCGACGAGTTGACGGCGGTCGAGAACGTCGAGCTCCCGGCCCTGCTGGTCGGGTCGTCGCGCCACGACGCCCGCCGGCGCGCGTCGGGGTTGCTCGACCGCCTGGGCGTGGGCGCCCGCGCCGGTCACCTCCCCGACCGGCTGTCGGGGGGCGAGCGCCAGCGTGTCGCCGTGGCGCGGGCGTTGATCAACGAGCCGCTCGTCGTCCTGGCCGACGAGCCGACCGGCAACCTCGACAGCCGCGCCACCGGCGACATCCTCCGGCTGTTCGCCGACCTCCGCGCCGCGGGCCAGACGCTGCTGATCGTGACCCACGACCCCCGGGTGGCCAGCATGGCCGACCGCCTGCTCACCATGCGTGACGGCGTGATCGACGGCGGGACCCGCCTCGACGGTGGTGCGTTCGCCTCGCCGCTGGCCGACCTGGGCGACCTCGCCGATCGCGGCGGCGCCTGATGCGATCGGTGGTGCTGCTGCTGCGGCTCGCCTGGCGTAACGTCCGCCGGCGCCCGGGCCAGGCCGTACTCCTGCTGGTCACGCTGACGATCGCCACCGGAACGTTCGGTGTGGCCACGTCGGTCTACGGCAGCGCGGACGAGCCGTGGGACCGCGTGTGGCGGGCCACCGACGGCTTCCACGTGGGGCTCACCGCCTACCACCCGCCGGACGAGCCGGGAGACGCCGAGCTCGTCGCCGACCTGCGGCGCCGCGCCACCGCGCTGGCGGCAAGCGCCCCCGGGGTCGCCGCGGTGGGCGGGCCGTGGACGCACCTGTACGGTTCGGTCGACATCGCCGGAGCGCCCGAGGACCTCACGGCCGAGGTGCGCGACTCCCCCCGCTCGGCGGTCGACCAGCCGCTCGTGACCGACGGCCGGTGGCTCGGGGCGGGGGGCGGCGTGGTGCTCGAGAGCGGCCTGGCGTCCACGCTCGACCTCGGCGCCGGCGACACCATCACCGTCCAGGGCCGCTCGTTCCCGGTCCGGGGCGTGGCCATGACGGTCAGCCGCGGTCGCTTCCCGCTCAGCCGGCCGGCACAGGTGTGGGTGACAGCCGAGACCGCCCAGGCGATGCGCGCCCTCGGCATGACCGAGGAGGGCTTCGAGCTCCAGATCCGCCTGGACGACCCGGCCGACGCCGCCGCGTTCGTCGAGGACCACCGCGCCGCGGTGAGCGTGGACGCCTCCTCGCCGGTGATCGCCTACCTGGAGACGTGGCAGCAGCGCCGGGCCGACTCGCACTCCGACATCGACATCGTCGCGGCCACGCTGTTCGCAGCCGGGCTCCTCCTCGCCCTGCTCACCGTGGCCACCGCAGCCGTGCTGGTGGCCGGCCGCATGGCCGCGCAGGTGCATCAGATCGGCACGCTAAAGGCCGTGGGCGTGACGCCTCGGCAGGTCGTCTCCGTCCTGCTGATCGAGCACCTGGCGATCGCCGCGCTCGCCAGCGCCGCGGGGCTGGGCCTCGGCCGCGTGCTCGCGCCGCGCCTGGCCGGCGTGTCGCTCACCGTCCTCGGCAACCCGGAGCTCCCGCCCCTGACGTGGGGTCGGGTCGCAACGGTCTGCGCCGTGGCGAGCGCCACGGTCGTGCTCGGGACCGTCCGGCCGGCCCTCCGGGGCACCAGGCACAGCACGCTCCGATCGCTGGCGGCGGGCCCGCGACCGCCGCGACGGCCCGGACCGTCCAGCCGTCTCGTGGCCGCACCGGGTCTGCCGCTCGCCGGAGCGCTCGGCCTGCGGTCGGCCCGGCGGCGCCCTGCGCGGCTGCTCACCAGCGCGGCCGGTCTCACCCTCGGCGTGGCGATGACCGTGGTGGCGGTCGCGCTGCACGCCAGCCTCGACCTGCTCGAGGTCACGCCGGCCGAGCCCGGCCACGCCGCCAGCGCCACCGCCACCGACGCCCTCTACGCCCAGGTCCGCAGCATCGTCGTGGCCACCGCCGTGCTGCTGCTGGTGCTGGCCACCGTCAACGCCGTCGTCGTCGCCGCCTTCGCCGCACGCGACACCGCCCGCAACCACGCGGTGCTGCGGGCCGTCGGGGCGACGCCCCGCCAGACGACCACGGCGCTGATCGTCTCGCAGCTCGGCGCCAGCGCCATCGCGGTCGCTCTCGGCATCCCGCTCGGATTCGGGCTCTGGGGTCTCATGGAGGGCGGCGACCTTCCTGCGGTGACACCGCCCGCCCCGGCGCTGGTCGCACTGGGTGCCGCCGTGCCCATCGTGTTCGCCGCCATCGTCGCGGTCCCCGCCCGGCTGATGGCGCGACGACCCGTCGCGCCCGTCCTCGCCCACGAGTGACCCGGATCCGGCGGACCGCACCGGCCCGTCGCCGTCAGCGGGAGCGCTTGGTCTTCTTGCGCGGGCGCGGCGGGATCGCCCGCCCCGACGGCGCCACCGACGCCGGCACCCGGCCCTCGCCGCCGTCCCCACCGCCCGACGACCCGGTCTGCGCGGGAGCGGCCCGCTCGGCCATGCGGCCCGAGGGTGGCCGGCCGAGGGCGATGGTGGCCGCCACCACCGCGGCGTCGCCGCCCCGGGCGTCGACGCGCCGCCTGATGTCCCGGTACCGGGGCTCGCGCTCCTTCAGCCACGCCAGCAGCGGCGAGGCGATGAAGATCGACGAGTAGGCGCCCGACAACTGGCCGATCAGCAGGGCGATGGCGAACTCCTCGATCACCCTTGCGCCCATGACCCACGAGCCGATGACCAGCAGCGAGAGGACCGGCAGCAGGGCGGTGATGTTGGTGTTGAGCGACCGCATGAGGGCCTGGTTCAGCGACACGTTGACCATGCCGCTGTAGGTCAGCCCGCCCGTCGAGGACACGTAGCGGGTGTTCTCGTCGACCTTGTCGAACACGACGACGCCGTCGTAGATCGAGTAGCCGAGGATGGTCAGCAGGGCGATGACCGTGGCCGGCGTCATCTCGATCTGGGTCACGGCATAGAAGCCCGCCGTGATGAGGATGTCGTGGAACAGCGCCACCAGGGTGGGCAGCGCCATCTTCCACTCGAAGCGAAGCGTGATGTAGATCGTGACCAGCACCAGGAACACGACGAGCGCCCGCAGCGCCTTGGAGCTGACCTCCTGGCCCCAGGACGGGCCCACCTCGGACAGCACCACGTCGTCGACCGTGTTGTCGGTCAGCTCGGCGAGCGTCGCCGAGATCTCGTCGCTCGTCTCGGGCTCGACCGGCTCGGCCTCGACCCTGATCGTGCGACCCTCCTCGCCGTCGACCTCCTGGATGGTCGACCCGGCCAGGCCGAACTCGGCCACCGCGTCGCGCACCTCGCCCACCGAGGCCTCCTGCGCGGGCACCTCCCACACGACGCCGCCCTCGAAGTCGATGCCGAGGTTGAAGCCCCCGCGCGCCACGAACGCCACCAGGCCGATGAGGATGAGCGTGCCGGACAGGGCGAACCAGAGGCGGGTGCGCCCGACGAAGTCGATGTTGGTCTCGCCGTGGTACAGCCGGCCCCACACCGAGTGCCGGGGTGCGCCGTCCCGTGCGGTGGCGTCGCCGGGCGTGCCGGGGCCGTCGGCCGCGCCGTCGCCGGGGCTGTCGGTCGTGCCGTCGGCCTTGGTGTCGTCGCTCATCGTCCCGTTCCCCCCGACACCGCAGGGCCGGCCGCCGCGGTGCCCCGCCGCCCCGTCAGCCCCCGGGCGACGCCGAGGACGGGCATCTCGGTGAACAGCCGGTGGCTCGACAGCCAGATGACCACGGGCCGCGTGTAGCACCACGTCACGATGACGCCGAGCACAGTCGACAGGCCCAGGAACAGGGCGAACCCGCGCACCGAGCCGACCGTCAGCCACCACAGCACGGCGGCACCGATGAACGACGTCATGTTGGCCGCGAGGATCGTGCGGAAGGCGCGCTTGAACGAGCGCTCGGTCGAGCTGCGCAGGGTGCGACCGGCGCGCACGTCGTCCTTGAGCCGCTCGAAGAACACGACGTAGGAGTCCGCGGTCACGCCGATCGACATGATCATGCCGGTGACGCCGGCCAGCGTGAGGGCCAGGCCCTGCGTCGCGCCCAGCCAGCTCACGACCGTGTACATGAGCGCGCCCCAGACGCCGAACCCGAACACCACCACGATGCCCAGCGCCCGGTAGTACAGGATCAGGTAGAGGGCCACGACGATCAGACCGGCGACGCCGGCGACCACGCCGGCCCGCAGCGAGTCCTCGCCCAGCGTCGCCGACACGGTCTCGACGGTCTGGCGCTCGAGCTCGACCGGCAGCGAGCCGTAGCGCAGCACCAGGGCCAGGTCCTTGGCCTCGGACTCGCTGAAGCTGCCGCTGATCGAGATCTGGTCGGCGGCGAAGGTGGGGTTGTTGATCGTCGGCGCCGACTGCACCACCGAGTCGAGCACGATGGCCAGCCGCCCCGTCGGGCACACGGCCGGGTCGGCGGCCTGGTAGCACTGCGCCGCGATCTCGTTGAACTTGTCGATGCCGTCCTCGCCGCCGCGCATCTCGAGCCCCACCATCCACTGCCCGGTCTGGATGTCGGCCGCCGCGGTGCGGACGATGCGGCCCGTGGCCAGCGTAGGACCGAGCACGTAGACCGTCTCGCCGTCGACGCCCGGCAGCGTGACGGTGGCGTCGGCCTCGTCCTGGTCGCGGGGGGTGAGGGTGGGCGGCTCGGCCTCGGCCGGCTGGTCACCCTCGCCTGCGGTGGTCGTGGTCGTCTCGGGCGGCGCGGTGGTGGTCGGCTGCTCCTGGACGGCGGCGGCGCTCTCGCCCTCGGTCAGGCTCAGCGCGGCCTCGGAGGTCGTGGTGGTGTCGCCCCCCTCGTCCCCTTCATCGGCGGGCGCGGTGGTCGTGGTGGCGCCTTCCCCGACCGCCTCGTCGGCGGTCGCCTGCGCCTCGTCCAGCACGTCAGCGGGCACCGCCGCCTCGTTGAGCACCGGCCGGAAGCGCAGCTCGGCCGTCTGCCCGACCAGCGCGAGGGCGCGGTCCCGGTTCTTGGCCCCGGGCAGCTGCACGATGATGGCGTCGCCCTGCCGCGTGATCTCGGGCTCGGCGACGCCGAGGGCGTCGACCCGGTCGCGGATGATGTTGAGGGCCTGGTCGAGCTGCTCGCCCGAGGCCTCGCCAGTCGGCGCCAGCACCACCGACACCCCGCCCTGCAGGTCGAGGCCCAACTCCGGGCTGTTGCCGGCCGCCAGGGTGGCGGCCAGCCCGCCGAAGGCGGCGATCAGGATCAGCAGGAGCGGGACAAGAAACTTGCGTCGCATCAGCTCACACGTTCGGCCCGGGGGCGGTCGGGCCCCGGTCGTCGGGATCGGGGGCACTCGGCGCGACCGCACCGTCGTCGGGTGCACGCTCGGGTGCCGGGCCGGCGGACGCGTCCTCGGCGCCGTCGGCGCTGTCGCTGTCGTCAGCGGCGCTGTCGCTGTCGTCAGCGGCGCCGTCGCTGTCGTCATCGGCCCGCGTGGCGTGTTCGACGAGGCGCAGCACGGCCTGGCGGGCGACCCGCAGCTCGACGCCCGGCGCCACCTCGAGCATCAATTCCTCGGGGCCGAGATCGGCGATGCGGCCGTGGATCCCGGCCGACAGCACCACCTCGTCACCCGGCTCGAGCGAGGCCACCAGCGCCTGGTGGGCCCGCACCCGCCGCTGCTGGGGGAGGATGAAGAGCACCCACAGCAGGACGAAGGTGGCGGCGAGGACGATCAGCGGCTCCATAGGCGGCTGGACGAGGCTAGTGCACCGCGTCGCCCGTCCCGTCATCGGGCCGGACCGTGCCGCCGCCCTCCACCTGCCAGCGCTCCGCCAGGTCCGCCCGCAACGCCGCCAGCGAGCCGTCGGCGATGGCGGCCCGCATGCGCTCGACCAGGGCGAAGGTCCAAGCCACGTTGTGGATGGTGAGCAGGCGCGGAGCGGTGGGCTCGGCCACCGACAGCAGGTGGCGCAGGTAGGCCCGCGACCAGCGGGCGCACACCGGGCAGCCGCAGGTGGGGTCGAGCGGCCCTGCGTCGGCGGCGAAGCGGCGGTTGCGCAGGTTGAGCCGGCCCTCCGACGTGAGCATGGTGCCGTGGCGGGCCAGGCGGGTGGGCAGCACGCAATCGAACATGTCGACGCCCCGCGCCACCGCGTCGACCATGCCCAGCGGGTCGCCGAGGCCCATGAGGTAGCGGGGCCGGCCCGCCGGCAACACGGCCAGCGCCGCCTCGAGCGCGGGCATCATGGCCGACCGGTCCTCGCCCACCGACAGCCCGCCCACGGCGTAGCCGTCGAACCCCACCGCCACCGTGCGCTCCGCGCTCTCCGCCCGCAGGGCGTGGTCGATGCCGCCCTGCACGATGCCGAACTGGTTGAGGTCGGGCCGCTCGTAGGCCAGGAACGCCTTGCGGGCGCGCTGCGCCCAGAGGGCGGTGCGGTCGACGGCCGAGCGCACCACCGCCGGCGGCGACGGCAGCGGCGGGCACACGTCCAGCACCATCTGGATGTCGCTGCCCAGCTTGACCTGCACGTCGACCGCGCCCTCGGGGCTGAGGTGGTGGCTGCTGCCGTCGTAGGTCGAGGCGAACGTGGCGCCCTCGTCGTCGACCCTGGGCCGCAGCGAGTACACCTGGTACCCGCCCGAGTCGGTCAGCACGTGCCCCCGCCAGCCGGCGAAGCCGTGGAGGCCCCCGAGGGCCTCGACGACCGCTGCGCCCGGCCGCAGCATCAGGTGGTAGGTGTTGCCCAGCACGACCTCGGCACCCAGGTCGTCGAGATCGGCCGCTGACAGCGTGCGCACCGCACCCCGGGTGCCGACCGGCATGAAGCACGGCGTCGAGAAGCTGCCCCGCGCGGTGGTGACGGCGCCGGTGCGAGCCGGCCCGCAGGTCGCGTCGACCCGGAACGACAGGGTCACGGGCGCGCCCCCTCGCCGGCCCGCTCGAGCCACAGCGCGTCGCCGAAGGACAGGAACCGGTAGCCCGCGGCCAGGGCGGTGGCGTAGAGCTCACGCCAGCGGGGGCCGACGAACGCGTCGACCAGCACCAGCAGCGACGAGCGCGGCAGGTGGAAGTTGGTCATGAGCACGTCGACGGCCCGCCAGTCCCACGGTCGGTGGATGAACAGCTCCGTGCGACCGGACAGCTCGCCCGTGAGCGCCACCGACTCGAGCGCGCGCACCGTCGTGGTGCCCACGGCCACCACGCGGCCGCCGGCCGCCCGGGCCGACCGGCAGGCCGCGACGGCCTCCGGCGCGACCCGGTAGCGCTCGGCGTGCATGTGGTGGTCCTCGACCTTGGCGGCCGTCATCGGGCGGAACGTGCCCATGCCGACGTCGAGCTCGACGCCCACGACCCGGGCGCCGGCCGTCCGGCAGCGGTCGAGGATGCCCAGCGTGAGGTGAAGCCCGGCCGTGGGGGCGGCGACGGAGCCCGGCCGGTCGGCGAACACGGTCTGGTACCGCTCGGCGTCGGCCAGCGGGGCGGTGATGTAGGGCGGCAGGGGCACCACCCCGTGTCGCCGCAGCGCCGCCAGCTCGCCCGCCGGAACGTCGGCCCCGCGCACGGACGCGCCGCCGCCCTCCGCCGGGGACGCCGGGCCGGCCGCCGCGCCGCCACCGACGGGCGCCGGAGCGCCGGGTCGCGGCCGGTCGTCGTCCACCAACAGGGTGACGAGCCGGGTGCCGTCACCGTCGCCCGCCCCGCCCACCCGGATCGCCAGGTCGGGCCCCGCGACCAACACGGTGCCGGCCCTGACCCGCCGGCTCGGCCGCACCAGCGCCTCCCACGGGCCCGCAGCCGTCCGCTCGAGCAGCAGCACCTCGACCTCTCCCCCGGTGTCCTTGCGCAGCCGCAGCCGGGCGGGAAGCACCCGGGTCGTGTTGACCACCACCACGTCGCCGGGGCGCACCAGGTCGGGCACGTCGGCGGCGGTGCGGTGCGCGGCCGGCCGGCCCGCGCCGCGGTCGACCAGCAGGCGGGCCGCGTCGCGGGGCTCGGCCGGGTGCTGCGCGATGGCGCCCGCGGGCAGGTCGTAGGCGAAGTCGTCGAGGTCCATGGGGGCCGGCCAAACCTACCGGCCGCCGGCCGGTCAGCCGCCGAACAGGGTGGGCGACGCCCCGGCCGGTCCCGGCGGCGGTGCCACGCCCAGGTGCTCCCAGGCGGCGGGCAGCGCCACCCGGCCCCGGGGCGTGCGCATGAGCAGGCCCTGCTGGATGAGGAACGGCTCGTACACGTCCTCGACCGTCTCGGTCTGCTCGCCCACGCTGATGGCGAGGGTCGACAACCCCACGGGACCGCCGCCGAAGCGGCGGCACAGCGCCGTGAGGATGGCCCGGTCGACCTGGTCGAGCCCGCGCCCGTCGACGCCGAAGAGCGCCAGCCCCTTCTCGGCCGTGGCTCGGTCGACGGTGCCGTCGGCGGTGACCTCGGCGAAGTCGCGCACCCGGCGCAGCAGGCGGTTGGCGATGCGGGGCGTGCCTCGGGCCCGGCGGGCGATCTCGGCGCAGCCGGGGCCGTCGATCGTCACGTCGAGGATGCCGGCCGCCCGCTCGACGATGGCCTCGAGGTCGGCGGCCGTGTAGTAGTCGAGCCGGGCGACGAGGCCGAAGCGGTCGCGCAGTGGGCCGGTGATCGAGCCCGTGCGGGTGGTGGCGCCCACCAGCGTGAACCGGGGCAGGTCGAGCCTGATGGAGCGCGCCGCGGGGCCCTTGCCCAGCACGATGTCGAGCTGGAAGTCCTCCATGGCCGGGTAGAGCACCTCTTCGACCGCCCGGGGCAGGCGGTGGATCTCATCGACGAACAGCACGTCGCCCTCGTCGAGCTGGGTGAGG
>DASSCS010000036.1:0-35622 GCA_035697515.1 Acidimicrobiales bacterium
ACGGCGGCGGCCGCCCCTCCGCGACCCGGGACCGGCGCGCCGGCGCCAGGAGCCGGGGCGGGCCGGGTGCCGGTCGGCCAGGGGGGTCGGGCGGGCGGGCGGTCCGGTGGGTGGGCCGTCGTGGCGGCGTGGGCCGGGCCCTGGCCCTGCGACGAGCGTTGGTGGGACCCTCGGGGCCACCGCCGCCGTGCCCGCCTCCAGGTGACGACGGCCGGCGGCGTGGCCTACCTGCTGGTGGTCGAGTCGGGCCGCTGGGCGGTCGAGGCCACCTACGACTGATGGGGCTGCCGCCGGGCGCAGCGCGGTGTCGCTCCGAGACGGGACACGAGCGTTCCCGGGAGGCCGGTGCCGGATCAGCGCAGGCGGACGACGCGGAGGACGTCGGCGGCCGGGTCGGGGTCGCCCGGGTAGGCGCCGATGACCACCACGACGTCGCCCGCGCCGGCCATGCCGGCGGCCACGGCGGCCTCGGTGGCCAGCCACACCATGTCGTCGGTGGTCGACCACCGGTGGCCCCGCACCGCGGTGACCCCCCACGTCAGCGACAGGGCCCGCACCGTGCGATCGGAGGGGCTGACCGCCACGACGGGCACGGTGGGCCGGAAGCGGGCCACGGCCCGGGCCGTGTCGCCCGACGGCGTGCAGCACACGATGGCGGCCGCGCCAACGTTGCTGGCGGCCCGCCAGGCGCCCTCGCTGGTGGCGTCGGTGATCCTGGCCGTGGTGGGCAGGGGCACCGAGCGCCGCAGCCGGCCCAGCTTGACGCCCCACTGCGGGTAGTCGGCCTCGCGCTCGGCCCGGGCCACCACCGAGGCCATCACGGCCACCGCCTCGGCCGGATCGGCGCCCACCGCGGTCTCGGCCGACAGCATGACGGCGTCGGTGCCGTCGAACACGGCGTTGGCCACGTCGGACACCTCGGCCCGGGTGGGACAGGCGGCGGTGACCATCGACTCGAGCATCTGCGTGGCGGTGATGACCGGTCGCCCGGCGGCGATGGCCGCCCGCACCAGGCGCTTCTGCACGTGGGGCACGTCCTCGATGGGCAGCCGGATGCCCAGGTCGCCGCGGGCCACCATGATGGCGTCGGCCACGGCCAGGATCGCCTCGGCGTCGTCGACCGCCGCGGCGGTCTCGATCTTCGCCACCACCTGGGGCCGGTCCGGGCCCAGCGCGTCGACCAGCCGCTGGACGTCGGCCGCCCGCTGGACGAACGAGGCCGCCACGGCGTCGGCCCCGGCTGTCCGGGCGGCCAGGGCCAGGCGCAGGTCGCGCGGGGTCGGCCCGGACACGCCGCTGGCCCCGTCGGGCAGGTGGATGCCCGGACGTCCCTGCAACCGGCCGCCCCGGCCCACCACGAGCCGGGCCGACCGTCCCCGGTCGTCGTCGTGGCCGGGGCCGTCACCGCCGTCGACGACCTCGAACATGACGGCGCCGTCGCCCGCCGTGACCCGGTCGCCCGCTACCAGGCCCAGCTGGTCGAGGTCGACGCCGATGACGACCGGGCCGCTGGCC
The DNA here is from genome assembly GCA_035697515.1 of Acidimicrobiales bacterium. Lineage (GTDB taxonomy): Bacteria > Actinomycetota > Acidimicrobiia > Acidimicrobiales > VFJN01 > ZC4RG19. Next base: position 1,516 of record DASSCS010000036.1, read on the forward strand.
GGCGCGCCGCACCGCAGTTCGACGTGGTCGCCCGGCGCCAGCTCGACGCCCGCGGTGGGGAACGGCGCCATGCGCACCTTGGGCCCGGGCAGGTCGACCAGCACGCCGACCGCGCGGCCCTCCTCGGCGCTGACCCGCCGCACCCGGTCGATCAGGCCGAGCTGGGCGGACGGCTCGCCGTGGGAGAGGTTGATGCGGATGACGTCGGCGCCCGCGGCGATGACCTTGCGCAGGACCGGCTCGTCCCACGACGCCGGCCCGATGGACGCCACGATCCTGGTTCGCCGCACTGCCTGTCCTCCGCACACCTGGTCCCGGGCGCGACCGTCGCGCCTACCTGGTAGTTCGTCGCCACCCAGCGTCCCGGTTCGCGGAACCGTACCGAGGCGACGCCCGCCCGCACACAAAGTATCCCGGTGGTGGCGGCGCGCCGCCCGTGGCCTGCCCTTCTTCCCGTTCGGAACATAGGCTCTCCTCCGATGCCGACCGCCGCCTCGCCCGCATCGCCGCCTGAGCCGACCCCGACGCAGACCGGGTACACCTTGCTCGGGCTGCTGTCGTTCGGCCGCGAGCTGTCGGGGTACGAGCTCAAGCAGTGGGCCGACAACCTGCGGTTCTTCTGGTCGGCGCCGGCCATGAGCCAGGTGTACCGCGAGCTGGAGCGGCTGGCCGCCGCCGGCCTGGTCATCCAGCGCAGCGTGGTGCGCGAGGGCACCCGGGCCACCAAGGTGTACCGGCTCAGCGGCGCGGGCGAGACGGCGGTGCGGGCCTGGCTGGCCACCCCGCCCGGCCCGCCGGTGCTGCGCCACCCGGTGGCGCTGCGGGTGTTCTTCGGGCACCTGCTCGACCCCGGCGAGCTGCGGGCGGCCATCGAGTCGCACCGGGCGTGGTGTGACGACATGCTGGCCCAGCTCGGGGAGGTGCGCAGCGAGCTGGGCGACGACGCGCGGTGGCGCAACGCCGCCCTGGTGGCCGAGTGGGGCCTCGACTACTTCCGGGGCGAGCGGGCGGCGGTCGACGGCATCGAGCACGCCGTGAGCCCGCTCCTGGAGGGGCCCGAGGCGCACGCAGCGCGCGGGTGATCGCACGAACATCTGTTCGTACACTGGGCCCGTGGGCTTCAACAACCCCGACGTCCCCTGGAGCGAGATCGAGCGCACGCTGTCCGACCGCAAGCCCGGCGGCGATCCCCACGGTTGGTGGTCGACCGGCGGCGCCCGTGCCCGGCGCGACCACCGCCCCACCGACGTGCCCGAGGGGGCGGACGGGGGTGACAGCCCGGCCTGGTCGTCCCACCGCCCGGCCTACCAGCCGCCCGCCGGCCTCGACCGGCGGCCCAGCGCCACCCCCTACGCCGAGCTGCACTGCCACTCGAACTTCAGCTTCCTCGACGGGGCCAGCCACCCCGAGGAGCTGGCGGAGGAGGCGGCCCGCCTGGGCCTCGAGGCCCTGGCCATCACCGACCACGACGGGCTCTACGGGGTGGTGCGCTTCGCCGAGGCGGCCGGGGCGGTGGGGGTGCCCACGGTGTTCGGGGCCGAGCTGTCGCTGGGGCTGACCCGCCCGCAGAACGGCGAGGCCGATCCCGAGGGCGAGCATCTGCTGGTGCTGGCCCGCGACCTCGAGGGCTACGCCCGCCTGGCGTCCACCCTCAGCGCCGGGCACCTGGCGGGGCACGAGAAGGGCCGGCCCGACTACTCGGGCGTCGACTGGGCGGCGGCGCACGGGGGCCACTGGATGGTGCTCACCGGCTGCCGCAAGGGTGCGGTGCCCCGGGCGCTGCTGCGCGAGGGTCCGGCGGCCGCGGCCCGCGAGCTGGGGCGGCTGGTCCACACGTTCGGGGCGGACAACGTGGCGGTCGAGCTGTGCGACCACGGCGACCCGCTCGACTCGGCCCGCAACGACATCCTCGCCGCCCTGGCCGTGCGGGCGGGGCTCGACCTGGTGGCCACCAACAACGTCCACTACGCCACGCCCGACCGGCGGCGCCTGGCCGCGGCGCTGGCCGCGGTGCGGGCCCGGCGCAGCCTCGACGACCTCGAGGGGTGGCTGCCCGTCGCCGGCACCGCCCACCTGCGCTCGGGCGACGAGCAGGCCCGCCGCTTCGCCCGCTGGCCGGGGGCGGTCGCCCGCGCCGCCGAGCTGGGGCGGGCCTGCGCCTTCGATCTGGCGCTGGTGGCGCCCCGGCTGCCGCCGTTCCCCTGCCCCGACGGGCTGGACGAGATGGCCTACCTGCGCCGGCTGACCGAGGATGGCGCCACCCACCGCTACGGTCCCCGGGGCGGCGCCGACCCCCGGGGCGACCGCGACCGCAACCGCAAGGCGTGGGCCCAGATCGACCACGAGCTGGCGGTCATCGCGGCCCTGGGCTTCCCCGGCTACTTCCTGGTGGTGTGGGACATCGTGGCCTTCTGCCGCCGGTCGAACATCTTCTGCCAGGGCCGGGGCAGCGCCGCCAACTCGGCGGTCTGCTACGCGCTGGGCATCACCAACGCCGATGCGGTGTCGCTGGGCCTGCTGTTCGAGCGCTTCCTGTCACCCGAGCGCGACGGCCCGCCCGACATCGACATCGACATCGAGAGCGGCCGGCGGGAGGAGGCCATCCAGCACGTCTACCGGCGCCACGGCCGCCGCCACGCCGCCCAGGTGGCCAACGTCATCAGCTACCGGGCCCGCTCGGCGGTGCGCGACATGGCCAAGGCGCTGGGCTACTCGCCCGGCCAGCAGGACGCCTGGTCGAAGCAGATGGACATGTGGGCGACGGTGTCGTCGACCGCCGGCGAGCGCGACGGGCACGACATCCCCTCCCCGGTGCTGGCGCTGGCCCGCGAGGTCGAGCGGGCGCCCCGCCACCTGGGCATCCACTCGGGGGGCATGGTCATCTGCGACCGGCCCATCGTCGAGGTGTGCCCGGTCGAGTGGGGGCGATTCCGGGGCAGGGCGTCGCTGCGCGACGGCACGGCCGGCACCGACGACGCCCCCGTGGGCGACGAGCTGGTGCCCATGCGCACCGTGCTGCAGTGGGACAAGGACGACTGCGCGGCGGTGGGGCTGGTGAAGTTCGACCTGCTGGGCCTGGGCATGCTCGAGGCGCTGCACCACTGCGTCGACTTCGTGCGGGGGGCGCATGGCATCGAGGTCGACCTGGCCGCCATCCCCCAGGACGACGAGGTCTACGCGATGTTGTGCCGGGCCGACTCGGTGGGCGTGTTCCAGGTCGAGTCGCGGGCGCAGATGGCCACGCTGCCCCGGCTGCGGCCCCGCACGTTCTACGACCTGGTGGTCGAGGTGGCGCTCATCCGCCCCGGGCCCATCCAGGGCGGGTCGGTGCACCCGTACATCCGCCGCCGCAACGGCCTGGAGGAGCCCACCTACCTGCACCCGCTGCTGAAGCCGGCGCTGGAGAAGACGCTCGGGGTGCCGCTGTTCCAGGAGCAGCTGATGCAGATGGCCATCGACGTGGCCGGGTTCACCCCCGCCGAGGCCGACGAGCTGCGCCAGGCCATGGGGTCCAAGCGCAGCGAGGAGCGCATGGGCCGGCTGCGCCAGCGGCTGTACGACGGCATGGCGGCCAACGGCGTCACCGGCGAGGTGGCCGACCGCATCTGGGAGAAGCTGGCCGCGTTCGCCAGCTACGGCTTCCCCGAGAGCCACTCGGTCAGCTTCGCCTACCTGGTGTACGCGTCGTCGTGGCTCAAGCGGTACTTCCCGGCGGCGTTCTGCGCCGCGCTGCTCGACGCCCAGCCCATGGGCTTCTACTCGCCGCACTCGCTGGTGCAGGACGCCCGCCGCCACGGCGTCGAGGTGCGCACCCCCGACCTGGCCGTCTCGGCCGCCGGCGCCACCCTCGAGGTCGACGGGCCCCCTCCCGACCCCGCGGCCGGGGCGGGGGCGGCGCCCGGGACGTGGGGAAGGGGCGGGCCCGCGGTGCGGCTGGGGCTGGGCTCGGTGCGGGGCATGGGCGACGAGCTGGCCCGGCGCATCGAGGCCGAGCGCGACGCCGGTGGCCCCTACGCCCGCCCGGAGGACCTGGTGCGCCGGGTGCCCGGCCTGTCGACCGCCCAGGTCGAGGCCATGGCCACCGCGGGAGCGTTCGGGTGCTTCGGGCTCGACCGGCGCCGTGCCCTGTGGGTGGCGGGAGCGGTGGCGCAGGCGGGCGCCGACCGGCTCGACGGCATCATCACCGGGGTCGACGCACCGACGCTGCCCGGCCTCGAGCCGATCGAGGTGGCCCGGGCCGACCTCTGGGCCACCGGCGTCAGCCCCGAGGGCCACCCCACCCTCTTCGTGCGCCACCTGCTCGACGAGATGGGCGTGGTGCCCGCCGCCCGCCTGGTCGAGCGCGAGCACGGCTCGCGGGTGACGGTGGGCGGCGTGGTCACCCACCGCCAGCGGCCGGCGACGGCGGGCGGCACCACCTTCGTCAACCTCGAGGACGAGACGGGTCTGCTCAACATCGTGGTGTCCAAGGGCTGCTGGGCGCACCACCGGCGGGTGGTGCGCACCGCCGCCGCGCTGCTGGTGCGGGGCCGGCTCGAACGGGTCGAGGGGGTCACCAACGTGATCGCCGAGCGCATCGAGGCCCTGCCCATCAGGGCCGCCGTGCGCTCCCGCGACTTCCGCTGAGCTCGGCCGGCGGCCAGCCTGCCGTCCGCCGCCGACCGGGCGGCGCCATCAGTCGAACGGATCGGCGGCCAGCTCGGGGCGGCCGGCGTTGGCCGCGAGCACGAACCGGTGCCGCCGCCCGGCGCGGAAGCCGGGGCTCCACCAGCGCACCGCGTAGCGGTGGCCGCGGCCCCGGTCGCCCGGGCCCAGGTGCACCACCTCGACGTCGCAGCCGCCGTCGTCGACTCGCCGACCGTGGGCGACGGCCGGCACCCACGCCTCAGCGGCGCCGTCGGCCATCTCGACCCGCACCAGGGGCTCGTGCCAGTCGAGGCCGCCCGGCCCGACGTCCCACCAGCGCTGCTCCCACACGGGGTCGGTGGTGGCGGTGGCGTCCGTGAAGACGGCCGGCCCGTCGGCCACCCGGTCGACCACCGGTCCGCCCGCGCCGGGCAGGTAGCGCCGGTGCTGCAGGTCGAACGCACGGTCGGCCACCAGGTCGCTCACCAGGCCGTCACGCACCACCTCGCCCGCCAGACGGGCGGCGTGGGCGGCGAGGAAGGGCTGGGTGGCCGGGCCGTACAGCGTGTGGCCGCCCTCGTAGCGCTGCTCGCCGTACTCCTCGGGCGTGGTGCAGTAGCCGGCGTACTCGTTGGCCACCGATGTGACGACCACCCGGCCGGCGCCGTGGGCCGCCACCCGGCCGGCCACGGCGGCCCCGATGCGCCGGCCCGCCTCGACGGTGACCTCGAAGGGCAGGCCCACCAGGGCCACCTCGCCGATGCGCAGCACCTGCACGGGCAGCACCCGGGGGAACCCCCGCAGGGGCAGGATCAGGCGCTGGAGCGGCCCGCCGAGCACCCGCTTGACGCCCTGGGGCCCACCCCCGCGGCGCCGGGGGTGGCCCGGCCGGAACGGCGGGATGCGGTGCACGAGCGGGGTCTCGTTCTCGTAGGCGCCGGCCACCAGGGCGGCGCCCACTGCCGGCCGCCGGGGCAGTGACACGTCGTCGATGGTGCGCGACCGGTCGAGGTCGACCTCGCGCAGGCCGCATGCCAGGTCGACGCGGTCGGACAGCTCGCCGTCGAGGGCGGCGTACAGCTCGGCGGCCCGGGCGCCGATGCCGCGACCGATGCGCGCCGCCTCGAGGTGCCCGGCGGTGCCCGGGTGCAGGGCGGGGGCGACGTCGGCGTGGGTGCCCTCGACGGCGCCGACCACCGGCCGGCGCCCGTGCGAGCGCTCGACGCGGGTGCCCATCTCGTCGGTCACGTAGGCCCACAGGTCGGCGTTGTAGACGTCGGAGCGCATGGGCACGCCGGTGCCGTGGACCGAGAACACCACCAGGGCCCCCAGGGGCGCGGTCCCGCCGCCGCCCTCGACCGCGTCGACCCGCAGCAGGTGCAGGCGGGGATCGACCGACACGTAGGCCCGCTGGCGCTCGGCGCGCCGGTCGGCGACGTCGTCGTTGCGCACGTACGACGTGAGCGACCGGTTGCGGGTCAGGCCCCACACCTCGGCGCTGCCCCACGCCAGCCGGGCCGGGCGCCGCAGTGCGACCGCCTGCCGCACGCCGGCGGCGATGCGGCCGGCAACGAGCTGGGTCCAGGCGGCGTCGAAGCCCGGCTTGTTGGACGCGAACCGGTTGTAGAAGTCGGTTCCCAGGAACTGGCCCGGGCCCCCGTGGGTGTGGGTGGCGCCGATGTGGACGCCCGCCGCCGGGACGTCGGTGGCCGCGGCCACGGCGCGTGCCACCAGCCGGTGCACGACCGCCGACCCGCCCAGCAGGTCGCACTGCACCAGCGCCAGCGAGCCGGTTCCCGCCCGCAGGTGCAGCACCCGGGCACGCAGGCGCGAGCGGAACCCCGCGCCGGTGCGGGCGTTGCGCGAGTAGCCGGCCTTGGGCAGCCCGGGCGGCGGGGTGATGTCGACCTCGACGGCCCCCGCCAGCAGGTGCTCGACGGGCGCGGGAGCGCCGGCGGGTGGTGGCACGGGAAGGCGGAACCGGGCCCGGCGGTACGCGCCGCCCGGCGCGTCGGCGATCGCGAGCAGCGGGCTGTCGGCCGCGATGTCCCAGCTGTCGGTCATGTTCGTCCTTCCCCCTGACGTGCCGGTGACTGTCCCACGATCCGGGCCGGTGGCCGTGCGGCCACCGGCGGCGCGGCCCGAGTGCCCGGGTCGCCGCGGGTGCCCCGGCGGCTCTACCGTGGTGCACCGTGCCGGACAAGCGCCAGACCTCCAAGCAACGACGAGCCGCTCGCAACCGGGCCAGCCGCCAGGCGCTCGCCGCGCGGCGCGACAACGCCGTCGCCGCCCCGCCGCCGCAGTCGTCGCGGTCGAGCAGGTCGAGCGCATCGGCCGGGACGGGCGCGTCGCGTGGCTCGGGCCGGGGGTGGTGGCGCGCCCGGGCCACCGGGGGCGGCTCGACGAACGGCGCCGCCCCGGCGGGCGCACAGCCCGAGCCGCCGCCCAGCGGCATCATGGGCATGCTCCAGAGCAGGCGACCCGGCGACAGGGCGGTGCTCACCGCGTTCGTTCTGGCGGTGATTGCGGCGATCTACCTGCTCTTCTACCAGGTGCCGGCCGACGACCGGGGCGAGCCGCTCCCCGCCAGCTTCCGGGGCGTGGCCATCGCCGCGCGCGAGCAGCTCACCGGCGCCGAGATCGGCGACAACAAGATCTCGCTGCTCGACGCCAGCGGCCCGCAGATCTTCGTCGTGATCGCCCTGCCGATCTTCGTGACCCTCTTCGCGCTGTGGGCCAACCGCCGGCCCGACCGCAGCCGGCTGCTCACCTTCGCCATGCTGGGCATGGCCGCGGCGGTGATCCTGACCGGCGGCATCGGCATCTTCTTCTTCCCCGCCCTCATCGCCCTCGCCATCGGTGGCTTCCGGGTGCGCAAGGCCGACCTGCCGGCGCGCGTGGCCGAGCGCGCCACCGGCGGTACCCGCGCCGCCCGAGGCCGGGGCGGCGTCATCGACGCCGACTCGACCGAGGTCAGCGACGAGGCGCCTGACGACGCCGACGATCGGGTCGAGCCCCGATCGCTCCGCTCGCTCTGGTCGCGCCGGCCGACGATGGGGGGCGGCGCCGCCGCAGGTCGCGCCGAGGATGCCGCCGCAGACGATGTGGACGACGGCGCGGCGGGCGACGACCCGGGCGGCGCCGGCGCGGACGCCCCCGCCGAGGGCGACGAGGTCGAGTTCGACCCGCTGGCCGAGCTGGAGGCCGAACTCGAGGCCGAGCGGGACGGCGAGGCCGGCTCGCGCGGTGAGGGCGAGAGCCGCTAGCCGCAGCCGGGACGGGGGCCGGTCAGGTGGGGCTGGCGGTGGCGCTGAGCACCGCCGACGTGCGGGCCGCGGTGCCCTCGACCCGCGTGGCGGCGTCCGGGCCGGGCATGCCCTCGGTCACCGCCGACGGCTCGGCCAGCGCGTACACCCGGAACTCGTAGTTGTGGGTGCCCTCGGGCGGGCACGGCCCCGACCACCCGGGTCGGCCGAAGTCGTTGAGGGCCTCGACCGCGCCCCCGGGCGGCGCCGCCTCGGCCACGCCGCCGGCGGTCGGGCCGAGCCCGGCGATGACCCAGTGCACGAACCCGCCGGCGTCGATGTCGCGCACGACGAGCGCGAGCTCGACCGTGCCGGGCGGCACCGGCCCCCACTCCAGCGGGGGTGACCGGTCGCGGCCCCAGCACGTGTAGTCGTCGGGGATGTCGCCCGCCTCGGGGATCGTCGGGCTCGTCAGCCGCAGCGGCTCGAGGGGCGCGCTGCTGGCGGTGACCCCCGACGCCGACCCCGCGTCGACCCCGGCCGTGGTGGCCGTCGACGCGGGCACGGTCGTGGTGGTGGTGGTCTGATCGGCCGAGGGCGGGTCGAGGGTGCGGCCGTCGTCGGTGCCGCAGCCGATGGTGAGGGCCAGGGCGAGCGCGGGGGCGGCGGCGGCCGGCAGGGCGAGCGACCGCGGCCCGTCCCCCCGCCCCCGCTGCAGTCGTCGATGGCGCACCTTTCGTGGCCGCCACCGGGCGTCACCAGGCATGGGGCCGAGTGTTGCAGACTGTCCCCACCTCCGATGCGCGCCCGTCCGGCTCCATCCTTCTCACCAGGTCATCGATGCGACCCCACCTCCCGTACGCGGCGCGGCTGCGCGCCCTTCTGGGGCCGGATGCCGCAGGCGCCCGGCAGAGCCTGGTCGCGCTCGGGCTGAACTCGACGACCAGCCTGGTGGCGGGCGCCTTCCTCGGCGCCATCACGGGCACGCTCGCCACCTATCCGGGCCTGCTCGTGCTCCTGCCCGCCGCCATCGGCCTGCGGGGCAACATCTTCGGCGCGTTCGGCAACCGCATCTCCACCGCGATCCACGCCGGCTCGTTCCGCTGGTCGCTGCGGCGCGAGGCGGTTCTGGGCCAGAACGTGCTCGCCTCGATGCTGCTGACCATGGGCATCTCGCTGGCGCTCGCCGTGGTGGCCAAGGCCGTGGCGGTGGGCCTGGGGCTCGCTGGGTCGATCAGCCTGCTGGCGCTGGCCACCGTGTCGATCGCGGGCGGCCTGCTGGGCTCGCTCGTCGTGCTGGCCGCCTCGCTGGGGCTGACGGCGGGAGCGGTGCGCTTCGGCTGGGACCTCGACAACGTGACCGCGCCGCTGGTCTCGACGTTCGGCGACGTGCTCACCTTGCCCGCCCTGGTGCTGGCCACCCTGCTGCTCGGCGTCTCGGTCGTGACCCCGCTCGTCGGCGTGACGCTGGTCGTGGCCGCGCTGGCGTTCCTGATCGCCGGCTGGCGCTCGTCGACCGAGGGGCTGCAGCGCATCGTGCACGAGTCGGTGCCCGTCCTGCTGGTGGCGGGTCTCGTGAGCGCCGGTGCGGGCGTGACGCTCGAGAAGTCGTTTGCGCGGTTCGAGGCGCTGCCTGCCCTGCTGGTCCTCGTGCCCGCCCACCTGTCCAGCTCCGGGGCGTTGGGCGGCATCCTGTCGGGCCGGCTGGCCTCGAAGTTGTTCCTCGGCCTCGTGCCGCCGGCCGGCAGCCCCAACCGCGAGGCCCGGCGCGACATCTCCCTCGTCTTCCTGCTGGCGGTGCCCGTCTACCTGGCCAACGGCGTCGGGGCGCACCTGGTGGCCCGGGCGCTGGGCGAGGCCAGCCCGGGCCTGGCGCACATGGTGGGGGTGTCGCTGCTCGGCGGGGCGCTGGCGATCGTCTTCGTGGTGGCCGTCGCCTACTACGGCACGGTCGCCGCCTACCGCACCGGGGTCGACCCCGACACCTACGGCATCCCGGTGGTCAGCTCGTCGGTCGACCTGGTGGGCGCGTTCACCCTCATCATCGCCATCGCGATGCTCGGCCTGGCCTGACGCCGGCCGGACGGGCGGCGCGCCACCACGCCTCGGCCTGTCCCGACCGCCGGCGCGCCGGTTGCGGCCCCGCGCTCGCCTATCGTGGGCAGCGATCCCGCCCATGGACGACAGACCCCGCAACCTCCGGGCCATGCTGGCAGAGGCCAAGGACCTCTCCGAGCTCATGGTCGACCTGGCGTATGCCGCCCTCTACTTCGGCGCTCCCGACATGGCCGAGGAGGTGGGCGCCCTCGAGGAGCGCATGGACGCCCTGGTGCACGACATGCGCTCGGTGTGCGTCATGGCCGCTCGCCACCCCCGCGAAGCCGACGCCATGGCCTCGGTGCTGCAGGTCATCTCGTCGATCGAGCGCATCGCCAACTCGGCGGTCGACATCGCCCGCATCGTCACCCACCGGCTGGGCATCCCCCGCGAGCTGGTCGCCGACCTGTCCAACGCCGAGGAGGTGTCGCACCGGGTGCGGGTGCGCGACGGCTCGCACCTCGCCCGCCGCCCCCTCGTCGACCTCGAGCTGCCCGTGCAGACCGGCATGCGCATCGTGGCCATCCGGCGCGACCGCGAGTGGATCACCGACGTCGAGGGCGAGGAGATCATGCTGCCCGGCGACGTGCTCTTCCTGCGGGGGTCGCCCGCGGGCATCCCCCGGCTGCGCGAGCTGGCGGCCGCGCCCCGGTGGGAGCCGCCATCGCCGCCCGAGGACGGCACGCTCACCGACCTCGACCGGGCGGTCGACGTGCTGGTCGAGATGAAGAACGTGTCCGAGACCGCGGTGGGCCTGGCCTACTCGGCGCTGGTGCTGCGCGACCTGGGACTGGCCGCCGAGGTGCGCCACCTCGAGGACCGGCTCGACGAGATGAAGGACCGGCTCGAGCTGTGGGTGCTGCGGGCGGCGTCGAACGACATCGACCCGTCGCCGCTGCGGGGCCTGCTCCACCTGTCGCAGGCGGCCGAGGACCTGGGCGACTCGGCCCAGCAGATGGTGTGGCTCATCGAGAAGCACGAGGAGGTGCACCCGATCCTCACCATCGCCCTGGGCGAGAGCGACGAGGTCGTGGTACGGGTGCCGGTCGCGGCCGGGTCGCCGGCCGACGGCGCCACGCTGCAGGCCCTGCAGCTCGACGTCGACCCGGGCTTCCACGTGCTGGCGGTGCGCCGGGGTGGTCGCTATGTCTACCGGCCCCGCGGCCACGTCCAGCTCACCGCGGGCGACGAGCTCATCGCCAGCGGCCCCGACGAGGGCCACCCGCTGCTCGCCGCCCGCCTGGGCTGGCGCCTGGAGGAGGACGAGGACACCGGGCACGACCGCCTGGAGCCGCTGGCCGGCCTGCCGGGCGGCTGACCCCGGCCGGCGCCGCGGGCGGACTCGTGCGCTACTCGGTCGGGGGCGTGGGTCCGCGGCCGTTGTCGACCGGCCCGTTGGCGCCGCCGCCCAGCAGGTCGGCCACGGCCGTGAGCGAGCCGGCGATGCCGGCCAGCTCGGTGGGCACGACGATCTTGGTGGCCCGGCCATCGGCCATGGCCCGCAGCGCGTCGAGGTACTTGATGGTGAGCAGAGGCGTGTCGGGGTTCGCATCGCTGATGGCCCCGTACACCGACGTGATGGCCTCGGCCTCGCCCTGGGCCACCACCTCCTGGCGGTACTTCTCGGCCTCGGCCACCCGCTGGATGGCGAGCGCCTCGCCCTCGGCCCGCAGGATCGCCTGCTGCTTGTCGCCCTCGGCCCGCAGGATGACCGACTGCTGCTCGCCCTCGGCCCGGGTGATGGCGGCCTGGCGCTCGCCGTCGGCCTGCGTGACCACGGCGCGCCGGGTGCGCTCGGCCTTCATCTGCTCGTGCATCGAGTGCATGACGTCCGGCGGCGGGTCGATGCGCTGGATCTCGACCCGGCCCACCCGCACGCCCCACTTGTCGGTGGCGTCGTCGAGGATCTCGCGCAGCTCGGTGTTGATCTTGTCGCGCGAGGTCAGCGCCTCGTCGAGCTGCATGTCGCCGACGACGTTGCGCAGGTTGGTCTGCGCCAGCTTGGTGACCGCCAGCATGAAGTTGGCGACGTTGTAGACCAGCCGCTGGGGCTCGGTGGGCTCGTAGTAGATGACGGCGTCGACCGAGACCACCACGTTGTCGGAGGTGATGACCTCCTGCGGGGGGACGTCGACCACCTGCTCGCGCATGTCGACCAGGCGCATGCTCTGGAACCAGGGGACGATCAACCGCAGGCCGGGCTCGACCGTCTCCTTGTACTTGCCGAGCTGCTCGACCAGGCCCTTTTGGTAGGGCCGGACCACCTTGACGCCCGACAGGACGTAGATGAACAGGACGAAGGCGATGATCGCCAGGACGATGACCCACTCCATCAGAGGTGCTCCTTGGGTCGAGCAGTGGGGGGGAGGTCGGTCACGCGGAGTCGATCTCCGGCGGCTGGGCGGGCAGGGTCTCGACTGCGACCAGCACCCGGGTGCCCTGCACGTCGGCGACGCGCACCGTCGCGCCGACCGGGATGGGCGTGCCGTCGGTCGACTGCGCCCGCCATTCCTCGCGGTCGAGGCGGACCAGGCCCAGCTCGTCGTGCCCGGGGATGGCCTTCAGCACGGTGGCCCGGGTACCCACCAGCCGGCGCGACCCGACGCCGTGATCGACCGCGTTGAGGTCGAGGCGGCGGGCGACGGGGCGCAGCGCCGCCAGCGCGGCGATCGAGACGATCAGGAACACGGCCCACTCGATCGTCACGCTCACGTCCGCGAACGCGAGGATCGCCGCCACGAACGCGCCGATGGCGAAGGGGGCCAGGAAGAACGACCCCGGGGTTGCCATCTCACCCACCGCGAACACTGCTGTGGCGATGATCCACACCCAGCGCCACTCGTCGGGAGAATCCATGCCTCTCGCCTCGTCCGGGCGGTGCGCCGCCACCGCCTCGGAAGGCAATCTAGTCGGCGCGCCACGTACGGACGCCCGCACGAGCGCGCGAGGTGGTTACGACTTGGCGGCCGGGCGCCGTGACGCCCGGCCGGGTCGGGGGAGACGGCCGGTAGCGTGTCCCGCGATGCCGGAACCACGACTCTGCCTGCTGAGCGTGCACGCCCACCCCGACGACGAGTCGTCCAAGGGGGCGGGCACGGTCGCCCGCTACCACGCCGAGGGCGTGCGCACCGTGCTCGTCACCTGCACCGGCGGGGAGGCGGGCGACATCCTCAACCCCGCCATGGACCGTCCCGAGATCGTCGCCGACCTGCCGGCGGTGCGCCGCCGCGAGCTCGACCGCGCCGCCGACATCATCGGCTACGACGACATCGTCATGCTGGGCTACCGCGACTCGGGCATGCCCGACACACCGCCCAACACCCACCCCGACGCCTTCGCCAACGCCCCGCTCGACGATGCGGTGGGCCGCCTGGTGGGGGCCATCCGCCGCGAGCGGCCCCAGGTCGTCGTGACCTATCCCGACGAGCAGAGCCGCTACCCGCACCCCGACCACCTGCGGGTGCACGACATCTCGCTGCTGGCCTTCGACCAGGCGGGCGACCCAGACGCGCACCCCGCCGCCGGCGAGCCGTGGCAGCCGCTGAAGCTGTACTACACGGTCTGGTCGCGCAAGCGCATGGAGGCCATGCACCGGCGCTTCGGCGAGCTGGGCATCGAGTCGCCCTTCGACGACCGCTGGTTCGAGCGGCCCTCCGACGACCACCGCATCACGACCTCGATCGACATCGACGGGTTCAACGAGGTGCGGCTCGACGCGCTGCTGGCGCACGAGACGCAGGTCGATCCCACATCGCCGTTCTGGTTCGGTCTGCCGCGGCACGAGCAGGCGGCCATCCACCCGTACGACGACTACATCCTGGCCCGCAGCCTGGTCGACACCACGCCCCCGGAGACCGATCTGTTCGCAGGCGTGCGCGCCCCCGCCGACCGGTCCTGAGCCGAGCGCCGGGCCAGACCGGCCGGCCCGCCCGGTCAGCCGCCGCGTCGCTGCAGGGCACGCAGCTCGCGGTAGCCGATCAGCCGGGCGCCCACCCGGTCGAGCAGGGGTCGCAGACCGTGGGCGTCGACCACGAGGTCGTGGTCGTCGACCCGCGCCGGCCAGTCGGGCGTCTGCGCCCGCAGCTCGGGCGTGTCGATGGCCGGATGCACGTGCACCTCGGTCACCCCGGGCGGCAGGTCCTCGATGGCCCGCTCGATGGCCCGCCGGCTGCCCACGCTGCGCTGGCGGACGAAGTGGTCGGGGAAAACGACGCCCTCCTCGGCGGCAAGCGTGCGGAAGGGGAAGCCGACGCTGCGCTCGGTCTCGGCGCCCGGTAGCCGCACGGGCAGGCCGAAGTCGACGGCCAGGTCGAGGTAGATGTCGAAGAACTCGGGCTTGCGCTGGAGCGCCCCGAGGTGGCTGTCGAGGTGGCTGACGTCGAAGCCCCACAGGATCGCCCGCTCGACCTGGGCCCGCAGCTCGCGCCGGGCCTCGTCGAGATCGGCGTGGTCCCACAGGTCGGCGACCGTGCGGGGGAAGCCGCCGTCGCCGTCGAGCAGCGAGGGTGCCTGCGTGATCGGCCCCCAGCGGTACAGGTCGTGCTCGGCGTTGAGGGTCAGCTCGACGCCGACGTCCTCGCCCCGGTAGCGGGCGGCCGCCTCGCGCGCCCACGGGCAGGGCACCATCAGCGAGGCGCTCGTGGCGATGCCGTCGCGCAGCGCCTCGTACACGCCCACGTTGGCGGCGTGGCTGGCACCGAGGGCGTCGCAGGTGACGATCAGCAGGCGGCTGTCGGCGTCGTACCCGAGGCGTTCGGCGAGCATGGCCATCGAGGTGAGGCTACTGGCGCGGACGGCCGCTCAGGGAGGCCGGGCGCCGCCGGCCAGGGGGACGTCGGGACCGCCGCACGCCGACCACAGGCCCAGCCCTGCCCGGCGGGCGGCGCGCTCGGCCCGCTCGAAGTCGGCGCGGTGGGTCGTGTTGGGCGGGTAGTCCTTGGCCTCGGCGTAGCCGCCGGCCACCTGGGCGGCGTTGACGAACAGCCCGTCGTCGGGCCGGTGGACGTAGGCGAGCAGCCGGTCGTAGAGGTCGCGCGGCTCGACGTCGCGCGTCAGCAGCACCGCCGTGCCGGGCGGCAGCAGCTCGGCGAGCCTGTGCGAGGCCTCGGCGCCGAAGCACTCGTCCGGGCGGTCGCGGGCCACGCTCTCGGGCGTGTCGATCCCGATGAGGCGGACGGTCTCGGTGGCCTCGCCCAGCGCCACCACGACGGTGTCGCCGTCGACCACCCGCAGGACGGTCGCCTCGCCGGCGGCGGGTCGGTGGCCCGCCGGCGGCCCGGCGCGGACCACCACGGCCACGACCACGGCCGCGCCGGCGGCGAGCAGGGCGAGGACGGCGACGAGCGCCATGAGGGCGGTGCGAGCACCACCCGCGGTGCGGGCGGTGCCGGACGGGCCGCGGCGGGACGCGACGGGCATGGTGGTCCTCCCGATGGGACCGGTGGCTGCAGCCGCGACCGCCGGGGCCGCGAGGCGCTGGGCGCAGGGGCCGGACGGACCGGAGTGGTGCCGGCGGCGAGGCCCGGGAGGACCGGGCTGCGGCTCGGAGACCGGGCGGTCTCAGATGCGTTCGATGATGGTGCCGGTGCCGAGGCCGCCGCCGCAGCACATGCTGACCAGCGCCGTCGAGGCGTCGGAGCGCTCGAGCTCGTGCAGGGCCTTGGTCACCAGGAACGCCCCGGTGGCACCGAGGGGGTGGCCGAGGGCGATGGCCCCGCCGTTGGGGTTGGTGCGCCCGGGGTCGGCGCCCACCTCGCGCTGCCACGCCAGCACCACCGAGGCGAACGCCTCGTTGATCTCGAACACGTCGATGTCGCCGATGCTCATGCCGGTGCGGTCGAGCAGGCGCTGGGTGGCGTCGATGGGGCCGGTCAGCATGAGCACGGGGTCGACGCCCACCAGGCAGGTGTCGACCACCCGAGCCCGCGGCGTCAGGCCCAGGGCCGCCGCCTTGTCGGCCGTCATGACCAGCACCGCTGCCGCGCCGTCGCTGATCTGCGACGAGTTGCCCGCGGTGTGCACGCCGTCGGGCCGGCCGACCGGCTTGAGGTTGCCGAGCGCCTCGAGGCTGGTGTCGCGCAGGCCTTCGTCGCGCTCGACCCGGTGGCTGGTGCCGGTGGGCTTGCCCTCGTCGTCGCCGTCGGGCGCGTCGACCGGCACGACCTGCGCGTCGAAGCGGCCCTCGGCCCACGCGGTGGCGGCCCGCTGCTGCGAGGCCAGCCCGAACGCGTCGGTGTCGGTGCGGGTGATGCCCCACTTGTCGGCGATGCGCTCGGCGCCCTCGAACTGCGAGGTGAACTCGTAGCGGCCGAAGTAGGTCTGCGGGATGGGCACGCCGAGGCCCAGCTTGCGCGACGAGTTCGAGCCGATGGGCACCCGAGACATGAGCTCGACGCCGCAGGCGACGGCCACGTCGACCACGCCGGAGCCGACCAGGCTGGTGGCGACGTTGGTGGCCTGCTGCGAGGAGCCGCACTGGGTGTCGACCGTGGTGGCCGCGGTGGTGAGCGGCAGGCCGGCGCTGAGCCACGCGGTGCGCCCGATGTTGAACGACTGCTCGCCGACCTGGCTGACGCACCCCGTGACGACCTGGCCCACCTCGGCCGGGTCGATGCCCGAGCGGGTCACCAGCTCGCTCACCACGGTGGCCAGCAGCTCGGCCGGGTGCACGGTCGACAGCCCGCCGTTGCGGCGGCCGACGGGGGAGCGGACGGCTTCGACGATCACGACGTCGGTCATGGCCGGCAAACCTAGGTGCCCGCGGATCGCGTTGTCAGGCCGGCGGACGCGCCGGGCGGCGTGGGCGCCGCCCTCAGCGTCACCGGCCCCGATCGAGCGTGTCGAGGACCAGCAGGAGCAGCACCGCGCCCAGGACGGCCACCAGCACCGACCCCAGGTCGAAGTCGTCGACGGGCGAGGACTCCTCGCCGGTCGCCAGCCGGTACACCGCGCCGCCGATGAACGCCCCGACGATGCCGACGGCGATGGTCGCCAGGCAGCCGCGCCTGCGCGACCCCGTCACCCAGCGAGCCAGCGCACCGGCCAAGAACCCGACCACGAGCCAGGCGAGGATGCTCATGGGCGGGCCAGGTTACCGGTGGTGTCGCGGGCCCCACGGCAACGCTCACGCGGCGGCCCTTTTCCGGTCCCGTCGTTGGCCTGCGGCGCCGGGCGGGTCCTGCGTGCGGGTGTGCACGCTGCGCAGGGCGGCCCGGGCCTGGGCGACGCCGGCGCGGCCCACGGCCCGCGTGCGGTCGTCGAGGCGCCAGGGCCGGGGGGTCTCGATGAGGCTGAGCTGCGCGTCCTTGCCGGTCATGGCCCAAGTATCCGCCCGGGGTGTGACAGTTTGGGCGGCCCGGGGTGGACGGGTGCCCTACGGCCACCGAAGTTGGGACGAAGGTCCTGCTCAGACGGGTGCCGAAGGGGCGACCAGCGGCCACGGGCGCTCACGCTCGACCACCTGTGCGAGGTCGAGCAGCAGCGCGTCGGTGTGGTGCTGCCCGATCACCTGCAGGCCCACCGGCAGGCCGTCGACCGTGCCGGCGGGGATCGAGATGGCGGGGTTGCCCACGATGTTGGCGGGGATGGTGAGGGCCCCGTTGTTCTCGGGGCCGACCGAGCGGTCGCCGACCCGGGTGCTGAGGGTCACCTCGGCCGGGAAGGCGACGTCGGGGTTGGTGGCGCAGATGACGAAGTCGACCTGGTCGAACACCTCGGCCATGCGCTCGTTGGCCTCGGTGCGCTGGGCCTCCACCCTCGCCGCCAGGTCGAGGTCGAACACCTGGCTCGCCAGGTCGAGGCCGAAGGCCATCTCGACCGTCAGGTCGTCCTTGCAGCCGGGCCACAGGTCGCCGAGGGCCCGCCGGAGCTGGGCCAGGTTGGACATGGCCCACTCGAAGCCCAGGCTCGGCAGCTGTACGGGCACGTCGACCAGGCGCAGGCCGGCGTCGCGGGCCAGCGCCTCGCCGGCCTCGCGGACGACGGCCTCGACCTCCGGACGCACCACGGCGCTGCCGAGCGTCGGGGCGATGACCGCAGTCCGGCCCCGCAGGTCGTGGGTGCCCAGGTCGCGCTCCCAACCGTCGATGCGGGGCAGGCTGTACGGGTCGCGCCTGTCGTGGCCCGAGCAGACGTCGTACCAGCGGGCCACGTCGCGCACCGAGCGCGCGAGGCAGCCGATCACCACGGTCAACGGAGCGATGTCGGTGAAGGGGCCGCGGGGGATGCGCCCGGCGGTGCCCTTCATGCCCACCAGGCCGCAGAACCCGGCCGGGATGCGGATCGAGCCGCCACCGTCGCCGCCGCTGGCGATGGGCAGCAGCCCGCCGGCCACCGCGGCCGCCGACCCGCCGGACGATCCGCCCGCGGTGCGGCCCTGCTGCCAGGGGTTGTGGGTCACGCCGTGCAGGCGGCTGACGCTCACGTTCAGCCCGCCGAACTCGCTGGCCGCCGTCTGGGCCACCTTCACCACCCCCGCCGCCTCGAGCCGGCGGACCATGGTGGTGCTGTGGCCGGCCACGCGGTCGGCGAACACCAGGCTGGCCTCGGTGGCGGGCCAGCCCTCGACCGGCTCCAGCTCCTTGACCCCGATGGGCACGCCGCCGAAGGGCAGCGACACGTCGGGCGCGGTCACCGCCTGCCGGGCGGCCTCGGCGTCGACGAACGTCAGGGCGTTGAGGCCGCTGGCCCCAATCGCCCGGAGCACCGCCTCGAGCTCGTCGGCCGGCTTGCGCTCGCCGGAGCGGAACGCGTCGACCAGCGAGCAGGCGTCTCCCGGCCATGGCGTGTCGATCATGGCCGGGCAGTCTGGTCCACCGGAACGCGCTCTCGCAGGTGGCACCCGCGTCACACCTGGTCAGCGGCGTTCTGAGGCTGCGCCTCGTGCGGCCTAGCATCTGCCGATGGACGCACGCACCTGGCTCGGCCTGGAGCCCACCCACAACCCGGTGCGCTGGGTGCTGCCCGTCACGCCGGCCATCTCGACTCCGGGGCCGTTCCTGTTCGGCGGGTGCGGGCTGGGCGCCGCCATCGCCGCCATGGAGGCGACGTGCGGCCGGCCGGTGGTGTGGGCCACGGCGCAATACCTGTCGTACGCCAACCCACCGTCGGTGCTCGACATCGACGTGACCATCGCGGCGCAGGGTCGGAGCATCACCCAGGCCCGGGTGGTCGGCCACGTCGCCGACACCGAGATCCTGACCGTCAACGCGGCGCTCGGCAGCCGCGACATGGACGTCGAGGGGACCTGGGTCGAGCCCCCGGTGGTGCCCGCGCCCGAGGCCTGCCCGGTGCGGGGCCCGCGCGTCCCCGGCACCGAGTCGATCATGGACCGCATCGACGTGCGGCTGGCCGACGCCCGCGGGTGGGACGAACTCGACGGCAACCCGGCACCGGGCGGCCGATCACTGCTGTGGGCTCGGATGCCCGACCTGCTCGACCCGTTGTCGGGCGCCAGCCTGGCCATCCTCGGCGACTACGTGCCCTTCGGCATCGGCCAGGCGCTCGGCCTGATGGGCGGCGGCAGCAGCCTGGACAACACGTTGCGGGTGTACCGGCTGGCGCCCACCGAGTGGGTGCTGCTCGACATCCGCATCCACGCCGTCGCCCACGGCTTCGGCCACGGCGTGGTGCACCTGTGGTCGCAGGACGGCAACCTGCTGGCGACGGCCAGCCAGTCGACGATCGTGCGGCTGATCCCCCCGGAGATGATGGCAGGCCTGCGGCTCGAGCCGGCGGTGCTCGGCGAGGCGGAGGCCGCCAAGGGGGTCGAACACCGCCTCGGCGAGTGACCTGGGCGCACGGAACGGCACGACTCCGATGGCCCGTTCGGCCTCGACAGGTCAGCCGGGGCGATCACCCCGACCGGCAGCAGCCACGTCCCGCCATAGGCGGCCGCTCGCGTCCTCGCGGCCCGGCGTCCCCGCCGCGGCACGGACGCGCGCGAGCGGGCCCAGGACCCGGAACCTGTCGGCGAACAGGGCGATGACCCGGCGCAGGTGCGAGTCCGGCACCGCGTCGACCCGCGCGGGCACGGCGAGCTCGACCCGGGCCACCCCGGGCTCCTCCGGGTGCACCTTCGCGCCGGCGGCGAGCAGGGAGTCGATGGCCACGGTGTTGTCCCAGCGCACGTAGTTGACGAAGCTGCGGATCCCGCTCTCGCTGGCCCGTTCGCCGAGCGCCCGCGTGAGCAGCGTGCCGATCCCGCGGCGCTGGTGGTCGTCCACGACCGTGACGGCGACCTCGGCCACCGCCGGGTCCGTCACGTCGCGGACGTAGCGGCCCACCCCGACGCCGTGCGGCTCGGGCCGATCGGGCAGCAGTGCGACGCACGCGTAGTGGTCGCGGTAGTCGATGTTCGTCAGGTACTCGATCTCGTCAGGCTCGAGGTCGTCGGCTGCCCCGAGGAAGCGGAACTGGCGCGACTGCGGCGACAGCCCCGCGTACGCCGCGGTCAGCTCGAAGCGGTCGCCGTAGAGCAGCGGGCGGATGACGACGGCCTCACCGTCGGCCAGCTCGTGCCGGCGGGTCAGCGACTCGACCAGCCATGTGGGGCACGACTCGCAGTCGCCCCGGCGGGGGCAGCCGGGGCACGCGAGGGCATCGACCTCGGCGCCCCGACCGCCGCTCTCCCAGCAGCGGCCGCAGTGGCCGCAGACAGCCCGCCGGGCCGGGGGCGACCCGGCGGGCTGCAACTCGCCGTACCCGCACGCTCGGCAGGTGCGGCCGTCATCATCCATACATCTCCTCGATGACCGACCCGTAGGTCTTTGCCACCACCATCCGGCGCACCTTCAGGGTGGGCGTCAGCTCGCCCGAGTCGATGGACAGGTCGCGGGGCAGCACGACGAACGTGCGGATCGACTCCGCCTTGGACACCGAGCGGTTGGCTTCGTCGACCGCCCCCTGCAGCTCGGCGCGCAGGATGTCGTGGGTCAGCAGGTCCGGCAGCCCCAGGCCGGCGAGGCCCTGCTCGCCGGCCCACTCGTCGAGCTCGTCCTCGTCGAGTGCCAGCATGGCGGCCACGAACGGGCGCTGGTCGCCCACCACGACGGCCTGGCTGACCAGCGGGTGCGCCCGGAGCCGATCCTCGAGCGGCGCCGGCGCGACGTTCTTGCCCGCGGCCGTGACGATCAGCTCCTTCTTGCGCCCCGTGATCCGCAGGTAGCCGTCGGCGTCGAGCTCGCCGATGTCGCCGGTGCGGAACCAGCCGTCCGCGTCGAACGTCTCGGCGGTCGCCGCCTCGGCGTTCCAGTAGCCCTGGAACACCTGCGGGCCCTTGGCCAGGATCTCGCCGTCGTCCGCGATGCGGATCGTGGTCCCCGCCAGGGGACGGCCGACGGTGCCCGGCCTCCAGGCGTCGGCGCTGCCGAGGGTCAGCGTGGGGCTGGTCTCGGTCAGGCCGTATCCCTCGAAGACGCGCACGCCGATGCCGTTGAAGAAGTGGGTGAGCCGCTCGCCGAGCGGCCCGCCGCCGCTGACGGCGAAGCGCAGGCGGTCACCGAACACGTCGTGGACCTTGCGGTAGACGAGCGGACCGAACAGGGCGTGCTCGGCGCCCGTGAGCGGCCGCCACCGCCCCTGGGTGGCGTCCTCCGACCAGCGGATGGCCACCTGCTCCGCCCGGTCGAAGATCCGGCCGTGGCCTTCTGACCGGGCCTTGTGCTGGGCCTTGTTGAACACCTTCTCGAACACCCGGGGCACCGACACGACCAGCGTCGGCCGGGCGAGCGGCAGCTCCTCGGCCACGTGCGCCATGTCGGTCGCGAAGGCCAGCTTGGTGCCCCACTCGACGCAGACGAGGGCGATGGCCTTGGCCAGGGTGTGGGCGAGGGGGAGGAACAGCAGCGTCGTCTCGTCGTCGGTGAGCATCGAGCGCATGGTCTGCAGGTTCTGGACCACATTGGTGCGCAGGTTGCGGTGCGTCTGCATGCACCCCTTGGGGCGCCCGGTCGTGCCGGACGTGTAGACGATGGTGGCGAGCTGGTCGACGGTGATGGCCGCCATGCGGGCGTCGAGCGCCCGGTCGTCGACCGTGGCACCGCGTTCCACCAGCTCGTCGAGGCCGCCGTCGTCGATGACCAGCGCCTCGCGGCAGGCCGTGGCGTGTGCGTGCACCTCGTCGTAGGTCGCCCGCATCGCGGGCGTCTCGACGACGACGAGGCATGCGCCGCTGTCGCTCAGGATCCACTCGACCTGCTCGGTCGAGGAGGTCTCGTAGATCGGCACGGTCACCGCGCCGGTCGCCAGGATGGCGTAGTCGAGCAGCATCCACTCGAGCCGGGTGTGCGACATGAGGGCGACGCGGTCGCCGGCCTCGACGCCGCTGGCGATCAGGCCCTTGGCCACGGCCCGAACCCGTGCGTAGAAGTCGCCGGCGGTGACGTCGACGAACCCGCTGTCCACCCGGGTCGCGGCCAGCGGGCGATCGGGATCGTCGAGTGCCCGCCGGACGATCGGCTCGAGCAGGTGCGCCGTCGGAGCCAGCGGCGCCAGGTCGGGACCGGTGAACTCTCGTAGCGGGGTCGACTCGTGAACGGCGGTCATGCGGGGCTCCTTCCCGGGAACGTGCCGAGCCCGCGGGGCGACGTGCCCCGGCTGCGGCGGGGGGGCGATCCGGCCGGGCGGGCCGGCTTCGCGTGGGTGGCGTGGCCCCGGCGCACGAACACCAGGGCACCGACGGCCAGGCTCAGCACGGCGGCCGCCGCCAGCGCCAGGGGCAGCCACACCTTGGCGGCGAGCACCTGCCGGCGCATCGACCGCGCCTCGTCGGCGATGTCGGCGACCGAGGCCGGCGTCTGGGCGTAGTCGTACTGGAACAGCGACGTGGCGGGTGCGGTGGCCAGGTCGTCGGCGGCGGCGTTTGCCGCGACCGCCTCGGGGACGTCCGGATAGTGGCTCAGCACGTCCTGCAGCGCCGGCAGGCTGGTGAGCACGGGGCGGGCGCCCACCGTCTCGACGGTGGCGACGCTGACCTCGACACCGGTCACGGGCTCGACCGCCGCCGTCCCGTCGAAGGACAGCACGTAGTCGATCGGGATCGGCTGCGACGCGAACTCGCTCAGCGTGGCGGCGTCCTCGGGGGTGAGCACCGGCGTGAGGGCGGTCACCACGGCGTCGACGTCGATGCCGGCCGCCAGCAGTTGCGGCTTGAGCTCGTCCAGCGTCAGCGACTCGGGGAGGGTCACGACGTCGTTCAGCTCGGCGAGGTAGGCGTCGCTGAGCGGGACCTCGTCGACGCTGGCGGCGAAGTTGGAGAGCTCGAGTCCCTCGATGTCGGACGTCGGCGTCTCCGTGTCGGCGGCCATCGTGTAGGTGGCGTCGATCTCGTTCTTGTAGATCTCGTAGGTCTCGTCCCGGCTGGTGTCGAACGGCAGGTTCAGGCGGTACGCACCGGAGCGGTCGACGACGTTCGCCTCGTCGAACGCGAAGGCGCGGTCGTCGGCGACGTTCTGCAGCGTCGAGCGGTCCATCACGTACTCGTTGGTCTGCGTGGTGTCCACCAGGTCACCGGCCTTCTGGGCGATGGTCTCCCGCACCAGGACGTGCGACGAGCCGCTCTCGTTGCCGATCGCCTCGATGTGGCGGTCGATCGTGAGCGGCATCTCCATGGGCTGGTCGAGCGGGACCATCGAGAAGTCGACGAAGGCCCGGAAGTCGCCCTCGTAGCGGGGGCTGGCGTCGACGTCGGTCGGGTACTTCACGAACGTCGGTACACCGAGGACCATCCAGGCGACCGCGGCGAGCGCCAGTCCGGCGCCGATCCACAGCGCCGTCCTCGGGTAACGGTGGCCAGAGCGATGTCTGCGTGACTGCGGTTTCATCGGGCACACCTCCTCATCTCAATCGGTACACCCACGGCCCGTCTCGAAACTGCCCTCCTTCAGCACGAAGCCGTGGGACCTTCGTCACGAACCGCGGTCGGCCGCCACCCTGACCCGAGGTCAGGCCGGCGCGGCCGGAGTGTGGCAGCATCCGGGGCATGCAGCGCTACGGCATGACCATCCCCTTCGACCGCGTGCCCCTGCACGCCCAGCGCGACTCGATCGTCGAGCTGGCCGACCTTGGCTACACCGACGTGTGGTCGGCCGAGGCGAACGGCGCCGACGCGTTCACCCCCCTGGCCCTGGCCTCGGTCTGGGCACCCTCGCTGCGACTCGGCACCGCCATCGTGCCCGCCTTCACCCGGGGGCCGGGGCTGCTCGCCCAGAGCGTGGGCTCGATGGCGCAGGCCGCGCCCGGGCGGTTCGTGCTCGGCGTGGGCACGTCGTCCAACGTCATCGTCGAGGGCTGGAACGGTATCCCCTTCGACAAGCCCTACCAGCGCACCCGCGACGTCGTCCGCTTCCTGCGCGAGGCTCTGACCGGCGAGAAGGTCACGTCCGAGTACGAGACGTTCTCGGTGCGGGGGTTCCGGCTGGGGGTCACGCCGCCCGAGCCGGTCCCGGTGCTGGTGGCGGCGCTGCGCGAGGGCATGCTGCGCCTGGCCGGACGCGAGGGCGACGGGGCCATCATCAACTGGCTGTCGGCCGACGACGTGGCCACGGTGGCGCCCATCGTGCGCGAGGCGGGCGGGGGAGAGCCCCGCGAGATCGTGGCCCGCATCTTCGTCGCCCCCAACGACGACGCCGAGGCGGTGCGGGGCATGGGGCGCTACGCCATCGCCTCGTACCTGAACGTGCCGGTGTACGCCGCCTTCCACGAGTGGCTGGGCCGGGGCGATCAGCTGGCCGACATGTGGCGGCTCTGGAAGGAGGGCGACCGGCAGGCGGCGCTGGCCGCCATCCCCGACTCGCTGGTCGACGAGCTGATCGTGTGGGGTCCGCCCGAGAAGTGCCGTGAGCACATCCAGCGCTACATCGACAACGGGGTGACGACGCCGGCGCTGGCGCTGCTGCCGGTCGGGATCGACGTGCCCCAGGCCGTGCGCGACCTCGCCCCCGGGTGAGCCCGCGGGGCGGGCCACCACGCACCGGGGGGTGGGGGCAGCCCCACCCCCGACACGCAAGCAGGCTGCATGTCCCGTGCAAGCGCGCCGTCGTACGGTCGACGCATGGCAGCGGCGACCGGTGTGACCAGGGCATGGGCGCCCGACCGCTCGGGGTCGAGATTCCCCCCGACCCCGAGCGGACCCCGGGGGAATCCCCGATGCCACGCGCCGCTGGCCCTCCTTACCGTGTCGGTCATGACCGGCCACCCGACCAGCCGGTCGTGGGGGACGACGTGATCACCCTCGACCTGCTGGCCGACCTCTCAGCGCTCGCGTACCTGCTGGTCCTGGCCCTGGCGGCCTTCGACGTCGTGATGCCCGTGCTGCCCAGCGAGACCGCCGTCATCCTGGGCGGCGTGCTCGCCTGGCAGGGGCGGCTGCACCCGGTCCCGCTCGTGCTCGCCGCCGCGCTGGGCGCCATCGCGGGTGACCACCTGTCCTACAGCATCGGCCGCTGGACCCAGCGGGGCCGGCCCCAGCCGGGCCACCAGCGCCACCGCCGCATGGGCAAGGCCGAGCGCCTGCAGGTGTGGGCCGGCCGCCAGCTCGAGCGGCGGGGCCCGAGCCTGCTGATCGTGGCGCGCTTCATCCCCGGCGGGCGCACGGCCAGCACCTTCATGGCCGGCCGCACGGCTTACCCGCTGCGGCGCTTCACGCCCGCCACGGTCGGCGCCGGGGTGCTGTGGGCCTCGTTCGCCACCATGCTCGGCTATGTCGGCGGCCACGCCTTCCACGAGCAGACCCTGCTGGCCACAGGCCTGGGCCTGGTACTGGCGGTGGCGTTCGCGGCACTGGTCGAGCTGGTGATGTCCTGGCGCGAGCGGCGCCGGGTGACCGCCGCCGAGGGCGGGGCCGAGGCCGCTGCCGGCGGCGGCGACGTGGCCGACGACCGCCTCGTGGCGTGAGCCCGCCGGCCGTCCGGCCCCCCGGTCACTCACCCCGTTGTCCGGTCAGGGCGAGATGGTGATGAGCTCGACCCGGGGCGACCCGCCGGTCAGGTCGAGCACTGCGACGCCGGCCGGGCCGTCGGGGACGGGCATGTTGGGGCTGCCCGGGTTGAAGAACACCACGTCCTCGTGGCGCTGCTCGATCTGGCGGTGGGTGCCGCCGAAGGCCACCACGTCGACGGTGCGCTCGAAGCGACGCTGCAGCAGCCCGGCCAGCGGCTCGTCGGGGAACTCGACCCGCTCGCCGACCACGATCTTCTTGTCGGGCTTGGCCAGGTTGAACACCAGGCCGACGCTCGTCCCGTCGGCCTCGACCACCTTGACCGGGGTGGTCGCCGGGTCGGGCCCGAGGGTGGGCTGCCAGGCCACGTGGCCCTTGTCGCGCTCGGCCGGCACCCACACGGGGGCCACGGTCGAGAGCCGGTCGAGGATGGCCTTGCGGCCGATGTCGCCCAGGTGGACGATCAGGTCGACGCCCGCGAAGGCGTCGAGCACCTGGTCGGGCAAGTCGCTGCCGTCGGCCGTGGCGCTGTGGGTGTCGGCCAGGAAGCCGATGCGTCGCGGTGTCGTCGATGTCGCGCTCATGGTTCCCCTCACTCGTCCTCGTTGCCGGTGCTCATGCCGTGCTCGAACTGGTTCACGGAGAGCTCCTCGGAAGGCGCGCCGGCGGCGATGAGCAGGCCGGCGATGGCGGGATCGGTGGACGTGCGGACGTGGTGGCGGCGTCGACCATTCTCCCGTCGCAGCTGGCTGCGTCGACGGCCGCCTTCAGGGCCCGCCAGCTCGTGTACCCGTAGTCGCGGGCCAGCTCGAGCTGGGTCAGGTGCAGCCTGGCGCCGGCGTCACGGGCACGCGCCCGGGCCAGCCGCTGCTTCGCCGTCTTCCGCAACCAGTCGAGGTCGGGATCGGCAGGAAGTGCCCGGACCATGGTCAACCGTCCTTCCGGTCGCCCGGTGTCCGCGTCGTCCAGGCAAGAAGGATGGTTGTGGCACCGATGTCGTCAGGTGGGTTCAACCCTGCACGCGGACCGTGGGCCCCCCGATAGGCCGAGGTGAACGTAAACCAGGCCCCCGGGCGCGTCAACCACCGGTGACCGTAGAGTCGCCCCATGGCCGACGGCGTCCTGGACCTGACCGACAAGCTCTGGACCGGGGCGGTCTCGGTGGGCGAGGTGCACCCCGTCGGGTCGCACCGCGGGCTCGACGAGGTGGCGCCGGGCATCGGCTTCATCGCCAGCTTCGGCAACGTGATCGCGTTCGCGGCCGACGGGGCGCTGGTCCTGGTCGACACCGGCAACCAGGTGCTGGCGGCCACCAACCACCAGGCGGTGCGCGGCTGGACCGACCTGCCCCTCGACACCGTCGTCTACACCCACGGCCACATCGACCACGTGTTCGGCCTGGCGCCCTACGAGGAGGAGGCGACCACGGCCGGCCGGCCGCTGCCCACCGTGGTGGCCCACGAGCTGGTGCCGGCCCGCTTCGACCGCTACAAGCTCACCGCCGGCTACAACGGCGTCATCAACGCCCGGCAGTTCAAGCTGCCGGGCTTCCGCTGGCCCACCGAGTACCGCTACCCGGACGAGACCTACCGCCTGCGCCACGACGTCGAGGTCGGCGGCATGCGCTTCGAGCTGCACCACGGGAAGGGCGAGACCGACGACCACACCTGGACGTGGGTGCCTGACCGCAAGGTGCTGTGCACGGGTGATCTGTTCATCTGGGCCTCGCCCAACTGTGGCAACCCGCAGAAGGTGCAGCGCTACCCCCGCGAGTGGGCGATCGCGCTGCGGGAGATGGACACCCTGGGCGCCGAGTTGCTGCTGCCCGGCCATGGCTGGCCCATCGCCGGGGCGGAACGCGTGCACCAGGCGCTCACCGACACGGCGGACCTGCTCGACCACCTGGTCGACGAGACCCTGGCGCTCATGAACCAGGGCGCTCGGCTCGACGACATCGTGCCCACGGTGAAGGCTCCTGCCGACCTGCTCGAACGTCCGTACCTGCGGCCGGTGTACGACGAGCCCGAGTTCGTCGTGCGCACCGTCTGGCGGCTGTACGGCGGCTGGTACGACGGCAACCCCGCCCACCTGAAGCCGGCGCCCGACGCGGCGCTGGCCGCCGAGCTGGCGGAGCTGGCCGGTGGCGCGGGCGTGCTGGCCGACCGGGCGGCGGCGCTGGCCGCCGCGGGCGACCTGCGCCTGGCCGCGCACCTGGCCGAGCTGGCCGCCCAGGCCGCGCCGGCCGACGCCGGCGTGCACCGCGTGCGCGCCCAGGTGTTCGCGCAGCGGGCAGGCGACGAGCTGTCGACCATGTCGAAGGGCGTGTTCTCGTGGGCCGCCGACGAGTCCCAGGTGCGCCTGGCCGACCTGGGCACCTGAGCACCCGGCGGCTCGCCGTCGCGTTCTCGGCTCGGAACCGGCTGCCGGGACGGCCGAACCAGTAGGGAGAACGCGCCGGCTCTCTCCGGAGCCGATCGAGTTCTAATTCGTTCGCCCGAGTGGAGGCAGGACAACACACTCAGGAGGTGCAGGGAACGGCTGAACGCGTCGGCAGCGCCGCAAGGTGCGATCCCGTGCGTCGGCGGACCGAGCACGCGACGGTCGGCTGAGGGCCGACGGCATGCGGTTCGGGCTGCTCTGCACGGCAGACGTCGGGTCCTCGCGAGCGATCCGGGACTACGTGGAGTTCAACGTCGAGGCAGAGGCGTCGGGTTTCGTGTCGACGTTTCTGGTCGAGCATCACTTCAGCGGCTGGAACCAGGTCGCGGCAACGCTGATGCTGCAGACGTGCGTCGCCACCCGCACCTCGACGCTGCGATTGGGCACGGGCGTGATGGTGCTGCCGTGGCACAACCCCGTCCTGCTCGCCGAGCAGGTGGCGACCTTGGACGTGCTGTCGGACGGACGAGTCGACCTGGGTGTCGGCAAGGGATACCGGTACTCGGAGTTCCGTGGCTTCAGCATCGATCAGCGAGAAGCCGATGCCCGATTCACGGAGACGCTCGACCTGCTCCTGCGAGCGTGGACCACTCGTGAGCGGTTCTCGCATCACGACCGGTACTGGGACTTCGACGACATCATCGTCGAGCCGCCGCCTTGCCAATCTCCGTACCCGCCGATCTGGGTCGCAGCCGCCAGCGAAGCCTCGATTCGGCGGGCGGCCAGCTGCGGTCACAACCTCATCCTCGACCAGTACGCGTCACTCGAACAGATCGCCGAACGCATCGGCTGGTTCGGCGAGGGACAGGGCGACGGAGAGGTGGCGGTGGCCCGGCAGGTCTACGTCGCTCACAGTCGTGCCGAAGCCGATGATGCGTTGGCCCGCCTTGCTGCGCTCACTCGCCGGACCATCGATGTGTCGCGTGCACCCCGGTCGGACGGTGGCTCGCACGTCCTTCGTTACGCCAACACCGAGGCACACGCCCTGTTCGGCACGCCCGACGAGATCTGCGACGGTCTGGTGGCGCTGGGCTCAGCCGGGGTCGACTACGTGCTGGTCAACTTCGCCGGCGGCACCAGACAGCTCCGACGCTTCGTGCGCGAGGTCGCGACCTCTCCCGTCCTCGGTGGCCCAGCGCCGACCGAGCCAAGCAACCCGTGACCCGAGAACCCTGCTCAGCCACCCCGGTCGGCCAGGTGGGCCGCGGCGCGGAGGTGGTCAACAAGCTCAGGGAGTCGGTAAGCCGCGTTGAGGCCGCTGGTCGAGGGCATGAGGTAGACCGGCACGCC
This sequence comes from Acidimicrobiales bacterium, assembly GCA_035697515.1. GTDB lineage: Bacteria > Actinomycetota > Acidimicrobiia > Acidimicrobiales > VFJN01 > ZC4RG19. The sequence goes on from DASSCS010000036.1 coordinate 31,147, forward strand.
CGCCAGGCCGGTGGGTTGGACGCCGGCCACGGCCCGCCGGTCGACCGCGGCGCGCCAGCCGGCCAGGCCGACGAAGCACACGGCGGCCGGCCGCAGCCAGCCCACCAGCCGCTCGACTCGGGCCAGGCCGGCGCGGTACTCGTCGGGCGTCAGGTCGGCCGAGGCGACGGTGGCCCGCTTGACGATGTCGGTCATGCCGATGCCGTGGTCGGCCAGCGCCCGGTCGGGGGAGCGGTCGGTCGACACGATGGACGCGGCCAGTGCCGCCGGCCAGAACCGGTTGCCCTGCCGGGCGAACCCGACGCCGGCGTCGGCCGAGTAGATGCTGGGGTTGAGCCCGCACACGAGCAGGCGCATGCCGGCGCCGACGGTGTCGGGCAGCGTCCGGGCCCGGGTGGCACGGACGCACAGCTTGCCGTGGTCGCCGTCGGCGCCGTCCGCCACTCCGCTGCCCGACACCTCGTCGACGGTGAAACCGGCGCCGACCAGCACATCGACCAGGTTGCCGGGCTGCCACCAGGTGAAGAGCCGGTCCGGGAAGTCATCGTCGGGCCCGGTGCGGGCATCGCCGTCGCCGCGGAACACCGTCAGGTCGAGCACGCCGCCGCGGTCCAGCGCCCGGTGCAGCCCGGCCAGGGCCAGCGGCAGCCGGGGCCGGGCGACGTGCTGAAGGCACTTGCTCGCCCACACGCCCGCGACCGACCCCCGGCGCAGCGGCAGGGCCGCGAGGTCCGCGACCAGCGCGGGCGTGCCCGGATGGTGCCGCCGTGCCTCGGCCACCATCGCCGGGGCGGCGTCGGCGGCCACGGTGGGGGTGCCGAGATGGGCAAGGTCGTGGCCCGGGCCGCAGCCCAGGTCGATGCGGACACCGCCCACCGGGAGCCGCGCCGCGAACGCGGCGACCCGCTCGGGGGCGTAGGACCGCCGGCGCCGGCGGTAGTCGGCCGCCGCGCGCTCGTAGACCTCGACGGTGCGGCGATCGATGGCAGCGTCGGCGGCCGTCCCGCCGGCGGCTGCACCGTGCGGCCTGTCGCCGATCACGGTCGGTCGAGGGCGGGGTGGCGGTCGATGCGGGCACCGAGCTCCTCGACGAGCCGGACCTGGGCGTCGGCGCGGCGGGCCCCGTCCCTCGGCGGCAGCACGATGAGACGGGTGACGCCGAGCTCGGCATAGGCGGCGATCGTCGCATCGTCGAGGGTGACGTTCGGCGGCGGGGTGACCGAGACCTCGATCGGCGGCAGTTCGGGCGGCCGTTCGTGCCGGGCCGACGCCTCGCGCAGGGCCGCCACCGCCTGCTCGGTGGCGGTGAGGTCGAGCGCGAAGCCGTACCAGCCGTGGCCCCGGGTGACCGCACGCTGGTACGAACGGGCCACGTGCCCGCCGACATGCAGCGGTGGGCCCGGGGGCGTCAGCGGGCGCGGCTCGGCCCGCACGCCGGAGAACGAGACGTGGCGGCCGGCGACGTCCGGCACGCCGGCCGCCCACACGGCCTGCATGGCGTCGAGGTACTCGTCGGTCCGCTCACCCCTTCCCACCAGCGGCACGCCCAGGGCGCGGAACTCGGGCTCGAGGTAGCCGACGCCCACCCCGAACAGGAAGCGGCCACCGCTCACACGGTCGATCGACGCCACCTGCTTGGCGAGCACCAGCGGATGATGGAGCGGCACCACCGTCACCCCGGTGCCCAGCCGCAGCGTGCGGGTGTGGGCGGCGAGGTAGGCCAGGGCGACGAAGGGGTCGAGCAGCGCGGTGTCCGGCGTCGCGGGCGAGGCGGGGACGGGAGGATCGGGCAGTGCGTAGTGCTCGCCGGTCCACACGCTCTCCCAGCCGGCGGCCTCGGCCGCCGTGGCCACCCGCACGGCCGCGTCCGGGTCGGTGCCGCAGACGTTGCCGTTGATGAGGAACAGGCCAAGGTGCATCGCCGTCACCTCCCGATCGTGGCGACGGGTGCGGCGTGGGACGACCAGCGGCCGGGCGGCGCAGGCACGGTGGGCGACTCGACGGGGGTGTGCACGGGATGACCCTCCTGCGGGCGTCGGCGCCGCCCGGTGGCGGCGGCACGCAGCACGCTACGGATCGCACCGCCGCGCCACTACATGCCGGTCGCCGCGGACGGTCGCCGGTGCAGAGGGCTGTCGTCCCCGGCACCGGCGACGTCCAGTCGCGGCGGTCGAGCCCGTCAGCGGTGGCGGCGGGGGCGGCCCACGTCGGGCCGGTCCCAGTTGCACACCCCGTCGGGGAACACCTGCTCGAGCCGGGCCTTCTCGTCGGCGGTGGGTCGCCAGTCGCCGTAGCTGCCCGTGCGGAGGGCACGGTCGACGGACTGCAGCTCGCACTTCCACACGCCGCCCTCGTACGGCCCGCCCGCCTGGCGGCGCGACGACGAGTAGATGGGGAACCGCTGGGTGCAGGCGCCCGGCGACCGGTCGTCCAGCACGCCGTCCCACACCCGCCGACCCGAGGCGACGAGGCTGCCGTCGGTGGCGAAGCACGAATCGACGGCCCGGGCGGGCTTGTTGCGGGCCACGCTGCGCTGCGGGTTGGCGGCGATGTTGGCCATCCACTCGTCGATCACCTCGAAGGCCATCGGCGTCTGGTCGAAGGCCACGGCCGGGCGGGCGTCGGTGAACCAGATGACCTGGTTCGAGGCGTCGCCGTCTGCGTTGAGCATGCGCTGGCGGGTGGCGAACGACTGGTGGCTGTGGTGCATGTCCAGCTCGTCCTCGAGGTAGTGCCGCCAGTCGATGACCGGGATGTCGATGTCGCCCTGGAACTCCATGCCCGAGGTGTAGGCCGCGTTCATGGCCGCGACGTCGCCCTCGCGCCGCGGCGCCGGGGTGACGCCGCCGTCGGGGCTCAGGTTCATGTTGCGCGAGCTCCACGGGTCGAAGTTCTCGGCCGACAGCGCCCCGTTGAACGGGAAGCCCTCGGGCACCATGTCGGCGGTCTCCTTCCAGCTGCCGACCTGGGCGTTGAGGTCGAGGAACTCGGCCGGCGTTATCGCGCCCGCCTTCAGCGCCTCCAGCCCGTACTGCACGCCTACGTTGTCCCACGGCACCCGGGCGAAGCCGTCGTCGCCGACGCCGTAGATGTTGCGGGTGTCGCCCCAGTGGGTCCACTCGACGCCTTCCGTGCCCTGGGCCAGCTTGTCGATGTCGTCGACGTCGGTGAAGGTGGGGTTGAGGGCCAGCGGGGTGAGGCCGAACCAGCCGGGCTTGCACTCCATGAGCGCCGGCGCCGGCGAGGCCGGGTCGCGGTCCATGACCTGGTAGCCGAACAGCCCGTACAGCTGGTAGAGCCCGTTCCACTGGGCGATCTCGCCCTGCGACAGGTTCTTCGGGAAGTTGGTGCCGTTCAGCCCGATGACGGCCTGGCGCACCTCCGGGTCCTTCCACTTGGGGTTGTCGCGGTCGGTGGCGTCGAAGTAGTGCTCGAGCAGCTCGCAGTCGCCCACGTGGATGGTCTGGGTGACCATGTCGGAGTACGAGTACTGGGCGATGGCGGCGTCGATGAGCCCGGGGTGGTTCTGGGCGTAGACGTACTGCTGGATGGCGCCGCCCGAGCCGCCCACGGCCACGGTGTAGTCGGACACGCCGTGGGCCTCGACCGTGTGCTCCTTCAACATGAGCGCGGTCTCGCCGCCCACCTGCAGGTTGTAGTGGGTGCTGGTGCGGGTGCCGCTCGACCACATCACGCCGTAGCCCCGGCCCAGCAGGTCGGCGGGCAGCATGGCGCCGGTGCTGGTGGTGCCCTGGTGGTGGCCGATGCCGACGCCGCCCTGGAAGCTGAACACCAGGCGGCGGTTCCAGAGCGAGTCGTCCGGCACGGTCGGGTCGGCCTCGCCGACCGGGGCGAGCATGGCGACGCTGTAGATGAAGCGGTTGATCGTGCCCCGCTCCCAGCGCACGATGAAGGGCACCGTCTGGCCGTCCATCGTGGTGGTCGTGGCCACGTCGGCGGGCGGCGCCGCCGGGTCGGCGAGCCAGTGGAACGCGCCGTCGGTCGCCGACCGGTAGACGTAGCCGTGGCGGGTGTCGGCCGCACAGTCCTTGCTCCACCCGACGATCTGGGCGTCCGCGGTCGGGTAGCCGCGGCCGTCCTGCGGATAGCTGCCGTCGGGGGCCTCGGCGGCGACGGGGATGCCGACGCTGTCCTGGTTGTCGACCAGCGGCTGGCCGAGGAGGGGTCGGCCGTCGAAGCGCCCCCGGGCCGTGGCGCAGACGAAGGGCTGCTGCTGGGGTCCCGAGAAGATGGGCCCGCCGATGGGGTGATTGACCAGGGTGACCTCAGCGGCTCGGGGCCGGCCCTGCGCCCGCCGGTTGCCGGACTCGACCCGCAGGGTGTTCTCCCCGTCGGCGAGCCCTTCGACGACGCCGGTCAGCGTGCCGTCGTCGCCCGGAGCGAAGGCGCTCGTCACGTCGGTGCCGCCCACGGTGATGCGCACCGCGTCGCTGGGGGTGCCGCTGGGCACGCTCA
>DASSCS010000037.1:0-22598 GCA_035697515.1 Acidimicrobiales bacterium
AAGTACGCGGCGAAGCCCATGTCGCCCACGGGCTGCTTGCCCTGCACGGTGCTGCCACCGTGCTCCTCGATGGTCGCCAACGTGGCGTCGATGTCGTCCACCGCCAAGGTGATGGCCGGTGCGGTGACCGGTGCCTGGCGCTGCAGCATGCCGCCACCGATGTAGCCGGGCTCGGTCGGCATGCCCTGGTCGTCCCCCGGACCGGTGGACACGATGTTGTAGTCCATCTCCGGTAGCGGCTGGATCTGCCAGTCGAACACGTCGCGATAGAAGCTGAGAGCCCGCTCCGCGTCGTCGAACGGGACCTCGAAGTGGACCACTCGCGCGCTCATCGCTGACCCCCGGTGCTCGTGTCTCGGCGAGCGACGATCCTAGGAGATCGCCGTCGACCCGTGGGCGGCGCGACGAGTTCCCGCCCCTCGGCACGTCACAACAACCTGGGCGGCGGTACCCAGCGAGGAGAGCGATGGCGTCACACGGAACATCGGTGGGTCCGGCGCGCGTGCTGCTGGACGGGCTCGCCTACGTCGAGTCGCCCCGCTGGCGCGACGACCGGCTGTGGTTCGCCCACTGGGGCGCGGGCGAGGTCGTGGCGGTGGACATGGACGGCCGGAGCGAGGTCGTGGCCGAGGGGCCGCCCGGGCTCGGCTGGTCGATCGACTGGTTGCCCGACGGCCGCCTGCTGGTGACGGGCGAGGCGCTCATGCGCCGCGAGCCCGACGGGACGATGGTCCCCCACGCCGACCTCGACGCCGTTGCCGGCCACGGCTGGAACGAGGTCGTGGTCGACGGGCGCGGCAACATCTACGTCAACGGCGCCGACTTCGACTTCCTGGGCGGCGCGGCGCCCAAGCCCGGGATCATCGCCCTGGTCACGCCCGACGGTGCGGCCCGCCAGGTGGCCGACGGCATCGAGTTCCCGAACGGCATGCTGGTCACGCCCGACAACACCACGCTGATCGTCGCCGAGTCGATGGGTGGTCGGCTCACGGCGTTCGACATCGCCGCCGACGGCGGCCTGTCGAACCGGCGGGTGTGGGCCGGCGGCGTCGCCCCCGACAGCATCTGCCTCGACGCGGAGGGCGCCATCTGGACCCACGCCGCCGACACCCGGGCGCACACGGGCCTGGACGACAGCCCGGAGGGCGCCTGCGTGCGGGTGCGCGAGGGCGGCGAGGTGCTGGCGCGGATCGAGCTCGACCGCGCCGGCTTCGCCTGCGCGCTCGGCGGACCCGACCGGCGGACCCTGTTCATGCTCGCGGCCGACTGGCGGGGCATCGAGCAGGTGGACGCGGCGATCGCCGACCGCACCGGGCAGGTGCTGGTCGCCGAGGCACCCGCGCCCGGCGTCGGCTGGCCGTGACCCGCCGACCGCGGCCGACCCGCCGGCGCCCGAGACGTGACAAGAGACACGTCGGGGTGACGGCGCGAGGAGGGGCCGGCACCGTAAACTGTCGTCCGTAAAGCTCACCGGGTGGGGAGAACCCATCCGGGGGCCAAGGTCTGACAACACAGTCTTCTGCGGATCGAGTACGAGTACTCCCCCCTCCACTCGTCGCTCTCTGCAGGAAAGATGGTGCCGCTCGCATCCCCCCTGCGGGCGGCACTGTCGCGCCCGGGGGCGGTCGCGTCTCTAGGGCTGGACCCCTCGCAGCCCCCGCCAGGCGAGGTCGGCCAGCTGGTGGGCCAGGGCCTCGGGGTCGGCGTCGCTGTTGGACTTCAGCCAGTGGATGCTGGCGCCCTCGATCATCCCCACGATCCCGTGGCCCAGCACCTGCCGCTGGCTGGGGCTCAGGCCCTCGATCTCGATCAGGCCGGCCACCAGGCCGGCGACCGCGGTCTCGGTCTGGTTGATGACGTCGGCGAACTCCTCGTCGCGGGCCATGCTGCCGCCGTAGAAGAGCTGGAACGCGTTGCGGTGCCGGTTGACGTAGTTGAAGTAGGCGGCGAAGCCCAGCTCGACCATCTCGCGGGGGCCCTCGGCCGCGGTCAAAGCCTTGGTGATCTTCTCCTGAAGGTCGCGGCCCACGTCGCTCAACAGCTCGGCGAACAGCTCACGCTTCGAGGTGAAGTGCTGGTAGAGGACGGGCTTGGTGACGCCGGCGGCGATGGCGATGTCGTTCATCGAGGCGTCGTGGAAGCCGCGCTCGGCGAAGACCCGGAGTGCGACGTCGAGGAGCTGGCGACGCCGGCGAGCGGCGGGGAGGCGGGTGGGCACGGGAGGAGCGTCCTTCATGGGCTGGCCCCGGCGCCACGCCGATGTGACGCCCTTGATAGGGTTACTTCACGGTAACAGCCAGCGACGTCACGTGCCGGGACCAGGTCGTGGGGTGAGATTACTGCCCGACGACCGCTCGCGGTCGTCGCGCTCGGCGGCCTTCACCGCGTAGCCGACGACGATGGCTGGGGCCAGCAGCAGCGAGCCGGCTCCCAGGGCCGCGACGATGGCGCTGACCAGGCCCGGGGTCAAGCCGGTGGCGAACCCGACCACGAACACCACCACGGCCAGCCCGAACAGCGCGTAACCGGCGCGCTGGCCCAGCTCGGCCGCCCGCGCCATGCGCCGCCGGCGCACGAGCACCGGGTCGGCGCCGGCAGTGCCGTCGTCGTGCCCGCGGGCGTCGCCACGTGCGTCTCGGGGGGCGGTGGTCACGGTGGGGCGGGGGCGGCGATCAACGCGAGTCAGCCACCCTCCGACTGCGCCATGCCGATCTGGGCCAGCACATCGACCGGGATGCAGTCGGTCATGGCCGTGATGATGGCGGCCTGGTCCTCGGCCGAGGCCGTGGCAAAGGGGTCCTCGCCGTTGCCACCTGCCTCGATCAGGCCCTCGACCCCGAAGTGGTCGACCATGGCCTGGGCGGCGCACACGGCCTGCTCGTGGGTGACGAGGCCGTCGGCCTCGAGCTCGATGCCGCTGGCGATGAGCTCGACGATGCCGTCGGTGCTGACGTCCTCGCCGTTGTCGCCCAGGTCGCCGAGGTCGCCCAGGTCGCCGAGGCCGGTGTCGCCGTCGGCCGCGTCGCCGCCGGGCTCGGTGGTCCCGGACGAGGCGATGTCGTCGGCTGCGGTGTCGTCGCCGTCGTCGTCGCCACCGCTGGTGAGGATGAAGGCCAGGCCCACGATCACGGCCACGGCCACGGCCGCGAGCCCGACGATCAGGCCGGTCGAGGGGCCCGAGCGGGCAGGCTTGGCCGGGGGGACCTGCCCGCTGCCGTACGGGTCGTAGCCGCCCTGCTGCGGGGGGAAGCCGCCCGCCTGGGGCGTGTATTGCTGGGTGGTGGGGCCCAGCGCCGTCGGGGCGCCGCCGACGCTCGCTGCGGACGCGCCGCCTGCCACGGGGTCGACCGACGTGACGCCGTTGTCGGACACGTCGTCGGTCCAGCTGCCGCCGTCCCAGTAGCGGTACTCGTGACGACCCGACGGATCGGGGTTCCACCCGGGTGCGGGTGCGTTCATGGTCGGTCCTCGTCTGCTCAGGCGCCGCGGGGTGGGCCCAGGCGCTCCGCCGTGCCCCGATGGTAGGTGGTGGGGCGCCGTCGGCCGCATCGCCACCGGGCTCGGAGGGCGCGAAGGCCCGACGCTAGCGTTCCGGCGTGATCCACACCGAGGCCCGCGGGCACGTCGCCGTCGTCACGATCGACCGGCCCGAGCGCCGCAACGCCGTCGATCACGCCACCCTCGACGCCCTCGTCACGGTGCTCGACGGCTGTGACGACGGCGTGCGGGCGCTGGTGCTGACCGGCGCGGCGGGCCAGTTCTGCGCGGGGGCCGATCTGTCGGGCGTCGAGGACGGGTCGTTCACCGAGGCGCTGCACGCGGTGCTCGGGCGCCTGCGACTGGCCCCGTTCGTGACGATCGCCGCCGTCGACGGGGCCGCCCTCGGCGCCGGTACGCAGCTCGCCATCGCCTGTGACCTGCGCATGGCCACCCCGCAGGCGAGCTTCGGCATCCCCGCCGGGCGCCTCGGCCTGGCCGTCGACGGCTGGACGGTCGACCGGCTCGTGTCGCTGGCGGGCGCCGGCCCCGCCCGGGCAATGCTGCTGGCGGCCGAGATGCTGAAGGGCGACGAGGCCCACGGGCTGGGGCTCGTCCAGCGCCTGGGCGGGCTCGACGACGCCCTGGCCTGGGCCGACGACGTCGCCGCCCTCGCGCCCCTCACGCTACGGGCGCACAAGGCCCTGCTCGAGAGCCGGCCCGACGCCCGCGCCGCGGTCGAGGCGGCGTGGGCCAGCGACGACCTGCAGGAGGGCCTGGCCGCCTTCCGGGAGCACCGCCGCCCGGTCTTCCACGCCCGCTGAGCGGGCGACGCCGCGGGCGGCGGCGCTGCCCCCGTGGCCCGCGGGTCGCGTCAGCGGTTGCTGCCCTCGAGGGTGCCGACAACCTCACCGGCCGGCCCCGCGGCGAGGCACAGCAGCTCGCGGTCGCCGGCCGCCCACGACTCGGCCGTGGGCTCGAGCCACGTCACGAGCAGCGCCGAGTCTGCGTAGGGGATGCCGACGAAGCCCTCGAACCGACTGACGCACTCGGCGTCGACGATGTCCTCCATCTCGGACTGGCTGGGCAGCGTGTCGCCCGGGATGATGTGGCTGTAGAAGACCTCGGAGGTGTGGGGCTGGTCGCACGGGACGACGGGCACCTCGCTGACCTCGCCCTCGTCCGCGTCGTCCACCAGGCAGTCGCCGACCGAGAGGGTGAACACGTTGGCGTCCTCGGGACCGGCGGTGGTGGTGGGCGCGGTCGTCGCCGTGGTCGACGGCGCGGTCGAGGTGGTGGCGTCGTCCGGCGCGCCGGTGGTCTCGGTCGTCTCGCTGTCGTCGTCGTCCGAGCCCGAGCCGAAGAGGGCCAGCGCACCGGCGCCCAGGACGACCAGGGCGACGATCAGCAGGCCTACGACGAGGACGACCGTGCGCGAGCGCGACCCCGACCGGGCCGGGGGTGACGGCGGGAACTGACCGGAGTAGTCGCCGGGCCGGGGCCCGAAGGTGCCGGGGCCGGGGCCGTACCCGCCGGGCTGGGGTCCGAAGCCGGTGGGCTCGGCACCGAACCCGGTCGGTTGCGAGCCGAAGTCGCCCGGGGGCTCGGGGCCCCACCCGCCGGGCTGGGGACCGAACGCGCCCGGGCCCGGCCCCGGCCCGTACCCGCCGGGCGGGGGACCGGCATCGCTGGGCTGGGGGCCGAACTGCCGGGTGGCGTCGCTGACGGTGGTGGGCGCGTCGCCGGGCGAGGGCTCGGCGCCCGTCGGCGGCGCGGTCCCGATGGGGTCGAACGCGGTCGTGCCGTGATCGGAGACGTCGCCGGTCCAGTCGGTGCCGTCCCAGTAGCGGTACTCGTGGCGACCGGTGGGGTCCGGGTGCCAACCGGCAGCCGGTGAGTTCATCGTGGGCCCTCGCTTCGGGATGGGTGGCGCCCCGGCGCTGTGGGTGCGCTCCGTCGGCGCGTGATGCTAGGTCCGCCCGGCGGCCAACGCCGCTCGCCCCCGCAGGTGCTCAGAAGTTCGCCGGCAGCAGCCGGGAGAAGTTCTCGAAGAAGAAGAACAGCATGACCAGGAACACGGGCAGGCTGACCAGGTAAGCGGGCCACTTGCGCCACACCTTCCCCAGCAGCCACGCCGCAATCCAGATGAGGGCGCAGGCCAGCGCCAGCAGGACGGCCGGCCAGGCCGAAGCCCGCTCGCCGCCCAGCCCGGCGTCGATGCTCTGCGAGCTGGCCACCTCGGTGTCACCTGCGGCGTCGGGCGGATCGGCGGGTGCGTCCGATGCCGGCGCGGCATCGCCGATCAGCGCGGCGACCACGACGATGCGCTGCCGGGCCGAGTACTTGGGATGGCACGCCGTGAGGGTGAGGCGGTCGTCGCCGTAGTCGTCGAGCACCTCGACCTGGTCGGGGTTCACGATGAGGGTCTCGCGGACCTCGTAGCGGAAGGCGCCCTGCACGGTCGTGACCAGGATCTCGTCGCCCTGCTCCAGCTCGTCGAGCCGGTTGAAGGGGGCGCCGTAGGTGGTGCGGTGTCCAGCGATGGCGGCGTTGCCCGGCTGGCCGGGCAGCGGCGAGTCGGGGTAGTGGCCCGGGCCCCGCTTGAGGTCGGCCACCTGGACGCCCGAGACGACGATCTTGTCGACCCCGATGGCGGGGATGCGCAGGTGGGCGATGGCGTCGCCCTCGGCCGGTGCGGGCGGCGGAGCGCCGGGCTCGGTGGTGCCGCCGGGCGCCGTCGTGGTCGTGACCTCGTCGGCGGCGCGGAGGTCGGCCCCGATGCGCTCCTCGAACTCGGTCTCGAGCTCGCTCTGCGCCTGCGCCTCGCGGATGCCGGTGCCCCAGAGCTGGTAGGCGACGAAGAGGAGGATCAGCACGCCCGCCGTGATGCAGGCGCGTCCGATGGCTCCGAGGACGGTGGCCAGGCGCATCGGGCGAGAGCGTACCGACCCGCGACGGGGGGCACGCGACGCCCGCTCCGGCGGTCTTGGAGGGCCGCGCGCCCGGTCGGTACCCTCGGGTCGTCTCCATGGAGCCGGTCGTCCACCTCCGCGACGCCGTTGCGCTGCTCGGACGTTTCCCCGCGCTCGCCGGGATCGACCTCGACGTGGCGCGTGGCGAAATCGTCCTCCTTCGCGGCCCCAACGGCGCAGGCAAGACGACGGTCTTGCGTGTGTGCGCGGGCCTCGTCCCGGTGGTGCGCGGCCAGGCGGTCGTCCTCGGCCATGACCTGCGCCACGACGCGCGGGCGGTGCGCCGCCGTGTGGGCATGCTGGGCCACGCCACGGGCCTGTTCGACGACCTGACCGTGGCCGACAACGTGACGTTCTGGGGGCGCGCCCACCGGGCCGAGCGGGGCGACGTCGAGGCCGCGCTGGGCCTGGTCGGCCTGGCGGGCCGGCTGCGGGGCGTGCCGGTGGCCCGGCTGTCGGCCGGCCAGCGGCGCCGCACCTCGCTCGCCTGCCTGCTGGTGCGCAGGCCCGAGCTGTGGCTGCTCGACGAGCCCCACGCCGGGCTCGACCACGAGGCCCGCGACCTGCTCGACCGCCTCGTCCGCCAGGCCGTCGGCCAGGGCGCCACCGTGGTCATCTCGTCGCACGAGCTCGACCGGGCCGAGGCGCTGGCCGACCGGGTGGTCACCATCGACGGCGGCGTCACCGGCGGCGCTGAGCCCGCCCCGCGCCACGCCGCGGGCATCGAGCGCGACGTGGCCGCCGACGCGACGCCCGGCGTGGCGCCCGAGGTGACGCATGTGGCGTGACGCCTCGCTGGTCGCCGGGCGCGACCTGCGGATCGAGGCCCGCAGCCGGGTGGCCCTCCAGCAGGTGGCGCCCTTCGCGCTGCTGGTGCTGATCCTGTTCGCGTTCGCCCTCGACCCCGAGGGCCCCCTCCTCGAGCGGGCCACCCCCGGCCTCTACTGGGTCACCGTCCTGTTCTCGGCCGTGCTGGCCGTCGCCCGGAGCGCCGCGGTCGACGAGGCCGACGGCGTGCGCGACGCGTTGCGCCTGTCGGGTCTCGACCCCGCCGGCATGTTCGTGGGAAAGGCGCTGGCGGTGGCCGCCGAGCTGGCGGTGCTCGAGGTGTTGCTGGGCGCGGGCGTGGTGGTGCTCTACGGCGCCGACCCCGCGGCCGTGGGACTGCTGGCCGCCACCTGCGTGGCGGCGACGGTGGCCGTGGCCTCGACCGGTACGCTGTACGGCGCCCTGGTCAGCGGCCTGCGAGTGCGCGAGACACTGCTCCCCCTGCTTCTCCTGCCCGTGCTGGCGCCGGTGCTGATCGGCGGCACCCGGGCCTTCGAGGCGGCGCTCGACGGCAGCCCCGCCGACGGCTGGTCCTGGTGCGGCCTGCTGGCCGCCTTCGCTGTTCTCTACTCCGCCGCCGGGGCGCTCGCCTACGGCACTCTCCTGGAGGGCTCGTGACCGCCATCACGCCCGCTGGCACGTCCAGAGGCACATCTCCCAGCGGCGCCCCGGGCCCCGGCCCGGTCACCCGCCCGACCGTCCCCGCGCACACGGGCTCGCGGGGCACGCGCGTGGTCGGCTGGGCCGCCGTGGCCGGGCTGGCCCTCCTGCTGCTGTACGGGCTCGTCGTCAGCCCCGCCGACGTCGAGATGGGCGACGCGGTGCGGCTGATGTACGTGCACGTGCCCTCGGCCACCTACCTGTACGTGGGCTGCTTCATCACCACCGTCGCCTCGGCCCTGTGGCTGTGGAAGCGCACGCCCGGCTGGGACGCGCTGGCCGAGGCCGGGGCCGAGGTGGCGCTGGTCTTCTCGTTCGTCGTGCTGCTCACGGGCTCGCTGTGGGGCCGGCCGACCTGGGGCACCTACTGGGTCTGGGACGCCAGGCTGACCTCCACCGCCGTGCTCACCGCCCTGCTGGCCGGCTACCTGGCGCTGCGCCGTCTCGACCTCGATCCCGATGCGCGGTCGACCCGGGCCGCGGTGCTCGGCCTGCTGCTGGTGCCCAACGTCGTCGTCGTCAACCGCTCGGTCTCGTGGTGGCGCTCGCTGCACCAGGACGCCACCCTGGCCCGCATCGACCCCACCATCGAGGGCGACATGCTGGTGGCGCTCATGGTCGGGTTCCTGGCCATCGGCCTGGTGTTCACCTGGCTGATGATGCACCGCTTCCGGGTGGCGTGGCTCGAGCAGCAGGCCGACCGGGTCGACCTCGACGCCGCCCTGGCCGCCCGCCGGGCGGAGGCCTCCCCGGCCGCCGGCGCCGCGGGTGCGGACGACCGCGACGGCGGCGAGGTGCCGGCATGACCGGCGTGACGGCCACGCTCGCCATGACCCACGCCGGCTACGTGGCCGCGGGATGGCTGGCCAGCGCGGCCCTGATCGGCGGCTACGCCGTGAGCGTGGTGCGCCGCGGCCGCAAGCTGTCGCGGCAGGTGCCCAGCGAGGAGCGCCGGTGGAGCTGACCCCCCGGACCCTCGACGACGACGACGTCGTGGTCGAGGAAGGCGGCGTCGCACCGCGTCCGCCCCGTCCCCGCCGCACCCGCCGCCGCTGGCTGCCCCTCGTGGTGCTGGCCGTGGTGGCGTTGGGCCTGGGCGCCCTGGTCTACAAGGGCCTGTCCGACGCCTCGCTCTACTTCCGCAACGCGGACGAAGCGGTGGCCCAGCGCGACGAGCTGGGCGACCGCCGCTTCCGGCTGCAGGGCACCGTGGCCGGCGAGCCCGTCGTCGACGGCGACCGGGTCACCTTCGCTGTCGTCTACAACGGCGTGACGGTCGAGGTGGCGCACACGGGCACCCCGCCCGAGCTGTTCCGCCCCGGCATCCCGGTGGTGCTCGAGGGCCGCTGGCGCGACGGCGCCGACGTGTTCGACAGCGACGAGATGCTCGTCAAGCACGACGAGACCTACGAGTCCAAGGACGACTACGAGGAGCGCATCGACGACGCCACCGAGGGCGGGGGGTCGCAAGAGTGAACGCCGCGCTGGGCACGGCGGGCATCGTGCTGGGCGTCGCCGCCTCGGTCGGCGGGGTGGTGACCTTGGCGGTCGGCCTGCTGCGCCGCAAGCACCACCTGCTGGCCATCGGCCGCTCGTACGTGCTGCTGGCCCTGGGCGGCGCCGTGCTTGCCGTGATGGCCATGGAGCGGGCATTGATCACCCGCGACTTCACCGTGCAGTACGTCGCCGACAACGGCAGCAGCAGGACGCCCGCCCTGTACAACGTGGCCACGCTGTGGGCGGCGCTCGAGGGCTCGATCCTGCTGTGGGTGCTGATCCTCACGGTCTACATGGCGCTGGTCGTGCACAAGTTCCGGCGCCGGCTCGACGACCCGCTGGTGGGCTGGGCGATGCTCACCATGCTCGTGGTCAGCGGCTTCTTCTTCCTGCTGCTGCTGTTCCCGGCCAACCCGTTCACCGCGTTCGACCCACCGGTGGGCTTCGACGGGCCCGGCCCCAACCCGCTGCTCCAGAACCACCCGCTCATGGCGTTCCACCCGCCCGCGCTCTACCTGGGTTACGTGGGCTTCACGGTGCCGTTCGCCTTCGCGGTCGCCGCGCTGGTCACCGGACGGGTGGGCGAGGGCTGGCTCATGGAGACCCGGCGCTGGACGCTGTTCGCCTGGGGCTTCCTCAGCTTCGGCATCGTGCTCGGCGCCTGGTGGAGCTACGAGGTGCTCAACTGGGGCGGCTACTGGGGGTGGGACCCGGTCGAGAACGCCTCGCTGCTGCCCTGGCTCACCGGCACCGCCTTCCTGCACTCGGTCATGGTGCAGGAGCGCCGAGGCATGCTGCGCGTCTGGAACCTGTCGCTCGTGTGCGCCACGTTCAGCCTCACCATCCTGGGCACGTTCCTCACCCGCTCGGGCGTCATCGCGTCCGTGCACGCCTTCACCGAGGGGTCGATCGGCGCCTGGCTGCTCGGCTTCTTCGGCCTGACCGTGGCGGTCACGCTGGCGCTGATCGGCTGGCGGGGCGACCGGCTGCGGGCGCCCGGGCGGTTCGACTCGCCGGTGTCGCGCGAGGGCGCCTTCCTGGCCAACAACGTGCTGTTCGCGGGGTTCGCCTTCGTGGTGCTGCTGGGCACCGTGTTCCCGCTGCTGGTCGAGGCGGCCAACGAC
Organism: Acidimicrobiales bacterium; assembly: GCA_035697515.1. Classification (GTDB taxonomy): domain Bacteria; phylum Actinomycetota; class Acidimicrobiia; order Acidimicrobiales; family VFJN01; genus ZC4RG19. The sequence goes on from DASSCS010000037.1 coordinate 10,559, forward strand.
GAGCGCCTGTCGGTGGGCAGCCCCTACTTCGAGCGCATGACCATCCCGATCGGGCTCACGCTGCTGTTCCTCATGGCGGTGGCACCGGTGCTGCCGTGGCGCAAGGCGTCGACCGAGGTGCTGTCGCAGCGCCTGTTCTGGCCCGCCTGGGCCGGCACCGCGGCGGTGGTGGTGGCCGTGCTGCTGGGCGCGCGGGGCCTGGCGCCGCTGGTGGCCTTCGGGCTGGGCGGGTTCGCGGCCGGGGCCGCCCTGCGCCAGGTCATCCTCGCCACCCGGCGCCAGGGCTGGCGCGGGCTGGTCGGCCGCACCAACGGCGGCATGGTCGTGCACGTGGGCGTGGTCCTGGTGGCCGTGGCCATGGCCGCGTCGGGCAGCTACGACACCGAGCGCGAGCTGACGATGGCGGTGGGCGACACCGCGGTCGTGGCCGGGCACGACATCGAGTACCTGGGCTCGCGCACGGTCGAGCAGTCGAACAAGACGTCGATCCGGGCCCGGGTCAGCGTCGACGGCCAGGTGTACGAGCCGGCGATCAACCGGTTCGACGCGCTCGGGCAGTCGATCGGCACGCCGTCCGTCTCGACCTCGCCGGTCCGCGACGTGTACCTCACGCTGCTGCGGGCGCCCGACGACGACGCCGGCCAGACCGCGGCGGTGCGGGTCATCGTGCAGCCGCTCGTCGCATGGCTGTGGATCGGCGGCATCGTCATGGTGCTCGGCGCCGCGCTGGCCGCCTTCCCCGGCCGCCGCCGCAATCCGATCGATCCGGTGTCGGCCCCGGTGGCCACGGACGACCAAGGCCACGCCGGGCCGGCGGCGGAGGGCCGCCGTGGGCGGCGCGAGCCTGCCGGGGTGGGCGGCGACGGCGGCGTCGGGGCCGGCGCCGGCGCGGGCGCCGGGCGGGGCGGCAACGGCGAGGGCGACGACGAGGTGCCCGAGCGGGTCGAGGTGACGACGTGACCGACGTGGTCGACCAGCCCGATCGTGTCGACGGCGACGCCGCGGCCGGCGCAGACGCCGACGACGGCGTCGGCGCGCCGGCCACCGGCCGTGTGGGCCTGATCGTGTCCGCGGTGGTGGCTGTGCTCGTCGTGGCGCTCGTCGTGGTGCTCGCGACCCGCGAGCCGGCCACCGAGCGGCGCACCGACAGTCCGCTGCTGGGCAAGGTGGCGCCCGCGCTGGTGGGCGAGACGCTCGACGGCGGCTCGTTCGACATCGACGACCACCGGGGACAGTGGGTGGTGGTCAACTTCTTCGCCACCTGGTGCGCGCCGTGCCGTGAGGAGCACCCCGAGCTCGTGGCGTTCGACGAGGCACACCGCGCGGCGGGCGACGCCACGGTCGTCAGCGTCGTCTACGACGACCGGGTCGACGACGTGCGCGACTTCTTCGCCGAGCGGGGCGGCGAGTGGCCGGTGATCGTCGACGGCGGCCTCGCCGCGGTCGGCTACGGCGTGGTCGGCGTGCCCGAGACGTACCTGGTGGCGCCGTCGGGCTTCGTGGTGCAGAAGTACACGGGCGGGGTCACGCAGGACGCGATCCAGTCCGACATCGACGCCCTGACCGCGGCGTCCGAGCGCCAGGCCGCCGGGGGCGGCGACCAGTGACCTCGACCGACGCCACCGCCACCCCGGCAGCCGGCATCGCGGCGCGCCGGCGGTCCCGCCGCCGGCTCGTGGGCTGGCTCGGCCTCGTGGTGGTGCTCGTGGGGGCCCTGGTGGTCGGCACGGTCGACGACCGCGGGCCCCGGTCGCCGGGCGACCGCGTCCGCAACCTGGCCGAGTCGATCGCGTGCCCGCGCTGCGACGGGCAGTCGGTGGCCGACTCCGACTCCGACGCCGCCGATGGCGTCCGCAGCCTGATCGAGCAGCGCATCGCCGAGGGCGCGTCCGACGCCCAGATCCGCGACGAGCTCGCCGCGGCGTACGGCGAGCAGGTGCTCCTGACGCCGGGCAGGTCGGGCGTGGCCGGCATGGTGTGGGCCCTGCCCGTGGTGGTGCTCGTGGCCGCGGTCGCCGGCCTGGCGCTGGCCTTCCGCCGCTGGCGGGGCGGGGGAGCGGCGCGGGCGACCGATGCCGACCGGGCCCTGGTCGAGGCCGCCCGCACGGCCGGCGAACCGGGGGAACGCGACGGGACGCCCGCGCCGTGACGCACACCGACGCCGACGCCACGACGCCCTCCGACGCCGGCGCCGCCGGGTCGCCCCGGTCCGCAGCCTCCGGACCGCAGGCGGCCGGCCGACCCGACCCCGACGCGCTCGCCGCGCTCGAAGAGCAGCGCGACTTCCTGCTCCGCTCGCTCGACGACCTCGAGCGCGAGCACGCCGCCGGCGACGTCGACGAGCACGACTACCACGCGCTCAAGGACGACTACACGGCTCGGGCCGCCCGCACCATCCGGGCCATCGACTCGCACGAGGCCCGTGTGGCCCGGGCCCACCGGCCGCGCTCGTGGCGGAGGCTGGCGGGCACGGTGGCGGCCGTGGCGGCCTTCGCCGTGCTGGCCGGCGTGCTCGTGGCCCAGGCGTCGGGGCGGCGCGAGGCCGACGACCCGCTCACCGGCGAGATCCGCCAGACCACCCGCGCCCAGCTCGCCGAGGCGCTCAGCCTCGCAGGCGAGGGTCGCTACGTCGAGGCGATCGAGGTGTACGACCAACTGCTCGACGAGCAGCCGGACAACGTCGAGGCGCTGACCTATCGCGGCTGGGCCCAGTTCCTGTCGGGCGACAGCGCCGGCATCGAGTCGCTGATCGCCGCCGCCGAGGCCGATCCCGAGTACCCGGACACGCACGCCTTCCTGGCCGTCATCCTCGACCGGGCGGGCCGGACCGAGGCGGCACTCGCCGAGCTCGACCGCCTCGACGCGCTCGACCCCCCGCCCATGGTCCTCCAGATCGTCGCGCCCCTCCGGGAACGCCTCGAGGCGGAGTCCACCGCCTCGTCCTCCACGACGACTGCGCCCTGACGGCAGGTCGTCGGCGCGGCGTCACCAGGCGTCGGTGTCGGGTGGGGCGATGTAGCGGGCCTTGGTCCAGGCGTCACCGTGCCAGGTGACGACCCAGGTGCACGCCTTCGGCCAGATCAACGGGTCCTTGAAGCGGGTGGTCGTGGCCTTGAGGATGCGGAGCATGTCGGGGATGACGTCGCCGTGGCTGCACACCACCGCGGCGTCGTGCTTCTTGCGCAGCTCGTCGGCCAGGGCCAGGGCGCCGACGCCGCCCGCGTACTCGGCCAGCCGGGGATCGTCCTCGACGGCGAGCCCGAGGCGCTCGGCGAGGGGCTCGAGGGTCTGCGTGCAGCGCCGGTAGGGGCTGCTGACCAGCCGGCCGGGCCCCGCGGGCGCGAGCGCGTCGGCGATGGCGGCCGACTGGCGGTGGCCCTTGGGGGTGAGGGGACGGGTCTGGTCGGGGCCGTCCCAGTGCGGCCGGCTGCCGGCATGGGCGTGGCGGACGACGTACAGCCTCATGTGCCGGGCGCCGCCCGCAGGCCGTGGTCAGAGCGGTGCAGCACGAGGTGATGATGCCAGACGCGCTCAGCCGCTGACCCGGTTGGCCAGCGCACGCAGCTCGGCCAGGACGCGGGGGAGGGCGTCGAGGAGGCGGTCGACGTCGGCGTCGGCGGTCGACCAGCCCACCGACAGGCGCAGGCTGTGGTGGGCGTCGACGCCCATGGCCTCGAGCACCGGCGACGGCTCCAGCGACTCGGACGAGCAGGCGCTGCCCGAGTGGGCGGCGACGCCGGCCCGGTCGAGCCCCAGCAGCACCGCCTGCGGCTCGATGCCCTCGACACCCAGGCACACGATGTGGGGCAGCCGGTCGTCCGGGTCGCCGTAGACCCGGAGGTCCTCGAACCCCGGCGTGCCCACCGCGGCCAGGATCCGCCCGGTCAGCCGGCGCTGCTCGGCACCCTCGGCCTCCACCGCACTGCCCCGGCCCGTCGCCGCCGCGCCCGCGAGCGCGGCGCAGGCGGCGCCGACCCCGGCCAGGGCGGGCACGTTCTCCAGCCCGGCCCGGCGGGCCCGCTCCTGGTCGCCTCCCACCAGCAGGGGCGGCAGCCGCAGGCCCTGGCGGACCAGCAGGGCACCCACGCCCGGCGGCCCGCCGAACTTGTGGGCGCTCACCGACAGCAGGTCGGCGCCGAGCTCCCGGAAGGCGACGGGCACGCGTCCCACGCCCTGGGCGGCATCGACGTGGGTCAGCACGCCCCGCTCGCGGCAGGCGGCCACGGCCTCCGCGACCGGCTGGACCGTTCCCACCTCGTGGTTGCCCCACTGGAGGTGCACCAGGGCCGTGTCGTCGCGCACGGCGGCGAGCAGATCGGCGACCGCCACCCGCCCGGCGCCGTCGACCGGCACGATGGTCACCGCGCCGTGGCGGGCCGCGGCCAGGCGCACGGCCGAGTGCTCCACCGCCGGCACCACCTGGTGGCCGCCCCGGCCGGCCGCGCCCCAGCAGGCGGCGGCGATGGCCTCGGTGGCCCCGCTGGTGAAAACCACCTCGCGGGGCCGGGCGCCCAGCAGCCCGGCCACCTGCTCGCGGGCCTGCTCGACCATGACCCGGGTGGTCAGGCCCTCGGCGTGGATGCGCCCCGGGTCGCCCACCACGTCGAGCGCGGCGACCAGGGCGTCGCGGGCCACCGGCCGCAACGGGGAGGTCGAGGCGTGATCGAGGTACGACCGGCCGCTCACGGGGCCACGCTAACGGCGTCGGCCTGCCCGGAGCGCGGCGGCTAGTTGCCCTGGACCGACGTGACGCAGTGCTCGCCGCCGGTGGGCAGCGACAGGGCGGTCTCGGTCATGAGGTCGTGGCCGTAGAGCGAGCCCAGCATGCCCCGCACCATCCCCCGGTCGACGGCGCAGATGACCGGGTGCTCGATGGCGGCGCCGCCGAAGGGGCAGTGCTCGCTGACGATGCGGAGCTGGTCGCCGTGCCGCTCGGCGTGGGCGGCGAAGCCGTGGGCGGTGAGGGCGTCGGCCACGGCGTGCAGCGCGGCCTGGAAGGACCGGTGGCGGTCGGTGCCGGGCGCCATCGATGCGGCCATGGCGTGCCCGTAGTCGATGCCCACCGCCTCGGCCAGGCGCTCGGCCCGGTCGTGGCCCAGCTCGGCCAGGGCCCGCCCCAGCAGCTCGACCAGGATGTCGTCGTGGCGCAGCGGCAGGTCGAGGGCGATCTCGGGGGCCAGCACCTGGTAGCGCTTGGACGGCCGGCCGGCCCCGCTGCCCGCGACCCGGGTCACCGTGACCTCGAGGTAGCCGCCCGACACGAGCTTGTCGAGGTGGTGGCGGGCGACGTTGGGGTGCAGGTCGAAGCGCTCGGCCACCTCGGCCGCCGTGACGCCGTCGTCGAACTCGTGCGCGCACAGGTAGATCTCGCGGCGGGTGGGATCGCCGAACGCGGAGGTGATGGCGGTGACGGCCGAGGCGAAGTCGGTGGGGGAGAGAGGCGGCCGGTCCACGACCGGTATTCTACCTATCGACGTAGTGGTAATCCCCTGCCCCCCGCCAGGAGTGACATGCCCGTCTCCGAAGCCCAGGTCATCGAGGCCCTCCGCCCGGTCGAAGACCCCGAGCTGCACCGCAGCATCGTCGACCTCGACATGGTGCGCCGGGTCGCCATCGACGGCCCTCGGGTGGCGGTGACCGTCGCCCTGACCGTCGCGGGCTGTCCGCTGCGGGCCGAGATCACCGACCGGGTCACCGCCGCGGTCACCGCGCTGGACGGGGTCGACGACTTCGAGCTCGACTTCACCGTCATGACCGACGACGAGCGGGCCGCGCTGCGCACCAGGCTGCACGGCGACCCGGCCGCGACCGCCGGCAGCCAGCAGGCCCACGGCCACGCCGAGGGGCGCGAGATCCCCTTCGCCGACCCGGGCAGCAAGACCCGGGTGCTGCTCATCGCCTCGGGCAAGGGCGGGGTGGGCAAGTCGTCGGTCACCACCAACCTGGCGGTGGCGTTGGCCCGGCGCGGCAAGGACGTGGCGGTGGTCGACGCCGACGTGTGGGGCTTCTCGATCCCCCGCATGCTGGGCGTGCAGCACGCACCGGTGGTCATCGACCAGATGCTGGTGCCGCCCGAGGCCTACGGCGTGCGCTGCATCTCGATGGGGTTCTTCGCCGCGGAGGACCAGCCGGTCATCTGGCGCGGCCCCATGCTGCACAAGGCGCTCGAGCAGTTCCTCACCGACGTCTACTGGGACGACCCCGACTTCCTGGTCGTCGACCTGCCCCCGGGCACGGGCGACATCTCGCTCAGCCTGTCGCAGTTCCTTCCCCGCGCCGAGGTCTACGTCGTGACCACACCGCAGCCGGCCGCCCAGCGGGTGGCGCAGCGGTCCGCGTTCATGTCGCAGAAGGTCAACCTCGAGGTCAAGGGCGTCATCGAGAACATGTCGTGGTTCACGGGCGACGACGGCAAGCGCTACCACCTGTTCGGCGCCGGCGGCGGGGCGGACCTGGCGCAGCGGCTCGAGGTGCCGCTGCTCGGCCAGGTGCCGCTGATCCCGCAGCTGCGCGAAGGCGGCGACTCGGGCCGGCCCATCGTGGCGGTCGAGCCGGAGGGCGAGGCGGCGCAGGTCTTCGCCCGCATCGCCGAGACCGTCGACGTCGAGCTCGCTCCGAAGCGCATCTACCACTCCGAGCTGCGCATCGGATGAGGCCCGCCCGCGGCGGCCGCCGCCCGCCCGGCGTCCTAGCCTCGGCCGCGTGACCGACTGGGCCGCCGAGCAGCGGGCCTTCTACCAGGACTACCTCGCCCGCCGGGGCGGGGCCGAGCGCCGGCTGGTGAAGATCCGCTGGTGGACGGCGCGCGGCGGTCGCGGGTCGGACGTGATGGGCGTGCTGGCGCGGCTGTGGTCGGGCAAGCGCGCCCACCGGGGCGACGAGCAGGTGTTCGTGGCCCTTTACGCGGCCGCCGACCCCGTGGGCGCCCGCCCGTTCCTGGTGATGCCGGCCGTCGACCGCACCTTCACCGAGGCGAGCGGCCGGGCGACGGCCACCGTGGTCGGCCGGGCCGAGCCGGGTGGCGCGCTGGTGATCGAGACCCGCCAGGGCGAGGTGCTGCCGGCCCAGGCGCCGGGCGAGCCCGGCGACGACGCCCCGTCGTGGTCCGAGGTCGGCACCGGCGGGACCGGGGCCGGCGAGGCCGGCGCCGGGTAGCCGTCAGCCCGCGGCGGCGTCCGCCGAATCGGCGGCCTCGCCGGGGCGGGAGAAGCCGGGGACGGGCCGCGGCCGGCGGTGGGCGATCATTTCGTCGACCAACCCGTACTCGACCGCCTCCTCGCCGCGCAGGATGTAGTCGCGGTCGATGTCGGCCTCGATGCGCGCGCGGGGCTGGCCGGTGCGCTCGGTGAGGATGTCGACCATGCGCTCGCGCATGACGACCATCTCGCGCACGGCGATCTCCATGTCGGTCGACTGGCCCTGTGCGCCGCCGTGGGGCTGGTGGATGAGGATGCGGGCGTTGGGCAGGGCGGAGCGGTGCCCCTCGGCGCCGGCGGCGAGCAGCACCGCCGCGGCCGAGCACGCCTGGCCCACGCACACCGTGTGGACCGGTGGGCCCATGAACTGCATGGCGTCGTACACGGCGAACAGTGCGGTCATGTCGCCGCCCGGCGAGTTGATGTAGAGGTTCACCGGCCGGTCCATGTCCTCGCCCTCGAGGTGCAGTAGCTGGGCGATGATCAGGTTGGCCACGGTCTCGTCGAGCGCCGAGCCCAGGAAGACGATGCGCTCGCGCAGCAGGCGGGAGTAGATGTCGTAGGCCCGCTCGCCGCGGTTGGTGGTCTCGATGACGGTGGGGATGAGCACAGCCTGTCCTCCTTGGTGTGCAACCGGATGGTTGCTGGTTCGAGCCTAGGAGTGGCCGGGTTGAAGCGCAACTGTAGAGTTGCGTCCATGGCCGACGAGCTTCCCGATCCCGACTCGCACGTGACCCGCAGCGTCGAGGTCGACGCCGACATCGACGACGTGTGGCGGGCGGTGACCGACCCGGGGGAGCGGGCTCTGTGGCTCGACGACCCCGATGCCGCCACCCGCCGGGTGCGCGAGGACGAGCGACTGCCCGGGCACCGGCTCGTGTGGACGTGGTGGCACCCGGGCGACGAGGGCGGCGCCTCGACGGTCTCGGTCGACCTCGCCCCCGGCGACGGCGGCGGCACCCGGGTCGTGGTGACCGAGTCGTGGCCGGCGCAGCGGGCGCCGCTGCGGGCCGAGTCACGGGCGAGGGCGGAGGCGAGCGCGGAGGCGAGCGCCGCGGCCGGGGCGTGGGCCGGGACGAGCGCCGCTCGCGTCGCCTCCGACGGCCGCCGGTCGCCGTCGTGGGTGCGGTGCGCGACCGATCGCTGGGACGGCCGCCTCCTCGGGCTCGAGCTGCGGTTCGTGGCTGCCCGTGCCGGCGTCGCCTGACCCCGCCGACCCCGGCGCCGCCGGCGCACGCGGTCGGGCGGGCGGTCACGAGCCGCCAGACGCACTGTTCGCAGCGCTGGCCGACGGCACCCGCCGACGCATCCTGCGGACGGTCGCCGAGCACGGCCCCGTCACCGCCACCGCGCTGGCGGGCCGCATGCCGGTCACCCGCCAGGCGGTGGCAAAGCACCTGGCGCTGCTGCGCGACGCCGGTCTGGTCACGGCCGAGCGGGCGGGCCGGGAGACGCGGTTCACCGCCGCGACCGCCCCGCTCGACGACCTGGCCGCCTGGGCCGAGGCGGCCGGGCAGCGCTGGGACGCCCGCCTCGAGCGCCTGCGCCGCCGGCTCGAGTAGCGCGGGTGCGAACGCGGATTCCTGCCGCGGGATCGGGGGCTGGAGCGCCGGGTTCCGCGGCAGGAAGTCTGACGCAGGTCCCGGGCCCCGGTGCGTCGCGGGCCGCCCGCGGCCGTAGCCTCGTGGACGTGGCCACACAGGACGGCAGCGCGCTCGGCGGCTTCGACGGGCGCGACGGCGACGCCGACGCCGACGCCGCCGGCACGCCCATCGGCCGGCGCGTGGTGCTCGGCATGCTGGGCCTGGGCGCGCTCGGCATCGCGGTGGGCGACCGGGTGCAGGGCGCGGTCGAGTCCGCGTTGCGGCCGGTCACCCGGAACGATCCCACCGGGCTCAGCTCGTTCGTGCCGACCGCCGGCCGCTTCCGCATCTACTCGGTCACCGCGCAGCTGCCCGAGCGCAGCCGGGACGAGTACCGGCTCACCGTCGACGGCCTGGTCGAGCGCCCGCTCAGCCTCACCTTCGACGACCTGACCGCGCTGCCCCAGACCGAGCTGGTGCGCGACTTCCAGTGCGTGACCGGCTGGCGGGTGCCCGACGTGCACTGGAAGGGAGTGCTGCTGAGCGACCTGCTCGACCAGGCCGGGGTGAGCGACGGCGCCAACGACCTGCGTATCTGGAGCTTCGACGGCGCCTACACCGAGAGCCTGACCCTCGACCAGGCCCGCCGCGGCGACATGCTGGCGGCGCACGAGATGCTCGACGGGCCCGTCAGCCGCGAGCAGGGCGGCCCGGTGCGCCTGTTCGTGGGGCCCATGTACGGCTACAAGTCGCTCAAGTGGCTCGAGCGCATCGAGGTGGTCGACGCGCTGCACCCCGGCTACTGGGAGGTGCGCGGCTACGACGTCGACGCCTGGGTGGGCCGCTCGAACGGCCGCGACGACGAGCCGACGACGTGAAGGCGCAGCCCGCCGGGGCCGCCGCCACCCCGTCCCCGGGCCCCGGCCTGATCGCCCGGTTCAGCCGAGCCGAGCGCGCCCTGCACTGGACCACCGCCGCCGCGGTGCTGACCTGCGCCGTCACTGGCTTCGTCCTCTACGTCGGCCCGCTCACCGCCCTGGTCGGCCGCCGCACGCTGGTGAAGGACGTCCACGTCGTCGCCGGGCTGGCCATGCCCGTGCCGCTCGTGCTCGCCTACGCCGGCAGGTGGCGCGACAGCGTACGGGCCGACGTGCGCCGCCTCGCCCGCTGGACCGCGGCCGACCGCCGCTGGCTGGTGTCGCGGGGCCGCGAGGCCACCGGCGAGGTGGGCAAGTTCAACGCCGGCCAGAAGGCCAACTCGGCGTTCGTGCTGGGGATGATCCCGGTCATGGTCGTGACCGGGTCGATCATGCGCTGGCCCGACCCGTTCGCCCTGTCGTACCGCACGGGCGCCACGTTCGTGCACGACTGGACGGCCATCGCCACGTGGGTGGTGGTCGCCGGCCACGTCCTCATCGCCCTGTCCGACCCCGGCTCGCTGCGGGGCATGCTCACCGGCCGGGTCAGCCGCAGCTGGGCGGAGCGCCGCCATCCGCGCTGGGCGGCCGGTCACGCCCCCCACGCCTCCCGTGTCGTTGAATCGGGCGACCGCCCCCTACGATGACCGCCGCCCGGCACATGGAGGAACACGTGGACGTCCGCATCGGGGTCAAGAACTCGCCCAAGGAGCTCGAGGTCATCCTCGCCGACGACACCGACGGTGAGGCGGTGCGCGAGCACATCGACAGCGCCTTCTCCGACGGCGGCACCCTGTGGCTGACCGACCGGCGGGGCCGCCAGTACGGCGTGCCCGTCGACAAGGTCGCCTACGTCGAGATCGGCGCCACCGACCAGGGCCGCCGCATCGGCTTCGTCGGCTGACCGCACGGCACGCCTGACCAGGCCCGCCTGCCGGCCGGGCCTCTCCCCTGGGGGCCACTGCCCATGACCATCGAACTGCTCGACCGCAGGCTCATCTTCGTCACCGGCAAGGGCGGCGTGGGGAAGACCAGCATCGCCGCGGCCCTGGGCCAGCTCGCGGCCTCGCGGGGCAAGCGCACGCTGCTGTGCGAGGTCGACGCCAAGGGCAACCTGGCGGGGGCGTTCGAGACGGGCCCGACCGAGTTCCGCGAGCGCGAGATCGCCCCGCGCCTGTGGGCCATGTCGATGGACACCGAGGCGTCGCTCAAGGAGTACCTGAGCCTGCAGCTGAAGCTGCCGCTGCTGTCGCGCATCGGCCTGCTGGCCCGTACCTTCGACTTCGTGGCCAACGCCGCGCCCGGGGTGAAGGAGATCCTCGTGGTGGGCAAGCTGGCCTACGAGGTGCGCGAGGATCACTACGACCTGGTCGTGGTGGACGCCTCGGCCTCGGGCCACATCGTCGGCCAGCTCGCCGCACCCCAGGCCATCAAGGACCTGGTGCAGGTGGGCATGGTGCGCGACCAGACCGGGTGGATGATCGACATCCTGTCCGACCCGGCCCGCACCGGCGTGGTGATCGTCGCCACGCCCGAGGAGATGCCGGTCAACGAGACGCTCGAGCTCGCGGCGCGGCTGCGCGACGAGACGACGGTCGGCCTGGCCGCCGTCGTCGTCAACCGGGTGCTGCCCGAGCTGTTCACCCGGGGCGAGGAGGAGGTGTTCCGGGGGCTGCGCGAGCCCGCGGCCGCCGCCGCGCTGGCCCGGGCGGTCGACGGCCCGGTCGAGCCGCTGCTCGACGGCGCCGAGCTGGCGGTCAGGCTGCGACGCACCCGCGCCGAGCACCTGGGCGCGCTGCGCGACGGGCTGCGGGCGGGCGTCGAGATGCTGTACGTGCCCGAGCTGTTCCAGCGCACCCACGGCGTGCGGGCCACCGGGCAGATCGCCGAGGCGCTCGGCGCCGAGCTGGGGTACTGAGCCGGTGGCCCCCAAGCGCCGCATTGAGCTGTCCGGAACCTCGCTCGAGCCGCTGCTCGCGGCCCGCGAGATCGTGATCTGCTGCGGCTCGGGCGGCGTGGGCAAGACCACCACGGCGGCCGCGGCGGCGGCGATGGCGGCCGCCCAGCTGGGGGGCCGGGTGCTGGTCATCACCGTCGACCCCGCCCGCCGCCTCGCGAACGCGCTCGGCCTCGAGCGGTTCGGCAACGTCGAGACGCAGGTGTCGCCCGACCTGTTCGCCGGGGCGGGGGTCGAGCCCCGGGGCGAGCTGTGGGCCGCCATGCTCGACACCAAGCAGTCGTGGGACGAGCTGGTGGCGGCGCACGCGCCCGATGCCGGCACCCGCGACGCCATCCTGGCCAACCCGCTCTACGAGAACATCACCAGCCGCTTCGTGCAGAGCCA
>DASSCS010000038.1:0-85804 GCA_035697515.1 Acidimicrobiales bacterium
GAGTCCCGCGGGAGCGAAGCAGTGGACGCCGAAGAACCCCGAGGCGAAAGGGTTGGTGCCGGATGCGCACGACCCGTCGAAGCGTCACGCGCCGATGATGCTGACCACCGACCTCGCGCTCAGGGTGGATCCGATCTACGGGCCGATCTCGAAGCGCTTCCACGAGAATCCGGACCAGCTCGCCGACGCATTCGCCAAGGCGTGGTACAAGCTGTTACACCGCGACATGGGACCCGTCTCGCGCTACCTCGGTCCGTGGGTTCCGGAGCCGCAGCTGTGGCAGGACCCCGTCCCCGCCGTCGACCACGACCTGGTCGGGGAGGCGGACATCGCCGCCCTCAAGGCCAAGATCCTCGACTCGGGCCTGCCCGTCTCCCGGCTGGTCTCCACCGCGTGGGCGTCGGCGGCCACCTTCCGCTTCACCGACAAGCGCGGCGGGGCGAACGGGGCGCGGATCCGCCTCACGCCGCAGAAGGACTGGGACGTCAACGAGCCGGCCGAACTGGCCACGGTGCTGCAGCGCCTCGAAGCAATCCAGCTCGACTTCAATCGCGCTCAGTCCGGCGGCAAGAAAGTCTCGCTCGCCGACCTGATCGTTCTGGGCGGGTGCGCGGCGGTCGAGCAAGCGGCGAAGAACGCCGGCCACGACGTCACGGTCCCGTTCGCGCCGGGGCGCACGGACGCCTCGCAGGAGCAGACCGACGCGGACGCGTTCGCCGTGCTCGAACCGACCGCAGACGGGTTCCGCAACTACCTCCGAGCCGGGGAGAAGTTGTCGCCGGAGACCCTGCTGCTGGACAGGGCCAACCTGTTGACGCTGACCGCTCCCGAGATGACCGTCCTGATCGGCGGCATGCGGGCGCTCAACGCCAACTTCGGGCAGTCCGCGCACGGCGTCTTCACCGACGGGCCCGAGACGTTGACGAACGACTTCTTCGTGAACCTGCTCGACATGGGCACGGAGTGGAAGCCATCCGTCTCGTCCGAGAACGTGTACGACGGTCACGATCGCACCACGGGCGAGGTCAAGTGGACCGGCACCGCCGTCGACCTCGTCTTCGGTTCGAGCTCCCAGCTCCGGGCCCTCTCGGAGGTCTATGCCTGTGACGACGCGAAGGAGAAGTTCGTGCGTGACTTCGTGGCGGCATGGGACAAGGTCATGAACCTCGATCGTTTCGAGCTCACCTGATCGACGTCCCGGGTTTGGTGACCGGTTCGACCTGAACCGGTCACCGAACCGCCACCTCGCACCAGGGGCGACGAGGGCAGCCATGAGCACGACACGCGTGACGCGCCACATCGATGCGCCCAGGTCGGCGGTCTACCGAGCGTTGCTCGACCGCGAGGCGGTGCAGCAGTGGATGGTTCCGGACGGCATGACCAGCCGTGTCCATCTGTTCGAGCCCCGTGAGGGTGGTCGGTTCCGGATCTCCCTGACGTACGACGCGCCCATGGACTCCGGTAAGACCGACGCGCAGACCGACACCTTCCACGGTCGCTTCGTTCGCCTGGTGCGCGACGAAGAGGTCGTGCAGGTCGTCGAGTTCGAGGCGAACGACCCTGGGCTCCAGGGCGAGATGACGATCACGTACGTGCTCGCCGAGGCGTCCGGCGGTGGGACCGACCTGATCGGTCTGCACGAGGATCTGCCGGCCGGCGTGCGGCCCGAAGACAACGAGCTCGGGTGGAGCATCTCGATCGGCAAGCTCGCCCGACTGGTCGAGACCCCGGGCTGAGGCACACCGCCGCGCCCGCAGCACACACTCCTTCAGGGCATCATGGCGGGTGATCACGAACGGTCTGAGGAGGGCGGCCCGTGTCCCCGAGTGACTTCGACGGCGTCATCGCCGCCTACCGCCAAGCGCTCCAGGAGTTCGCGAAGGGCGACCCGAGACCCGTGGCCGAGCTGTTCTCGCGGCGCGACGACGTGACCCTCGCGAATCCCCTCGGCCCGCCTCGCCTCGGGTGGGCGGAGGTCGAGACGGCGATCGACGGGGCCGCCGCCAACTTCACGGGCGGGTCCGTCGATTTCGAGGAGGTCTCGAGATACGCCACTCCCGACCTTGGCTACGTCGTCCAGCTGGAGCGGCAGGAGGCGCGACTGACCGGTCGCGAGGACATGGCTCGAATATCGCTGCGGGTCACCATGGTCTTCCGGCGTGAGGGAGACACATGGAAGGTCGTGCACCGCCACGCCGATCCGATCACGACCGCCCGAGCCATCACCACGATCATCGAGGCGTAGCCCGGAACCGAGAGCGCAGAACGAGCCTGCGACCTGCGCGACGATGGCGCGGACCGCCGCTCGTTGGAGGGGTCATGGGATGTCGAGGCTGGCGTGTCGCGTGTGCGGTCGTGTTCGGCGCGGCGCTCACGGCGTGTAGTGAGAATCCGACGACCGCCCCGCGTGAGGAGCCGCCTGCCGCCGTGCCCGGCGTCGACTGGGACGTGGCGACACCCGAGGAGCACGGCATGGACCCCGGGTCGCTCGATGCCGCCCGCGCGTACGCGTTCGCCGACGGCATGAACACCCAGGGCGTCGTGGTCGTGCACGAGGGTGTCATCGTCGCAGAGTGGTATGCGGACGGTGCCGATCAGGAGTCGTGGGCCGCGAGCTGGTCGGTGGCCAAGAGCTTCACGAGCGCTCTGGTTGGCATCGCCATCGGGGACGGGCTGATCCCCGGCGTTGACGAGCCGATGACGACGTACTTCCCCGAGTGGGCGGGCACCGAGCGCGAGACGATGACGCTGCGCGACGTGCTGCAGATGTCGTCGGGGCTCGACTGGATCGAGGACTACGACCCGGCGGCCGTGGCCGAGTCGGACATCATCCGGCTGGTGCTCGGCGAGCGGGACCAGCTCGCGTACGCCTCGAGCCGGCCCAGCGCCAGTGAGCCCGGATCGGTCTGGAGCTACTCGAGCGGCGACACGATGCTGCTGGCGGGGGTGATCGAGCAGGCGACAGGCATGCCCGCCGACGAGTACGCCCGCCAGGAGCTCTTCGACCCACTCGGGTTGGAACGGGCCGAGTGGTGGCGCGACGCCCGCGGGCACACGCTCACCTACTGCTGCCTCGACACGACGAGCCGCGGCTTCGCTCGCTTCGGGCTCCTCTACGAGCGCGAGGGCACGTGGGGCGACGAGCAGGTCGTGCCGAGGGGATGGGTCGAGGATTCGCTGGAGGCGGCGCCGCAGTCGGGCGGCGCCTACGGCTACCAGTGGTGGATCGACCAGGCCGCCGGGCTGCCCGACGACACGTTCGCGGCGCTGGGCCACGACGGCCAGTACATCTACGTGATCCCCAGCCTCGACCTCGTCGTCGTCCGCAACGGCACCTACGTGAAGGACCCCGGCCCCCCGATCGCCGACCCCAACCTGTTCGAGAAGTACCCCTCGGATGGCCTCGTGCCTGGCAAGGGAACCATCAACCCCGGACCGAGCTGGGACGATGCCGAATTCCTGCGCCCCATCGTCCAATCGCTCACCGACGCCTAGCCCCATTGGCGTCGCTTGAGGTGCGTCGCTGCTACCGGCGCCGCGACCATGACGGTCCCGCCCCCGGGCCCCACGAGCGCCGAGACGATCAACCGGCCACGACGGCTCGCACGCCCGACCTCGCCAAGCCTGCCGCACCGGTCAGCGGCGCTAGGCAGGGTCGGGTCGGCCCTCGGCCCACCGCTTCTTGACCTCGTCGGTGATCTCTGCCGGCTCGAGCGCCGGCTGGGTGATGCGGCCCTGGTTGCCGAACGGGTCGCGGAAGCCGCAGTCGACGCCGTAGGGCTGCTGGGTCGGCTCGTCGGTGAACTCGACGCCTTTGGCCTTGAGCTCCTCGTAGGTCTTGCGGCAGTCGTCGGTGGTGAGGATGAGCGACAGGCCCAGAGCGCCCTTGGAGACCAGGTCACGGATCTGGGCCGCGACCTCGTCTGTCATCAGCGGCGGTCCGGGCTTCTGCAGCAGGATGTGGTGATCGGGGTTCCCCGGCACGTTGACCGTGAGCCAGCGCATGAAGCCGAGGTCTACGTCGGCGCTGACCTCGAGGCCGAGCTTGCCGACGTAGAAGTCGATGGCTTCGTCCTGGTCGAGCACGTAGATGCCGGAGTGGCTGATGCTGTTGAACATGGCGGGCACCCTAGGCAGGTGCTCGGACGGTGACTTCTCCGAAACTGCTCGGTCGGGCCCAGCTCATGGTGAAGCAGGTCGGCACCGGGTACGGCGCCGTCGCCTGCCGGCGGAAGCCCGACGGTGACCGGCCCACGATGTCCCGGAAGGTTCTGCTGAACGTGCCGAGGCTCGAGAAGCCGACCGCGAGACAGATGTCCGTCACGCTGCGGTCGGTGCTGCGGAGCAGCGCCATGGCTCGCTCCACCCGCCGGCGCTGCAGGTAGCGGTGGGGCGTCTCGCCGAAGGTGGCCCGGAAGGTGCGGATGAAATGAGCCTCGGAGACCAGCGCGATTCGTGCCAGGGCCGGGATGTCCAGCGGCCGGGCGTAGTCGCGGTCGATGGCGTCGCGGGCCCGCAGCATCCAGCGGTTCCGCTCCTCGTTCGACCCGGCAGGGATCGCCGCAGCGGCCATCGCCTCAGCCTAGGCAGCTCAACGGACCGCACGCCCTGGAGTGCGGTGCCCCGCGGCTGGTGTCCCTCAGCCCCTTCGCCGCCCGCGGCGCGCCACGCGCCGCCGGTGCCGGCCGTCGGTGGATCGATCGGGCCGCCGGCGCGGCGGGTCCTGCGTCCAGATCAACGCGAACATCAGCGGGTCCATGGTTGCCTCCTGCAGCTCGGGCTCTTCGTGGTGTCTCTGGCTGTCCCTCACCACGATCAGCCAGAGCGCCGCCGGAGTCCAACACCTGTTCGCCCCCCGTTGACGCATTCACGGTGTCAATCCTCCGGGCCTCTCCCGCCGGCGCTCACTAACGTGGCCCCGCCCGCCCGACCCGCTGGAGTGGCTCGTGCGCAACATCGACCCCCGGCTGTTCCGGAACTTCCTCGCCGTCGCCCAGGAGCTGCACTTCGGGCGGGCCGCAGCCCGCGTGTACGTCGCCCAGCAGGCGCTCAGTCGCGACATCGCCCGGCTCGAACGCGAGCTCGGGGTGCCGCTCTTCGTTCGATCGACCCGCCGGGTCGCGCTCACCGCGGAGGGGGAGCGGCTGGTGCCCCGGGCGGCCGAGTTCCTCGCCCTGCACGACCGGATCCTCGACGAGATGCGCGGCAGCGACCAACCGCTCATGGTGGACGCCCTGCGCGACCGGTCGACTGCGTCCCGGGTGCTGTCGCTGGCTCGGGAGCTGGCGCCCGATCTGGAGATCGAAGGGCGCTTCCACGGCGGCTTCGGTGCCGCCTATCCCGAGTTGTTGGCGCACCGGCTCGACGTGATCTTCGGTCGGAGCACCGGCTTCGGCCTGCCCTTCCCCGACCACCTGACCCGCCGGCTCGTGCGCCTGGAGCCCGTCGGGCTACTCATGCCCGAAGACCACCCACTGTCAGCGCAGCCCACCATCCCGCTCACCGCCGTGGCCGGGCTCACCCTCGACACCAGCGCCGGCAACATCGCCGCCCCCGAGTGGGTCCAGCTCGCGACCGAGTTGGTGGTCGACCACGGCGCCATCCCCTCCCCCGAACACCACCCGGGCATGCCGGCAGTGGCCGCGGCCGGACCCGACGAGACCGCCTACCACCTCCGAGCCACGGGTTGGCCGATCGTGAGCCTGCTCGACGTGCCGGCGATCCCCGGAGCCGTGGTGCGGCCCTTCACCGATCCCATCCCCCTCTACCCATGGACGATGGTGCACCGCCGCAACCTGGAGCACCCGGCGCTCGCCGCCCTGGATCAGGCCATCGACCAGCTGTCCACCGCCGAGGGCTGGTGGGAGATGCCGGCGTCGGGCTGGCTGGCCTCCGCCGACCGCGAGGTCCTGGCCGCGCTCCAACCGTGAGGCACGTGTGTGCGCAGGAGCTGACCGGCACGAGGTCGACGGCGTGACACATCTGCTCGTGGTCACCGTCGGTGACGTCGATGCCCATCACGCTCGCGCTGCGGCGGCGGGCGCAGAGATCCTGGTCCCGCCAGCTGATCGGCCTTGGGGACGCGACTACGAGCTCCGAGACGGCGAGGGTTACGTGTTCTCGTTCTTCTCGTAGCCGCGCGCGGCCGCGTCGGGGGGATCATCTGCCGTTGAATCCTGTTCGCGAGCCGGAGGGTCGGTCATGTCAACCTTCATCCACAACGTCACCTTCGACGCCAACGACCCGCGGCTGCTTGGTCGCTTCTGGTCTCGAGTGACCGGCTACGCCGTGGTCGACGACCGTGACGAGTTCGTGAGGCTGCGTGCGCCCGACGCTCGAGGCGTTCGGCAGATCCTGTTCCTTCGGGTCGATGATCCCACGCCCGGCAAGAACCGGGTGCACGTGGACCTCGCCGCCCCGCAACCGCAGGACGAGATCGAACGCCTGGTCGGGCTCGGCGCCTCACTCGCCGACGAGCTCGTCGACGGCCGGCCCCGCTGGCGCGAAGGGAACGGCATCAGGTGGGTCGTTCTGCGCGACCCTGAGGGGAACGAGTTCTGCGTCGGGGCCGTCCCCTAGGCACCGGTCGGATAGGCACGCGGGCTACTCGAGCGTGAAGGGTCAGCGAAGGGAGTCCGACGGTCCCTTGCAGGTGTGCCCGGTTCGGCGGGCGTCAGGATTCACACTTGACTATCGAAGTTCGATATATCAGGCTTCGAGCGTGTCCCGGTCGAAGCCGCTCCCCGGAGCGTCGTTGCACGTGGTGCTCGCCCTCCTCGACGGCGAGCTCCACGGCTACGCCCTCATGCGCCGCGTCGAGGAGCTCAGCGACGGTGCCGTCCGCATGGGCCCCGGCACGCTCTACGGCACGCTCAACCGCCTGCTCGACACCGGCCTGATCGAGGAGACGACCGACCGGTCGCTCCGTGGCGACAACGAACGGCGTCGCTACTACCAGCTCACCCCGAACGGCCGGCTCGTCGCGGTCGACGAGCTCGCCCGGCTCCACGCCCTGGTCAACCGGACCGCCGGTCACCTGCCCGGCGGAGCACCGGCATGACCACGGCATCAGCCACCCTCCGCGCCTACCGGCTGCTCGTCCGCCTGTACCCGAAGAGGTTCCGCGACGAGTACGGCCCCGACCTCGTCGGGCTCGTCGCCGACCAGCTCCGCGACGAACCCACCTGGCGCGTGCTGGGCCGCAGCGCCGTCGATCTCGCTCTCACCGTGCCCACCCGACACCTGGAGGCCCACATGGACCGCGCACCGACCCCCCTCGTCCCCGCCCTGTTCGGTGCGCTTGCGCTCAGCGCGGTCATCGTCGGGGTGACCGTCGGTCATCCCATCGTTCTCCTCACCTGCATCGTCGTCGGGGTCACCGCCGGATGGCTCGGGCTGCTCGCCGCACATCGGGCTCGCCCCCTCGACCAGCCCCGTCAGGTGACCGCCCACTGGTGGAAGGTCCTGGCGTCCGGCGCCGGGTTGCTGGCCGCGCTGGTAGCGATCACCACCGCCACCGGTGAGCTCCCTGACGGTGGCTGGCTCATCGCCATGATCACCGGGCTCACCTCCCTCGTGCTCCTCGCGACCGGCGTCGTGCTCGGTATCGCCCACCTCGTCGCCCGACCTCGACGACGCGCCGCCGCCTAGGAGGGGAGTGCTGGGGGCGCGCCTGGCGACGGGTCAGTCCTCGGGCGCCACGAACTGGAGCTCGAGCTCGACCGCGATCTTCTTGCCGAGGGCGAAGCGGTCCATGCCCAGCGGCATGTTGAAGTCGACGCCGAAGTCGTCGCGGTTCACCGTGGTGGTGGCCGAGAAGCCGGCGCGGGTCGAGCCGTCGAGGGGGTACGTCTCGACGCCGTGGAACTCGACGTCGAGGGTGACCGGCCGGGTGATGCCGTTCAGGCTCAGCTCGCCGTCGAGCTGATACTCGCCCTCGCCCGCGGCACGGACCCCACCGGAGCGAAACGTCATCGCCGGGTGCTGCTCGGCGGAGAAGAAGTCGGTGCCGAGCAGGTGCGCGTCGCGGTCGGGCTGGCTGGTGTCGACCGACGACATCTCGATCGTCGCCTCGACCCGGGTGTCGGCCAGGGACCTGCCGACGGTGAGCGTGGCGTCATAGCGGTTGAACCGGCCGCGCACGTTGGACAGGCCGATGTGGCGGACCTTGAAGTGCACGCCCGAGTGGTCGGGGTCGACGGCCCAGGTGCCGGCGGCCAGGGGAAGGTTGGCGGCAGTCGTGGTGGCGGACTCGGTGCTCATGGATCTACCTCGCGATGTCGGGATGGATACGTGTGTCAGTACCGATGACACCCCGCGACGAGAAGATGTGACCGATGAGCGACACAGTCTCTGGCCCTGGCCGGACGACGTCCCGCTGCTCGACCCGGTCCGGGCCGCTCAGGTCCCGATCGCCTCGCGGCAACGGGCCGCGTCGAGCGTCTGCCCGGCTTCGTCGAACAGGCGGGCTGCGCGGGCGAGGAGCCGGTCGGTCTCGACCCGGTCACCCTCCACGCGCGCCAGGCACGCCTTCGCCTCGGTGACGCTGCCCTCCCAGGCGGTGCCCTCCCAGAGAGACGCCGACATCTCGGCGACGGCCAGGTGGCGCCGCGCCTGGTCGAGGCGGCCACCCTCGGCGCACGCCACCGCCGACGGCACGGCCACCATCACCTCGCAGAACCGGCATGAGCCCGGCTCGTCGAGCGTCTCGCCCGCCTCGTCGACCACCGCCAGCGCGGACTCGGCGTCGGGCGCCGCCGAGATCAGCGTGCCGTAGGTGCGCTGCAGGATGTGGCGCGCGAGCGGCGACCAGCGGGCCAGCACCAGCGCCTCGCGGGCCGTTCGCTCGGCCTCGGCGCGGTCGCCCGCCGCCAGCTCGGCCTCGGCCAACCGCTGGAGCGAGTGGGCGGTCCCGGTCTCGGCGCCCAGCTCGCGGTGCAACGCCACGGCGTCGAGCAGGTCCCGCCGTGCGGCGTCGATCTCGCCCCCGAGCAGCTCGGCCTCGCCGGCGACGCACGCGGCGAAGGCCACGGCGCGACGGGCTCCCGCCCGCTCGGCGTTGGCTCTCAGTTCGTGCGCCAACATCACCACCTCGGTGTACGGCGTGGGGCCGTACAGGAGGTACTCGGCGACGCAGATGTGACAGTCGAGGATCTTCGACGCCAGGGCCGGGCTCTCACGCGTCGCCCGCAACTCGCGCAGCAGCCGGTCGAACCACTCGCCCCGGTTGTGGGCGATCATGCCCTCGAGCGTGATGATGTCGAGCAGGACGTTGGGCGCGTCCGGGGCCAGGGCCATCCCGCGGGTGTTCTCGACGATCTGCTGCGCAGCGGCGATGTCGCCGGTGAAGTAGGCGTGCATGCCCAGGGCGACGAGGATCTCGCTGTCATCGGGCCCCCCGTCGGGGCTCAGCCCGTCGAGCGCCTCGGTCGCCGTCGCCAGGTCCCCCGAGACCATCGCCGCCCGCGCCAGGCGGGCGCGCAGGCCGGCGACCTGGTGAGGTGCCGCCAGCGACAGTGCCGTGCGGTAGGCGGGCACCGCACTCGGATCGCCCGACGCCACGAGGGCGTCGCCCCGCAGCCGGAGGAGCTCGAGGCGCTCGGCCCGGGGAGCGTGATCCACGAGGGCCGCGGTCCAGCGGAGCACCTCGAGGTGGAGCTGTGCTGCGGCGGCGCGGCGCGCCGCCTCGAGTCCCGGCGCGATGGCCGCCTCCGTCTCCCCGGCCGCCAGCAGATGGGTCGCCACACGGTCGGGCGGCGCGCCCAGGACCTCGAGCTCGCGGGCGGCCGAGCGATGGACCTCGGACCGCCGGTGCGGTGGCAACGACCCCGCGAGGCGCGCCGCGTCGTCGGGGTCGGCGAAGCGGAAGCCACCGTGCACCACCGGCACGATCACCCCGCTCGCGAGCGCCAGGTCGAGCAACCGGTCACCGCGGGCGGCGTCGACACCCGCGGTGGCCCGGAACTCCAGCAGGTCGAAGCTCGGACCGCCCGACGCGACGCGTGCCAGCGCCTCACGGACCTCGGCGGGTGCGGCGTGCAGCCCCTCCGTGGCGCCGGCCGACGCCGGTGCGTCGAGCGTCAGCCGCTGGAAGTCGGGGCCGACCACGACACCCGGACGGTGCGCGCACAGCAGCGCCAGCGGGTGGCGGTGCGCCAGGCGGGCGACGTGGCGGACGAGGGCCAGCGTCTCGTCGTCGGCGAGCTCGAGGTCGTCGAGCGCGATCAGGGTCGGGCGCCGCGCCGCGGCCTGCACCACCAGCTCGCGGACGGCGACGAACAGGCGTTGGCGCGTCGTGGGGCCTTCGCCTGCCAGGCAGCGCTCGAGCTCGGCCCGAGCTCCGGGCGGCAGGTGGTCGAGCAGCTCCGCCTCGCGCTGGACCAGCTCGTCGACCGCGTCCAGCACGCACCCGAAGGTCCGCGCCCCGGTTCCCGCCGCGCTGCCGGTCCCGACCAGGCACCCGCGGGCGGCGGCGAGGTCGACCGCCTGGTCGATCAGCGCGGTCTTGCGCGAGGCGTGCGGGCCCTGGATGTCGAGCAGGTGGCCGTGACCGGCGCCGAGGGCGCGGACGAGCCCCGCCACGCGATCGTCGGCGGCGCGCCGGGCGTCGCCGGGCATGCCGGGGGCGCCGGTGGGGGTGAGGAAAGGCGCAAGTCCCTCGGCGGCCGGGCCGGCGACGCTCGGGTCCGTGGCCACTGCCTCCCCGATCGTCGCGTCCACGACCGGGGCCACGAAGCGGTAGCCGCGACCGTGGATCGTGCGGATGATGCGCTGATCGCGACCGGTGTCGCCGACGGCGCGCCGGGCCGACTTGATGCGGCTCGTCAGCGCTGACTCCGACACGAACCGGTCACCCCAGACCTCGTCGAGCAGCTCGTGCTTGGTCACCAGCCGGTCGCTGTTGCGCGCCAGGAAGGCGAGCACGTCCAGCACCTGTGGTTCGACCGCCACCACCTGTCCCGCCCGCCGGAGCTCGTGCCGCCCGACGTCCAGCTCACAATCGGAGAACGCCACCCGCACGTCAGCATGATCGCACGCAGCCGCCGCTCGCACCCCGTCCGACCTCGTGCGCAGCCTCGTTCGCGCGCGGCGGGCCGGTCACCCGCGGCCGGCGCTCGTCGCCCCGGCGACCCCGGTCGGTCGGGACCCCGCCGCCTCGGACCGGCGCTCGAGCGAGCGCAGGCCCGGCGCCCGCCGGCGCAGCACCGCGACCGTCGCGGCCAGCGGCAGCGCCACGAAGCCGGCCAGCACGGCCCAGCCTTCGACCGGGCTCCCGGCGAACGCGGCATGGTGCGGCGACGACGATGACAGGGACAGCGCCAGGTGGTCGAGGTCGAGTGCCCGCCCGAGCGACTCGAACGCCCAGCGGTTGGCCAGCCAGAGGCTCATAGCTCGGCCCGGGCCCGCCATGTCGGGGACCGGGACGATCGCCCCGGCGAACAGGACCTGCGGAAAGCACAGCATCGGCAACGCCAAGGTGGCCTGCGCCGCGTCGGTGACCGCGGCCGAGGCGAGCAGACCGAGGGCGAGCGCGGCCAGTGCCTCCAGCACGAGCGTCACCAGAAGTGCGACGTACACGCTCCCGGCCGCCGGCGGCAACCGGTCGAGGACGCGCAGCACGGCGAGCATCCCACCGGCCACCACCAGGAGGATCGGCGCGAGGACGGCCACCTTCGAGCCGACGTACGCCGTGAGGTGCAGGCCCGCCAGCCTCTCCCGCCGGAGGATGGCCATCTCGCCGACGACCTGGAGCAGCCCGTAGGTCAACCCGAAGAAGAACCCGGCGAACGCCAGCCAGAACACCGTCTGCGTCGCCTCGCCCGGCGACAGCGCGGCGGCGTCGAACGCGCCCGGGCGGAACAGCACGGCCATCATCGTGATCACCAGCGCCGGCGACCCGACGAGCACCGCGAGCGTCAGCCGGTTCCGGAGCAGCAGGTCGGCGCTGCGCCGGGTGAGCACGGCCCACTGGCGGAGCGGTCCCGGTCGCCGGTCGGCCCGCGGGTCACGCGGGCCGGGTCGGCCGCCCCGACCGGGCCGGCCCGGCACGGACGGCGGCGGTACCGGCGTCGGCGCGCCGGGCACGTGCCGCGCGTCGCTGGGCCGCCGGACCGACGCGAACCGCTGCGCCCATGCCTGGGGGGTGTCCTCGAGCGCGAGGCGCTCGTAGGCGACGGTGAGGTCGCCGGTCGCGAAGTGTCGCCGCGCGTCGGCGGGGGTTCCCACGAAGGCCAGGTACCCGTCGCGGGCGAGGAACACGATCCGGTCGCACAGGTCGATGTCGCTCGGGCTGTGCGTGGTGAGGACGATCGTCGTGCCGGCACCAGCCAGCCGCCGCAGGAGCCTGAGCACCTCGCGGGCGGTCGCCGGGTCGAGGCCGGAGGTCGGCTCGTCCAGGAAGAACACCGCGGGGCGCGTGAGCAGCTCCACCGCGATGCTCGCCCGCTTGCGCTGCCCGCCCGACAGCGACCCCACGCGGACGGTCGCCCGCTCGGTGAGGCCGAGGGCGGCGAGCGTCTCGTCGACGATCCGGTCCACTGCGTCCGCTGCCGTGCCCGCGGGGAGCCGGAGCTGCGCCGCGTACCGGAGCGTCTGGGCCAGCGGCAGGTCCCGGTGGACGATGTCGTCCTGGGGGACGTAGCCGACGTCGGACCGGTCGTGAGCGCCGGCGATGCGCACCTCGCCCCCGGCGGGCGGTCGGATGCCCACCATCGTCTCGAGCAGCGTGGTCTTCCCCGCCCCGCTGCCCCCGACGATCGCGACGACCTCGCCCGGCGCCACCGAGAACGAGACGTCGTGCAGCGTGGGGCGACCCTGCGTGACCTGCGTGACCTCGACCACCTCGACGGCGGCGCCGCTCGAACGGCGGCTGCCGGCGACGCTGGCGGTGGTCGGGTCGGCGGCTGTGCGCATGACATCCCTCCTGGAGGACGAGGATCGATGCCCTGATCGTCCGCCCGCCACGGGGCCCAAGCTTGGAGGGAGTGAGGAGAATCCGGGGAGGTCCCGACCGTGCTGACGCTACGAGCGCGCGTCCGGCCCGTAGGACGGCGGGATGCTGCGGGCGACGGCATATCCCGTGCACTGGAAGCCGGCGCCCACCCAGAAGGGACGCGACAACGGGTTGGCCGGCATGAAGTCGACGGACACCGAGTGGAAGCCGTGACGATCCGCCCAGTCCAGGGCGGCCTCGACCAGCGCGCCGGCGACGCCCCGTCCCCTGGCCGAGGGATGCGTCGCCGTGGCGCCGATGAACGGCTGCCCGCCGGGGCACAGCCGCGGCGCCGAGTAGTCGAGCTCCAGCGTGAGGAGGCCGACGTCTTCGGCGCCGGCGCGGGCGAGGAGGTGCACGGCACCGGCATCCAGCAGGCGCTGGTGACGCTCGCGGACCTCGTCGAGGCTCGAGGGCCGCTGAGGCGAGTAGATGGGCGGTGTGGAGCGATGCACCATCTCGATGTGCGACAGGCTCGCGATCGCGCCGAGATCGTCGCCGTCGGCGATCCGGACCTCGACGTCGGGCTCCGGCTCCCGGCGCCGCGCCGGCTGCGTGCCGAAGACTGCGGTGCGCCCGAAGCCGAGGTTGGCGAACGCTTCTCCCAGAGGAGCGCGATCGACATGCGTCGCGTGGTGGTACAGCGCACCACTGTCGACGAGCTGCGGGGCCAGCTGCGCATAGAGGCCGACGAGCACGCTCGTCGGATCGCCCTCGGTGGGATCGACGGCCAGGCCGTGGGCAGGCAGGACCGCCAACTGGGAGCCGAGGGCCCGCCCACACAGGACGCCGACACAACGGCCGCCGCGGCGGGCCACGAAGCCGCGACCCCCGTCGGCGACCAACGCGTCCAGCGCGCGGTGGCAGCGCTCCGGGTCGTCGCCCTCGGGGGGGAGGGCGGGGCATCGAGCCCGCGCCGCGGTGTGCTCCCGGGCGATGAGCGCCGCAGCGGCAGCCAACGAGTTGGCGTCCAGCACCTCGATGTCCGGCGTCGCCTGGTCGGCGGCGGGGCGACGGGGACGGTCCGCGGACACGCGATCGCCCCCCTAGAG
Organism: Acidimicrobiales bacterium; assembly: GCA_035697515.1. Lineage (GTDB taxonomy): Bacteria > Actinomycetota > Acidimicrobiia > Acidimicrobiales > VFJN01 > ZC4RG19. The sequence continues at coordinate 14,044 of DASSCS010000038.1, forward strand.
GTCGAGCTCGGGCGGGTGCGCCAGGCGCAGCCGGATCGGGCCCGTGACGAGGCCGTCGGCGGCGACGCGGACATGGTTCTCGTCGGGGATCTGCGTGACGGGATCGTACCGGCAGACGTCCAGCACGACGATGGCGCAGCCCGGTCGCCCGGCCGCGCGGCGTCGGACCACGGCCGCCGCACCGCCGCGTTGGAGCAACGAAGCGGTGTCGGCGGCCGCCGTCCGAGCGTCACTTGATGGCGCGGTTGCCCTTCAGCGTGAAGTCGATGGTGCCGCTGCCGCCGCCCTGCGCGGTGCCGTTGACGGCCGAGGTGGTCTCGGCGAACGTCAGCGTCGCATGGGCGATGGCGTCGGACATCTGGTCGAGGGCGTCGTCGCTCAGGTTGTCGATGGTGTCACAGGCCTGGTGGTAGCAGGGGTCGTAGGCCACCCCGGCGGTGCCGCCGTAGACGGCGGCCTGCTCCGCGGTCTTGATGCCCTCGGCCCCGGTGAACAGGCCTCCGGCGGGGATGCCGTTGTTGATGAAGGCGAAGTAGTCGGAGCGACCGTCGAACTCCGCCGGTTCGGTGGCCAGACCCTGTGAGGCGAAGTAGTCGAGGAACACCTGCTCGACGCGGGCCGAGCCGTTGGGGCCGGTGACGCCGAAGGCCGAGCCGTCGCCGTCGTACACGAAGCGGACGAAGTTCGGTGAGCCGACCATGTCGAAGTTGAGGTTGACCGCGTGCTCCTTGAGGGCGCGGGCGTCGAGCTGGGAGACGTAGTACTCCGAGCCGATGAGGCCGTCCTCCTCGCCGCCCCAGAAGGCGAAGCGCACCCGGTTGGTCGGCTCGATGTCGAGCGCGGCCATCTGCAGCGCCGTCTCCAGGATGGCCGACGAGCCGCTGCCGTTGTCGTTGATGCCCGGCCCCTCGGCCACCGAGTCCAGGTGAGCGCCGACGACCACCGTGCGGTCGGTCCGTCCGCCAGGGGTGTCGGCGAGGACGTTGAAGGTGGTGGTCGACCTGACCGTGGCGTCGACGGCGACACGCATCGACAGCCCGGTGGTGGTCGCCAGCTCAGCACCGAGGGCGAAGCTGGTGCTCAGGGCGGGGATGGCGGCCACCGGCGGGTCGAGCGTGCCGAAGAATAGGCCGAGCCGGTCGTCGCCGGGAACGACGTTGCCCTGGTTGAACACGATCACCGCGCTGGCACCGGCCGCGGCGGCGTTGTCGACCTTGTCGCGGAAGAAGCAGGTGCCCCGCTGGATGAGGGCGATGCTTCCCGGGGTGAACCCGGCGAAGTCGGTGGCCTCGCAGCCACTCGTCGAGGCCCGGTCGCCCGCGAGGTTGACGTCGACGACCTGCACGGGAGCGGTGACGTCAGCGGAGCCCGAGTAGTCCATCGCCGCGAAATCCTCATCCGCGACGTAGACGGTGGGCGTGGGTGCCGTCTGCTCCATGGCGCTGGAGTTGAGGATGAACTGCTCGTAGGTGAACTCCTGCCTGCTCACCAGGTACCCGGCATCGTCGAGCAGACCCTCGACGTAGGCGCCCGAGGCCTCGTAGCCGGGCGTTCCCGCGGCGCGCGTGCCGCCGTTGGCGTTCGCGATCGCCTGGAAGGCCTGCTCGTGGGCGAGGATGCCGTCGACCGTGACGGCGTCACGCAGCGCGCTCGAATCGGTGCCGTTGTGGTGGTGCAGTCGCTACGTGTGACTCCCTGCCCTCCGCACGGGGGTGTCGTTCCGCCGACGTGGCACCACTCAGGGCGGCCGTGCGGGATACGGTTCCTGCTGCACTGTGTGGTGACACCCACACAGTGCATGGGGAAGCGGGGGAGGACGGACGCGGGGGAGGACGATGCCAGGTCTGCGGGAACCATGCGGGCGGCATCGAGGCCGGTGGGCACCCTCGCGGCGGCGCGCGGCGCTGTCGGCCGCGATGACGCTCTGCCTGATCGCGCTGGCGGGATGCGACCTGCCCGACGGCTTCCACGACTACGTCGTCTTCTCCGATCTGTCCCGCCCGACCGCGATCGAGTTCTCACCCGACGGCCGCATCTTCGTGGCCGAGAAGCGCGGCGTCGTCAAGGTCTTCGACGGGATCACCGACCGCACGCCCACGGTGGTGGCCGACCTGCGGACCAACGTCTACAACAGCTGGGACCGTGGCCTGCTGGGCCTGGCGCTGCATCCCGACTTCCCGGCCACCCCCGAGATCTTCGTCTCGTACACCTACGATGCCGAGCCCGGCGGGACCGCTCCCCGGTGGGGGCAACCCGGCGCCGACGCCGACACCTGTCCCACCCCGCCCGGGCCCACCGACGGCGGCTGCGTGGTCGGGGCCCGCGTGTCGCGGCTGCGCCTCCACAAGCAGGACGGCGTCATGACCGGTGGCGAGCACGTGCTGGTCGAGGACTGGTGCCAGCAGTACCCCAGCCACTCGATCGGCACCCTCGTGTTCGGCGCCGACGGGGCGCTCTACGCGGGTGGGGGCGAGGGCGCCAGCTTCGACTGGGCCGACTACGGCCAGGGCGGCAGCCCGCCGAACCCGTGCGGCGACCCCGGGGCCGGCCCCGACGGCGTGATGCGCCCGCCGACCGCCGAGGGGGGCGCGCTGCGATCGCTGGACCTGCTCACCCCCGGCGACCCCGCAGGGCTCGGCGGCACGATCATCCGCATCGACCCCCGCACCGGCGACGCACTGCCCGACAACCCGCTCGCCGGCGCAACGGACCCGAACGCCCGGCGCATCGTCGCCCAGGGCATGCGCAACCCCTTCCGCTTCACGGTGCGGCCCGGCACCAGCGAGCTCTGGGTGGGTGACGTCGGCTGGCGCACGTGGGAGGAGATCAACGTCACCCGGGGCGACGACGGGCAGGTCGACAACTTCGGCTGGCCGTGCTTCGAGGGTGCCGCGCGCACACGCGCCTACGACCTGCTCGACCTCGACATGTGCGAGGACCTCTACGCCGAGGGCGGCGTGACCGCGCCGCGCTACCAGTTCCAGCACGGCCGGCAGGTCGCCGGTGAACGCTGCCCGACCGACCGCGGCTCGTCGATCACCGGGCTGGCGTTCACCCCGCCGGGCAGCCCCTACCCCGGCGAGTACGACGGCTCGCTCTTCTTCGCCGACTCCAGCCGCAGGTGCATCTTCGTCATGCTCGCGGGCGGCGACGGGCTGCCCGACCCCGGCCGGGTCACGTGGTTCCACCACAACGCGGGAACGCCGGTCGAGCTCGAGACCGGGCCCGGTGGCGAGCTCTGGTACGTCGACCTGCTGGCGGGGACGATCCACCGGATCGGCTACTCGGCCAGCAACGCACCGCCCCAGGCGGCGTTCAGCGCCTCGCCCACCGCCGGAGACCCGCCGCTGACCGTCACGTTCGACGCCAGCGCGTCGGGCGACACCGACCCCGGCGACGTCCTCAGGTACGCCTGGGACCTCGACGGCGACGGCGAGCTCGACGACGGCGACGGCCGCACCGCCACCGCAACCTACGACTCGGTGGGCACGCGGACCGTGCGCCTCGCGGTGACCGACGCCGCGGGGGCCACCGACACGGCAGAGGCGACGATCTGGGTGGGGACCGCACCGGCTGTGCCGACCATCGCGACGCCGGCGGAGGGCACGACCGCGGCCGTGGGCGCGACCGTGCCCTTCTCCGGCGGCGCCGCCGAGCCCGGCGGGGGAGACCTGCCGCCGTCCGCCCTGTCGTGGTCGGTCGACATGATGCACTGCATGTCGGTCGATGCCTGCCACCGGCATCCCGATGTGGCCACCTTCGACGGCGTGGCATCGGGGTCGTTCGTCATGCCCGACCACGAGTACCCCGCGTACGTCGAGCTGCGCCTGGTCGCCACCTGGGAGGGCGAGACGGTCACCGCCACCCGGCGGGTCGACTACCGCACAGTCGACGTGACGCTGGCTGCCGACACCGGTGGCGTCGCCCTCACCCTGGCCGGCGAGACGGCGCCCGCACCCTTCGCCCGCCCTCTGCCCGAGGGCAGCACGGTGACCGTGTCGGCGCCCGAGGCCGTGACGAACGCGAGCGGCACGTTCGCCTTCGCCTCGTGGTCGGACGGGGGCGCCCGCACCCACGAGATCGTCGTCCCCGCCGCGGCGCCGACGCTGACCGCCCACTACGTGCCCGGGTAGCCGGGTGGCTCGACACACGCGGGACGGAACTCGCGTGGCTGGGGTGGGAGCACGGCGCGAAGATCGGCGGGTGCCGTTGACCGGCAGATCGCCACCCCCGACGACCAGGTCGTTCGTCGGGCGCGCGCGGGAACGGACGCTCGTGCGGCACCTGCTCGCCGGAGCGCAGAGCGGACAGGCGTGCATCCTGGTGATCTCCGGCGTCCCAGGGTCGGGCAAGACCGCCTTCCTCCACTGGATCGGTGAGCAGCTCAGGTCCGCGGGCGCCCAGGTCCTGCGAACGTCCGGTACCGACGCTGCGCTGCCGCTGGCGGCGGTGTCACGGCTCTGCGCCGATCTGCCCGAGACGCTCGATGCCATCCGGGGCGAGACGGCACCAGGGCCGCTCGCCGCGGCTGGCGTCGGCCTCGATCGTGCCCACGACGGCGTCTCGCATCCCGGGCGCGTGGCGACGGTCGTGTCCGACGCCGTGCTGGCCCGCTCCCGCCGCCGGCTGACGGGGGTGCTGATCGATGACGCCGACGAGCTGGAGGCGGCATCGCGGGAGGTCCTGCGCCACGTGCTGAGCGCGGTCGACGATGCGGCGGTCGCTGAGCTGCACCTGTTCGCCGTCGTCACGACCCACGCCTCAGGAGGGCTCGGCGAGCATGCCGCTCGCATGCAGGTCGCGCGGTACGTCGAGTTGAGCGGCCTCGACGAGCACGACGTGTTCGAGCTGACCCACCGGGCCGGCCTGGCGCCCACCCCACAACTCGTCGCCGCCTTGATGGACGACACCGGCGGGTTGCCGCTGCTCCTCGACGCCGAGCTCGCCCGGCGGGTCGACGCGCGCGATCACGCTGGGCGGACTCCCGACATCCGCGCGGACAGCGGCCGGGTGCGGACGGCGTCCCAAGCGGTCGCCTCGCGGCTGGGCACGCTCGATCCGGAGGCTCGGGAGGTGCTCGCTCGTGCTGCCGCGCTCGGCGAGCCGTGGGACGTCGATCAGCTCGTCCTCGTGGGCGATCGTACGAGATTGCACGTCGAGCGGACGCTGGAGTCAGCCGAGCACGCTGGTCTCGTCCACGCCGGACCCGACGGGCACCGGTTCTCGCACCCGTTGGTGCGGGTGGAGCTGCTTGCGGGCCTGTCAGGGCCTGCTCGGAGGAGCTTGCACCGCGCGATCGGGGAACGGTTGCTGCAGCAGGATCCCCACCACGACGAACTGATCGTCCGGGGGGCGATGCAGCTACTGAGGGCCCTGCCGGACGTCGCCATGCCGGAGTTCGCGACGATCGCGTGCCGCGCCGGCGAGGTTGCCATGCAGTGGGGCGCATGGCACCAGGCGTCGCGACTCCTGGGCGCCGCCGCCGAGGCGCACGACGAGCTCGGATCGCCACTCGGCACGGTGGCCGCCTGCTACCTCGAGGCCGGCCGAGCCGCCTTCCTCGACCATGACACCGAGGCCAGCGAGCCGCGGCTCCGGCACGCCCATGCGCTCGCACAGAAGGCCGATCGGGTCGACCTGACCGTCGAGGCGGCGCTGCTGGCGCTCCGCCTGCAGCTCGCGGAAGGGTGGGCCGGCCCGGGCGACAAGCTCGACACGGCGGATCTGGAGTTGGCCAGGGACCAGCCCGGCGTCGATCCGGTGGCGGCGGCAGAGGCCGACGCCATCCTCGCCGAGGCGCTGTTCCTCACCGGCGAGACGGACCGGGCGCTGGCGCTCGTGGCCTCGGGTCGCGAGCGGCTCAGGGATGCACGCACCGAGCCGGAGGCCGACTACGTCTTGGCACGGATCGAGATCTCGGAGGGCCTGCACCGCTTCGGCCGGCTCGAGCTCGGTCCGGCGGATGCGTGCTTCGGTCGAGCCGCCGACCATGCCGCCCGCGGCGGAGCCACCGTGGCGGACATCGGCGCCCGCTCTCGACGCCAGCTCATCCGCATGCTGCGAGGCGACGTCACCGGGGCTGCCAAGGACCTCGACCGGCTCGAGCGCTGGGCCCTCGACGCCCGCTGCTGGGGTGAGGCCGGTTTCGCAGCAGCGCTCCGGGCGGTCGCCAAGACCCTCGCCGGCGACGACGACGCGGAGCTCCAGATCGAGCGGGCTGCGCGGCTCCTTCGCCGCAGCGGCCACGCGTACACCGCCACCATCCTCGCTCCCACCCGGTCGGCTCTGGAGGCTCGCAGTCTGGGGCTGCGCAGCCAACGTTCCGACATGGGCCCGGTCTCCTCGGCGGCACGCGCCCTGGCGGCGGTCGAGGCAAACGATCCGACCGCCGCGCGAACCGCCCTCTACTCCGCGCACTGGCGCGACGGGTTCGTCGGACCGGTCTCGGCCAACAACATCGCGATCGCCGTCGCCCTGGTGGAGGTGGGAGACCTGTTGGGGGTCAGCGACCTCGTCGCGGTCGGCGGGGCCCCGCTCGCCGAAGCGCAGCGCGCCGGGCTGGTCGCCGCGCTGGGCTGGCCGGCGACGGTCCCACGCTTGCTGGGCACGGTGGCGCGGCACGGCGGGGATCTTCGCCTGGCGCACCATTGGCTGGAGCGGGCGCGGGCACTCGCCGAGCGCGAAGGCCTCAGACCCGAGCGGGCGCGGGTGCTGCTGGAGCTCGCCAGGGTGACGGCGGCGGAGGGTTCGCCCCTCGAGGCCGTCGAGGCACTGCTGGGCGCGGCGGCCCGTGATTTCGACGAGCTGTCCATGCATGGGTGGGTGGCGCGTTGTGAGAGCACGGCCCGTGCGCTCGGCGTCGCCAGCGCGCTTGCGGCCATCGGAGCATCGATGGAGCGGACGATCCTGACCACCGACATCGTCGGCTCCACGATGACGAACTCCCGCCTCGGCGACGCCCTCTACCTCGAACAGCTGCGGATCCATGACCACCTGCTCCGCGCCCGCATCCGTGAGTTCGCCGGCAAGGAGATCAAGCACACCGGTGACGGCCTCAACGTCGCGTTCGACGATCCCGCGGACGCGGTTCGCTGCTCCCTCGCCGCGCAACACGACTTCGCTCGATGGGACGACACCGAGCCCGAGCTCGCGCTGCAGATCCGCTGCGGGGTCGCCAGCGGAGTGCTCATCCCGTCGGGTGGTGACTTCTTCGGACTGGTGCAGTCCGAGGCTGCCCGCTTGTGCGCGCTCGCGGGCGGCGGTCAGGTGCTCGTGTCGAGCGCGGTGGCGACCACGGTGACGTCGGCCGGGCTTCAGGTGGAGGCCTGCGGTGCCCGAGAGCTGCGCGGCTTCCCGAGCCCGCTACCCGTGTTCCGGGTCACCGGGCCGTGACGGCAAACACGCACCGTCGGGATGCGATCACCACCTGTGCGACGTGCGCCACCGATGGTAAGTTTCGCTCCGGGCACGTGGGCGGCCCGGGAAAGGCAGACGGTCATGCCGATCGGGATGCCATACCACCTCGAGAAGGGCCCCACGCTCCGCATCCTCGAGCTGCACCTCAACCGCAGCCGGGATGAGATGCGCCACATCCTCGGGAGGCTGCGGGCGTCGCAGGGTGCGAGCGCGGCGGCGGGCACGGTCGGCATCGACTGGCTCCTCGACGACCCGGCCACCGGCGGCGTGCCGTCGTGGTGGAGCCATCCCGCCATCCAGGCACGGGATACCGCGGGTACCGGCGGCCGGGCCATCCGTGACCAGCTGATCGAGAAGTGGTTCGGCTGGTCGAACACGACGACCGGGTGGAAGCCCCCCGATCCGGGGGCGCTCACGACGGGCTATTGGATCGCTTACCGCGGCGATGTGGAGGGCATCGTCCGGCGGGCATTGACGTGGACGCTCGAGCTGGCTCTCGGGTTGGAGCCGGGGGACGAGGGCCAGGGGCATCCCGATCCTTGGACCATCGAGCTGTTCTGGAAGTGCCCATCGCCGTGGTTCGAGGCGTGGGTCGTCCCACGACCGTCTCAGCGCCTGGTGACGCTTACGCTCGTCACGCCGTCACACAGGGGTTCGAACGTTTCCGAGACTCCGCTGGCCGCGAGCGAGACGACCACGCTGGCCGCGGTGAGCCATCCCGTCCCGAGCACCCAGCGCGACTATGCGGTTCTGGGGACCGCAAACCCCCCGGGGGCGGCGAAGCGGCGGCGCGCCATGTGGGTGGTCACGCACTCGAACCACGTAGCGGACACCGCGCATCCACCGATCACCACCAACACCGTCGAGTCCGCCGACCTCGCCGAGTGGGGCATCCCCCAACTCAGGATCTACGTCGGATCGAGCCCTGTCGTCGTCGTCTCCCCGTCCATGGAGGCCGGCGGTGTCCGGGAGGATGGAACGGTGTCGTGAGCGACGGTTCCCATGAGACGTTCCGCGAGACGTTTCTCGACGAGTTGCGGGCGCGCGATCAGGAGGACTTGTACCTCAGACTCGAAGGATCGCCCGGCGACCTCCTGGATCTGGTGACGTCCGACGACGGGTTCCGAGAGGATCTCTCCCGCGCCGACGCCCTGTCGTTCCTGAAGACGCTGTTCGAGCCGCAGCGCGGCGAGGAGAGTTGGCAGGCCACCGCCGAGCGCTCCGGCCGACTCGGCGAGGCGGCTGCGGGCACCGAGTGGTCGTTCGAAGGGCTGCATGTGCACGACGACGTGTTCAACGGCATCCGTGCGACCGGCCGGCCGGTCGTCGTGCGGGGGTTCACGATCATGAGCCTCGAGGAGGAGCGGTTCAAGGTCCGCCGCTACGTCGATTGGGCCGGCCTGTACGGGCAGCTCGGCCTGACGGTCAACTGGCGCGTCCCGCTCGAGAACCCCTTGCCTCCCGAGTGGTGAGGGCTTCCAATCGGGTCATGAGGATCGAGGTCGACCCCGGCGTCTGCGCCGGTCACGGTCGCTGCTACTCGCTGGCGCCCGAGGTGTACGAGCCGGACGAGGACGGCTACTGCGCCACGCGCTCGCTACAGGTGCCGGCGGGGCTCGAGCGGCAGGCGCGCGTCGGTGCGTCGAACTGCCCCGAGCGCGCCATCACCGTGGTCGACGACGACTGATCCGAGGAACCGCAGCACGATCCGGGGACGCCGCGGTACTGTCGGCACGTCATCGAACAGTCGTGTCACTTTCGCGAACGACAGCCACGCCACGACCACGGGGGGAACCGTGTCACGATCCAGCCGGGTCATCGCTGCCGTGCTGGTCCTCGTCCTCGGGCTGGCGGCGTGCGGCAACTCGGGCGACGACGCCGAGGGCCCCGCAACGACCGAGACCGGCGACGACGGTGCGACTGCGTCCGGCGACGGGGGCGAGAGCCAGCGGGACGAGTTCGTCCCCATCAGCGGCGTGCCCGGCGTCTCCGACGAGGAGATCTCCTTCGCCGTCATCGGCACGAAGACCGGCAACCCCCTCGGCACCTGCATCCTCGACTGCTATCTGCAGGGCGTCGAGGCATACTTCGCCTACCGCAACTCCGAGGGTGGCATCTACGGCCGTGACCTGGTGGTGGGCCAGACCCTCGACGACGAGCTGGCCCAGAACCAGGTCCAGTCGCTCGACGTGATCTCGGGCGACGCGGCCTTCGGCGTGTTCCAGGCCACCCTCCTCGCCAGCGGCTGGGGTGCGCTCGACGACGCAGGCGTGCCCACCTACGCCTGGGGCATCCACGCCGCCGACGCCGCCAACCGCTCGCACATCTTCCCGAGCGCCGTCGTCCGCTGCGACCACTGCACCGGCCGGGCCGTCCCGTACGCCGCCGAGATCTCGGACGCGCGCCGCGCGGCCGCCATCGGCTACGGCGTCAGCGAGAACTCGAAGCGGTGCACCCAGGCGACCGCCGACTCGATCGAGCTCTACGCGGACGACACCGGCGTCGAACTGGCCTACACCAACGACGACCTCGCCTACGGCCTGTCCAACGGCATCGGTCCCGAGGTGACGGCGATGAAGGAGGCGGGGGTCGACTTCATCTCCACCTGCATCGACCTGAACGGCATGAAGACGCTGGCCCAGGAGCTGCGGCGCCAAGGGATGGACGACGTCGTCCTCTACCATCCGAACACGTACAACCAGCAGTTCGTGGCAGACGCGGGCGACCTGTTCGAGGGCGACGTCGTCGCGGTGCAGTTCCGGCCCTTCGAGGCCGACGCCGAGGGCACGGCCCTGGACGCGTACCTCGAGTGGATGGACAACCAGGGCGACACGCCGTCCGAGTTGGCCATGGTCGGCTGGATCAACGCCACGCTCGCCTACGAGGGCCTCCTGGCCGCCGGCCCCGACTTCGACCGCGACAAGGTCACCGCGGCGACGAACGCCATGACCGACTTCGACGCGGGCGGGCTGGTCGAACCCGTGAACTGGTCGGAGGCCCACAGCCCCTACACGCAGGAGACGCGCGACCAGGACTCCAGCCAGGAGTGCACCGTCCTCGTGCGGGTGGAGGGAGGCGAGTTCGCCACCGTTGGCCCGCCGGACGAGCCCTGGCTGTGCTGGAGCCAGGTCGACCTCGCCTGGTCGGAGCCGGAGCCCACCGAGTTCGACTGACCGTGATGCACCGCCCCCGCCCATGATCGTCGCCGCCTCGGTCGGTGAGGACCTGTTCCGCGGTCTCCTCCAGGGCACGCCGCCGGGGACGGTGTACGCACTCGTGGCGCTGGGCTTCGTCCTGGCGTACAAGACGAGCGGCGTGTTCAACCTGGCGTTCGGCGCCCAGGCCTATGTGTCCGCCGCCATGTACTTCCAGGCCAGGGTCGAGTGGGGGTGGGCCATCGTCCCCGCGCTGGTGGTCTCGGTCTTCGTCCTGGCGCCCGCCCTGGGGCTGGTCCTCGAGCGGCTGATCTTCCGCCACCTGCGCACCAGCTCGGCGGTGGCGAAGCTGGTCGTGGCCATCGGGCTCACCGTGGCGATCCCCAGCCTCTTCGAGGTGCTCGTCGGGTTCGAGCCCGTCGCCGGTCGGACCCCCGAGGGCATCGTGCCCGGCGGGGCGACCGTCTTCTACGACCCCTTCGGCGTCTACCAGTTCAGCCGCGACGAGCTGGTGGCGATGGCCGTGGCGCTGGTGGCGATGAGCGCCCTGGCCGCGCTCTTCCGCTACAGCGGCATCGGGCTGCAGATGCGGGCGGTCGTCGAGAGCCCGCGCATGACCGAGCTCAGCGGCATCCGGGCCGATCGGGTGTCGGCCTTCAGCTGGGCGCTCTCCAGCCTTTTCGCCGGCCTGGCGGGCGTGCTGATCGCGCCCCGCTTCAACACCCTCGCCGCCCCCGACTTCTTCAACATCGTCGTGGTGGCGATCGCCGCCGCGGCCGTCGGCCGGCTGGTCAGCCTGCCTCGGGCGCTCGCCGGTGGACTGGGTCTCGGGGTCCTGATCGCCCTGGCCAACACGTTCCTGCCGCGCTGGTCGGGCGACCACCCGCTGCTGGCCACGATCCAGGACAACGTCACCCCGGCCATGCCGTTCGTCGTCCTGTTCGGCCTGCTGGTCCTCTGGCCGGCCGTGCGCGGCACGCGCGAGCAGGCCGACCCGCTGGCGGGCGTTGACCCGCCGCCGCCGTCGCTGGCGGCGCTCACGCGGAGCCCGGCGCTCACGCGCGCGACGCAGGTCTTCGCGGTGGCGTTCTTCGCCATCGTCGGCGTGGTGGTGTTCACGGGGGCCGACGCAGCGTGGCTCTTCCTCGTCACCCAGGCGGTGATCCTCTCCACGATCTACCTGTCCATCACCGTCATCACCGGGCTGGCCGGCCAGATCTCCCTCTGCCAGGGCGCCTTCGCCGCCATCGGCGCGTTCACCGCGTTCCAGCTGACCGACCGGGCGGGCGTTCCCGTGCTGCTCGCCGGCCTCGTCGGCGCGGGGCTGGCGGCCGGGGCCGGCGCGATCCTGTCGCTCCCCGTGCTGCGGCTGGGCGGCGTGTGGGTGGCCATCGCCACGCTGGCGTTCGCGTTCTTCTTCGATGCCGTGATGGTCAAGCTGCCCTGGATCGGCGGCGGTGACACCGCGCTGCTCCAGGGCACCCGGGTGCCCCGGCCCACGATCGGGCCCTGGGACCTCGCGGACGACAAGAAGTTCCTGGTCCTGGCGTTGCTGGTGTTCGTGCTGGTGTCGCTGGCGGTGATCCGGGTGCGCGAGGGCACGGTGGGGCGCACGCTCCGGGCGGTGCGGGGTAGCGAGGTGGCGGCCCAGTCGATCGGCATCTCGCCCTCCCGGGCCCGCATCACGGCGTTCGCGGTGTCCGCCTTCATCGCCGGCCTCGGCGGCGCCCTGCTGGCCATGCACCAGCAGAACGTGAACTACAGCAGCAACTTCGCGCCGTTCGCCGCCCTGTTCTGGCTGGTGCTCGTGGTGTCGCTCGGCCCACGCACGGTGGAGGGCGCGGCCCAGGCGGGCGCGGCGTTCGCCCTCTTCGACGCGGTCCTGCTCAAGGGGGCCGCCTTCGGGTGGATCCTCCGCAGCCCGGACCGCATCCCCGGGTTCCTCCCCCTTTCGCCGAAGTGGCGGTTCATCCTCTTCGGCCTGGCGGCGATCCAGTTCGCGCGCCATCCCGAGGGGCTGGTGGAGCACGGCAAGCGGCGCGCCCACGAGCGCGTCGAGCGGATCCTGGCCCGGCGGAGACGTGCCGGCGACCGGCCGGCGCCCACGGCGCCCGAGGCGGCGACCGCCGTCGAGGAGACCGTCGCATGACCCCGCCCGTGCTCGAGGCGACCGGCATCGCCAAGTCGTTCACCGGCATCGTGGCGCTCAACGACGTGTCGCTGCACGCGGGGGCGGGGGAGCGTGTCGGCCTCATCGGGCCGAACGGCGCCGGCAAGACCACGTTCTTCAACTGCGTGCTCGGGGTCCACCGTGCCGACCGCGGCACGGTGCGGCTCGACGGCGACGACATCAGCGGGCTCACGGTGCACGCCCGGGCCCGGCGCGGCATCGGCCGGTCGTTCCAGCGGATCGAGCTGTTCCCCGAGTCCACCGTGCACGAGCACCTGCTCATCGCCGAGCGGACCCGCCGCGCCGACGGGCGCCTGTGGCGCGACCTCCTCGGCCTCGGCCGTCCCCGGCCCGACGAGCTGGCCGCGTGCGACGAGGTTCTGGGGCTCCTGGGCCTCGGGGAGCTCGCCGACGAGCCGATCGAGCACCTGAGCCTCGGGCAGGGTCGGCTGGTCGAGGTGGGGCGGGCGCTCATGACGCGGCCCCGGCTGCTGTTGCTGGACGAGCCGTCGTCGGGCCTCGACAGGCAGGAGACGGCCGACCTCGCGGCCACGCTGCGGGCGGTGCAGGCGGAGCAGGGGTTCGCCATCCTCCTCGTGGAGCACGACGTGGAGCTGGTCGAGGGCTTCACCGAGCGGGTCTACGTGCTCGACTTCGGCAGCCTGATCGCCGAGGGCCCCACGCGCGAGGTGCTCGACAGCGCCGCAGTACGCACGGCATACCTCGGCGACATGGAGCTCCGGGCGTGACCCCGCTCCTCGAGCTCGACGGCGTCTCCGCGGCCTACGGCCCGTTCCGCGCCGTCTTCGACGTGTCGCTGGTCGTCCGGCCCGGCGAGGCCGTGGCGCTGCTCGGCCCCAACGGCGTGGGCAAGACCACCGTCGCCCGGCTCGCCACCGGCCTCGTCAGCCCCACACAGGGCGCCGTGCGGGTCGACGGCGACGACCTCACCGGCGCGCCGGTGCACCGCTTCGTCCGGGCCGGCATCGCGCACGCCCCCGAGGGCCGTTCGGTGTTCGCCACCCTCACGGTCGAGGAGAACCTGCGGCTGTCGTTCCGCCGCTCGAAGGGCCGCCGCGCCGTGCCCGCCGCGCTCGACCAGGCCTTCGCCCAGTTCCCCGCCCTCGCCGGCCGCCGGCGCCAGCCCGCCGGCACCCTCTCCGGCGGCGAGCAGCGGATGCTGTCACTGGCCCGGGTCCTCGTCGAGGCCCCGAAGCTGCTCGTCGCCGACGAGCTCTCCCTGGGCCTGGCCCCGATCATCGTGGACGAGATCTACACGGAGCTGGCCCGCCTGCGGGAGGAGGGGACGGCACTGCTGATCATCGAGCAGCACGTCGCCTCCGCTCTGGCGCTGTGCGACCGGGTGGTCCTGCTCGGCCACGGATCGGTCACCTGGGAGGGTCCCGCCGCCGACGCCGAGCACCGCGTGGTCGCCAGGGCATTCGATCAGGCCCCGACCGCCGAGCCCTGACCACCCCGGGCCGGCACGACCCGTCAGAGGGCGGCGAGCACGGCGGCGATCGCCGCATCGGCCGCCCGGTCGGCGGCGAGCCTGGCGCCCCTCGCCAGCCGCGCGAGGCCGGGTAGGCGGCCGGGGTGGCGCAGGACGTAGCGGGCGACCGCCCGGGGGTTCGGACCGCCGTCCGGGTTGCTGAGGTGGAACACCTCCTCGTCGACGCTCCCGTCGGTCGCCCGGTCGCTGACGGCCCGGAACACCGTCCACGGCACGCGCCGCTGCTCGCAGGCCAGGGCGACGGCGGCCGTCTCCATGTCGAGCGCGACGACGCCCCTGGCCCGCAGCGCCGGCAGCTCGGAGGCCGGCGTGACGACGTCGGTGGTCCACAGGGCGCCGTGCGCCGCGCCCGGGCCCAGGAGGTGGTGCTCGTGCTCGCGGCCCGAGGCGTGATCGACCACCCGCGCCGGGAGGACCACGGCGCCGATCGGCGTCTCGTCGTCCACGGCGCCGGCGATGCCGACCACCAGCACGTGGCGGGGTGTGACGGCGCCGAGCAGCCGTCGCATGCCGGACGCGGCGCGGCGGGTGCCGATGCCGGTGACCACCGCGACCACCGGCCGGCCGTCGAGGGTGCCCGTCCGTGCCGTGCCGCCGCCGAGCGCAGAGGGCCGAAGGCCCAGCCGCTTCGTCAGCGGCTTCAGCTCCAGGGGCATGGCGCAGACGAAGGCGATGGGGGCGTCAGCCATCGCAGTGGTCTGGCGGCGGGACGTCGAGCGCCGGGTTCCGGTCGAAGAACCCGATGGGGAGGAGCTGGAAGCCGGTGGTCTCCACGGGCATGACCGGCCAGTCCTCCGGCCGGGGGACGTGGGTGACGCCGAACGTGTGCCACACGACCACCTCGGTGCCGACGAGCGACCGGTCGGCCGCCGTCCAGCCGGGCAGGCCCGCCCCGCCGGGGTGCTGGTTGGGGAAGTCGCCGGCGGCCCGGCGCTCGCCGGGGTCGTACGGGGTGACCCACAGGTTCCGGGTGGCGAACCCGGCGCGGGCGGCGATGCTCGATCGCTCCCCGGCCAGGAGGGCGGGCGTGGCGCGCGGCGCCAGCCGGTAGGCGACGGGCTGGCCGACGGCGTTGCGCACCGCCGGGTTCACGACCGCCCACGAGCGGCTGCGGGCCGGGTCGGCGAGCCGCCGGGCCTTGCGCTCCGACGTCAAGCGGGTGGCGACGGGGGCGAAGCCGTTGGCCCACGGGTTGCCCGCGCCGGCCGGCAGCGGCGCCACGTCAACCTCGTGCACCTCGTTGACGGGCCCGTCGACCGCCACATCGAGCCGGGCGCAGAACAGGTGCTGGTGCACCGGTGCCGCCAGCCCGGGCGCGATCGCCGGCGAGTGGGGCTCCGGCCAGCCGTCGCCGGTGCCCTTGGTGGACATGATCCCGGTGAGCTTCACCTCGAGCTCGAGGGAGGCATCCTGGTGGAAGTACCAGTAGAACCCGTACTCGTAGTTGCCCACCGTGGCGATGGAGGACACCACCAGCCGGCGCTTGCGGCGCACCTCCGTCCGGCCCGTGAACAGGTCGTGGTGCTTCCAGAGGATGCCGGCGTCCTCCTCGTGCAGGCAGATGGCGTTGGCGATGGTGCCGGCGCCGCCCTGCTCGTCCGCGATCACGGCGTCGAGGTAGCGGATCTCGCCCAGGCAGTCGCAACCCAGGGTGAGCGAGTTGGCGAGGCGGCCGAGGCCCCACTCGCCGGCGTCGAAGGCGTTCTTCCAGCCGTGCAGCGGCCCGGGGTCGCCGTAGGGCACGACCATCTCGCTGATGGACGCCCGCCGCAGGATCGACCGCCCGTCGTAGGCGACGTCCCGCAGCACGATCCCCTCGAGCGGGTCGAGGCTGACGTGGAGGGACCAGCCCTGCCAGCGCAGCTCGTGGCCGTCGACCGCGAAGCCGACACCCTGCGGCTGCGCGATCGTCAGGGGCGCCAGGCCGGCACGTGGCGGGTGGTCCTCCGGGAAGTAGCTGCCGGGGTCGTCCGGCAGGGGGACGATCCCCGTGTCGAGCAGCTCCAGCACCTCCCCGCGAGCCATGTCGACGAGCGCCTGCAGGCCCTCGATCGGGCGGGCGTAGCCGTTGTCGCCGGGGTCCTCCCGGTAGAAGCAGATGCAGCGGGCCACCCGTCGGCCCTCCTCGGCGGCGACGCCGAAGCTGCCGGTCGGCCACGGATCGACCTGCACCTTGCCGAGGTCGGTGATACCCCGGGCGGCCAGGGCGGCGCGGAAGCCTTCGTGCTCGTGCAGGGCGGCGATGGCCCCGAGGCTCTCCTCGAAGCCGAGGGCCGGGCGGACGCCGTCGTGCGACTCCCAGCCGACGACCTCGCCGGTCGCCAGCACCACCGTCGCCTCGACCAGCGAGGCCTCCGGTCCGGGGACGATCACCAGCCGGGCGCGGCGGCCGGCGGTGCCGGGCCGCCGGGCGTCGTCGAGCGTGACGGTCGAGAAGCGGGCGTCATCGGTCAGGCGCCCCGTGGCCCGCACGGCCGCCACGGCGACGCCGATCTCCTCGGGGGTCAGCGGGTCGAGGGGATGGGCCACGGCAGCTAACGAGCGGGGTCGAGGGCGACCTTGACGGCGCCGCTGTGCTCCTGGTCGGCGAGGGCGAGGAAGGCGTCCCGCCAGGCCGACAGCGCGAACGTGTGGGTGAGCAGGCCGGTGAGGTCCACCCGGCCGGCGGCGGCGAGGTCGAGGTAGTGCTCCAGCCCGTGCTTGCGGACGCCCTCCACCTCCTCGATGCCGAAGGCGTTGGAGCCGACCCAGCTGATCTCTTTGAAGTACAGGGGGCTCCACTCCCAGCGGCCGGGGGCGTGCACGCCGCTCTTCACCAGCGTGCCGCGGGCCCTCAGGACCCGCACCTCCGCCTCGAACGTCTCCGGCTTGCCGACCGTGTCGTAGGCGACGTCGATGCCGCCCGGGTGGCACATGGGGATGCCGTCGAGCCCCTCCATCGTCGGCCGCAGCACGCCGCCCGACCACGCCGCCAGCTGCTCGACGAGCTCGAGCTGGCCGGCCGGGCGGAAGACCACGTCGGCGCCCAGCCGGGCGGCGAGGTCGGCCTGGGCGTCGAACCGGGCGACGACGGCCACCTGGACGTCCGGGTGGAGCGCCCGCAGGATGGCGACGGCGCACGAGCCGAGGGCGCCCGCACCCCACACCAGCGCGCGGCCGCCGGGGGGTGGAGGGTGCCGGGTGACGCTGTGCAACGACACGGCGAAGGGGTCGGCGAGGATGGCGTGCTCGTCGTCGACGGGGTCGGGGACGGGGAACAGCATCGAGGAGTGGGCCGGCATCAGCTCGGCGAAGCCCCCGGTGGCGTCGCTGGACACGCCCGTGTGGATGCCCGGGCTGAGGGTCCCCGTGGTGAAGCTCCAGCACAGGCTGTAGTCGCCGGCCTCGCACGCAGGGCAGACGGGCGCGATGCCCCGCGGCGCGCACGACAGCCACGGGTTGAGCACGACCCGCTGGCCCACGCCGAAGCCCTCGGCCTGCGGCCCGGGCTCGACCACCTCGGCGACGACCTCGTGGCCCAGCACCTGCGGGAACGAGCAGAAGCCGCTCATCGCGCTGTCGCTGTCGCCGCCGAAGTCGAGCAGGACCTGCTTGGCGTCCGAGCCGCAGATGCCCGTGAGGATCGGCCGGATCACGAACCAGTCGGGCCGCAGGGGCTGGGCGTCGGGCACGTCGAGCAGGGCGCAGGGCGTGGCGGCGAGGTTCCGGACGAGCCGGTTGCCGCCGGTCGGCGGCGTCCACGGCTCGGCCTCCGTGCCGAAGACGAGCGCCCTCACCGTCGCCGCCGATCCTCGCCGATCTGACGGGCGAAGCTCCGCTTCGTCCCCCAGCGGAACAGCGGCGGCACCAGGTGGCGGATCGTCACCGCCGGTCGCAGGTACCCCGGCACGTACTGCTCGTACCGGTCCCCCTCGACCGCCCTGATGACGGCGTGGGCCACCTGGGTGGCCGGCACCGGCTTCGGGCGCTCCCGGTCGTAGGGGTGGCCCCGGGCGGCGCCGAAGTCGGACGCCACCGGACCGGGGTGCACCATCGACACGCCGATGCCGTAGGGCTCGAGCTCCACCACCAGCGCCTCCGTCAGGCCCACACCGGCGAACTTGGTCGCGGAATAGATGGCCTCGAACGGCGTGCCGATGCGCCCGGCGATCGAGCCGATCGTCACCAGGTGCCCCCTGCGGCGCTCGATCATCCCGGGAACCACCGCCCGCAGGGCGTGGACCGTGCCGAGCACGTTCACCCGCACGAGCCGCTCGGCCTGCTCGGCACGGAGGTCGGCGAAGGCGCCGTAGGCGCCGATGCCGGCGTTGGCCACCATGACGTCGGCGGGCCCGAGGTCGGCCTCCAAGCGCGCGATGGCGCCGGCGAGCGCGTCCGGGTCGGCGACGTCGGCGACCGCGTACCCGGCCTCGCCGGGCAGGCCGGCCACGACGCGTCGCAGGTCGCCCTCGCTGCGGGCGATCACCCCGACCCGTGCGCCGTGGGCGGAGGCCGCCTCCGCGACCGCCCGCCCGATGCCGCGCGATGCCCCCGTGACGATCGTCGTGGCGCCACCCCATTGCACGGGATCGACCGTACCGCGAGAGGTGACGCAAGTGTTAGGAGACCGCCTACGCTCCTGTCGGTGTCACGGGCCCCTTGCACCACGTCTCGGCCCCATGCGTGGGAGCCCGCATGAGCGACGTCACGGTCGGCATCGACATCGGCACGACAGCGGTCAAGGCGGTCGCGGCCGCCGGCGACGGCACCGTGCTCGCCCGGGCGCGGGTGCCTCACGAGGTGCGGACACCGGCGCCGGGGTCGTTCGAGCACGACATCGGCCAGGCGTGGCGGGCCAACGTCCTCGCCGCCCTGGGGCAGGTCGCGACCGGGCTCGACCTCGCCGCCGTGAACGTGTCGGCGATGGTGCCGTCGCTCGGCGCCGTGCGGGCGGACGGCACGGCCGCCGGTCCCGGCCTCCTCTACGGCGACCGCCGCGGCGAGCGCGAGGGTCACGACGCCAGCCGGCCGGGCGACAGCGGCGAGCTGCTCGCGTTCCTCGCCTGGCACGCCCGCAACTCCCCTGGGGCGGTTGCCTTCTGGCCTGCCCAGGCCGTCGCCAACCACGCCCTCGCCGGCCGCGGCGCCATCGACTCCACCACCGCCATGACGGCCCACCCCCTGTTCGACTTCGTCGGCTGGGACGAGCGGCTGGCCGCCGAGGCGGGCGTCACGCCGGGCGCGCTTCCCGAGATCGTCGCCGGGGTCGACCCCGTGGGCCGGGTGCGGGACGGCGTTCCGGGGGCCGGCGCCCTCGTGGGCGGCGGCACCATCGACGCCCTCGCCGAGCAGTTGGTGGCGGGCGCCGACACCTCCGGGGACGTCCTCGTCCTCTGCGGCACGACGCTGATCACCTGGGGTGTGCTCGACGAGTGGCAGGAGGTCGCCGGCCTGTGGACCGTCCCCCACACGGCGGCGGGCAAGAGCCTCATCGGCGGGCCGAGCAACGCGGGCGGCCTGTTCCTCGATTCGGTCCGGGGGTGGCTGGGCGCCCCGGCGGGCATGGACGACGTCGACCCGCGGGACCTGCCGGTGTGGCTGCCCTACGTGCGGGGCGAGCGGACGCCGCTGCACCGGCGCGACCTGCGCGCCGCGGTGGAGGGGATCGCCCTCCACCACTCGCCGGGCCACCTCCTGCGGGGGGCGTACGAGGCCGCGGGGTTCGTCGTCCGCCACCACCTCGACCTGGCCCGCCCGGCCGGCCTGGCGCCCCGGCGCATCGTGGCCACCGGCGGCGGGACCCAGGACCCGGTGTGGATGCGGGCGCTGGCCGACTGCACGGGCCTCCCGGTGCACGTCGCCGCCGTCCCGGAGGGGGCCGCCCTGGGCTCGGCGTTCGTGGCCCGCTGCGTGGCCGGCCTCGAGGCGTCGATCGCCGAGGGGGCCCGCTGGGCGCGGACCGCCCGCACCGTCGAGCCGGAGCCGGCCTGGGCCGACGCCGCCGGGGAACGCTACCGCCGGTTCCGGGCCCACACTGCGGCCGCGTTGGAGGCTCGGGCGGAGCGCTCGGAGCTCTCGCCGAGGGGCTAGCGGCCGCGCCGGGTCGGAGCCGTCAGACCAGGTACTCGAAGTGCTGCGTCTCGACCATCAGCGGCAGGCGGTAGCGCACGTAGAAGCTGTGGAGCCGCAAGGCTCCGGCGTACTCCTCGACGGTCGGCTCGATGAGGTCGACGTCGTCCGGCTCCCGCACCTTCCAGGCCGCCGCCCGCCGGGCCACCTCCTCGAACTCGGCGAGCGACGAGACGGACAGCCCGAAGTGGTCGAGGCGGGGGGCGGTCATCGGCCGGTCGGCGGCGACGAGGAAGACGAACTGCTCGTGGGAGTGGGCGCGGAAGACGAGGCGCCCGCGGTCCCGGGTGAGCTCGGGATACTCCTCGAAGCCGAACACGTCGCCGTAGAAGTCCGCCAGGGCGCGTCGGCCGCCGGCGTCGAGCTGGGCGGCGGGAACCGACAGAGCCACGTGGTTGAGGCGCGGGGGTCTGGCGAAGTCAGGTCCGGTCACGGTCGCACCAGCACCTTTCCCGCGAGCCGGCCCTCGGCGAGGCCGACCATCGCGTCGAGGAGGCCGTCCAGTGCGACGACCCCCGGTTCGAGGAGCTCGTCGACGGGCACGCCTCCGGAGGCCAGGAGGTCGAGCGCCTGCTCGAGCCCGCCTTGGTCGTAGGTGAACGCCCCGGTGACGACCAGCTCGTTGAGCAGGATGCGGTTCGGGTCGAACCGGGGCGGCTCCATGCCGGCGCCGACGAGCACCAGCGTGCCGCCCCGTGCCAGCTGGGCCAGGCCCGCCTCCATGGCCGCCGCCGTGCCCGAGCACTCCAGCGCCACGTCGACGGCGCCCTCGACCACCAGACCCGGCTCGGCGACGGTCGGCACCACGAGGTCGGCGGGGTGGCGGACGGCCGCGGCACCGACCGCCCGTGCCAGCGCCCGGCGGGGTTCGGCGGGCTCGGCGCAGGCGACGTCGTCCACGCCCATGGCCCGCAGCGCGGCGATGGTCAGCGCGCCGATCGGCCCGGCGCCCAGCACCAGGGCGCGCTGGCCGGGACGGATGCCCGACCGGGTGATGCCGTGGAGCGCCACGGCCAGGGGCTCGGCGAGGGTGGCGGCCCGGGGCTCCAGGCCCGCGGGGAGGGGCAGGAGCGCGTCGGCTGCGGTGACCATGTAGGTGGCGAACGCCCCTCTCTCCGGCCCGAGGCCGGGGGTGTCGCGGGTGGCGCACAGCGACGGCCGGCCTGCCCGGCACATGGCGCAGGTGCCGCAGCGGGGTGCCGGCCCGCCCACGACCGCATCGCCCGGAGCCCAGCGCGTGACCGCCTCGCCGACCGTCGCGACCCGCCCGGTCCACTCGTGGCCCTGCCAGCTGCCGCGCTCGCCCCAGCCGTCGAGGACCATGTGGAGGTCCGTGCCGCAGACGCCGCAGAGGTCCACGGCCACCAGCACGTCGTGGTCGCCGACCAGCGGCACCGCCACGTCCTCGACCACGAGCCGGCCCGGCCCCCTGAGCACCGCCGCGACCATGCGCTCCGGCACGCCCCTCACCGTAGGCACGGTGCTCGTCATCCGGCGCCGCCGCCGAGGAGGGAGGTGGCGCCGGGGGCGGCGGTGGCCGGCGTGAGGGTGGCGTTGTCGCCGGTCACGGGTTGTCCCTGAGGTAGCGGTAGACCCCGGCCATGTCCGTGCCTACCTTGTCCGGCAGGGGGTGGACCGTCGCCCCCATCGCCCGGGCGCCCCATACGATCTTGGCCGTCCGCTCGGCGAGGGCGGCGTTGTGCAGCGCGGTCTCTGGCGACCGCCCGCAGGTGACCAGGCCGTGGTTGGCGAGCAGCGCGGCACCCCGGTCGGCCAGGTGGGCGGCGACCTCGTCGCCGAGCGCAGCGGTGCCCGTGCCCTCGTACCGGCAGCACGGGACGTCGCCGCCGAGGTAGACGACGACCTCCTCGATCACCGCCGGGATCGGCTCGTGGGCGAGGGCGAACATGGTGGCGTAGACGGCGTGGGTGTGGATCACCGCGCCCAGCTCCGGATAGCGCCGGAGGGTCGCGAGGTGCAGGTCCTTCTCGGTGGTGGGCGAGCGGGTGCCCTCCACGACGGCGCCGTCGAGATCGACGACCACCAGGTCGTCGAGCGCCATCGTCTCGTAGTCGACCGATGACGGGGTCAGGCACACCAGCCCGTCCGGCAGCCGCCCCGAGATGTTGCCCGACGTCCCTTCGACGAGGCCCGCCGCGAGCATCCGCTTGGCGGTGGCGAGCACCGCGTCCCGCGTGGTGGTGGGCGAGTCAGCCACGGCCGAGGACCTCCCGGTTGGCGAGGTTGGCCGGCGCCTCGCCGCGCAGCAGCGCGGCGAGCCCCTCGGCCATGAGGGTGGTGTGGTTGGCCTCGGTGTCGTAGGTGGCGCCGCCGATGTGCGGCGTGAGCACCACGTTCGGCATCGACGCGAGCGGGTGGCCGGTCGGTAGCACCTCTCCCTCGAAGTGGTCGAGCGCGGCCGCGGCCAGGTGGCCCGACTGCAGGGCGGCGGTGAGCGCGTCGAGGTCGTGGAGGCCGGCCCGGGCCGAGTTCACGTACACGGCGCCCTGCCTCATGGCGGCGAACCGGTCGCTCGACATGAGGCCGACGGTGTCTGGCGCGACGGCCGCGTGCATCGACACCACGTCGGCCTCGGCGAGCAGGTCGTCGAGGCCGTGGGTGGCCGCGGCCACGTTGGGGTCGCTGGCGATGACCCGCATGCCGAGCCCCTCGAGCCGCCACCTGGTGGCCCGACCCACGGCGCCCAACCCGACCAGCCCGGCGGTCCGGCCCATCAACTGCCAGGCCCGGAAGCGCTGGTAGGGGATCGAGCCGTCCCGGTACACCTGCCCCTCCCGCACGTCCCGGTCGGCGGCGACCAGGCCGCGGGTGGCGGCGAGCAGCAGGCCCACGGTCAGCTCGGCCACGGCGTCGGCATTGCGCCCGGGCGCCCGCAGCACAGGGATGCCGGCGGCGGTGGCGCCGGCCACGTCGACGTTGGTGGGATCGCCACGGGTGGCGCAGATGGCCTCGAGCGGGAGGTCGAGCACCGGGCCCGAGCACTGGTCCGCCTCGCAGATCACCACGGACGCGCCGAGCGCGGCCGCCCGCTGGGCCAGCTGGTCGGCGTCGTAGATGCGCAGCGGGCGATGGTCGATCCACGGATCGAGGACGACCTCGCCCAGCGCGCGGAGGGCGGCGAGGCCCGGGCCCCGCAGCGGGGCCGTGGAGAGGATGACGCGATCAGCCATCGGCGCCGGGCAGCTCGACCTCGACGGTGGCCGTGGCCACGACGGTGCCGTCCTGGTCGCGCAGGCTGTCCCCGGCGGCCTGGGCATCGGTTTCGCTCATCAGCCTCCGCTCGTCCCAGGTCGAAGCCCATGGTCCGTACCTGACACCAACGTTAGTCGGCCGACCACGTTCGTCTCCGATGCACCTCGCCCCTCCGTCTCGATGGGTAATCTGACACTCGAGTCATCTTTGGCCGCGGGAGGGGCATGACGGTCGACGGACGGCAGGTGCCTGCGGAGGCCGACCGCGCCCGCATGCGGGCCGAGCGTCATGCGAAGCTCCAACACGAGCTCGCCGCCCAGGGCCTCGACGGGCTCCTCCTGCTCGGCACCAGCGCCGTCACCTACGCCACCGGCGCCGAGTCCCCCGGCTGCGACAGCGGGCGGGCGGCGCTCCTGCGCCCGGTCGCCGTCGTCGTGGCGGGCGCCGAGCACCCGCACCTGTTCACGCCCTACCCCGAGGGGGTGCCCGCCGAGCTGCCGTCCGACCACCTGCACCCCGCCGTCGTGCCGGATCTGGACGACGGCGCCGCCACCCTCGCCGGCGAGCTGCGGGCCCTCTTCGCCGGGAGCTCCCGGCTGGGTTGCGACGAGGTGCCCCACGCCGTCGCCCGTGCCCTCGGGGGTGTCCGGCTCCTGCCGGCGTCGGGTGTGCTGGGACCGGCGAAGCTGTGCAAGACCGTCGACGAGCTGGCCTGCATCCGCCGGGCGCAGCGCGTCAACGAGCAGGCGATGCTCGACGTTCGGCCGCTGCTGCGCCCTGGCGTCACCCAGACCGACCTGAGCGCGCGGTTCCTCCGCCGCGTGGTCGAGCTGGGAGCCGAGCAGATCGGCATCGACCCCATCTGGCAGCCGATGCCGCCCTCCAGGGCCGACGGTCCCTGGACGGTCCACGGCGATCTCGCGTTCCCCCTCCCGAGCGCCCCGCGCCAGCTGGCGGAGGGCGATGTCGTCTGGGTCGACACCGGCATCCACGTCGGCGGCTATGCCTCGGACTTCGGCCGCACCTGGATCGTCGGCGACGACCCCACGCCGACGCCGCGCCAGCAGGCGCAGTTCGAGCGGTGGCGGAACGTGGTGGACGCCGTGCTCGCGCTGTGCAAGCCGGGCGTCTCGGCCCTCGAGCTGGGCCGGGCGGCGAGGGCCGCCGAAGGCGGCGGCAGGCCCTGGATCGAGCACTTCTACCTGGCGCACGGCGTCGGGACCGACAGCGCCGAGATGCCGCTGATCGGTACCGACCTCGGCGATGCGTTCGACGAGACGCTGGTGATGGCCGCCGGCATGGTCCTCGTGCTCGAGCCGGTGATCTGGGACGACGGCGCCGCCGGCTACCGCTCCGAGGACATCGTGGCCATCACTGACGACGGCTGGATGCCCCTCAGCGACCACCCCTACGACCCGTTCGTCGCCGCATGACCACGCTCGCCGAGCCCTCGCGCGTCGACGACGTCGAGGTGCGTGCCGACCGTCGGCGGCGCCTGTTCGCCGCCATGGCCGAGCGCCACCTCGACGTGCTCGTTCTCGGGCGGCCCGCCGAGGTGGCCTTCGCCTCCGGGGCCCGCCAGCTCTGGACCGCCGGATCGCGCCCCTTCGGTCCCGCGTGCGTCGCGGTGCGGACGACCGGTCACACCCACCTGCTGTCGGTGTCCGACCACGACGTGCCGCCCGAGGTCGTCCACGACGACCTCTTCGGCCTGTCGTGGAACCCCGCCAACATCGCCGCCTCGCTGGGCCGCATCCCCGGTCTACGCGAGGCGAGGCGGGTGGGGACCACCTCGTCGACCCCCGGGTTCCCGCGCCTCCTGGCCGCCGTGGCGCCCGTGGCCGAGGTCGTCGACGGCAGCGAGGCCGTCTGGGCGGCGCGGTCGCCCAAGAGCGCCGCCGAGGTCGCTCGCATCACCGCCGCCGTCGCGATCGCCCAGGCCGCGCTCGCCGCCATGGTCGACGCCCTCCGCCCGGGCGCCACCGAGCGGGGCCTGGTCGCCGCCTACCTCGAGGCCATCGCGTCCGTCGGTGCGCCGACCCCGCCGACCGAGGGCGTGGCGTGCGCCACCCCGAGCCGCGGCCCGGTCGGGCTGCGGCGCATCGCCACGGGTGCCCCGATCGAAGCCGGGCAGCTCGTCGTGCTCGATCCGGGCGGCCACTACCGGGGCTACGAGGGCGGGCTCGGCCGCACCTGGGTGGCGGGGGGCGCCGCCTCCGATCGCCAGCGGGCGCTGGCACGCCGCTGCCGCGCCGCCCTCGACGCCGTCCTCGCCGCCTGCCGGGCGGGCGCCACCGGCGGCGACCTCGTCGCCGCCTGGGCGTCGTGCGGCGAGGCGCTCCCGGCTGTGCCGCTGGCCCACGGGGTGGGGCTGGGCGTCGAACCGCCGATCATCGGCGCGGGCGTCGGTGCCGCGAGCGCGCTGGGGCCGGACACGGTCCTCGCCGTCACCGGGTGGGTCGCCGAAGAGGGCGTCGGTGGGTTCCTCGAACGGGACCTGGTGCTCGTCACCGAGGGGGACCCCCGGGTGCTGACCACGAGTGGCCGGGGCCCGGCCGGGAACGGGGCGTGACCATGGCCGAGCGGGTCACCGTCGACTTCGACCACCACGACCGGGCATGGCACGCCGACCGGGCCGAGAGGTGGCGCGAGCTACGGCGTTGCCCCGTCGCCTTCAACGAGCGCTACGGCGGCTTCTGGGTGGTGAGCGGCTACGACGAGGTGGCGACCGTGTCCCGCGACGGCGAGACGTTCTCCAGCAGGCACGCCCCCGAGCCCGAGGACGGCGTCCGCTACCTCGGCATCGCCGGCATCCCCCGCGGCAAGGCCATCCCCACCGCCGGCATCGCCGAGGTGGAGGGTCCCACGCACACGGCACTGCGGCGGGTGATGAACCCGTTCCTGGTGCCCAACGCCGTCGCCCGGATGCGGCCCCTCATGCAGGCGGCCAGCACCTGGTTCCTCGATCAGCGGATCGAGCGCGGCACCCTGGACCTGGTGCTCGACCTGGCGAACCCTGTGCCCGCGATCCTCACCATGGAGCTCGTCGGCCTTCCACTCGACGACTGGAAGGCGTACGCCGACCTGTTCCACGGCACGATCGCCCACCGCCCCGGCGACCCCGAGTTCGACCAGGCAGTGGCCAACGTGCCCGTCATGCTCGCCCGGCTCGGCGAGGTCGCCACCGAACGCCGGGCGCACCCGGGCGACGACGTGCTCAGCGCGCTCGTGCAGGCGGACGTGGGCGGCCGCCGCCTCACCGACGGCGAGGTGCAGAGCGTGCTGTGGAACCTGATCGGCGGCGGGCTCGACACCACGACCTCCCTGACCTCGCTCTCGCTCCACCACCTCGACGCCCACCCCGAGCTCCGCGCCCAGCTCATCGACCATCCCGAGCTGATCGGTGCCGCCACCGAGGAGTTCCTGCGCTTCTTCTCGGTGAACGAGACCCTCACCCGCACGATCACCCACGACACCGAGCTGGGCGGACAGCAGCTCCGTCGCGGCGAGCACCTGATGCTCAGCTGGCTGTCGGCCAACCGCGACGAGTCGGTGTTCGACCGGGCCGACGAGGTCGTGCTCGATCGCGCCGCCAACCCCCACCTCGCCTTCGGCGTCGGGCCCCACCGCTGCATCGGCATGCACATGGCCCGGACGATGTTCCAGGTGCTGCTCGCCGAGGTCCTCACGCGCCTTCCCGACTACGCGGTCGACCGCGAGGCCACCCGGTTCTACGCCGGGAACCCCGAGCTCAACGGCGTGGTGACCATGCCGGCGACGTTCACCCCCGGCCCGAGGATTGGGCCCCGCCAGCGGCCGTTCTGAGACGGCATCCACCGACGCCGCGCCAAGCTCGCCCAGTCAGCCACACATCGGGGGAACGCCATGGAGCAGCACGAGTTCGCCGGGACGATCTCGCCGTACCACTGGGATGCCGTGGCCCACTGGCCCGACCCGCCCCACCCGCCCGCCGGCGCCCCGAACGTGGTCGTCGTGCTGCTCGACGACGTCGGGTTCGCCCAGCTGGGGTGCTTCGGCTCCGACATCGCGACCCCGCACCTCGATCGTCTCGCCGCGCGTGGGCTGCGCTACACGAACTTCCACACGACCGCGCTGTGCTCGCCCACCAGGGCCTGTGTGCTCACGGGCCGCAACCATCACAGCGCCGGCATGGGCCGCATCATCGAGCTCGCAACCGGGTTCCCCGGCTACGACGCCCGCATCCCGCCCTCGGTCGGGTTCCTCCCCGAGATGCTGACCCCGCACGGCTACGCCGCCTACGCGGTGGGCAAGTGGCACCTCACCCCGGAGGAGGAGACCCATCTCGGTGCCAGCCGCGCGCGCTGGCCGCTCGGGCGCGGCTTCGAGCGCTTCTACGGCTTCTTCGGCGGCGAGACCCACCAGAACGCGCCCGCCCTCGTGTACGACAGCCATCAGGTCACCCCGCCCCGCTCGATCGCCGAGGGCTACCACCTCACCGAGGACCTCGTCGACCGGGCCGTCGAGTTCCTCGTCGACCTGCGTCACGGCGACCACGACAAGCCCTTCCTGCTCTACCTGGCCACCGGGGCGTGCCACTCGCCCCACCAGGCGCCGCGCCAGTGGATCGACCGCTACCGCGGTGCGTTCGACGGCGGCTGGGACGAGTGGCGCGACCGCACGCTGGCCCGCCAGGTCGAGATGGGGCTGCTGCCCGAGGGCACCCGGCTCTCGCCCCGGCCCGACTGGGTGCCGGCCTGGGCCTCGCTGCCCGACCGGGCCCGGGCGGTCTACGCCCGGTACATGGAGGCCTTCGCCGGGTTCCTCTCCCACACGGACCACCACCTCGGCCGCCTGGTCGACCACCTCGAGCGCACCGGAGAGGACGAGTCCACCCTGTTGATGGTCCTGTCGGACAACGGGGCCAGCTCCGAGGGCGGGCCGGTCGGGTCGCTCAACGACGTCCGCACCTGGAACGCGGTGCCGCACGACGTGGACGAGGCGTGGGCGCGGCTCGACGAGATCGGCGGCCCGACGATCCACAACAACTACCCGTGGGGGTGGACGGTGGCCGGCAACACGCCGTTCCGGCGGTGGAAGCGCGAGGTCCACGAGGGCGGCGTGGCCGATCCCCTGATCGTGCACTGGCCGGCCCGGGTACCACCCGGTGACGGTGCCGCGCTGCGCCGCCAGTACGTGCACGCGATCGACCTGGTGCCCACCATCCTCGAGGCCGTTGGCGTCGAGGCGCCGCAGGAGATCCGGGGCGTGGCCCAGCGGCCGATCGAGGGTGTGAGCTTCCTCGACACGCTCACCGACCCGCAGGCGCCCGACCGTCACGTCACCCAGTACTACGAGATGTTCGGGTGCCGGGCCATCTACCAGGACGGCTGGAAGGCGGTGGTGTACCACCCGATCCAGGACGATCGGCCCGGCCTCGACCGCGCGCCCTGGGAGCTCTACGACCTGCGGACCGATCCGACGGAGTGCGACGACCGGGCGGCGGCCGAGCCCGAACGGCTGGCGAGCATGATCGAGGCCTGGTGGGTCGAGGCCGCCCGCCACCAGGTGCTCCCCCTCGACAACCGGCCGTTCTCCGACCTGGTGCTCGAACGCCCCAGCGGCGTCCGGCCACGCCGGCGGTACGTGTACCACCCGCACACGGCGATGACGCCCGAGGCGGCGGCGGTGAACGTGCGCAACCGTCCGCACGTCGTACGGGCCAGCATCGACGTGCCCCCCGGCGGGGCACGAGGCGTGATCATCTCGCAGGGGTCGGTGCTCGGCGGCTGGGCCCTCTACCTCACCGACGACGGCCGCCCCTGCTACGTGCACAACCTCTGCGGCAGGGAGCAGCACCGTGTCGCGTCACCGGTCGCCGCCGCACCCGGGAGGCACCGGGTCGAGCTCGACTACGGGCACGTGGCCGCCGCCGCCAAGCGGGCCGAGCTCCTGGTCGACGGCGCGGTCGTCGCCGCGGCCGACATCCCGACGTTCACCTGGAGCCGCTTCTCGCTCACGGGTGCGGGGCTGTGCTGCGGCTGGTCGATGGCACCAGCGGTGGCCGACGACGTCGTGGCGCCCGCCCGGTTCACCGGCGGGCTCGACCCGGTGGTGGTGGAGGTCGACGGTGACCCGGTCGTCGACCCGATCGCCGAGGCGATCGACGTGATCACGAGCCAGTGATCGACCTGGCGGCGATTGGGACCAACGGCCCTGGCCACTGGCACCTCCGAGGCCCACGATCGTCACAACGACGAGGAGGCGACCCATGCTGCAGCGCTCGACCACAGTCAACCCGCCACCGTTGCCGACTCGCCCCCTGCGGGTGCTCATCGAAGACCCCGCGCTGGTTGCCGACGACCTGGCCACCCCGACCGCCGCCATCGACGTCACGGCGTGCAGCGGGCCGTGTGACGAACGAGAGCCGTGCCCGCTCGTCATGGACGGCCGCTGCCCGCTCGGGCCGTGCGACATCGTCGTCTCGGCGCTCACCGGGCCGTGGGCGCCCGCCGTGCGCGCGGCGTGGGCCGAGACGTCCACGCCGGTGGTCGACGCCGCCGGCCTCACCGCCACCGATCCGGCGGAACGGTTGCGGCACCACATCGGCGCTGCGATCAAGCGCCTCTGGCCGACGTACAGCGCGATCGAGTAGCTCGGTGCGCAGCTGAGGGCCTCACCGCCGACCTCGCTGCCCGAGGATCCGGTGGGCAGCGCCGCCGAGGAACAGGCCCATGCCCTCCTCGGACAGGGGCAGCCGGCGCGCCGCGTCGAGGGCCTTGCGGGCGGGGATCACGGGATGGTCGGAGGCGAACAGGACCCGGCCACGGCCGCGGGACGAGTCCATGAACCGCACCAGCGCGGGATCCATGTACGTGGCGAGGTAGGCCGAGGTCATCAGGTGCAGCTGCGGCCACTTGAGCATGTACTGGATCAGGAGCGCCTCGTAGGGGTGGCCCATGTGGGCGCCCACCACGGTGAGGCCCGGGAAGTCGATGAGCACGTCCTCGAGGAGCACCGGATCCTGGCAGCGCGAGCGCACCTGCGGACCGGGCACGCCGATGTTGATCGACACCGGCAGCCCCAGCTCCTCGCAGGTGGCGTACACGGGGTAGTAGAGGCGGTGGTTCAGTTCGTACTGCTCGACGAGCGGCGTGACCCGCACCGTCGCCACCGCCGGGTGCCGGGCCAGCTCGCGGATGCGGGCGCAGTTGCGGCCCGGCCTGGCGGCCCGCTCGACGGTGGGCGCGACGAGGAACCGGCCCGGATGCTCGTCGGCGATGGCGATGGCGTCCTCGGCGGCGTGGCCTCCCGCGCGGCGCGACCGCTCGGGCTCCGACAGGCCGGTCGTGAGCACGCCGAGGTCGATGCCGGCGTCGTCCATGGCCCCGAGCAGGCCCTCGACCGTGGGGCTCGTGGCCAGGTCGGCGCCGAACAGCTCCACCACGCCCTGCTGGGGCTCCTGCGCCACCCACTGCGCGGCGAACCCCTCGGGGATCAGGTTCACCCACCCGTCCACGATCATGGGGCGGACAGTACCTGACGCAAGTGTCAGAAGCTGCGGTCGAGACTACGATCCTGGGCCATGGTGGAGCTCGGGTTCCGGGCGTTCGACGCCGACAACCACTACTACGAGGCCGAGGACGCCTTCATCCGCCACATCGAGCCCTCGATGGCGAAGCGCTGCATGCAGTGGGCCGAGGTCGACGGCAAGAGGCGCCTGCTGGTGGCGGGGAAGATCAACAGGTTCATCCCCAACCCCACGTTCGACCCGATCGCCCGGCCCGGCAGCCTCGAGGACTACTTCCGCGGCCGCAACGAGGCCGGCCTCGACCTCAAGACGATGTTCGGCGAGCTGGAGCCCCTCGATCGCCATCCCGGCTTCCGCGACCGCGACGCCCGCCTCGCGCTGCTCGACGAGCAGGGCATGGAGGGGGCCCTGCTGTTCCCGACGCTCGGAGTCGGTATGCAGGAGGCCCTTCGGCGCGACCTCCCCGCCCTCCACGCGGCCTTCACGGCGTTCAACACCTGGCTCGACGAGGACTGGGGCTTCGACCGCGGCGACGGCCGCCTCTACGCCGCGCCGCTGGTCACGTTCGCCGACCCCGACCGGGCGGCCGCCGAGGTGGCGCGGGTGCTCGACGCCGGGGCACGCATCCTCGTGACGATCCCCGGTCCGGTCCCCGACGGCGACGGCGGCTACTTGTCACCCGGCCATCACCGGTTCGACAAGGTGTGGCGCCTGATCGACGAGTCGGGCGTTCCGCTCGCCATCCACGCCGGGCTCAGCGGGGTGAGCCACTACGGCAGCTTCTGGCGGGCGGGAGGCGAGCCCGGCGGCGGCTTCGAGGGCTTCCGGCACGCGGCGTTCCCGCTGGTGGCCTTCCAGGACCGCGGCATCTCCGACACGTTCGCCGCCCTCATCTGCCACGGTGTGCTGGAGCGGTTCCCCCGCCTGAGGCTGGCGTCCATCGAGAACGGTGCGATGTGGGTGCCCGACCTGCTCAGGAACCTCGCGGACGCCTGGGGCAAGATGCCGTTCGCGTTCAAGGACCACCCGGTCGAGCAGTTCACGCGCCACGTGTGGGTCGCCCCGTACTACGAGGACGACATGGCGATGCTGAAGGACACCCTCGGCGTCGAGCGGCTGCTCTTCGGCTCCGACTTCCCGCACACCGAGGGCCTGGCCGAGCCGACGGCGTTCGTGAAGGACATCCCGACCTTCACCGCGGCCGAGACCCGCACGGTCATGCGCGACAACGTCCTCGAGCTCATCGGCGCGGCCTGACCCGCTCGGGCCGCCGGTGGCCCGGCCGCTAACGTGACGTGATCGTTAGACGGGTGCGCGCCCAGAGGGAGGCACGTGAGCATCGCCATCGGTGAGGACCACCTGGCCCTCCGCGAGACCGCTCGTCGCTTCACCGCCGACCGCTGCGCGCCCGCGGTCGCGCGCGCGGCCATGGACGCCGACGCCGAGTCGCTCCCGCCGTTCTGGGCCAAGCTGGCCGAGCTCGGCTGGCTCGGCCTCGCCGTCGCCGAGGCCGACGGCGGCCAGGGCTTCGGCTACGCCGAGCTCGCGGTGGTCCTCGAAGAGCTGGGCCGCAC
The DNA here is from genome assembly GCA_035697515.1 of Acidimicrobiales bacterium. Lineage (GTDB taxonomy): Bacteria > Actinomycetota > Acidimicrobiia > Acidimicrobiales > VFJN01 > ZC4RG19. The sequence goes on from DASSCS010000038.1 coordinate 46,703, forward strand.
CGTGGCACCGGGCCCGATGCTCCCCACCGCATGGGCGGCGGCCGTCATCGGCGAGGGCGCCCGCGACGGGCCCGCATCCGATCTCCTCCACGACCTGGCGTGCGGCCGGCGGGCCGGCACCGTCTCCCTCGGCGGCGCGATCCAGGCGACCCCGATGTCAGGCGGCGCCGGCCGGCTGCGCCTCAGCGGCACCGCCGGCCCGGTGCTGTGCGGCCTGATCGCCGACGTCGTGGTCGTGCCGGTGACCGTCAACGGCGACGAGCGGTGGGCGGTGCTCGCGGGAGCCGGCGCGGCGGGCGCCGGGGTCAGCGCCACCGCGCTCGACGCGCTCGACCCCACCCGGCGTCTCGCCCGGCTCGACCTGGCCGACGCGCCCGCCACGCTGTTGGCGGGCCTCACCCGGGCGCGGGTCGAGACGCTGGGCGTGGCCCTGGCGGCCGCGGAGTGCTCCGGCGGGGCGGCGTGGTGCGTGGACACCGCCGCCGCCTACGCCAGCGACCGGCGGCAGTTCGGTCGCCCGATCGGTCAGTTCCAGGCCGTGAAGCACCGCTGCGCCGACATGCTCGTGCACCTGGAACAGGTGCGGGGGGTGGCGTGGGACGCTACGGCGGCCCTCGACGGCGGCGACCCGGGGAGTCCCGAGGCGGCGCTGTCGGCAACCGCGGCCGGTGCGATCGCCTTCGAGAGCTTCGCCGCCGTCGCCAAGGACTGCATCCAGGTGCTGGGCGGCATCGGCTTCACCTGGGAGCACGACGCCCACCTCTACCTCCGCCGGGCCGCGGCGCTCCGCCAGCTCTTCGGCGGCGCCGCCCCGTGGCGGGTGGCGACGGCGCGCGCGGCGCTCGACGGGGTCCGCCGGCACCTCGGCCTCGAGCTGCCGGCGGACGCCGAGTCGTTCCGCGCCGAGGTGAGGACGACCGTGGAGGAGATAGCGGAGCTCCCGCGGGACGAGCGGCGCGGCCGGCTCGCCGACACCGGGCTCCTCGTGCCGCACTGGGCGCCCCCGTGGGGTCGGAACGCAGGCGCCGCCCAACAGCTCGTGATCGACCAGGAGCTGCGCCGGGCGAAGGTGCGGGCGCCCCACCTCCAGGTGGGCGCGTGGGCCGCCCCGACCATCGCCGCCCACGGCACGCCCGAGCAGCAGGAGCGCTGGGTGGGCCCGACCCTCCACGGCGAGATCGCCTGGTGCCAGCTCTTCAGCGAGCCCGACGCGGGCTCGGACCTGGCGTCGCTCACCACCACCGCCACACGCTCCGACGGCGGCTGGCTCCTCGACGGCCAGAAGGTGTGGACCACGATGGCCGCGGAGGCCGACTGGGGGATCTGCCTGGCCCGCACCGACGCCGAGGCGCCGAAGCACCTCGGCATCACGTACTTCGTCGTCGACATGACGGCGCCGGGGATCGAGATCCGGCCGTTGCGCGAGCTCACTGGGCTGGCCATGTTCAACGAGGTGTTCCTCGACGGCGTGTTCGTGCCCGACGACTGCGTCGTGGGCGAGGTGAACGGCGGCTGGCCACTGGCCCGCACGACCCTGGCCAACGAGCGGGTGTCGATGGGCAACGGCTCGTCGTTCGGCGGCGGGATCGAGGCCCTCGTCGGCCTGGTGGCCCAGCGCATCGGCACCGGCGAGCTGGCCGCCGACCCCCTGCTGCTGGACCGGCTGGGGGCCCTCGTCGCCGAGGCGCACTCGGTCGCCGCCATCGGCGTGCGCGCCACCGCCCGGTCGCTCGCGGGCGCCGCGCCCGGCGCCGAGGCGAGCGTCCGCAAGCTCCTCGGCGTGGAGCACGACCAGCGCACCCAGGAGCTGGGGCTGCTGCTGCTCGGCCCCGAGGGCGCCACCACCGTCGGCACGGCCGGGCAGTGGACCTTCGGGTTCCTCGCCAATCGCTGCCTCACCATCGCCGGGGGGACCAGCGAGATCCAGCGCAACGTCATCGGCGAGCGGCTCCTCGGCCTGCCGCGGGACCCGGAGCCGTCGCCGTGAGCCCGGGCGGGCAGGGCTGATGGCGGACCTCCTGCCCGACCAGCTCCGGCTCATGGCCGCGGCGCTGCCGGACGAGGTGGCGTTCAGCGACGTCGTCGCCAACCGCGACATGACCTTCCGCCAGTGGGAGTCGCGGTCGAACCGGCTGGCGCGCTGGCTCGTGGGCCAGGGGGTCGCCAAGGGCGACCGGGTGGCCATCCACGTGCCGCCCGAGGAGGGCGACCGCTTCCTGCTCACGTACTCGGCCATCCACAAGGCCGGCGCGGTCGCCGTCCCCACCAGCACCCGCTTGGTGTCCCGCGAGCTCGGGTACGTGCTCGCCCACGCCGGCGCCGCCGTCGCCGTCAGCGGCGCCACCACTACGCCGGCGCTGGCGGCGGCGCGGGCCGACCTGCCCGACCTGCGCGCCGTCGTGACCACCGGCCCGGCCGGCACGAGCGAGGGCCTCGTCAGCTGGGACGACGCCACCGACGAGGACGACTCGGCCATCCAGATCCCCGTCACCGGCGACGACATGGCCGACATCATGTACACCTCGGGCACCACCGGCCTCCCGAAGGGCGTGGTCGTCCGGCACCGGACCGTGGCCATGGTGCCGAACGGCCTGCCCCGCTGGGGGCGCAGCGGCTGGCTCCACTCGTCGCCGATGTTCACGTTCGCGGGCATCGCGTCGACGCACAACCCGATGAAGCTCGGCATGCCGCTGCTCTACCTGCCCCGCTTCGACGTCGAGCGCTGGTTCGACGCGGTCGAGCAGCGCCGGCCGCGCGCCACCTTCCTCGTGCCGGCCATGGCCGAGCTGCTCGTCGCCAGCCCCCGCTTCGACGACGCCGACCTCTCGTCGATCACGCTGTGCTCGCTGGGCAGCGCGCCGGTGGCCCCGGGCACCCTCGCCCGGCTCCAGGACAAGCTCCCGCACGCGATGGTCTCCAACTCGTGGGGCATGACCGAGGCCGGGCCGGCCTTCTGCTTCATGCCGCCCGAGGAGCAGGCCGAGCGGGTCGGCTCGGTGGGCCGACCGGTGCCGCCCACCGAGTTCCGCGTCGTGGACGAGCACGGCGCGGCGCTCGGCGCGGGCGAGATCGGCGAGCTGATCGTCCGGAACCCCGGACGCGAGCGCGAGTACTTCCGGGATCCCGAGGCCACCGCCAGCACCTGGCGCGGCGGGTGGCTGCACTCCGGCGACCTCGCCTACCTCGACGAGGCCGGCTTCCTCTACATCGTGGGTCGCCAGAAGGACGTGATCATCCGCGGCGGCAACAACGTGCACGCCACCGACGTCGAGGCCGTCCTGTACGAGCACCCGGGGGTGCAGGAGGCGGCGGTCGCCGGTGTCACCCACGCCGTGCTGGGCGAGGACGTCGGCGCCTGGATCGTCCGCGCCCCCGGCGCCCAGGTCACCACCGGGGAGCTGCAGGCGTTCTGCGCCGAGCGCCTCAGCGACTACAAGGTCCCCCGCGTGGTGACGTTCGTCGACGAGTTGCCCCGCAACGCGACGGGCAAGGTGCTCAAGCGCGACCTCCCCGGCCGGGGCTCGACGGCGTGGACGTGATCGCCCACATCCTGGCGCAACGGGCCTGCCGGGCGTTCGCCGACAGCCCGGTCCCCGACGGCGACCTGGTCACGATGGTGCGGGCCGCCACCCACGCGCCGAGCGCCGAGAACCGCCAGCCGTGGGTCTTCGTCGTCGTGCGCGAGGCGGCGACCCGGGAGGCGATCGCCGAGATCACCCGGCGGGTCTGGGCCGGCGGCGGCCGCCGGCACGCGCAGCGGAGCCTCGCACCCCCGTTCTTCGCCGCGGTGGACGAGTTCGTCGAGCGGGGCTACGGCGGCGCACCCGTGCTCGTCGTCGTCGCCGCGGACGGCCGGGGCGGGGTGCCCGCCGCCGTCCTCGCGTCGTCGGTGTTCCCCGCCGCCCAGAACCTGCTGCTCGCGGCGGGCGCGCTCGGTTACGGCTCGTCGATGACCACGCTGGCCGCGCAGGACCCGGACGCCCTCGCCGCCGCCGTGGGACTGCCCGCCGGCGTCCGCCCGCTGGCCGTCGTACCCGTCGGCCGGCCGGCGAGGCCACTCGGGCGGCCGCGACGGCGACCCGTCGACGAGGTCGCCCACCTCGACGCGTTCGGCACGCCGTTCGGGCCGGTCACGAGCCCGGGGAGCGACGCCGCAGCGCCGCCACGCCCCGCTCCACCGCCTGCCTGACGAGGACGTCGTTGCCGGCCGAGATGAACCGGTGGACCCGGGCTTCGAGGGCGCGGCGGGCGAGGGGGTTGAACGCCTCGTACGTCTCCCCGAAGGTGACCCTCGTCCGCCCGCCGCTCACGCCCTCGATGCGGTGCCAGCCGCTGGCTCGCGACCACAGCGGCTTGCCCACGGCCTCGTAGCGCGACCACTCGCCGGGGCGGGACTCCGTGACGACCTCCCACGAGCGCCCGACGCCCCCGCTGAGGAGGTAGCGGGGCACCCGGAACGTGCACTGCCGGACCAGGCCGAGGCCGTGCTCGTCGCCGGGGTGGACGATCTCGATGCGGACGTCGCCGTGCTCGATCACACCCCGCCCGAGCCGCGGATGCAGCGACCGCCACACCTCCGCCGGCGTGGCGTCGACCTCGAACGAGAACTCGTGCTCCTGCACGGCCGGCCACCTACCGCGGGAGCAGCTCGAGGAGCTGGCCGTCGGGGTCGCGGACCATGATCGCCTGTCCGCCGACGTCGGTGTCGGCGAGCACCTCGCCGCCCAGGCCGGCGACCTTGGCGCAGGTGGCGGCGATGTCGTCGACCGAGAAGGAGATGTGGGTGAGCCCCGGCTCGGTGAAGGACCGGTCGCGCCGGGGTTCGTTGCCGTCGCGGGCGAAGTGCAGCAGCTCGAGCACGAAGCCGTCCCGCTCGAGGTACGCGGCGGTCAGGTGCACCGGCTCGGGCACCCGCAGCAGCCGGGAGGCGGCGGCATCGGGAACGCGCAGGTCATCGCGGTGGGCGCACCCGAAGACCTCCTCGTAGAAGCGCCGCGAGCGGTCGAGGTCGGTGACGCAGAGGCCGACGTGGTTGACGACGCTCATGGCCGGCGGTCCCGGGCGAAGGCGACCACGCCGGCGAGGAACCCGTCCACGTCGCCGGTCTTCAGCTCGACGATGGGCTTCATGTCGGGCAGGTAGTGCTCGAACCGGTCGCCCTCGATGGCGTCGACGATGCCGGCGGCGACGTCCTCGGCCGGCTCGAAGGGACCGTCGTACAGCGGCGGGTCGTTGCCGGGCTGGTCCCAGATCTCCGTGGCCACGGCGCCGGGGAGGACGAGCCTGACATCCACCGGCGTGTCCCACAGATCGAGCTGCATCGCCTCCGACCAGCCGGCCAGGGCGAACTTCGACGCGCAGTAGGCGGCCTCGCCGGGGATGCCCACCCGGCCGCCGAAGCTGGACACGTTGACGATGACCCCGCGGCCCCGCTCGAGCATGCAGGGGAGGACCGCCAACGACATCCGGACCGGCGACTCGAAGTTCACCGCCATGGTGTGGCGGATCTCGTCGAGGGTGAGGTCGGTGACGGCGCGGCGCTTGGGGACGGCGGCGTTGTTCACGAGGACGTCGATGCCGTCGAGCTCGGCCCACGCCCGGCGGGCGAGCGCCTCGGCCGCATCGGTGTCGCCCAGGTCGGCCACCCACATGCGCGAACCGGGCCGGTGCCGCCGGCAGCGCTCGAGCACCTCGGCGAGGCGGTCCGCGCGTCGGGCGACGATGCCGACCGTGGCCCCCCGCTCCGCCAGCAGGGGAGCGAGCGCCGCCCCGATGCCGGACGACGCCCCCGTGACCACGACTCTCGCCTCGGCGACCTGCATGGCGCGCACCGTACCTGACGCCACTGTCAGACGGCTGCCGTCAGGCGGACAGGCCGAGGAACCCGCGCCGGATGGCCACGAGCATGTTCTCCACCGCATCGTCCTCGGTCGTGAACCGCAGGGTGTAGACGCTGTACGGCACCCGCTCGATGAGCGCGAGGAGGGTCGTGGCGTCGACCACGGGGTTGCCGAAGTCACGCCCCTCCAGCATCCGCACCAGCCGCGTGAACACCGACGCGGCCACCCGCTGGGAGAAGGCGACCAGCTCGTCGCTGGTCCGCATCTCCTGCCAGGTGCTGATGACGCCGCCGTCGGCCCTGTACGCGCCCAGCCACGTGCGCAGCCACGCACGGAGCTCGTCGGGCGGGGCGTCCAGGCGAAGCTCGTCGACGAGGTCGATCATGCGCGCCGCCGCCGCCTGCGCCAGCACGCGGAAGAAGTCGTCCTTGTTCTCGAAGTACCGGTAGAAGGTGCCGTGGCTGACACCGGCGGCGGCGACGATGTCGTCGACCCGCGTGTCGTGGTAGCCCCGCGCCGGCAGCACGGAGGCACCCGCGTCGAGCAGCCGCAGGCGGGTCTTCTCGCCCCGGGGCCGGAGGAGGCGGGCGTCGGGGGTGGGCTCGGGGGCGGTGACCGGCGCACCGCGCCCGCGGGTGGCGCCGGAGCGGACCACGTTCACGCCCTCGATCGGGCCCTCGAGGATGCGGTGGAAGAGCTGGGCCACGCCGTCGACGAGGGGCTGCGGGCTGGTGTCGGCTGGTGTCCGCTCGGCATAGAAGCTGCAGCGGATCAGCACCGAGACGAGGTTGTTCACCAGCGTCGCGTTCCGGGTCGTGTCCTCCAGCCCGAAGGCGCGCAGGAGCGCCAGGCCGGTGCGGTCGGCGACGCCGCTCGAGCTGCGGGCCTCGGGCTGATGGTCGCGGCTGGCGGCCTGGAACGAGGCGAAGACCGGCGACCACGCCTCGTGCAGGGCCATGAACTCGCCGATCCAGTCGGTGAGGTGGGCCAGGCCGTCTCGGTCGGGCGTGATGCGGCCCAGCCGCTCGGCCAGCGCCACCATCTCCCGGCCGAGCTCGCCGGCGAGGAGCCAGAACACGGCGTCCTTGCTGGAGAAGTACTGGTAGAAGGCGGGGCGTGAGCAGCCGGCGCGCTCGGTGATGAGCTCGACGCGGGACTCGGCGAAGCCGACCTGACCGAACACCTCGAGCGCGGCGCCGAGGATGCGGCGCTGCGTGTCGGTGCCGCGCTCGCCGACCAGCGGGTTGCGCCCGAAGGGCGGCCTCCGCACGACGCTCGTGTCCATCGCCGGAACGCTACCCAGCGCTTCTCGCTCGCCGGGTGACCGGTGCGGGGCCACCACCACGTCGCCCACCCGACGGTGGTGGACCCTGGAGCGACCCCGGCGCCGCCTCCACGCAGTTGCACGATCGCATCCCGACAGTAATCTAACAGCAACGTCACATCTCATCGTCCGGGGGACGGGGCATGCGCGTCGACGATCTGGTCCTGGTGAGCGTGGACGACCACGTCGTCGAGCCTCCCGACCTGTTCGAGGGGCGCCTGTCGGCGAAGGCGGCCGAGCGCGCGCCGTTCGTCCGGAAGCTGGAGAACGGGCGCGAGGTCTGGATGTTCGAGGGCACGGCCCTGCCGAACGTCGGCCTCAACGCCGTGGCGGGCCGGGTGCCGGAGGAGTACGGCCTCGACCCGCTGGCGTTCTCGGAGATGCGGCCCGGCTGCTACGACATCCATGAGCGCATCCGCGACATGAACGTCAACGGAGTGCTCGGCTCGCTCAACTTCCCCAGCCTGGCCGGCTTCACCGGGCAGCTCTTCTCCACCTGCGACGACCGGGACATCGCCATCGAGCTGCTGCGCGCCTACAACGACTGGCACGTGGAGGACTGGTGCGGCACCTATCCGGGCCGCATGATCCCTCTGGCCGTTCCCCCCATCTGGGACGCCGAGCTCATGGCGGCCGAGGTCCGGCGCATGGCCGGGAAGGGCTGCCACGCGGTCACCTTCTCCGAGAACCCCGAGAAGCTCGGCCGGCCCAGCTGGCACAGCGACCACTGGGACCCGTTCCTCGCCGCCTGCGAGGAGGTGGGCACCGTCATCTGCCTGCACATCGGCTCGTCGTCGCAGACCGTCATCACGGCCATGGACGCGCCGATCGACACGATGATCACGCTGCAGCCGATGAACATCGTCCAGTGCGCGGCCGACCTCGTGTGGTCGCCGGTGTTCCGGAAGTTCCCGCGCCTGAAGGTGGCGCTCAGCGAGGGGGGCATCGGGTGGGTGCCCTACTTCCTCGAGCGGCTCGACTACGTCTACCAGCACCACCGGGCGTGGACGAACCAGGACTTCGGCGACAAGCTGCCGAGCCAGGTCTTCAACGAGCACGTCCTCACCTGCTTCATCGACGACGCCGTGGGCATGGAGGTGCGCCACCACCTCAACCCCGACCACATCCACTGGGAGTGCGACTACCCCCACTCCGACTCCACCTGGCCGCACGCCCCCGAGCTGGCGATGAAGTACCTCGAGGGCCTGCCCGACGAGGACATCGACCGCATCACGCACCGCAACGCCATCGCCAACTTCAGCTTCGACCCCTTCGCCCACACCCCGCGGGAGCAGGCCACGGTGGGGGCGCTCCGGGCGCAGGCCACCGACGTCGACACCACGCCGGTGAGCCACGGCACCGGGAAGTTCCAGGAAGAGGGCATCGTGACCGCGATGACGCTCGCCGAGCGCCTGGCCCGCAAGTGAGCAGCGCACCCTTCCGGGTGCAGCCCGCGCTGGACGACGACAACCGCTTCTTCTGGACGTCCGGCGCAGACGGCCGCCTCCGGTTCCTCCGCTGCCAGGCCTGCGGCTACTACCTGCACCCGCCGCTGCCCCGCTGCCCCGAGTGCGGCAGCCGCGACGTGGCGCCCGAGGCCGTGAGCGGCCGCGGCGAGGTGTACTCGTACACGGTGAACCACCAGCCCTGGGACGGTGGCACCGAGCCCTACGCCATCGTGATCGTCACCTTCCCCGAGCAGGAGGGCCTCCGCCTCACGAGCAACCTCGTCAACTGCCCGCCCGACGACGCCCGCATCGGCCTGCCGGTGCGGGCGGTGTTCGAGCAGCACGGCCTCGTGTGGTTCCCGCTCTTCGAGCCGACATGACGGACGTCGAGCGGCGATCGATCATCTCCGGCGTCGGCCAGTCCGACGTGGGCCGGCGGCTGGGCCGGTCCGGGCTCGACCTCACGCTCGACGCCGCCCTCGAGGCCATCGCCGACGCCGGACTCACCCCGGCCGACATCGACGGCATCGCCACCTACCCGGGGGCGGGCGGGGGCGCCGGCGCCGGGTTCAGCGGTCCGGGCACGCCCGAGGTGCAGGACGCCCTGCGCCTGGAGGTGAACTGGCACACGGGCGGCATCGAGGGTGCGGCCCAGCTGGCCGCGGTCGTCAACGCGGTGCTGGCAGTGAGCGCCGGCCTGGCCCGCCACGTGCTGGTGTACCGCACCGTGACCGAGTCGACCGAGCAGGGCAGCGGTGGCCGCCAGGGCATCGGCATCGGTGGTGGGGCCGGCGGGGGAGGGGGTGGCGGCGCGCCGCGCATGAGCGGCGTCATGCAGTGGAGCATCCCCTTCCGGGCCTACTCGGCGGCCAACTGGCTGGCGATGATCGCCCACCGCCACTTCCACGAGTACGGCACCACGCCCGAGCAGATGGCGATGATCGCCGTGAACGGCCGCCGCAACGCCGGGCTCAACCCCAAGGCCGTATACCGCGACCCGATGACCCTGGACGACTACTTCGCCTCCCGCATGGTCACCTCGCCCTTCCGCCTGTACGACTGCGACGCCCCCGTCGACGGCTCCACCGCCGTCGTCGTCTCGGTGGCCGGCCACGCGTCCGCCGTCGACCACCCGGTGGCCCGGGTCGAGGCGGTGGGGACCGCGCTGCGCGGGCGGCCGTCGTGGGACCAGTTCGACGACCTCACGACGATGGCCGCTCGTGACGCCGGTGCCCAGCTGTGGACCCGCACCGATCTGAAGCCGGCGGACGTCGACGTGGCCGAGCTCTACGACGGGTTCAGCTTCCTCGCCATGGTCTGGCTGGAGGCGCTCGGCTTCTGCGGCAAGGGCGAGTCGGGCCCCTTCGTCGAGGGCGGCCACCGGATCGCGCTCGACGGCGAGCTCCCGCTCAACACGCAGGGGGGCCAGCTGTCGGCCGGGCGCTTGCACGGGTTCGGGTTCATCCACGAGGCCTGCCTCCAGCTCCGGGGCGAGGCCGGCGACCGCCAGGTGGGCGCAGACGTGGAGGTGGCGGCGGTCGCCAACGGCGGGGGGCCCATCGCCGGCGCGCTCCTGCTCACCCGCGCGGGCTGAGCCGCGACGTTTGTCGCGACGGTCACCCGGTCGCCAGGATCACCACGCATGCCGCAGTGGATCAGCCGACGCCCATCAGCCGAGCCAGGTTGCCGCCCATCACCTTGGCGGTCTCCTCGTGCGACAGCCCGTCGAGGTCGTCGACGAAGCTGAGCGGGTCGGCCATGCCCTCCGGGTGCGGGTAGTCCGAGCCGAACACGACGTTGTCGGCGCCGATGGCCCGGCACAGCCCGACCGGGTCGTCCTCGTGGAACGGGTGCACGAAGATGTTCCGCTTGAACACCGCCACCGGGTCCTCCTCGAAGAGGTGCGGGCTGAAGGCGTAGGCCGACGCCATGTCGTGCAGCAGCGGGCGCACCCAGGCGCTGCCGTTCTCGACCGGCACGATCTTCAGGCCGGGGAAGCGGGTGCAGAGGCCGTGGCCGATGGCCGACGCCACCGTGTCGGTGATCGAGCGGTGCTGGGCCTGGGTGATGGCGGCGAAGGCGCTGCCGCCCTTGAACGGGGTGAACTCGCCGTCCCGGACACCCTCCCACTCGTCGAGGTAGCGCTGGTAGCCGCTGTCGGACGCGTGCATGCCGACCACGACATCCTTCTCCTGGACGAGCTCCCAGAACGGGTCGAACTCCGGCAGGGCGAACGAGCGTGGCCCCCGGAAGCCCGGCACCGGCGCGGGGCGCACGAGGATGATCCGCGCACCGCGCTCGGCCACCCACTCGAGCTCGTCGACGGCCTTCTCGACGATCGGCAGCGTGATCACCGGCGTGGGGAAGATCCGGCCCTCGTAGTCGAACGTCCACTGCTCGTGCATCCACTGGTTGAGCGCATGGATCAACGCGTGGGTGGCGTCGGGGTCGTCGCGCAGGCGCTCCTCGACCAGGCTCGCCAGCGTGGGCCACATGAGGGCCCGGTCGAGGCCGAGCTCGTCCATCAGCTCGAGGCGCGGCCCGGGCTCGCGGAAGGCGGGGATCGCGTCGATGGCCTTGCCCATGATCTCCCGCCGGCTCTTGCCCTCGGGGTTGCCGACCTTGAAGTACTCCTCCTGCGCGCCGGGGGCGGCCACGCGGTCGAAGGTCGGGTTCGGGATGTAGTTGCTGATGTGCCCCTTGACGGCGATCTTGGTGCGACCCCGCACCTCGACGAAGTCGATGACCCCCTGGTAGCGATCGGGCACGAACTTCGTGAGCGCGTCCTTCGTCTCGTACATGTGGTTGTCGGCGTCGAAGACGGGAAAGTCGAGCTGACGAGACGGCATCGGTGGCCCCCTGCCGAGCAAGTGACATGGCTGTTAGATCACCATACAAGAGCGATCAGAGGATGGCGCCCGCCTCCTTCAGCGCGGTGATCCGGTCCCAGTCGTAGCCGGCGTCGAGGAGCACCTGCTCGGTGTGCTCGCCGTGCTCGGGGGCGCGCTCGACCTGGATCGGTTGCTCGTTGAACTGGGCGGGGCTGGCCACCAGCGCCACGTCCTCGCCGTTGCCGGCCGTCATGGTCGGGAGGTAGCCGTTGGCCTGCACCTGCACGTCGTCGTAGAGCTCGTCAAGGGTCTGGAACGGGCTCCACACGCCGTCGAAGCTTTCGAGCACCTTCCTCCAGTGCGCCAGCGGCTGGCTGCCGAACGCCTCGTCCAGCCGCGCGATGCACGCCGCGGCGTTCTGGGCCCTGGCGGCCGAGTCGGCGAACCGCGGGTCGGTGGCCATGTCGGGCACGCCCAGGCGCTCGACGAAGTCGGCCCAGTGCTTGTCGCTCTGCAGCAGGATGAGGCTGACGAAGCGGCCGTCGGCGGTGCGGTAGGTGCCCACCCCCGGGTTGGCGGACTGGGCCCGGTCGCCCTGGGGGATCTTGGAGAAGCCGAACAGCTTCGCGGCGATGATCATGGGCGAGATCTGCCACATCGCGGTGGCCAGCAGCGACACGTCGACCACGCTGGCCTCGCCGGTGCGCTCGCGCTTCACCAGGGCGGCGGCGATGGCCCCCGCGGTGGCGAGCCCGCCCATCACGTCGCCGAAGGCGGGCGTCGGCTGACTCGGCGGCCAGCCGTCCGGGCGCTCGGGCATGGTCGTGCCGACCCCGCCCCGGGCCCAGAACGAGGCCCCGTCGTAGCCGCCCTTCTCGGCCTCGGGGCCCTTGGGCCCGGCGCCCGAGCCGCGGGCGATGACGATGTCCGGGTTGCGGCCCCGGATGTCGTCGGTGTCGATCCGGAGCCTGCGGCGCACGGGCGGCATGTAGTTGGTGAGGAAGACGTCGGCGGTCTCCACCAGGGTGAGCAGCGCCTCGCGGCCGTCGGGATGGGCGAGATCGAGCGCCACGGAGCGCTTGCCGCGGTTGGGCTGCTCGATCATGAAGTTGACCCCGCCCGGCCCGCCGGGCAGCAGGCCCGACGTCACCAGGCCCCGCTGGGGGTCGCCGGTCACCGGGTGCTCGACCTTGATGACGTCGGCCCCCCAGTCGACGAGCACCGACCCGCCGGACGGGATGAACATCCAGCTGGCGACCTCGATGACGCGGATGCCGTCGAGCGGTCCGGACACGCGCTGCCTCCTCGTGGGTGTGGCCGGTCAGGCCGGCCAGCCGACCGTCTTGGTCTCGGTGAAGATCTCCAGGCCCTCGATGCCGCACTGCCGGCCGATGCCCGACTGCTTGTAACCGCCGAACGGGGCATCGGCGCCGTACCAGATGCCCCCGTTGAGGCCGAGGGTGCCGGTGCGGATGCGGCGGGCGACGGCCTTGGCCCGCTCGAGGTCGCCGGAGGTGATCATCCCCGACAGGCCGTAGGGGCTGTCGTTGGCGATGCGCACGGCGTCGTCGTCGTCCTCGTAGGCGATCATCACGAGAACCGGCCCGAAGATCTCCTCCTGGGCGATGGTCATCGAGTTGTCGACGTCCACGAACAGGGTGGGCTCCACGTACCAGCCGGTGGGCAGGTGCTCGGGCCGGCCGCCGCCGCAGACCAGGCGGGCCCCCTGCTCCCTGCCGGACTCGATGTAGCCGAGCACGCGGTCCCGCTGCCGCTCGGAGACGAGCGGCCCCATGAGGTTGGCGGGATCGGTGGGGTCGCCGTAGCTCACGCCGGCGAACCCCGCGGCCGCCAGCTCGACCGCCTCGTCGTAGCGCGAGCGGGGGACCAGCAGGCGGGTCGGCATGGCGCAGCCCTGGCCGGCGTGGAAGCACACCGACGATGCGCCCGGGATGGTGGCCGCGAAGTCGGCGTCGTCGAGCACGAGGTTGACGGACTTGCCACCCAGCTCGAGGAACACCGGCTTCAGGCTCGCGGACGCGGCCTGCATGATCCGCCGACCGGTGGCGGTCGAGCCGGTGAACGCCACCATGTCGACCTGCGGCGAGGTCGTGAGCACCTCGCCCACGAGGTGGTCGCTCGACGTGACGACGTTGACCACACCCCGCGGGAAGTCGGTCCGCTCCGCGATGAGCCGGCCGATGCGGGTGGCGTTCCAGGGCGTGTCGGGGGCCGGCTTCAGCACGCACGTGTTGCCCATCGCGAGCACCGGGCCCAGCTTGTTGAGGATGATCTCGACCGGGAAGTTCCACGGCACGATCACGCCGACCACGCCGACGGGCTCCTTCCACACCTCGCGCGTGGTGTCCACGCCCATGCCGAACGGGTCCTTGGTGCCGAGGTCGCGGCTCCAGGAGAACCGGTCGATCATCTCGGCGGGCCAGGTGAGGGCCTCGCGCAGCGGCGCGTCGAGCTGGGGTCCGTAGGTGATGAGGACCGGGCAACCCACCTCGGCGACGAGCTCGGCTCGGAGCTCCTCCCGCTCCGCCTCGAGGGCCGCCTGCAGCTGCAGCAGGCAGTGACGACGGAAGGCGTGGTCGCCGCCCCAGGTGGTGGTGTCGAAGGCCCGGCGGGCGGCCCCGATGGCAGCCTCCATGTCCGCCGACGTGCCGTCGGCCACGGGGCCGAGCACCTCCTCGGTGGCCGGGTTGACGTTGTCGAAGGTGGCGTCGCCACGGGCGTCGACGAGCTTGCCGTCGATCAGCATCCGCCGCTCGCCCGCCGTCGCGCTCACCACACCAGCTCCAGGTTCTCGACGGCGCGGACGCCCTGTGAGTACAGGAGCTCGACGCCGTCGCGCAGACGGTACTCGGGGATGGCCCTGTGCCACTCGTCGAGCGCCACCCGCAGCTCCATGCGGGCGAGGTGCGACCCCAGGCAGCGGTGCGCGCCGGCGCCGAACGCGATGTGCCGGTTCCCGGCCCGTTCGAAGTCGACGGTGTCGACGTCGTCCCACGCCCGCTCGTCGGTGTTGGCCGACCCGAGCATCACCGAGACGACCTGTCCCTTCGTCACCGGGCAACCGCCGATCTCCGTGTCCGCGGTCGCGATGCGCACGACGCCCTGCACCGGGGTCTCCCAGCGCAGCAGCTCCTCGATGGCGTGCTGGATGAGCGACGGGTCGTCCACCAGCCGGCGGCGGTGGTCGGCGTGCTGGGCGAGGTAGCTCATGATGCAGTCGAGCGAGGCCGTCACGGTGTCGAGGCCGGCGAGGAAGAAGAGGTAGCCGATGTCGAGCACGTCGTCGTCGGTGAGGCGGTGGCCGTCCACCTCGGCGTCGAGGAAGAGGGAGAGGAAGTCGTCCGAACGCTCGCGCCTGCGCTCGTCGATGGCCTCCTGCAGGACCGCGTAGATCTCCTGGCCCACCCGGGCGGTGTACTCGACCCGTTCGCCCCGGGTGGAGACCGGCGGGCGGATGATGCCGTCCTTGAGCCTCAGGAACTCCTGTGCCCGGCTCACCGGCAGGCCGAGGAGCCGCAGGAACACGGTGGTGGGCAGCGGCTCGGCGACCGCGGTGTGGAAGTTGCACCCGCCCTGGTGAGCCACGGCAGCGACGAGCTCCCGCACCAGGTCGCGGGTCTGGTCCTCGAGCAGGGCGATCTGCCGGGGGGCGAAGATGGGGTCGAGCAGCTTGCGGTAGTTGCGGTGCTGGGGTGGGTCGATCTGGAGGGGGATGAGCGGCCGCACCTGACCGATCGTGACGGCGTCGATCCCGGAGCTGAACACGTCCGGGTGCTGCAGCACGTGGCGGACCTCGGCGTCGCCGCAGACGATCACCATGCCCACCTCTCCGCCCAGGTCGATGACCGGCCCGGCGTCGCGCATCTGCTTCAACAGGGGCTGCGGGTGGGCGAGCACCTCCGGCTCGGGCTCGCCCCCGAACAGGCTCGACTCGGACATTCGGACCCCCTCTGCGACCAGTGGAGGCCCCAGTTGTACTCCAAATCTAACGTTGGCGTCACCCCCCGGCCCGGGGCGGCTTCGCGTCCGGTCAGCGCGCGTAGAGGGCGTCGAAGACGCCCGCGTAGCGGTCGAAGATGACGTTGCGCCTGACCTTGAGCGTCGGCGTCAGCTCGCCGGTCTCGTGCGCGAAGTCGTGTCCGAGGATCGCGAAGCGCTTGATCTGCTCGACCTGCGAGTAGCGCGAGTTCACGCTGTCGAGCGCCTGCTGCACGAGGTCGTGGATGTCCGGGTGCTCCGCAAGGACATCCACGTCGCCAGGTAGGCCGCGCTGCTGCGCCCACGGGACGACCACCTCGACGTCGAGCGTCACGAGCGCCACGGGGTACGGCCGGCGGTCGCCGTACATCACCGCCTGCGAGATGAACGGCGAATGCTTGAGGTCGTTCTCGAGGTTCGCGGGGGTGATGTTCTTGCCGCCCGCGGTGATGATGATGTCCTTCTTGCGCCCGGTGATGCTCAGGAACCCGTCGCCGTCGATCGCCCCGAGGTCGCCTGTGTGCAGCCAGCCGTCGTCGTCGAGCACCTCGCGCGTCGCCCGCTCGTTCCTCCAGTAGCCCGCGAAGATCTGCGGGCCGCGCATGAGGATCTCGCCGTCGTCGGCGATCCGGATCTCGACGCCCGGGGCAGCGGGCCCGACCGTCCCCAACCGGAACGCATCCGGGGAGTTCACCGTGCCCACGCCCATGGTCTCGGTCATGCCGTAGCCCTCCATCACGGGGACCCCGGCGGCGTAGAAGAACTCGAGGATCCCGGGTTCTATCGGCGCGCCACCGGACAGGGCTTCGCGGAGGTTGCCGCCGAAGAGCATGCGGATCTTCGAGAACACGGTCTCGTCGGCGTGCCGGTCGACCTCGGCCAGCTCGTCCGGGACCGGCTCGCCGCGGGCCTGGAGCGCCCGCACCTGCGACCCGACGTGAACCGCGCGATCGAGGTCGTCCTGCTGCTCGGGCGGGACCTGCGCCATCGCCAGCGAGTAGAGCTTCTCGAAGACGCGCGGCACGGACGGCAGGTAGTCGGGGTGCACCTCCATGAGCTCGGCGATGATCTGCTGCGTGTCGCCCCCGTAGTACGCGATCGCGGCTCCGACCTGGTAGGCGGCGAGCTGGACGATCTGTGCGAACACGTGCGCCAGTGGCAGGTACAGGTAGGCGACCTCGCCCGGCAGGAGCGTCCCCAGCTCCAGCACGATGGAGCAGACCGACATCGCGTTGCGGTGCGTCAACACGCAGCCCTTCGGCGGGCCCGTCGTGCCCGACGTGTAGATGATCAGGGCGGGATCGTCGGGGGCCACGGCCGCCCGCCGCCGCTCGAGCTCGTCGCTGTCGCCGCTGTCGCCGCCCGCAGCGGCGACCTCCTCGAGCGCGACGACGCCGTCGGAGGCGTCGCGGCCCTCCACGACGAAGGTCGCCCGCAGGGCCGGCAGCGCCGCGCGCACGGCGTCGATCTTGGCGAGCTGCCCGGCGTCCTCGACGACGACGGCGACCGCGCCGGAGTCCCCGGCGACCCACGCACACTCCTCGGGCGAGTTCGAGGGGTAGATCGGGACCACGACGGCGCCGATGCTCCAGATCGCATTGGACACGATCGACCACTCGGGCCGCGTGTCGGCGAGGATGCACACGCGGTCGCCGGGCTCGATGCCGTGCGCAAGGAGTCCCGTCGCAAGGCGCTCGATGTCCTCGCCGACGGCCGCGTAGGTCCGGTCCTCCCACACGCCGTCGTGCTTGGCGCGCACGGCGGTGCGGTCGCCGTGCCGCTGCGCCGCGAAGCCGGACAGTCGTGCAGCCGTCTGCGGTGCTGCGTCGATCCGCGTCATGGACGTCCTCTCCTTGGCGTGCGATGCCGCCCGGGCGGTCATGTCTGCTGCGATGATCTGGGGAGCCGTGGTGCTCGCAGCGCTTCGGGACGAGCCGAAGCGCTGCGGCGATGCCAAGTCTGGCAAGAACGACCCGGCAGGTCACCCTTCAGCCGGCCCTCGGTCCGTCTGCACGGCGCCCGGACCCGACTCGTCGGTCACCTCATCGACACGCCACGGCCGAGGGATGTGACCGGCGCCGCGAGGAGCTCGACGCTCGACGGTCGTTCCGTGCGCCGATTCAGGAGGTCGTGCAGTCGATCACCAGCTTCATCGGTGGCTGCCGGAGCGCCTCGACGGCCTCGGTGCGGGGGACGACCGCCGAGGTGACCAGCGACGGATCGAAGCCGCCGCCGGCGACGAGCTCGAGGATCGGGGGGATGGCGGGGCGGGCATGCGCCCGGCCGGTGTGGAACGTGCAGCCGCGCGAGTACATCTGGAACAGCGGCAGCGCCGGGTCGTCGAGGTAGATGGAGGGGCTCGTGCAGGTGCCGTCGAAGGCGGTGCTGTTGAGGGCGCAGCGCAGGCCGTCGCTGCTGCCACTGGCGTCGACCGTGATGGGGAACGCGCCGGCCTTGCGGGGCGGTGGCCCGTCGACGACCTCGGCGCCTAGGGCCTCGGCGATGGCGAGCCGGTCGGGGTGCCGGTCGAGATACACGACCCGCGCCGCGCCGAGCGCCCGGGCGAGCCCGGCGGCGTACAGGCCGATCGAGCTCGGACCGGCGTCGCCGCCGACCACCAGGACCTCGGCGCCGGGCTCGACGGCGAGCTGCGGTCCGACCGTCCGCCACGCATCGGGCAGGTTGTCGCTCGCGCTGGCGACGGTGAGCGGGTCGACGCCGCCGGGCAGCGGCACCAGCATGGCGTCGGCGTGGGGCACGGCCACGAGGTCGGCGAGCAGGCCACCCCATTCGAGCCCGCCCATCGTCCCGAGACCGTAGGTCGACAGCGGAGGGTGCGTCGCGCAGTTGCCGGTGCGGCCCCGCCGGCACGGTGCGCACTCGCCACACGAGATCTGGAAGGTGACGACGGCACGGTCGCCGGGCGACACCGTGGTCACCGCGTCGCCGACGCGCACGACCTCGACCACGCCCTCGTGCCCGAGAGGGTAGGGGCCCTCGAGCGGGAACCGCCCCCTCAGCACGCCGACGTCGAGGTCGCAGGTGGCCACCGCGACGGGCCGCGCGAGGGCGGCGCCCGGCCCGGCCAGCTCTGGCTCGTCCGCCTCGTCCCAGCGCAGGCGCCCCGGCCCGTCGAGCATGAGTTGCTGCATGATCGCTCCCGACCCTCGTTGTAGGACAACTCTCACAGTGCTGCTGCGCGACGGCCTTGCCGGCGTGCACCCGGCCGACTTCGTGGCGGGCTGGTCCCAGCTCGCAGCCGCCGAGCTCGAGGCGAGCGGCTGGGCCGACGGCTGCCCCGGCGCCGATGGCCAGCGACCGGCCTAGGGTGGGCCGCGTGCCGGGGGCGGCCGGCCGTGGACCCGACCCCGAGGAGGCGACCGTGGCAGCCACGTCGACGATGATGGCACTCGGCACCGAGGCGCCCGACTTCTCCCTGCCCGACCCCTCCGGGCGGGTGTGTCGCCGTGACGACTTCGCGGACGCGCCGGGCCTGCTGGTCATGTTCATCTGCAACCACTGCCCGTACGTGAAGCACATCCGCACCGAGCTGGCGAGCCTCACCGACGGCTGGCAGCAGCGGGGGCTCGCGGTCGTCGGGGTCCAGAGCAACGACTGGACGGCCTACCCCGACGACTCGCCCGAGCGGATGGCCGACGAGGTGCGCCAGGTGGGCTACACCTTCCCCTACCTGGTGGACGAGTCGCAGGACGTGGCCCGAGCGTACGGCGCCGCCTGCACGCCCGACTTCTTCCTGTTCGACGGCGACCGCCGCCTGGTCTACCGGGGCCAGCTCGACGGCAGCCGGCCGGGCAACGGCGTCGCCGTCACCGGCGCCGACCTCGGCGCGGCCGTCGACGCCCTGCTCGCGGGGACGCCCGTGCCCGCCGACCAGCGGCCCAGCATTGGCTGCAGCATCAAGTGGCGGGAGGCGCGACGCCGGGGATGACCGAGGGGTCGGCGTCGGCCAGCAGCGCGTCGCGGTCCTCCTCGAGCACGAACCCGGCGTCGATGGCGGCGTCGGCGGCCTCGGCGTAGGCGGCGAGGTAGGCGTCGACCGAGGGGTACAGCTGGGCCAGCCGACCGGGGTCGAGCGGCGTGGTCGAGCCCAGCAGCAGGCAGATGATCGACGGGGAGCCGCCGGGCTCTCCCGACAGCGTCGCCACCGGCACGTCGACCTGCGGCGTGCGGACGCCGCCGAGCGCGTTGCCGTTGGCGTCCCGCACGAAGTCGGGCGAGCTGTCGGTCTCGAGCCGTGCGGCCTCGGGCGGCGCCTCGCCCGTGCGCACCCAGGTGTCCAGGCTGTGCAGCGCCGCCTTGGCCACGAAGTGGTGCGGGCCTGTGTTCACCGGTGCCGGGCAGTCGACCAAGTCCGCCAACGGGCCCAGCTGGTAGGCGTCGGCGTGGGCGGTGCCGGCCACCTCCCACAGCCGGAAGTTGCGGCTGTCGGGTTGCCGGGCCGGGTGGTAGTTGAGGAACGACAGCACGTCGGTCTCGGTCTCGAGCACCAGGACGGGGACGCCGAGGTCGGTGCGCACCCGGGTGGGTGGCCCGGCGATGGTGCCGGCGATGTCGATGCCCGCCCCGGCCTTGCCCAGCGGCGCCGCCGCCCCGCCCCGGCTGTGGATCAGGAATCCGTCGAACGCCTCGGTGAGCGGCTGCACGCCGTTGGCATAGGTGGTGAGCGCGAACGCCGACTGCGACTCGCCGACGGCCAGCAGGTGCTCGGCCTCGAGGCCATCGAGGGCGTCGACGTCGCCGGGGTCGCGCAGCGCGCGAGCGACCTGCGTGTAGATGTCGTAGGCGAAGGCGTCGCCCGGGTGGGTCAGCGAGCCGTAGCGCTCGCGGTCGAGGCGGCGCAGGCCGGTGCCCGCGGTGTCACCGCTGCCCGCGCCGGCCACCGCCACCGGTCCGCCCTCGATGCCCAGGTGCTGCGCGGACACGCCCACCCATGCGTAGCCGCCCCGCACCAACTCGTCCGCGGTGTAGCCGTAGTCGGGAGCCGCGTCGAGGCCCCAGCTGACGTTCAGCCACTCGACCACCACGGTGCCGTTGAAGTCCTCGGCGTCGGCGGGCCGGCGTACCACGATGCGGGTGCGGTAGCGGTCGGCCTCGTCCTTGACCAGCTCGTAGTGGCCGTCCGGGGGCAGCGCGCCCCGCGACCGGTACAGGACGGCCACCCCCTCGGCCGTGTACTCCTCCTCGACGTAGCCGGACGCGTCGAGGTCGGGCGTCACGGCGCCGGTGGCGGGCAGGACGGCTCCCTCGGCCGCCAGTGGCCCGGTGAGCTCGGCCGCCGGGCCCTCGGGGCGCTCGAGCCACTGCAGTGGTGAGGTGCTGCTGGAGGGGATGTCGCCCGCCAGCCTGTCGTCGCCGCGGTGAGACGAGCATGCCCCCACCGCGGCGATCGACGCCACCAGGACGAGGATGGATGTCTCGCGCCGCCGCATGTGTGCCGTCCCTCCCCAGGATGGGCTTCACACTGCCCCACGAGATCCTCGCGCACAGTGGTCGACCGGGTGCAACCCAGGGTTCAGGTGAACGGCGTAAAAGTACCCTCTGTGAGCGTCGCCAGGTCGGTCGTGCCGAAGCCGTGCGACGACAGCGTCCACAGGCGGTCGCCGATGACCAGCGAGCGGACGATCGGCGGGGTGTAGGCGCCGTCGGCGGGCGGGACCTCGCCGGGCGCGACGCCGCCGATGCCGGGGTCGACCGGCCGCGGCGCGGGCAGCGGGATCGGCTCGACGATCGGGCGCCCGCCCACGGGCGGGTGGCTGACCCGGCCCCGCTCGGCGATGGTGCCCGCCTCGACGTCGACCGTGTAACCGACCACGCCCTCGAACGGCGCCGCGTCGTACGCGCTGACCGGCACGGCCACCAGCCCGTCGTCGGGCCACCACAGGAAGGCCCGATGGTCCCACTCCGCCGACGAGCTGGCGTTGGGCAGCGTCGCCTTGGCGATCTGGGCCGGCGCAGCCGGGTCGCTCACGTCGAACAGCGCCACCTGGGTGCCGAGGGTGCGGCCCTCGTCGGTGGCGTCCTGTCCCACGCCCACCAGCAGGCCGTCGCCGACCGGGTGCAGGTAGGCCGAGTAGCCGACGATCTTCAGCTCGCCCACCACGGCCGGCGCGGCGGGATCGGACAGGTCGACGGTGTAGAGCGGGTCGGTCTGCTCGAACGTCACCACGTAGCCGACGTCGCCCACGAACCGCACGGAGTGGATCGACTCGCCCCTGCCGAGGCCCGACACCCGCCCGACCTCGGTCAGGGCGCCGTCACCGGGGGCCAGGACCACGACGTGGCTCTCGGACTCCCCCTGGCCCTCGACCCACGGCGAGCCGGTGGTCGTGGCCACCCGCAGGTTCCCGTCGTGCTCGTCCATGGCGAACTGGTTGAGCAGCGTGCCGTCGACGTGGCCCGACATGTCGTAGGCGGCCACCTCCGGGTCGCTGATGTCGAAGCGATGGATGTCGGTGCCGTGGTCCTCGGCGGCGATCTCCCGGTCGGTCTCGGTCAGCGCCTGCCAGTCGACCCACTCGGGCGCGGCCACGTAGAGGTGGTCGGGCGAGGCGTAGACGGTCTGGCCGCCGGCCAGGACCCCGGTGCCGTTGGCCGAGGCGAGGCCGCCGGCCAGCCCGTCCGACACGTCCACGCTGACCACGGTCACCATGCCGAAGCCGGAGAAGGTGTTGGGGGCGTGCGCGTCCTCGCACCCCAGCAGCGGGCCGTCGTCGAGGGGCTGCCCGTCTGCGCCCAGCCGGCTCCAGGTGGGGAGGAAGTCCTCGGGGGCGGCGTCCTCGACGACCTGCTCGTTGTGCCGGCGGGCCGCCTCCTCGGCCTGCTCGGTCGGCGTGGCCGGAGCAACGAAGGGCAGCCGCTGCTGCGGGTCGGCGTGCAGCACCAGGCGGGCCACGTCGCCGGTCATGCGGGCAGAGACGTAGGTGCCGTCGAGCACGAACGTGTCGCTCAGCGTGAGCGCCCCGCCCTCGATGTCGACCTGGGCGACCAGCGTGCCGACGGGGGGCGCGAACGCCCGGTCGACCCCGGGCCCGCCCTCGGGGAGCGGCTGGACGCCGACGTAGCCGTTCGGTGCGATCACCAGCGCCCGGTCGCCCGCCAGCAGCAGCTCGGCGCCGTACATGCCGTCTGGCAGCGTGAGCGAGTCGACGAGCCGGTTGTCGGTCGCCGAGGCCAGGTGCAGCCTGCCCTCGGCGACGGCCAGGATGCGCTCGCCGTCGGTCTTCACCAGGTCGGGCTCGTCGACGCCCGCCACCTGCACGTTGGTGTCGGAGAAGCCACCGGGCGCCGCGTCACCGGGCGCCGCCTCGCCGGACGCCGAGCGCCCGGCTTCGCGGTCGGCGCCAGCGGTCGGCGCGCCGAACGATCCGTCGGCGGGTGCGACCGGCGCGGCCGCGGCGTCGTCGGTGTCCTCGGCGAGGTCCTCGACCCCGATGCCGCTCTCTGCCGACCCGAACTGGCCCGGCACGCCGTAGGCGCCCACCCGCGGTGCCAGCTCGTCGGCCACCCAGCTGCGCAGGTCGTCGCACGACCCCAGCGGTTGCAGGCTGCTCGCCAGCAGCAGGTCCGGTGACGAGGCCGGGCCCGCGGGCTCGCCGTCGTCGCCGGAGCAGGCGGTCGCGGTGGCCAGCACCGCGGTGGCCGCCAGCGCGGCGATGGTCGTGATCGGGCGCATGCCGTACCCCTGTCTGCGCGTGGGTGATGCCATCACCGGGTTGGACGACGTCCCCAGCCGTTCCGGTTCCCGCATCCTGCCCGACGCGCGACCCGCCATTCGCTTACCGATGGCAACTAACGTCGAGCCGTGGCCGACGTTGCTGGGGGAGCCGACCGCGCTGGGGTGTCGCGCGGGCGCGGCCCATTGCGGGACGAGGTGGTGCTCGCGCTCGAGATCTGCGGCCTGGTCGCGCTGGCGGTCACGCGCCCCGTGCTCGCCAGCTTCGGGCGCTCGCCCGAGACGTTCATCGCCCGCGACGCCTCGACCCGCGACGTCGTGCTGTTCGCCCTGGGCGTCGCGGCCGTCCCCACCCTGGTGGTCGCCGTCGCCGCGGCCGCGACGCGCCTGGCGGGACCGCGGGCGCGGCGGGCGGCGCAGCACGCCGTCGTCGGCGTGCTCGGCGCGGCGGCCGCCTGGCGGCTCGGGACCGACGTGACGACCCGGGGCCGGTGGCTGGTGGTGGTCGGCGCCGCGATGACCGGCGCCCTGCTGGCCCTCGCCCGCGTCAAGGTGCGCACCACGGCGACCTTCCTGCGCTTCCTGGGCGCCGCCTCGGTGGTGTTCGTCGTCGAGTTCCTGGTGCTGTCGCCGGCGTCCGACCTGGTGTTCGGCGGTGCAGCCTCGACCGACCACGCCGCCGCCGACGCCCTCCTGGCCGCCAACGACGGCCAGCCGCCCCCCATCGTGGTGGTGGTCCTCGACGCCCTGCCCACGGCCAGCGTGCTCGACGGGACAGGCCACATCGACGCCGACCTCTACCCCAACCTGAGCGCGCTGGCCGGCGACGCCACCTGGTACCGCAACAACACCACGGTCAGCGCGTTCACCTACCAGGTGGTGCCTGCGCTGCTGTCGGGCCGCCTGCCAGGGCCGAAGACAAAGCTGCCCGACACCCGCAACTTCCCCGACAACCTGTTCACCCTGTTCGCCGGCACCCACGACATCGAGGCCGTCGAGCAGATCACCCGGCTGTGCCCGAGCGACACCTGCGCCCGCGCCGGGGGGACGGCGCTGCCCACGCTGCTCGGCGACGCCGTCGACTGGTGGCGCGGCGCCGCTGAGGCCGACGGCGACGGGGCCACGGTCCTGCCCGGCGCCATCGAGCCCGAGCGGGGCGACGACTTCGCCCGCTGGATCGCCGAGCAGGACTTCTCGCCCGGGAGCCGGCCCGGGCTGTGGTTCTATCACCTGGTCATGCCGCACGAGCCGTGGGTCGAGCTGGATGACGGGTCGCCCTACGCCGCCGTCGAGGAGACGCCCTACGGCCTCTACCTCAACCTGTGGGGCGAGGTCGGCAGCACGGTCGGACGGCAGCGCCAGGTGCTGCAGACGCAGTCGGCCGACCGCATGCTGGGCGAGCTGTTCGCCCGGCTCCGCGAGGCCGGCACCTACGACGACGCGCTGATCGTGGTGGCCGGCGACCATGGCCAGGCCCTGTCGCCGGGGGCGCCGCTGCGGGGCCTGGCGCCGTCGCAGTACGAGCAACTGGCGTGGACCCCGATGATCGTCAAGACGCCGCACCAGAACGAGGGCGTGATCGACGACGCGAACGTGTGGAGCGTCGACCTGGTGCCCACGATCGCCGACGAGCTGGGCGTCGACCTGCCCTGGGAGGCCGACGGCGTCCCCGCCGGCCGGGCCGCCCGGCGCCGCGACCCGGACGACAAGCAGGTCATCGACAACTCGGTCAACGTGATGGAACCGGCCCCGGGCAGCGACTTCGTGCCCATCGACGCGGCGGCGGGGTTCGCCCGCGTGCTGGCGAGCGACTACGTCCCCGCGGACGACGACCTCGCGGTGTGGCGCCGCGGCGAGCACGGCGAGCTGGTGGGGCGGGACGTCGGCAGCCTGCGGGTGGCCGATGGCGAGGCGGGCACGATGGCGGTGAGGGAGCTCGACCGCCTCGCGCATCCGGGCGAGGGTCCTCCGCTGATCGAGCTGCTCGGCGAACCGAGCGTCCCCCGGCCCGGGGAGGTGGCCGTGGCGGTCAACGGCGTGGTGGCGGCGGTGGCGCCGATCGAGGCCCGCGCGTTCGGGTCCTCCCTCGTCCACGCCCTGCTGCTGCCCGAGCCGTTCACGGCCGACAACGACGTGACGGCGTACCTGGTCGAGGGCCCACCCGGCGCCGAGACGCTGCGTCCCCTGGCGCTGACCCCCACGTCGCCGTAGCCGCGCGACGTGCGGATGGGACCAAGGTCCCACCGCCGCGGGACCCTCAGCCCTGCCGCGCCTCGGGCCCGACGGGCAGCCTGGCCACCAGGCGCCACCGCGGCGCCGGGCGGGTCGCCGCCGGTGGGCACCTGGTGCCCCACCGCCTGCCTCGCCCGCTGTGCGAAGGGAGCACCCGTGGAGACGCTGACACCCCCGCCAAACCGCGACGACGCCGGTTCGGGCGACGACCGCGACGGCAGCGCGGGCGGGGCAGCGCCGCCCACGCCGCGCGCCGCCCGCACGTCGGGCCCGGGCGAGTCGGGTGGGGTCTGGTTCGGCGCGGTGCTCGGCGTGGTGGCCCTGGTGTTCGCGGCCGTCGCCCTGGTCATGGGCGGCGGCGGAGATTCCTCGAGCGGTTCGTCGACGGATGGCGGCGCCGGCCCGGCCACGGTCGAGCTGAGCGAGTTCGCGCTGACGCCCGCGTCGGTGAGCGTTGCCGCCGGCGGGTCGCTCGAGGTGGTCAACGGCGGGACCGTGCCCCACAACCTGAGCATCACGGGCGCCGACATCGCCACCAGCGATCTGGCGGGCGGTGAGAGCGAGACGCTCGACCTGTCGAGCCTCGAGCCCGGCGACTACACGATGATCTGCACCATCCCCGGCCACGAGGACGCCGGCATGACCGGCACGATCACGGTCACCGAGGGCGGTGCGACCGCGGGCCTGACCGGCGCCGCGGGCGAGGGCGGCGCCGCCGCCGGTCATGACCACAGCACCGGGATGACCGAGGAGCAGTACGCCGAGATGAGCGAGGCGATGAACGCCACCATCGGCGAGTTCCCGGCCGAGACCGAGGGCAGCGGCAACCAGGTCCTCGAGCCCGAGGTCAAGGCCGACGGCACCAAGGTGTTCGAGCTGACGGCCGAGGTCGTCGAGTGGGAGATCGAGCCCGGCGAGCTCGTCGAGGCCTGGACCTACAACGGCATGGTGCCCGGCCCCCAGCTGCACGCGGACGTGGGCGACAAGGTCGAGATCGTCGTGCACAACGAGCTGCCGATGGCCACCGACGTGCACGTCCACGGCATCAACGTGCCCAACAGCATGGACGGCGTGGCCCCCATCACCCAGGACCTGATCGAGCCCGGCGAGTCGTTCACCTACGCCTTCACCACCGACGAGCCTGCGGTGGCCATGTACCACCCCCACCACCACGGCCAGCTGCAGATGCCGAACGGCATGCTGGGAACGCTGCTGGTGGGCGACATGCGGCTGCCGGCCGGCGAGACCATCGGCGACGAGGTCATCCCCGCCGACCTGGAGGTGTCGCAGGAGATCCCCATGGTGCTCAACGACAGCGGCGCCATCGGCTACTCGTTGAACGGCAAGAGCTTCCCGGCGACCGAGCCGCTGGTGGCCGAGAAGGGTGACTGGGTCGAGGTCCACTACTTCAACGAGGGCAGCCAGATCCACCCCATGCACATGCACCAGTTCGACCAGGTGGTGGTGGCCAAGGACGGCTACCCGCTCGACCACCCCTACGTCGCCGACACGGTGAACGTCGCCCCCGGCGAGCGCTACACGGTGCTGGTGCAGCTCGACGAGCCGGGCACCTGGGTCTGGCACTGCCACATCCTCAACCACGTCGAGGCCGAGGACGGCATGTTCGGGATGGTCACGGCGGTGGTGGTGTCCTGAGGGACGCCACCGATGGGGGACCGGTCCGCGGGCCGGACCCCCGTTCCACGTCGTTCCGAACGGGACGGGCGGGCGCCGGCCGTCAGCTCGGTGAGGGCCGGGCGGCCTCGTTGCCGGAGTGCCCGATGCGCCGGCCGGTCACCTCGGCGGGCTCGATGCGCACCCAGTGCTCCTTCTCGCCGATGGCCCACAGGCGCAGCCGCAGCGCGGCGGCCCGGCGCAGGTCCTCGGTGTCGACCAGCTCGCGGGCCCGGCCCTTGACGAGCACGCTCCAGCCAGTCTCGGCGCCGGTGTCGACGCCGTCGATCTGGTAGCACACGGCAGGGCTGCGGTCCAGGCCGGCGAGCTTGCTGCCCGGGTCGGTGCGGAACACGATGCTCCGCTCGTCCACGGCGTGGTTGACGGGATAGATCTCGGGCCCGCTGTTGACGATCACGCCCACGCGGCCCACGGGTGTCGCGGCGAGCAGCCGCCAGCACTCGTCGACGCCGAGGTGCTCGACCCAGCTGTGCCGGTCGTCGGTGTCCATGGCGGCCCTCCTCCGTGCGTCGCGCCACCTCGCAGGCCATGGTGCGCGCGTCGGGCGGGCCGTGTCAGGGCCGAAAGGCCCGACATCGCCCGGCGGTGCGCCCACGCCGCCCGAGGCAATGGCTGCCGCTGCGGGGGTCTCGAGGCAATGCCGTGCCGCCCCCGCACGGCATTGCCTCGGGCGGTTCGGATCGCACGGCATTGCCTCGGGCGGTTCGGAGGCTCGGTCGTCCGGCGCAGGCAGTCATCGCCTCGGGCTCGGGCCTCGGGCCGGCACCGGAGCCCCGCCGCGGCCCCGCGCCCGGCCCGGTCACTCGAACAGGACCGAGATGCTCTCGCGGCGGGCGATCCGGCGGATGGCCTCGCCGAACAGGCCGGCCACCGACACCACCTCGACCTTCGACGACAGCGGCACCGGCTGGGTCTCGACGCTGTCGGTCATGAACAGGCGCTCGATCGGGCTGGCCTCGAGGCGTTCGGTCGCGTCACCGGCCAGCAGCCCGTGGCTCACCGCGGCGTACACCGAGGTGGCGCCCCGCTCGATCAGCACCCGGGCGGCGTCGACCAGCGTGCCGGCCGAGATGGTGAAGTCGTCGACGATTAGGGCGGTGCGTCCCTCGACCGAGCCGATCAGCTCGACGATCTCGGCCGACTCGGTGTGGTCGACCCGGCGCTTGTCGGCGATGGCGGTGGGTGCCTGCAGGCGGTTGGCCCACTCGCGGGCCTTCTTGGCGAAGCCGGCGTCGGGGGCCACGACCACCAGGTCGCCCAGGTCCTTGGCGGCGATGGCGTCGCACAGCACCGGCAGCGAGTACAGGTCGTCGACCGGGATGCGGAAGAAGCCCTGCACCTGCGGTGCGTGCAGGTCGAGGGTGACCACCCGGTCGGCGCCCGCGGCCTCGATGGCGTCGGCGCACACCCGCGCCCGGATCGACACGCGGGGCTCGTCCTTCTTGTCGCCCTTGGCGTAGCTGAAGTAGGGGATGACCGCGGTGACCGAGGCCGCGCTCGCTCGCTTCAGCGCGTCGATCCAGAACAGCAGCTCCATGAAGTTGTCGTTGGCGGGGAAGGCCGTGCCCTGCACCAGGAACACGTCGCGCCCCCGCACGTTCTCGCCCACCCGCACGAACAGGTTGCCCTCGGAGAAGCGCAGCGTCTCCGAGGCGCCGACCGCGCACCCCAGGTAGGTGGCGATGGCCTGCGCCAGCCGGGGGCTGGCCGATCCCGCGAACAGCAGGAACTCGTCGTCCACGGCTGGGAACCCTACTGGCGCGCTCCCCGTGTGGAACGGCGGGTTCGGGGCGTCCGGCAGGCCCGGCGTCGCACGGCTACCGGCGCTCGCCCGGAGGCGACGACCGGCCGTCGACGAGGCCCGCCAGCCGGCGAGCCGCGGCCAGCAGGCGTCGGCGCTCGTCCGGGTCGGCGGCCTGCTGCGCCAGGCCCGTCAGCCGGGGTCGCCACTCGCCGCGCAGGTCGTCGAGCGCACGGCTGCGGCAGGGCTCGGGAAGCCGGCCGGCCAGGTGGGTCAAGGCATCGAGCAGTGCCAGCTGGTGGTCGACCTCGGTGTGGCGGGCGGCCACGAGGGGCAGTCGCTCGGCCTTGGCCGCCGGGTAGTTGGTGCCCGCCACCAGCTCGTGGGGCTCGACGCCGAACACACCGGCGAGCAGGGTCACCGTGCGCTCGCTCGGCACCGACAGGCCGGCCTCGATGTGGGAGAGCGCCACCCGCGACACGCCGATGCGGTCGCCGAGGCGGGCCTGGGTCCAGCCCAGTCCGGCTCTCATCTTGGCCACCTGGCGGCCGAACGCTTCCGGGACGATGCCAAGTGGCTTAGCAGACGGCCCCGACCGCCGCCGGTAGAACGACGGGATGGATCGACCCCCGCGCGCGCTCATCACCGGCATCACCGGCCAGGACGGCTCCTACCTGGCCGAGCTTCTGCTCGACCGGGGCTACGAGGTGGTGGGCATGGTGCGGCGCAGCTCGACGGTGAACTTCGAGCGGATCGCGCACATCCAGGAGCGGGTCACGATCGTGCAGGGCGACCTGCTCGACCAGGGGTCGCTCAGCGGCGTGATCGCCGAGCACCGGCCGACCGAGGTCTACAACCTGGCGGCGCAGAGCTTCGTCATGACCAGCTTCAGCCAGCCGGTGCTCACCGGCGAGATCACCGCGCTGGGGGCGGTGCGGCTGCTCGAGGCGATCAGGCAGATCGACCCCGACATCCGCTTCTACCAGGCCAGCTCGTCGGAGATGTTCGGCAAGGTCCGCGAGGTGCCCCAGACCGAGTCGACGACGTTCCACCCCCGCTCGCCCTACGGCGTGGCCAAGGTCTACGCCCACTGGATCACCGTCAACTACCGCGAGAGCTACGAGCTGTTCGCCACCTCGGGCATCCTGTTCAACCACGGTTCGCCGCGCCGGGGCCTCGAGTTCGTCGAGCGCAAGGTGAGCCACGGCGTGGCCCGCATCAAGCTCGGCCTCGACCGCGACCTGCACCTCGGCAACCTCGACGCGCAACGCGACTGGGGGAGCGCCGCCGACTACGTCGAGGCCATGTGGCGGATGCTGCAGCTCGACCGGCCCGGCGACTTCGTGGTGGCCAGCGGCGAGACGCACTCGATCCGCGAGCTGTGCGAGGTGGCGTTCGGCCACGTCGGCCTCGACTGGACCGACCACGTGGTGGTCGACAAGCGCTTCTACCGGCCCGCCGAGGTCGACCTGCTCATCGGCGACGCCTCGCACGCCCGAGCGGTCCTCGGCTGGAAGCCGACCACCAGCTTCGAGGAGCTGGTGTGCACGATGGTCGACGCCGACCTCGCCACCATCGCCGGCACCTGACGGCCCGCCGCCCGCGCCGGTGGTCGCTTTCGGCCCAGCGGTGGCCGGTCGTATGGTCGGCGCGATGACCTCCCCGTCGACCGAGCGAACCGAGGCGGCGGTCGCCCTCCCGCCCTGGTCCGAGGAGCCGGAGGCGGTGGCGGCGCGCCTGGGGGTCGATCCCGCGCGTGGCTTGTCGAGCGACGAGGCCGCCGCCCGCCTGGCCGAGCACGGCCCCAACCAGCTCGAGGCGACCGAGCGCGAGCCGGCGTGGCGCAAGCTGCTGGCCCAGTTCCAGGACCCGCTGATCTACCTGTTGATCGTCGCCGTCATCGTGTCGCTGGTGGCGTGGATCATCGAGGGTGCCGAGGGGGTGCCGTTCGAGGTCGCGGTCATCGCGCTGGTGCTGGTGGCCAACGCCCTGCTCGGCTTCTCGCAGGAGGCCAAGGCCGAGCAGGCCGTCGCCGCCCTGGCCCGTATGGCCGCGCCGCACGCCGGCGTCATGCGCGACGGCCGGGTCGAGCGGGTGCCCACCACCGAGGTGGTGCCCGGCGACGTGCTGGTGCTGGCCGAGGGCGACGCGGTGGCCGCCGACGCCCGGCTGGTCGAGGCCTCGGTGCTCAAGGTTGCCGAGGCGTCGCTGACCGGCGAGAGCGAGGCCGTGCTCAAGGACGTCGCCGCCCTCCCCGGCGACGTCGCGCTCGGCGACCGGTTCGACATGGTGTTCAGCGGCACCGCGGTGGCCAGCGGTCGGGGTCGGGCCCTCGTGACCTCGACCGGCATGGGCACCGAGATGGGCAGGGTGGCGCAGCTGCTCGGCCGCACCGAGGAGGCGCGCACGCCCCTGCAGCGCGAGATCGATCTGGTCGGGCGCACGCTCGGCATCGCCGTGGTGTTCATCGCCATCGTGGTGGTGGGCGCCATCCTGCTCACCTCCGACATCGAGGGCGCCTCCGACGTGGTCGAGGTGCTGCTGGTGGGCGTGTCGCTGGCCGTCGCCGCCGTGCCCGAGGGGCTGCCCGCCATCTTGTCGGTCGTGCTCGCGCTCGGCGTGCAGCGCATGGCCCGCGAGCGGGCGATCGTCAAGAAGTTGTCGTCGGTCGAGACGTTGGGATCGGCCTCGGTCATCTGCACCGACAAGACCGGCACCCTCACCCGCAACGAGATGACGATCACCGTCGTGGTCACCGGCTCGGGCGAGGTCGAGCTGACCGGCAGCGGCTACCGGCCCGACGGCGAGGCCCGGGTCGGCGGGCGGGCGCTCAGGGCGGACGGGCGCGAGGGCCCGGACGCGGCGCTGCTCGACGAGGTGCGCTTCGTGCTGGGCGGCGGCAGCCTGGCCAACGACGCGTCGCTGCGCGTCGACGACGGCGTGTGGACCGTGCAGGGCGACCCCACGGAGGGGGCGTTCCTGGTGGCCGAGGCCAAGCTCGGCATCACCGAGGACCGGCAGGCGCGCTTCCTCCGGGTGGGCGAGGTGCCCTTCACCGCCGAGCGGCGGCTCATGACCACGCTCGAGACCGACGTGGCGCGCGAGGGTCGCATCAGCGTCGTGACCAAGGGCGCGCCCGACGCCCTGCTGGCCCGCTGCACCCACGAGCGCGTGGCCGGGCAGGTGCGTCCCCTCACCGACGGGCGGCGGGCCGCGATCGACGCCGACGTCGACCGGCTGGCCGACCACGCCCTGCGCACCCTGGCCGTCGCCTACCGGCCGCTGCCCGACGTCGAGCCGCCGGCGCCCACCGACACCGGCGGCGCCGGCGGGCCGTCCGGCCTGGAGGGCCTGGAGCGCGAGCTCGTCTACCTCGGGGTCGTGGGCATCATCGACCCGCCCCGCCCCGAGGCCCGGGTGGCCATCGCCGAGGCGGGCGGCGCCGGCGTGCGCACGGTGATGATCACGGGCGACCATCCCCGCACCGCGGCCCGCATCGCCACCGACCTCGGCATCGCGCCCGAGGGGTCGCGCGCCCGCATCGGCGCCGACCTCGCCCAGCTCGACGACGCCGGGCTGCGGGCGGTCGTGAACGACACCGCCGTGTACGCCCGCGTCGCACCGGAGCACAAGCTGCGCATCGTCGACGCCCTGCAGGACGAGGGCAACATCGTGGCCATGACCGGCGACGGCGTGAACGACTCGCCGGCGCTGCGGGCGGCCGACATCGGCGTCGCCATGGGCGTGACCGGCACCGACGTGAGCAAGGAAGCGGCCGACATGATCCTGGCCGACGACAACTTCGCCACCATCGTGTCGGCCGTGCGGCAGGGCCGGGCCATCTTCGCCAACATCCGGTCGTTCCTGCGCTACCTGCTCTCGTCGAACGCGGGCGAGGTGCTCACCATGTTCCTCGGCGTGCTCGGCGCCGGGCTGGTCGGCATCGACCACGGGACAGGCGTGCACGTGCCGCTGCTGGCCACGCAGATCCTCTGGATCAACCTGCTGACCGACACGGGCCCGGCGCTGGCCATGGGCGTCGACCCGCCGCCGGACGACGTGATGGCCCGTGCGCCCCGCCGCCTGACCGACCGGGTGATCGACGGCGAGATGCAGGTCGGCATCGTGCTCGTGGGGCTGACCATGGCCGTCGCGACGCTGGTGGGCCTCGACATGTACCTGCCCGGCGGCATGATCGAGGGCTCCGGCGGCATCACCGAGGCCCGCACGGTCGCGTTCACGACCCTGGTGCTGGCCCAGCTCTGGAACTGCCTCAACGCCCGCAGCGACCGCGCCAGCTTCGTGAACCACCTGTTCACCAACCCGCTGCTGTGGGGCGCCATCGCGCTGTCCCTGCTGCTGCAGGTGGCGGTGGTGCACGTGCCGCTGCTCAACGACGCGTTCGACACCACGTCGCTGTCAGCGTCTCAGTGGGCCGTGTGCGCGGCGCTGGGCAGCGCGGTGCTGGTGGTCGGCGAGCTGCACAAGCTGGCGCGGCGCGCCCGCAGCTGAGCCCGGCGGGCGACGGGCGGTGCCGCGACCCCAGGTCGCGGTCAACCGCGGTAGTCGCCGCGGTGCTCGCGCCGCTCGGCCAGGCGGGCCGCGTAGGCGGCGGCCTCGGTGCGGCGGCTCATGCCCATCTTGGCCAGCAGGTTGGACACGTAGTTCTTGACCGTCTTCTCGGCCAGGTACAGGCGCTCGCCGATCTGGCGGTTGGTCAACCCCTCGGCGATGAGCGCCAGGATCTTGCGCTCCTGGTCGGTCAGGCCCGACAGCTCGTCCTCGGGGCGGTGGCGGATGCGCTCGAGCACCCGGGTGGTCACGGCGGGGTCGAGCAGGGACTCGCCCCGGCCCACCCGGCGGATGCCGTCGACCAGGTCGGTGCCCCGCACCTGCTTGAGCAGGTAGCCGGCGGCGCCGGCCATGATGGCGGCGTAGACCGCGTCGTCGTCGGCGAACGAGGTGAGCATGACGCAGGCCACCTCGGGGTGCTCCGAGCGGATGTCGCGGCACACCTCGACGCCGTCGCCGTCGGGCAGGCGGACGTCGAGCACCGCCACGTCGGGGCGGGTCGAGGGGATGCGGGCCAGCGCCTCGGCCGCCGTGCCGGCCTCGCCGACCACCTCCAGGTCGTCCTCGGCCTCCAGGAGCTCCCGGACGCCGCGACGAACGACCTCGTGATCGTCGAGCAGGAACACGCGCGTCATTCGTCCAGTATCGCCGGGCCGGCGGCCCGCGCGTCGGATCGGGCTCAGCGCGCCGGCGATGCGACGGCGTCGAGCCCCTTGGCCAGGCTGACGCTCGGCGGCCCGTCAGTGCCGATGGTCGTGGCCTCCGGCCAGGGGTCGGCGACCGCGGCCATGGCGGCGGCGATGGCTGGCGTGGCGTCCGATGGGCCCCCGCCGGCGGCGGCCCGGGCGCGCATGCGCTCGGCGGCCACCTCGGTCGCCACCTCGCAACGCAGCTCCACCAGATCGGCGCAGGCGCGGGCGGCGAGGGCCCGGGCCTGGGCGCGCCTGACCTCGTCGCCCCACGAGGCGTCGAGCACCACCGTCTCGCCCATGCCGAGGGCCACCCCGGCGCGAGACAGCAGCTCGCGGTAGGTACCCGCGGTGGCCTCGGCGGCGTAGATGCCCCGGCCGAACTCGTCCGGCGCGGGCCGGTCGACGGGCAGGCCGGCCAGCTCCTTGCGCACCTCGTCCGAGCGGAGCACGGTCGCCTCCAGCGCGTCGCCGATCGCGCCGGCCACGGTCGACTTGCCGGTGCCCGGCAGGCCGCCGACCATCACCAGGCGCACTCGTGCCGCCTCGAGGTGGTCGGCGGCGATGGCGAGCAGCCGGCGGGCCTCGGGCACCGAGGGCGCGTGGCCCTGTCGGGCCCTGATGGCCGTGACCTTGGCGCGGACCTGGGCCCGGTAGGCGATGTGGTGGTGCCCGAGCGACGCCGGCCACACGTCGTCGGCGTGGATGCGGTAGGCCCGCAGGAACAGCTCGCCCAGCTCGGGGCGACCGAGGCGCTCGAGGTCCATGGCCAGGAAGGCCACGTCCGCCAGCGTGTCGCCGTAGCGCAACTCGTCGGCGAACTCGATGCAGTCGAGCACCCGCGGGCCGTCGGGCAGGCAGAACACGTCGTCGGCCAGCAGGTCCCCGTGGCCGTCGCACGCCCGCCCCTCGGCCTGGCGGCGGTCGAACAGGGGGTGGCGGCCGTCGAGGTAGCGCATGGCGAGGGCGTGCACGCGCTCGACGGCGGCCCCGTCGACCACCGGGACCGACGCCTCCAGCGACGCCGAGTTGTCGCGCCAACGTCCCGCCAGCGCGCCCGGCGACGCGGCGGCGTCGGCGGCGGCGCTGCGCTCCGCCCGGCTGTGGAACGAGGCGATGAGGTGGGCGAGGTCCCACAGGTGGCCCTCGACCCGCTCGCCCCGCTCGACCAGGGTCGACAGGCGACGGTCCTGCGGCATGCGCCGCATGACCACCAGGTGGTCGCACACCTCGCCGTCGGGTCCGAGCACGTCGGCCACGCCGAGGTAGACGTCCGGCGACAGGCGGCGGTTGAGCTCGACCTCGCGGTGGCACACGGCCTCGCGGGAGGCCCGCGCGCGGAAGTCGAGGAAGCCCAGGTCGACCGGTTTCTTCAGCTTGTACGCCCGGTCGCCGACGAAGAACACGACCGCCGAGTGGGTCTCGGCCACCGACGCGGCCGGCGCCGCATCGGTCACCGCGGGGTGCCGATCCGCCGCCCGCTCACCCGGGCCGGCACCAGCCGCAGCCAGCGGGGCTTGTCGCCGCCGGCCCACGGCTGGACCGGCAGGCTGGTCACCCGCTCGAAGTCCTCGGCGTCGTACGGCGTGACCTCGTCGAGGTGGCCGGTCACGACCACGCTCCACCCCGTGTGCGCGGCGCGGTCAAGCGCGTCGATCTCGAAGGCGACCGTGCCCCGGGGCCCGAGCGTCAACTTGGTCCCGGGGGCGGTGCGGAACACGACCGCGTCCCCGTCGAGCGCGTAGTTCACCGGGAAGACGAAGGGCGTGCCGTCGTGCACCACCACCAGGCGGCCGACGTCGTCGGACGCGAGCAGCTTCCGGCACTCGTCCGGGTCGATGACCTCGAGCCCAGTTCGCGCGTCGATGGTGCGCTTCACGAGACCTTCTCCTCCGGCGCCATGATGACCACCGGGCAGGGCGAGTGGCGGGCCACGTGCTCCGACACCGACCCGAGCATCAGGCGCTTGAACCCGCCCAGGCCCCGGCGACCGATGACCATCAGGTCGGCGTGCTTGGCCGCGTCGAGCAGGTTCAGCGCCGGCCCGCCGACGGTCAGCGTCCGCTCGACGGTCACCTCGGGCGGGCCGAGGTCGGCGAGCGCGGCGTCGACCACCTGGTCGAGCAGCTCGCGGCCCGCCTTCTCGATGGCCTCGGTGTCGTAAGGGAAGCTGCCGGCCACCGGGCCGAAGACCACCGGCACCTCCCACGAGTGCACGGCCTCGACGGTGGCGCCCCGCAGCCGGCCCTCGGTCAGCGCCCAGCGCAGGGCCGCGTTCGAGGGATCCGAGCCGTCGACGCCCACCACGATCCGCTCGCCGCCGCGGTCGGCGGCGGCCTGGGCCTCGTCGCCCTCCGTGGCGGCGGCCTTGACGGGTCGGACGATCGCGACGGCGCCGGACGCGTGGTGCAGGACCTGCTGGCTGACCGAGCCGAGCAGCAGCTCCCGGAAGCCGCCGAGCCCGCGCGCGCCGACCACCAGCAGGTCGGCGCCCTTGGCGGCCTCGATCAGGCCGTGGGCGGGCACGTCGCAGACGGGCAGCCGCGTCACCCCGGCGGCTGCCTCCCCTCCGACGGCCGAGACGATCGTCGCCTCCAGGGCGGCATCGGCGGAGGTGCCGTCGTAGGCGGGGTCGAAGCGTTGGCTGCCGTCGGCGTGACGCTGGTTGAACAGGTCCCACACCAGCACGGCGGTCAGCTCGGCGTCGCGCAGCGCGGCCTCGCGGGCCGCCCAGCGCAGCGCGGCGGCACTCTGTTCGGAGCCGTCGACTCCCACCACGATCTTCGTCATGGCCCCAGGCTCGCGTGGATGCGACGGGCGGGGAAGGGACCAAAGGCCCCAGGGGCTGGGGCGGTCCGGACCTGCCCTGGTCGGCGGGCGGATGTGACGCTCAGGACGTGACCGAGGTCAGCCCCGTTCCGCTGTTGTCGGACCTCCGGTTCCGGCCCGTCGTCGCCGTGGGCCCCGACGCCACCCTCGCCGTCGCCGCCCGGCTGATGCGGGCCGAGAACGTGTCGTCGCTGATCGTGGGACGGCCGGGCGAGCTGGTGTCGGTGGTCACCGAGCGCGACCTGTGCGGCGCCTTGGCGGACGGGCTCGACGCCGGCACGACGGTCGGCCGGGTGGCGACGCCGCACCCGGTGTCGTTGCCGGCGAGCGCGACCGTCCTCGACGCCGGTGCGCTCATGCTCGAGCACGGAGTACGCCACGTCGTCGTGACCGTCGAGCGGCGTGCGGTGGGGGTCGTGTCGGTGCGCGACGTGCTCGACGCCGTGCTGTCCGCAGCGACGCCCCAGGCCGTCCTGGCCATGGTCGAGCAGGTGACCCTGCGCAGCGCGGGGCGATGGTCGTGAACGTGCTCGGCAGCGGCCCGCGATTCCTCCTGACGCCCGACGGCGCCCAGGTGGCGCTGCGGCCGCTGGCACCCGGCGACGCCCTGGCCCTGACCGGGCTGTACCGGCGGCTCCCGGCCGCCGACTGGGTGCGCCACCTGGGCGTGTGCAATGGCCACGACCGGGGCGCCGCGGCGCGCGCCGCGTCGGTCGCCGAGCGGGGCGGGAGTGGCCTCGTCGCGCTCGAGCCACCCGGCCGGGCCGTCGGCGAGGCCCACGTCGACCGGCTGCCCGGGGGCAACGGCCGGCTGACCCTGGTGGTGGCGCCCGAGTGGCGGGACTGGCTGGGCCCGCGGCTGTTCGAGGGGATCCTCGACGAGGCGGTGGCGCTCGGGGTCCGCAACGTCGAGGTCGAGGTCATGCGCGACGACACCTGGATGCTCGACCTGGTGACCTCGTACGGCCACGCGGTGCTGCCGACCGACGAGTGGCTCACGGTCCGCTTCGCCGTCGGCCCCGACGGGTGCACGCCCGTGTGGGACGAAGGGCCGGGGACTCGCGTGTTGGTCGAGGCCCCCGGCCGACGCTGGCACGCAGCCGAGGCCGCCCGGCGGGCCGGCATGACCGTCATGATCTGCCCGGACGCCGGCGCGCACGGTGCCGGCTGCCCCCTCGCGGCCGGCCGGCCCTGCGCGCTGGCGGCCGGCGCCGACGTGGTTGTCGTCTCCTACCCACCCGACGCCGCCGCCTGTGACGACCTGCTGCGCGGCCACGCGCAGCTCCATCCCGGCGTGCCGGTGCTGGTCGAGGGGTACGCGGGAGGCACCGTGCCCGAGGGGGCGGTGCCGCTGGCCACGCACGATCCCGCCACGATCGTCGCCCATGTCGCCAAGCACGCGGCGCCCCGGGGGGCGGGCCCGCGCTGATCAGCGCTTCGGGCCCAGGAGGCAGGCCAGCAACACGCCCGCCAGGCCTCCCACGCCCAGCCAGACGCCGACCGCCGGCGACGGTGCGCCTGCGCCGCTGAAAACGACCCACAGGGCCGCGCCGTGCGCGGCGGCCGCCAGGACGACGACCAGGCCGGCGAGCGAGCGGATGCCGAGCAGCAGCGACGCCACCGTCGAGCGCGGCGTCAGGATGGTCGAGAACACCACCGCCAGCGCCGCGGCGCCGATCGCCACCATCCACAGCGTGTCGGTGTAGAGCTCGAGGTAGCGGGCCTTGCCCGAGTCGATGGCCGAGGCGGCCACCCGGGCGGCCTCGTCGCGCACGGCGTCCTCGACGGTGGCGGACACCTCGTCGGGCGAGGGGACGGTGACCGGCAGGTCGCCTCCGGCACCGTCCTGGGGGCCCTCGTCGCCCTGGCCGGCCGGGTCCTGCTGGTCGCCGTCGCCGGCGGGGTCGGGGAGCAGCTCGTCGGAGTCGGTCTCGGCGACGCTGAACGCCGCGCGGATGTCGGCGAGCGTGGTCCCACGCCCGTCGGCGACGAACCACGGCAGCACCGCCAGGCCCAGCACGAAGCACGCCAGGCCGGCGAGGCCGACCAGGGCGCCGGCACCCAGCTGCAGCCGGCGGCCCGGGCCGCGCGGCGACGGCGCGTCGCCCCGCCGCCCGCCCCGTCCCGAGCGCTCGTCACGCGGTGACCATCCGCCCCGCGGGTCACGGCCCGCCGGCCGTCGCCCGGGTCCGCCCCGGCCGCCGCCGGG
>DASSCS010000039.1:0-49168 GCA_035697515.1 Acidimicrobiales bacterium
GCACCGCCTGCCCCGTTGGCTCGCTCGCCCGGGTCGCCCCCCGCACCCGCGTGGGCGGCGCCGTTGATCCCACCCGGCTGGCCGGCCCCGCCGCCGGTCTCGCCGTTGCCGTTGGACGGGCCGCCGGCCGGCCCGGTCGTCGCAGCGGGCGCCGGGGTCGCAGCACCGGCCCCGTCGCCCAGCCGGTCGGCGTGCTCGAACAGGAAGTCGACGATCCCCCGCAGCGTCTTGCGCGCCGCCAGCTCCTCGACCAGATCCTCCAACTGGTCCAACGACCCGTCGTCGGTCAACCCGATCGCATCCGCCAGCTCACCCAGGATCTCCAAGCGCTTGATCGAATCGATCGACAGATCCGCCTCGACATCCAGGTCCGGGCCCAACATGTCCTCCGGATAACCCGTCCGCGCCGACACGATCGCCACCAACCGCGCCAACAACTCCTCGGGCTCTAGCAACGCCGGCCCGGTGGGCGCGGCCTCGGCGGCGCGGCCGGCGACCGGCGGCCCGGCGACCGCGGGCACCATCTGCCGCGGAGCGGCTGCGGCCGCGGGTGCGGGCGTCGCTGTGGACCGGTCGAGGGGCGCCGCCGCAGCCGCAGCCGGCGAGGGTGCCGGCCCAAGACCCAGGTAGCTGCGGACCAGCGCGTGGCCGGCGCCGATGATCTCGTGCGCGGTGCGGAAGTACTCGACGAGCACCTGGTCGGCGCCCGCGCCCGCGGCCAGCGCCGCCAGGCCCGCCGACGCCGCCGTGGTGCCGGTGCCCGCGGTCGCAGTGGCGGGAGCCGTGGACGTGGGCGCGTCGGGAAGGCCGCCGCCGACCGCCGGTGCCGACGCCACGGGTCCGCTCACGGCCGGGACGGTGGTTGCTGGGCGCAGGCCGCCGGGCACGACCTCACCGTCGACGGTGCGCACCAGGTGGCCGTTGACGGTCCAGCGGGCGGGTGGGACGGGGCGCAGCCAGCGGTCGGGGTCGGCACCCCGGCCCTCGAAGAGCTCGGCGACGTCGACGGCCACGCCGGCCACGGCGAGTCGGCCCAGCGCGTGCAGCATGGCGCGCACCCCGTGGTCGCCGGGGCGGTCGGTGGCGATGGCGGTGTGGGGCCGGCCCTCGAGGATGCGCTCGACGCAGCCGGTCAGCGTGCGCCCCGGACCGACCTCGACGAACACCCGCGCCCCGGCGTCGTACATGGCCCGCACCTCGTCGGTGAAGCGCACGCCGTTGACGACCTGGGCGGCCAGCATGTCGCGCACCTTGCGGGCGTCGGCCGGGTAGGCCTCGCCGGTCAGGTTGCTGAACACCGGCAGGTCCGGCTCGGTGACCTCGGCGACGTCGAGGTGGCGGGCGAAGGCGTCGGCGGCGGCCGCCACCACCGGGCTGTGGAACGCGCAGGCGACGGGCAGGCGCTTGGCGGTGATGCCGGCGTCGTCGAGGCGCCCGAGCGCCTCGTCGATCGCCGGCGTGGTGCCGGCGACCACCAGCTGGGTCGGGTGGTTGTCGTTGGCCACCACCACCTCGACGCCCGCCAGCACCTCGTCGAGGCGCTCGCGGGTGGCCGACACCGCCACCATGCCGCCGGGGTCGCTTCCGGGCACGGCGTCGACCATCGCCTGGCCGCGGGCCTCGCTGAGGCGCAGCAGGGTCGCCCAGTCGAGGGCGCCCGCCACGCACAGGGCCACCAGCTCGCCGTAGCTGTGGCCGGCCACCATGTCGGGCCGGACGCCGAACCGTTCCAGCACCGTGGCGGCAGCCAGGTCGGCCAGGCCCAGGGCGGGCTGGGCCACCCGGGTGTCGGTGACCGCCCGGCGCTGGGCGTCGCGCCCGGCGTCGTCGAACGCGGTGGGCGGCAGCATGCTGCCGGCCCAGCGCTCGCCCAGCCGGAGCAGCGGGCGGGTCTCGGCGAAGCCCACGAACAGGTCGCTCGCCATGCCCGGGCGCTGGCTGCCCTGCCCGGGGAACAGGAAGGCCACGGCCGGCGGCTCGCCGGCGGGTTCCCCGTGGGCCGGGTCGCCCGCTAGGTACACACCCGGCGCCGGGCGTCCCGCCCGGGCATGGTCGAGCTTGGTGCGCAGGTCGTCGACGTCGTCGGCGACGATGGCCACCCGCACGGGCCCCCGCCCGGCGCCCGACACCGCGGCGGCGATGTCGCGCAGGCGCCGGACGGTCCCCGGCGCCACCGACTCGGCCAGCCGGGTGGCGAGGTCGTCGAGCGCCCGATCGACCGCGGCCTGCTCGCCGCGCAGGACGAGCAGCTCGGCCGGCCAGTCGTCGACCGCCCGGGCAGGCACCTCGTCGTCGGGGTGCGACTCGATGACGGCATGGAAGTTGGTGCCGCCGAAGCCGAAGGCGCTGACGCCTGCCACGCGCCGTGCGTGGGGCCAGGGCCGGGCCTCGTCGAGGAACACGAACGGGCTCGTCTCCGGGTCCCACGCCAGGTTGGGCCGGGTGATGTGCAGCGTGGGGGGGCGCACCCCGTGGTAGACGGCCTTGGCCGCCTTGACCAGTCCGGCCAGCCCGGCCGTGCACTTGGTGTGGCCGATGTTCGACTTGACCGACCCGACCGTGCAGGCGCCCTTTTCCATGCCTGCCTGGGAGAACACCGCCGTGAGGGTCGACAGCTCGGTCCGGTCGCCCACGACGGTGCCGGTGCCGTGGGCCTCGATCAGCCCCACCGTGCGGGGCTCGACGCCGGCCTGGGCGTAGGCCCGGCGCACCGCCCGCTCCTGGCCGTCCTGGCGCGGCGCCGTCAGGCCCAGGCTGCGGCCGTCGGACGAGGCGCCCACGGCCCGCACGACCGCGTAGATGCGGTCGCCGTCGCGCTCGGCATCGGCCAGCCGCTTGAGCACCGCGCACGCCACGCCCTCGCCGAGGGCGATGCCGTCGGCCTCGGCGTCGAACGTGCGGCACTGGCCCGTGGTCGACAGGGCGTGGACGCTGGTGAAGAGCAGGAAGTCCTGGATGCCGTTGTGCAGGTCGGCCCCTCCGCACAGCACGGTGTCGCTGCCGCCCGAGGCCAGCTCGGCGCACGCCGCGTCGAGGGCGGCGAGCGAGCTGGCGCAGGCCGCGTCGACGGTCAGGTTCTTGCCGCCCAGGTCGAGCCGGTTGGCGATGCGCCCGGCGATGACGTTGGTGAGCAGGCCGGGGAACGAGTCCTCGGAGATCTTCGGCAGCCACTCGTCGAGCTCGGGCGGCATGTCGCCCAGGTAGCTGGGGAACAGGGCCCGAAAGCCGTGGGCACCGGTCTGGTCGGTGCCGCCCTCGGCCCCGAAGATGACCGAGGTGCGCTCGCGGTCGAAGGGCCTGTCGGCGTAGCCGGCGTCGGCCAGGGCGTCGGCGGCCACCTTCAGGCTGAGCAGCTGGGTGGGCTCGATGGCGGCCAGCGACGCCGGCGGGATGCCGTAGGCCAGCGCGTCGAAGGCGATGTCGGGCAGGAACCCGCCCCACTTCGAGGCGCTGCCCCGGCGCTGGGCGGCGCTCGCGTGGTCCCACTCGGGGTCGAAGTAGGTGGCGGGGTCCCAGCGCTCCACCGGCACCGCGCTCACCGAGTTGACCCCCTCGACGATGTTCTTCCAGAACTGGTCGAGGTCGCCGGCGCCGGGCATGACGCAGGCCATGCCCACGATGGCGACGTCGACCGGCCGCGGCTCGGGCGCCGATGGCGCCGCGGCCGCCAGCCGGGCGTGATCGCACGCCACGGCCTCGCCCACTGCGTCGAGGTGCGCCACGGCACCGCTCGTCACCGACTCGTGCAGCGCGGCCACCGTCGTGCGCTCGCCGCGCATCGTGGCGACGTCGCCGATCATGAACATTCCCTCGTCCCGCTGCACGTCACGATCGACCGACACGAGCTCGTCGCCGTCCCGCCGCAGGCCCTTGGACGCCACCCGCAGGCGGCCCAGGTTGAGCCCCTCGAGCTCGGCCCAGCGGGCCTGGGGCTCGACGCCCTCGTCGATGAGGCGGCGCCGGGTCTCCTCGAACCGGTCGACGAAGGGCGTCTCGGCGCACCGGGTGACGTGCCCGGGCCCCGACTCGAGCAGGGCGGTGCGGCGGCAGGCCAGCGCCTGCGCCTGGAACTCGTCACCGATGGCGCCGGCCGCGACCGCCTCGGCGGTGAACAGGTACGCGGTGCCCATGAGCACGCCCACCCGAGCGCCGGCCGCGGCCACCGGGCCGGCCAGGGTGGCCACCATGGCGGCCGAGCGCTCGTCATGGACGCCGCCGGCGAAGAGCAGGTCGAGCTCGTCGAGCGATCCCCCGGCCGCCGCCCAGCGGCCGACCACCTCGAGCTGGGCCTCCCACAGGGCGAAGCTCGACCGCGGGCCGGTGTGGCCGCCGCACTCGAAGCCCTCGAACACGAACCGGCGGGCGCCGTCCTTGAGGAACCGCTCGAGCAGCCCTGGAGCGGGCACGTGCAGGAAGGTCGTGATGCCCACGTCCTCCAGCGCCGCGGCCTGCGACGGGCGTCCGCCGGCGACGAGCGCCAGCGGGGGACGGACGTCGCGGATGACCGCGAGCTGCTCCTCGCGCAGGTCCCTCGGGACGAAGCCCAGCACGCCCACGCCCCAGGGCCGGTCGCCCAGCAGGCTGGAGGTCTCCTCCAGCAGCGGGCGCACCTCGGTCTCGCCCCGCAGCAACGCCAGGGCGAGGA
This sequence comes from Acidimicrobiales bacterium, assembly GCA_035697515.1. Taxonomy (GTDB): domain Bacteria; phylum Actinomycetota; class Acidimicrobiia; order Acidimicrobiales; family VFJN01; genus ZC4RG19. Next base: position 4,646 of record DASSCS010000039.1, read on the forward strand.
AGGGCAGCCCGCCACCCTCGGCAACGGCCTCGGCGAACGCGGCCCGGTCCGACACCCGGGTCATGGGCCCCTGCACCACGGGGTAGCGGGTGCCCAGCGTGGTGGCCACGCCCTGGCCCGGCGCCAGGGGTCGGGCCCGGCGGGCGGCGTCGACGTGGTCGGCGATCTCTCGCCGCAGCCCCGAGACCATGGCACCGACGGCTCCGTAACGGGTGGCGAAGCCGGCGGCCAGCGCGGCGTCCTGCCCCGCCGGCAGGGCCTGGTCGTCGAGCGACGACGCCCCGAGACGACCGGCCAGGTCGTCGGCGCCGGTGTGCGCGTCGAGGCCCGCGACCCACAGATCGGGGCGGGTGAAGATGCGGTGCCCGGCCACCACCCGGGTCTCGCTGCCGTCCATGGCGGCGATGGCGACCCGCACGGCGCGGGGTAGCGGCGACTCGCGCAGCAGGGCAGTCTGGGCGTCGACCACCACCCCGGTGGCACCACCGGCGATCGCCGCCGCGGCCGTGTGCCGGCCGATGCCCCCCTGCAACCACACCGGCACGTCGGCGACGCCGAGCACCTGCTGGCCCAGCACGTACGCACCCGTGGTCCCCACGCGTCCGCCGGACTCGGCGCCCCGGGCGACGAGGCCGTCGGCACCGCCGGCGAGGGCGGCGTGGGCCTCGTCGAGCGAGCGGACCTCGGCGACCACGCGCCACCGGTCGCGGCGCCATCGCTCGACCAGCGCCGGGTCGTCGACGACCACGGTTCCCACGACCTCGGGAAGGTCGCCGGGGCCGAGCGGGCAGCGGCTCGAGACTCGTACCCCGACCGCGGCAGTGGTCCGGCGTGCCACCATGGCCAGTGACTCGCGGGCGCGGGCGGAGCAAGCACCCAGATCCAGCACTCCCAGGGCACCGGCTCGGGCGGCAGCGACGACCACCCGGGGAGCGGGTTCGCCGAAGGGTGTCTCGACCCAGATCGTGTCGTGCTCGCGGCTGCGCGATTGATCGACGACCACCATGACTCCCCCGTTTCCCCATGGGACACCCGGAACTGCCGCCCTGGCGCCGCCATTGTGGACCATGCCGGGCATCAGCGCCAGATTTGTTGACTTCCGTGTCGGATTCTGTGTTAGTTGCTGACAGCATGACCGTCAATCACGCGGACCACCACGCCGTCGACCCGGTGCGCGCGGACGACATCGACCTGGTCGAACGCCTGGTCGTCGCCCCGATGACCGGCGTGTTCTTCCCCGCGTTCACCGACGTGTCGGCCACCAGCCCGGGCATGGTCGCGATCGGCGACGAGGTCGGCGTGCTGGTGCGGTCCGGCGAGAAGCACCCCGTCATCAGCCCGTTCACCGGTGAGCTGCTCGGAATGCTGGCCGAGCCCGGCCAGCGCGTCCGGATGCATCAGCCCCTGGCGTGGCTCACGATCGCCGACGAGCCGTGATGCCGTCCGGGCTCCCGGTGCCGCCCGGCCGCCGACGCCGATCGGTGCGGTCCCACCGAGAGAGCGACGTAGATTGCGGCCGGGCGACCCGGGGCCTGCGAGCAGGGCGGATGCGCTGGTTCCCATCCCGCTTGCAGGGTCCTGACCGGATGGACGCTATTTGACTGTTGACGCCGCGTCAATAGTTCAGACTGACCCCACGGTCGATAAAACCGGGTATTACCGCACGGTAAGTTGTTACACGGCGCGTGCAGGAATATGGTGTTGATCGTGACGCCAGCTCCTGCACAGTCGACCGATCCGACCGCCCCGCCCCGTCAGCCGGCCAAGCGCGTCCGCAAGAACCCCGACACCCGCCGTGCCGAGATCGTGGCAACCGCCCGCCAGGTGTTCGCCGCCACGGGCTACGCCGAGTCCGGGCTCGCCGAGATCGCCAGCGCGGCCAGCGTGTCCAAGGGCCTCCTCTACCACTACTTCCCCGAGGGCCGGCCCCAGCTCTTCGTGAGCGTCATGCAGGGCCTCCTCGGCGAGTTCCAGCAGCGGCTGCGCCAGGCGTCGAAGATGCCCTTCTCGCCCCGCACCCGCATGGAGCACCTGCTGGCGGCGCTGTTCGGCTTCTTCGACGAGAACCCCTCGGCCTACCGGCTGCTCTTCCGCGATCCCTGGGTGACCCACGACGACGCCGTCGAGGCGTCCGCCATCGCCACCCGGGTGCAGATCGCGTCCGAGCTGGCGACCCTCATGGCCGGCTCCGGCCTGCCGGCCGACGACGTGGTCGCCGCCAGCACGGGCATGCTGGGCTTCGCGCTGGCCAATGTCGAGCTCTGCATCGCCGGTCAGGTCGACGCCGAGACGGCGTGGCGGGTCACCTGCGAGTACGCCACCTCACGCTTCACAGACTGACGCCGCCGAGCTGCGGCCACCCACCAGCAGCCGCAGGCGCGGGCTCGGCTTCCCCTCCCCCGCTCCGGCGATCTCCTCGCCGCCGGGGTCATCGGGGCCGGGCCCGCCGGGGGGCGTGGGCGCACCGTCGGCGACCCCCAGCCTCGCCGTCACCCGCGTGCCCCGCCCCGGTGCGCTCTCGATGGACAGGGTGCCCTGCCCCAGCCCGGCGAACGAGCGCATGACCGCGATGCCCGACTCGAACAGGACGGTGCCCGGGTCGAAGCCCACGCCGTCGTCCGCGATCACCACCTCGACCGCGCCGTCGTCGGCCTGCACCGACACCTCGATGCGCGTCGCCCGGCTGTGGCGCCAGACGTTGCGCACCGCCTCCTGGACGATGCGCAGCACGACGGTCTCGACCGACCAGTCGAGCACCAGGTCGTCGTCGACCCACACCACCTGCGTGGGCGCGCGCCTGTCGCCGTAGAGGCTGTCCACATAGGCGTGGATGGGCGCGCTCAGGCGCTGTGCGTTGCGCCGGTCCGCCTCGAGCGGCTGCACCGCCATCATGAGCTGGCGCAGCGACTCGGCCTGGTCGCGCAGCTCGTCGCGCACCAGGACCGACGCCGAGGCCACGGTGCCGTCGACCCCCGACGGCGCCATGGTGCTGGCCTGGATGAACGACACGAACGCGGCGTACGCCGACACCGCCTGCTCGTGGAGCTGGGCCGCCACACGGTGGCGGTCGTGGTCGCTGCGCTCCATCATCTGCGCCAGCAGCTGCCGGCGGGTGGCGGCCGCCAGCTCGACCTGGTGGTACAGCCGCCGGGTCTCGCGCACCGCCGCCAGCTGCCGCAGGGCCGCCAGCACCAGCAGGACCGCAGCCACGGCCAGCGAGTACAGCTCGGCCCACGCGTACCGGTCGCGCAGCGCCAGCGTGGTGACCAGCAGGATCGGCAGACCCACCAGCATGAGCGCGGCCGGGAGCCAGGCGCCCCGCACCTGGGCGTTCGGGGGCAGCCGGTCGAGCCCGGTCGAGATCGTCCCGGGCACGTAGAGGGGGATGAAGAGCAGCAGGCTCATGGTCAGCGCGTGCAGTCCCAGCAGCGGACCACTGGGCAACGCGAAGCCCGTGACGCCCTGCATGGTCTGGCCGACGGCGTTGGCCAGCCCGACCAGCGCGAGCGCCACACCGAACCGGCCGACGAGGACGTGGCTGTGGCTTTCGTCGCGCACCCGCATCAACAGCAGCACGGCCCAGTAGACGCCGAAGACCATGGACACCGTCGCCAGCGCCGCTGGCACCGCGTACCAGTGGGCCTCGGCCTCGACCACGCGCGCGCCCCACACCAGCGCGGCAGGCGCCACCACGACGATGACCGACATGGCGCTCTCGATCAGGTCGACCGACATGGCACGGCGGCCAGAGCGGGTGCGCACCAGCAGCACGAGCGACGTCATCAGCAGGACGGCGACGACCGACACGATCGCGGCGTTGAGGGCCGTCGGCGTGGCGTAGTCGGTGGCGACGCCGATCACCATGGCGCAGCCGATCGCGTACATCAGCCCGAGCGCGGCCAGCCACAGCCACCAGCACCGGTTGTCGGGATGCGGCGCCCGGCGGGCGGCGATCCACGTGTTGACGATGGCGGGCGACGTGTAGAGGCCACTGGCGAGCAGCGCGAACACCACCACGTACTGCGAGGCGGTGGCGGCGAAGTGACCGGCGACCACGACGACCGGCAGCGTCGCGCAGACCCATGCCAGAGCAGCCCTGCGGACCTGGGGATGGAAGAGGCCGGTATAGGCCGCGACATCCCGACCCAGGGGCGGGCCGCCCGCCACCCTAGGCATGCGCATCAGTGCTCCCCCTCCCCCCGACGCCGGGAACCCGACGCCTCGACGACGAGCCGTGCTCGAATAGATACAGTCGCGTCAGAAACCTGTCAACCGGCAGTTCACCCCGTCGTCCCCCGTTGCCCCCGCCACGACCACGGGGTGCGTCCGGACGGTGACATGCGGGCGTCGCACGCTCCGGCGGCGTATCGTTCCGGGTGCCAACTCCCCAATCCAATGGCGCCGACGTCCCGGCGGGGACGCCCTGTGCGAGAGAGGCACAGCATGTATCTCGAGTTCACCGATGAGCAGCTCGAGCTGCGCGACAGCGCCCGGGCGGCACTGGCACGCGAGTGCCCGGCCGAGCTGGTGCGCGACGTCGCCGACGGGGGCCGGGGCGGCGACGACCTCGCCGACCGGCTGGCCTGGCTCGGCTGGCCGGCACTCACGATGGACGTCGACCTGGGCGGCCTCGGGCGCAGCTTCGTCGAGCTGGCCATCGTCATCGAGGAGCTGGGACGGGCCGCCGCGCCCGGCGCGTTCCTCCCGACGTTGACCCAGTTCGTCCCTGTCGTGCGCGAGGTCGGCACCGAGGCTCAGGCGCACCGGTTCCTGGCGGGCGTGGCCTCGGGCGAGCTGACAGGGGCGCTGGCGCTGCACGAGGGCGGACGCTGGGACCCCGGCACCGTCGTGGCCACCGCCGAGCGCGACGGCGACGGCTGGCTGCTGCGGGGGCACAAGCAGCACGTGTTGGGCGCGCCCGACCTCAGCGAGGTGGTGGTCGCCGCCCGGCGCGAGTCGGGCACGCTCGGGCTGTTCGTGGTGCCGGCCGATGAGCTGTCCTTCAAGCGCACGCCCAGCCTCGACCCCACCCGCGCGCTGGCCAACGTCGAGCTCAACGGCGTGTGGGTGCCCGACGCCCGCATGCTCGGCGCCCCCGACGCGGACGCCGGCAAGGCGCTGGGCCGAGCCCTCGACGAGGCCACCGTCGGCCTTGCCCTTGACGGGCTGGGCGCGTGCGGCGCGCTGTTCGACACGTCGCTCGACGTCGCCCGCGACAGTGGGGTGGCGGGCCAGGCCATCGAGCACGCCCTGGCCGACATGCTCGTGGCCATCGAGCTGGCCCGCGCCGCCGTCTACCAGGCGGTGTGCGCCGTGGCCGAGCGCGACGAGCGTGCGGGGCACGCCGCCTCGTCGGCCAAGGCGGCCATGGGCGAGTGCCAGGCGCTCGTCACCCGCCAGGCCATCGAGATCGTCGGGGCCACGGGCGCCGTCGGCGACGTGCGCCTGTGGGTCGGACGGGCCAAGGCCGACGACCTGCTTTTCGGCTCGGCCGCCGACCACCGGCGCATCGTCGCCGACCACAGCCTGAGCAGCCGCCGCGCCCGGACCTCGCAGCTCGCCAGCGCCCTGCTGGGCTGAGTGCTGGCAAAGGCGCGACGACGCCGCCAACGAGCCGCGACCTTGACCGGACCGAGTCCCCGCGAGGCGGCGCGGCCGGCACCGTCCGGCTGCGCCGGGTCAGCGGAGCCGCAGGCCGAGCACCCGGCCGGCTACGCGGTCGCGCTCGGCGCCCAGCCCGCCGGGGCCAGTGGTCGCGTCGGTGGCCGCGGCCCACTCGCTGGCCCAGGACCCGCTGGGCCAGCCCATGGGACCGTCGAGCCCCATGTCCAAGCCGTCGGCCCCTAGGGCGTCGAGGCCGGCGAGGTAGACCCGCTCCTCGGTGCGGGCGGTGGCGAGCGGCAGCATCGCCAGCTCGGGGTTGGTGCGCCCCGCCTCCTGCTTGGCAAGCGCGCGGTAGGCCAACGCGCGCACGGCGTCGGCCTCGACCTGCAACGCCGCCACGCGGTCACGGAACACGCCGTCGTCGGCGAGGCCGCGCGACCTGACCACGTCGCCCAGCGCCGCCAGTGCCCGCTCGATGGAGAGCAGGCTGGTGATCCAGCGGACCGAGCGCATGCGGGCCCGCACCGACTGCAGCACCGGCCACCCCTGGTCGCGCTCACCCACGATCTCGTCCTCGGCGACGGCGACGCCGTCGAAGGCAAGGACATCTGACTCGCCCTGCGGCCGGGCGACGCCGGCGGCCTCGAGATCGACCGCCACCACCGCCACCCCCTCGACGCGGCGGCTCGTGGCGTCGACACGCACACCGCACAAGCAGCGGTCGGCGTCGGCCGCACCGGGCGGCGCGGCGATGGTGCCGCGTACCGCCCAACCACCGTCGGTGTCCACCAGCCTCACGCCGGACTCGGTGGCGGTCGCGGGCCAGATCTCGTCGGCCTCGGACCTGTCCGGCCCGGTGGTGCCCGCCTCGTCCACAGCAATGCACCAGCTCAGCTCGCCCCGCAGGGTGGCCACCACCCACTCGTCGGTCTGGCGACCCGCGCCGTGGTCGGTCAGCGAGGGCGCGCACACGTCGAGGCCCTGGGGGTTCACGGTGCGCGGCAGGCGGCGGCGGGCCAGCTCCTCGAGGTAGATCATCTGCTCGATGGCGCTGGCATCGCGACCGCCCAGCTCGGGGGGCCAGCGGGGCACCAGCCAGCCGGCATCGAACAGCGTGACCTGCCAGTCGCGTGCCCACCCGGGGATGTGACCCGACGAGCGGGGCGGGTCGGACGCCCGGTCGGCGGCGGGCTGGTGGTCGTCGAGCCAGGCCGTCAGCTCGGCGCGAAAGCGGCCCTCGGAGCGGCTGTCGGACAGGCGCACGCCGACGACGCTACCCGGCCACGGGCTCAGGGCGCGGGAACCCCGCTCGCCGGCGCGCCGTCCGCCTCGGTGGCCGTGGTCGCGCCGTTGGTGGGGCGGCCCGCCCGCGGGTCGCCTTCGGCGTGGCGGCCGACGTGGCCGGTGTCGTCGACGACGTCGTGCGCGGCGTCGAGCTCGCGGGCCAGCTCGTCGGCGACGAGCGCCAGCAGCGCCGGCGTGACCAGGTGCGCGAGCTTGGCGGCGACGGTGCGAGCGATGGACCGGGCGATGTCGCGGTCGAGGTCTCCGAGCTCGTCCAGCACGCCGTCCGCATCGAGCCCCGGCGTCGATACGACGACCTGCTCGGCCAGCCCCCCGTGCGCCGTCGCCGAGCCGGGCTCGGCTCCGATCGCCCCCGCATCGTGCCCCGCGGGCTCGGTGCTCCCGGACGTCGAAACCGCCGGCTCCTCCTCCGTGTGCGCCGGGACTGCCGGCTCGGTCTCTCGATGCGCCAGGACCTGGGACTCCGGGGGCTCCGGCTCGGTGTACTCGGTGGCACCCGGTTCGGGCGCGAAACGCTCGGGCTCGGCGCCCGCCGGCCCGAGGGCTGCGGGATCGGCCGCTCCATGCGCGACGACTGCTGGCCCGGCGTCTCCGTCCGCCTGAGCTGCGGGCTCGGCATTTGTCGGCGCCAAGCCAGCGGGCGCCAGGTGCTCCGGCTCGGGCCCGACAGCCCCTTGCGCCACAACCTCCGGCGCCAGGTGCTCCGGCTCCGGCTCGACAGCCCCTTGCGCCACGACCCCCGGCACCAAGTGCTCCGGCTCGGCAGCTTCGGGCGCGCCCGGTTCGGGCTCGAAGCGCTCGGGCTCGCCACCGGCGTCCGCGACCGCGGCCGGCTCCGGCTGCTCGGGCTCGAGCTCGCCCAGTGCGACCAGCTCGGTCTCGGAACGCCCGAGCTCGGGTTCTCCGATCGCATCGATGGAGGGAACCGCGTGCTCCGGCTCGACGTCATCGGGCCCGACGAGCTCGGGCTCGGCGGGCGCCGCGTCGGCATCTCCGTGCGTGACCGAGCCGGGCTCGGACCGCGCGGCCTCGGACTTGACCTGCTCGGGACGGGGCTCGGGTGTCCCGACACCCAGCTGGGTGGGCAGAGGCCGGGCGTGCACCAGCGCCAGGCGGGTCGTGCAGCGTGTGAGCGCCACGAACAGCGAGCGGATGCCGTGCTCGGACTGCTCGACGATGGCCGCCGGCTCGACCACGACCACGGCGTCGAACTCCAGCCCCTTGGCCTCGTCGGGGGTGAGCACCACCACCGGTGGAGCCGAGGGCGCCAGCTCGGACGCCCACGCCGTGCCGTCGTCGTCGAGCGCAGCCACCAGCGCGGCGCGGGAAGACGCCGGCGTGATGACTCCCACGATGCCCTCGCCCACCAGGTCACGCACCGCGGCCAGCGTGCGGGGCACCAGGTCGTCGGCGCCGCCGGCCGGCAGCACGGCCACCTCGTGCCCCGACCTCCGCAGGGCTTCGGGGCAGGCCAGCCCGGGGGCGGCGTCCGCCAGCAGCCGCATGGCCACCTCGTGTACCTCGGCGGGCAGCCGGTAGCCGTACTCGAGCTCGACGGTGGTGGCCGTGACCCGCTCGTGGCGCAGCGCCGCGACGACCGTGTCCCACGACTGGTGCGCCCACGGGCTGGTCCCCTGGGCGAGGTCGCCGAGCACGGTCATCGAGCCGGTGCGGGACCGGCGCCTGATCGATTCGAGCTGCAGCGGCGACAGGTCCTGGGCCTCGTCGACCACGATGTGCTGGTACGTGGCCCGCACCCCGTTCAGCAGGGCGTCGGCCGCGTCGAGGAGGGGAATGTCGTCGACCGACCACTGCCAGGTCGACACCTGGGCGTCGACGGGCAGCGACAGCAGGTCGAGCTCGGCGTCGGACAGCGAGCCGGCGCCCGCCGCCAGCAGCTGGCGGCGGGACGAGAACAGGTCGACGAGGAAGCCCTGAGGCGTCAGGCTGGGCCACACCCGCTCGAGGTGGTTGTCGATGTCGCGCGCCCCCTCGCCCTGCACCGCGGCGGCGGGCGTACCGGGCGGCGCGTTGCGACTCAGAGCCGTGGTGACCTCCCCGACGAGGAAGGCCCGCAGCATCCGGTACGCCTCGTTGTGGGGGCGCCCGGCGAGCTGGCGCGCCCGGGTGGCGATGCGGCGGCCGTCCAGCTCGACGCGACGGCCGTCGATGCTCAGCTCGACGGGGGTGGCCTCGACCCGCTGGCGATAGCGCAGGCCGCGCAGCACGAGCCGCAGCATGCGGCGGTCCCCCTTGAGCCGCCGCACCTCGGGCGGGTCGACGCGGCCGATGCGCACGCGCGGGCCCAGGGCCCGCAGCGGCAGCTGCACCACCGCCTCCTCGCCGAGCGACGGCAGCACCGAGGAGATGTAGCGCACGAAGGCCGGGTTGGGCCCGACGATGAGCACGTCGCGGGCTTCGAGGCGGTCACGCCGGTTGAACAGCAGCCACGACACGCGGTGCAGGCCCACCACGGTCTTGCCGGTGCCCGGGCCACCCTGCACGACGAGGAGCTGATCGAGGTCGCGGCTGATCACCTGGTACTGGGCGGCCTGGATGGTGGAGACGATGTCGCGCAGTTCGCCCGACCGGCTGCTGCCGAGTGCGTCGAGCAGGGCGTCGCTCAGGACGGGCGCCGGGGCGCGGCCGGCCGCGATGGCCTCGGACACCGCCCGGAACAGCACGTCCTCGATCTCGCGGATCTGGTTGCCCCTGCAGCGGTAGACCCGCCGGGCGTCGAGGCCCTCGGGCTCGTCGGGCGTGGCGGTGTAGAAGGGTGCGGCGATGGGCGCCTGCCAGTTGACCACCACGAGCTCGTTGTCGTCGCCCCAGATGGCGCCCTTGCCGATGTACCAGCGGTCGTGCGGGGTCTCGATGCGGCCGAACGCGATGGCCTCATCCGGATCGGTGAGGCCGAGGCCGCTGACCCGCCGGCGCAGCTCGACCGCAGCCTTGGGGTTGGCCGCCATGCTCGGGGCATGGGCGAGGCCCGCCTGCTGCCGGTCGCGCAGTGCCAGCGCCCGGTCGAAGTAGGCCTGCTCCTGCGGCAGCTCCGGATGCATCTGCCGTGTCGTCCTTCCCCACGGACCGATGGTCGCTCGCCGTCTGAAACCCTGCCGACGCACCCCGGCTCGCGCGCCGAGCGGGAGGTTACCGCGTTCCACATGCACCCTCGCCCACGGCGGGCGGAGCGCCACCCACGGCCACCAGAGGCCGCGCGGTGGCCGGCCGGGTCGCACGCCGCACCGTCGGCGGGCGATCCTGGCGGCCGTGAACGATCCCCTCGCGCAACGCTGTTCGGGCTTCGCCCGGTCCGAGGAGCTCGACCCCGCGGGCACGGCCGGCAGCTACCGGGGCTACGTGGCCTGCGACGTGCCCCTGCCGTGGCCTCGGGAGATCACCGAGCATCCCGACGTGTCCGGGGCTGCGCCCGCCCTCGCCGCCGAGGGGGTGCGGGTGCAGGGCATCGTGCCCGATCCGGCGTCATCGCCCGAGCGGCGCCGCATGCTGACCTGTCTCCGCCCCGACGGGCCGTTCCACCGCTACCGGACGGCGGCCTGGACGGTGCCGGCTGCCGCCGTCGGCGAGGCACTGTCGGCCTTCGCCGTCGCGGCCACAGCCCCGAACTCCGGAACGGATGCCGCCGGCGCGGCCGGCACACCCGGCGCCATGCGGCCGGAGGCACGCCTCGCCGCCGGCGTCGCCACCCTGGTCGCCGAGGACACGGCCGCCGGTCGACACGTGCTGGTCTGCACCCACGGGGCGCGCGACACCTGCTGCGGCTCGCTCGGCACCCGCCTGGCGACCGTGCTGCCCGGCCTGGGCGCGGGCGTGCACGCGTGGCGCACCAGTCACACCGGGGGCCACCGCTTCGCACCCACCGCCCTGCTGTTGCCCGAGGGCACGGCCTGGGCGTACCTCGACCTCGACACGCTCGTCGGCATCGCCGACCGGACCCTCGACATCGGTGAGGCGGCCCGCCGTTACCGGGGCTGCACCGGTCTCGACGGCCCCGAGGTCCAGGCCGCCGACCGCGAGGCGCTGCGCGCGGTGGGCTGGGCGTGGCTCGACCACCGCCGGGCGGGCAGCGTGGTCGAGCGCAGCGACGCCGGCAGCCGTGTCCGCCTCGACGGCATCGCGCCCGACGGCTCGCGCGCGTCGTTCGAGGCGACGGTCGAGGTCGCCCGCCTGGTCCCGGTGCCCGACTGCGGCAAGCCGCCGTCCGCGGCCCGCAAGTCCGAGCCCGAGCTCCGCGTCCGCGACTTCGCCGACGCGTGACCCCCTGGGCCCCGATCCCACGCGATCCCGAACGGTGTGAGTTGGACACGACGATCCGTTGACAGTCCCTACCCTTCGCATTTGACTGGGTGCCCGACGTGAGGAAGTGGCCACCCGGGGTCACGACAAAGCGGGAACGCCATGCCGGATGTGGGGGCAACTCGATCACCGGCCACCGACATCGTGCTGGTAGGCCTGCCGGGCGGCGAGCAAACCGTCGACATCGGGCGCGCGCTCGCCGCCGAGAACCTCCTCCCCGTCAGGGCGGTCGACGGTGACGCGCTCACGCGCTTCGCTCCCGACCGCGACGTCGCCGCCGTGGTCGTCGACCCGGCCTTCGACCCGTCGGTCGAGCCGGCCGCGCTGTTCGAGGCCCTGGGGGCGGCCACGCCCGCCCCCATCGTGGTCCTCGGCCTCGTGCCCGGCGACGCGTCGACGGTGCCCGCGCCCGGCATCAGCGGGCTGCTCCGCGCCGACGCTCCCCCGGCCGAGGTGGTGGGCACGGTGGTGACGGCCATCGCCCACCGCTCCCAGGGTGACGAGGTGGTCCGGCGACGATGAGGCGTCACTCCCGCCTCGGGCCGCTCAGAACGCAACCGACAGCCTCGCCGACTTCCTACGATGCCCCGCCCGCGGGGAGGAGGGCGGCGGTGCGGGTGGCGATGACCATGTCGAGGAGGCCGAGGAACGCGTCGACGGGCCGGGGGTCGAGCCGGGTGGAGTCGCGCAGCCGGACGGCCACCGTGCCGCTCTCGGCCTCCCGTCGCCCGACCACGGCGACGTAGGGGACGTGGCGCTGCTGCGCATCGCGGATGCGGGAGGCGAGCGTCGCGTCGCGGTCGTCGAGCTCGACCCGGACGTCCCGGTCGTGCAGGCACCGCCGCACGGCGCGGGCGTGAGAGGAGGCGTCCTCGGCGACCGGCACCACGACCACCTGGGTCGGCGCCAGCCAGGGCGGGAGGGCGCCGCGATGCACCTCGAGCAGGTGTGCGACCATCCGCTCCATCGTCGACACGATGCTGCGGTGGATCATGACCGGGCGCTCGGACCGCTCGCCCCGCCGGAACGACAGGTCGAACCGACCCGGCAGGTAGAAGTCGACCTGCACGGTCGACAGCGTCTCCTCGCGGCCCTGCGGGTCGGTGACCTGGAGGTCGATCTTCGGCCCGTAGAACGCCGCCTCGTCTGACGCCTCGTCGTACGCGACGCCGTGGTCGTCGAGGCTCCGCCGCAGCATCTCCTCGCTCAGCTCCCACGCCGCGCCGTCGCCGGCGTACTTCGGCCCCTCGCCCCGCAACGAGAGCCGGAGGCGGGGCGGGGGGATCGCCAGCGCCTGGTACGCCTCGGCGACCATGCCGAGGATCGAGGCGATCTCGTCGCCGATGTGCTCCATCGCGCAGAACACGTGGCCATCGTTGAGGGTCATCTGCCGTACCCGGGACAGCCCGCCCACCACACCGGAGCGCTCCAGGCGGAACATCGTGCCCAGCTCGGCCAGCCGCACCGGCATCGCCCGCAGGCTCCGGGGCTCCGCGTCGAACACCAGGATGTGGTGCGGGCAGTTCATGGGGCGCAGCACCACCTGGTCGCCGCCCACCCGCATCGGCGGGTACATGTCCTCCTCGTAGTGCTGCCAGTGGCCCGATCGCTCGTAGAGCTGACGCTTGCCGAGCTCGGGTGTGTACACGTGCTGGTAGCCGTGGCGCCGCTCGAGCTTGACGACGAATCGCTCGATCTCGGCGCGGATGGCCGCCCCGGCGGGCAGCCACAACGGCAACCCCGCGCCGACCTGCTCGTCGGTGGCGAAGATGCCGAGCTCACGGCCGAGGCGCCGGTGATCCGGATGGTCCATGCTCACGTCCTCTCGTCATGGCCGAAGGCCGTCGAGAGGAGCGCGATCCGCCCGGGGCCGTCGGCCCGGGCGGTTCCGCGTGACTCGTCCTACGCGCGCTCGCCGGGCAGTCCCGGCGTCGTGGTGACAGGACGGATGGCGATCACGTCAGCAGCGTAGAGCGCGGCCCCGTCACCTCCACCAGGGATTTACGGTCCACGGACCGGGGCCACGTAGGGTCGCTCGGGATCGGCGCCCTGGAGCTGCCACACCTCGTGCCCGTCGGTACCGAAGACGAGGAACTGGTCGGGCCCGGGATCCTTGGTGTCGCCCCGGTGGAGGATGTACGCGAGCTGGTCGGCGCCATCCGCCAGGTCGACCCGGAACGTGACGCCGAACGTGTCGTGGCCGGCCGATCGCAACGGGTCGGTCCACACCGTCTCGCTGGCCGCGCCCGTCCACACGTGTAGACCCCAGAAGTCGTTGAAGTCCGAGCTCGCCGGGTCGCCGTAGTCGCCCGCGGGTCGGCGGTAGTGGATGAGCGCGAAGTCCTCGGCCGACCCACGCGACGGGTGCACGACCTGCTCGCCCGGCTGGAACCACGCCGTCGGCGTGTCGGTGGGCGTGAAGGTCTGGCCGGCGATGTCGACGGTGCCCCCGTCGCTGATCGACACGGTCAGCGGCTCGGACAGGTCCGGCGGGGCCACGGCGAAGACCGCCCCGTAGTCGTCGACGGCGTCGGGCGGGGCGCCCGTGACCACCGGGCCCGCGGCAGTCGAGGCGTCGAGCGTCACCCCGGTGCAGTCGTCACAGGCGTAGCGCACGGTGGCGTGCCCCTCGGCCTCGGCCTGCGAGGTGTAGATCGTGGGGTCGCCCTGCCGCAGCCAGATCTCCGGCGTCGTCGCCGGGTCGAAGCTGCGGTCGGGGCTGTTGTCGGGGTCCTTGGTGTCGCCGCGGTGGACGATGAAGTTCACCGGCGCGGCGTCGTTGGCCAGCTCCACGAACGCGAACCGGCCGTACTCGTCCTCACCCAGGAAGGGCCGGGGTGCGGTCCAGTCGGTGGCCTCGCCCGGCGCGATGGCGTCGCCCCACAGGTGCAGGCCCCAGAAGTCGGCGGCGTTGCCGGTGGTGTGGTCGCCGTAGTCGCCCGCCGGCCGCTGGTAGTGGATCACCGCGTAGGGCGTCGTGGGCGCGGTCGGCTCGGCCACCTCGACACCCACGCCCACCACCTCGTCGGCGGCGAGGTGGCCGGACAGGTCGTTGACGATCGCCCGGAACGACAGCCGGGCGTCCGGGTGGTCGCGCAGGTGGCTCGCGTCGTAGAACACCCGGTACGGCGGGTTGTCGTCGGTGCCGACGGGGACGTACTCACCGTCACCCTCGCGCACCGCGAAGGTCACCTCGGCGTAGGCGCGGGTGTCGAGCTCGGCGGCGACCTCGATGCGGTCGAGCACCCGGTGGCCGTCCCACGTGTTGGTGCCCAGCACCGCGGTGTCACCGTGCTGCAGGCTGGTGATGTCGATGCCGGGCGCCGCGTCGCTGGCGGGCACCGTCGCCTTCGCCTTGTAGATCACCATCCCCAGCCCGGGCACGGTGACCGGCAGCGTGCCGCCGTCGCCGGTGCGGACCACGTCCGCGACGTCGTCCGGCTGCGGTGACACCAGCTCGTACTTCACGCCCGCGGGCGAGTAGGTGGGGACCTCTGCGGTGGCCGCGGCCTCGCTGTTGTTGAGCGCCACCACGTACTCGACCCGCTGGTCGCGGTCGATGCGCGAGAACGCGTAGATCCCGGGGCCGTCGCTGCTGTAGCGGTGGATCTGGGCGCCGGAGCGCAGGGCGGGATGGCGGTCGTAGAGCCGGGAGTAGTCGGCGATCGTCCGGTACAGCGGGTGGTCGCGATCGAAGTTGTCGTCCGACGTGGTCTCGTCGGTGCCGATGAGGTCGTTGTCCTCGTAGACGGGCACCTCGTTGGCGAACATGTCCTCGCGGGCGTCCTTGTCGCCGCCATCGCCGGTGAACCCCTGCTCGTCGCCGTAGTAGACGACCGGCTGGCCGCGGGCGAAGAACATGAGGGCGTGCGCCAGCCTCGACCGGGCCAGCAGCTCGGCGTCGCCGGCGTCGGGCTGGTCGACCCGCTGCAGGAAGTGGCCGATGCGCCCCATGTCGTGATTCCCCAGGAACGTCGGCATGGCGTAGGCGTTGCTGTCGGCGTCGGTGTACCAGTCGTCGGTGGCGAAGAAGTCGCGCAGCCCGTCGGTGGCCCCGCCCTGGGACGCGAAGCCCCGCGCCGCCAGCTGGAAGCCGAAGTCGATCGTCGACTGGAGCCGCCCGCGGGTGGAGAACTCGCTCATGAACGGCGAGCCGAACTGCTGGTCGAACACCTCGCCGAAGGCGAAGAAGTGGTCGATGCCCCGCTGCTCGGCCGCCTCGAGGATGGCGGGCCCGAACACCTGCCAGAACTCCATGTTCACGTGCTTGGTGGTGTCGATGCGGAAGCCGTCGATCCCGAACTCCTCGATCCAGAACGAGTAGATGTCGACCATTCCCTCGACCACCTCGCGGCGCTCGGTCCAGAGGTCGTCGAGGCCGAAGAAGTCGCCGTAGAGCGAGTTCTCGCCCGAGAAGCTGGTGTCACCGCGGTTGTGGTAGAGCAGCGGGTCGTTCAGCCAGGCCGGGTTCTTGCTGGCCTCCTCGCCCGGCGGCAGGACGGGCGTGTACGGGAACGACGAGGCGTCGACTGGCGGGAACGCGTAGTCGGGCTGGCCCGAGTACGCGAAGTCCGAGTCGTCGAACGGCTGGCCGGCCGTGTCGCGGTAGGGGAACGCGGTCTTGTTGCGGTACCCGGCGTTGCCCTCGAGCTGGATCACGTCCGAGGTGTGGTTGGTGACGATGTCCATGAACACCTTGATGCCGCGCTCGTGGGCGGCGTCGACCAGGCGCTCGAACTCGGCGTTGGTGCCCAGGTGCGGGTCGACGCGGAGGAAGTCGCGGATCCAGTAGCCGTGGTAGCCCGACGAGTGCCCGTACAGGTTGGTGCTGTCGGGCTGGACGCTCTTGTTGGCGTAGATCGGGCCGACCCATACGGCACTCACGCCGAGGCGGTCGAGGTAGGGCAGCTGGCGCCGCAGCCCCGCCAGGTCGCCGCCGTGGTAGTAGCCCTTGTCGCTCGGCAGGTAGCCGTGGGTGAGCACGTTCTCCTGCGTGTCGCCCGCGACGCACACGCCCTCGAAGTCACCACAGTTGTTGCGGCGGTCGCCGTCGGCGAACCGGTCGGGGATGGCGAAGTAGAGCACCTCGTCGACGAACGGGTGGCGCACCGGCTCGCGCACGAGCGCCGCGTCGTCGACGGGCTCGGCGGGGACCACGCCGATCTCGAGCACGTGGCTGACCTGGTCGTAGCTGAAGGTGACGACGTCACCGGCTCCGCCGACCGTGAAGGTGAGATTGGGCCCGTCGGGCACGCCGCCGGCGCCGTAGTTCTCGGTCCACGCCTGGTCGATGGCCACCTTCGCCTCGTAGTCACCCGGCGGCAGCGCCGAGGTGGAGAAGCGGCCGATGCCGTCGCCGTCCGGGTCCTGCAGCCACGACCGCAGGCAGGCGGGGTCCCAGTCGGCCGCGCAGCCCAGCTCGCTCTGGAAGCTGCCGGGCACCGTGGCGATGACCGAGTTGCGGTCATCGGTCACCCAGTGCGTCTCGTCGTCATAGAGGAACGAGACGGTGGCCGGTTCATCGAGGGCGAGGGGGATGTTCGGCCCGTCGCGCACCGCACCCGCGCCGTAGTTCTCGTCCCAGGTGCCGTCTAGGGCGGCCTTGTACTCCCAGGCGCCCGCGGGCACGGCGAAGCTGCCCTGCCAGACGCCGTCCTCGGCGTCGAACGCCAGGCCCGTGGTGGCGCACTCCGGCTGCCAGTCGCCGGGACACCCGAGCTCCTGCTGGAGGCTGCCCGCGATGGTGACGGTGACCGGCTCGGCCACCGCCACACCCGCCGGTCCAGCGACCGCTGTGGTCGCGGCCGCCAGGCCGAGCACAACGCCGAGCACGACCGTTCTGCGCCACATGTGCGTCACCCCCGTGTGCGCCTCACGTCACGGCGCAAGCATACGGAGCGGTTGCGACGCCGGGTGGCGGCGCACCGCATTTCCGTGGGCGCCGCCCACTACCGTCGAGGTGGTGGCTCCACCGTCAGCCGCCGACTTGTTGAAGGTCCAGCTGCGGCACTCGTGGGTGAACGCCCGCTGGGTCCTCGAGGAACTTCGAGACGACGAGTTCTGGTGGGAGCCGACGCCGCGCTGCTGGTCGGTGCGGCGCCGCGGGTCCGGTGTCACCGGCTGGGGAATCGGAGGCTGGGTGTGCGAGGACAGCTGGCCGCCGCCGGAGCCGGTGCCCGTCACGACGGTTGCGTGGCGGATCGTCCACCTCGCGGCGTGGACCGACGTGTACCTGGACTGGACGTTCGGGGATGCCAAGGCCCGCATCCAGGACTGCGACATCCCCGGTGATCGCGCGGGCTGCATGGGCTGGCTGTTCGGGGCGCAGGACAGGTTCGCCGCGGCCGTCGACGGGTTGGACGATGAGGCCGTGTTCCACCTGCGGCCGGCGCACTGGGGCGAGATGCTCCCGGTTGCGCATCTGGTGACCTCGATGCTGACCGAGCACGTCCACCACCTCGCAGAGGTCGGAGTCCTGCGTGACCTTCGTCGTGGTCGAGCGCGAAGCCAACCACCACCTCCGCCGGTTCCAGGCCCGGATTGGTGGCTGCCGACCCCCATTAGGGATGGCCCGAGCCCGGCAACCGGCTTCTTTCCGGCCTCGGATGTTGCCGTGCGGGCCTCGAAGCCGCGATGAGTACGGGGTTGTGCCATCGTCAGCACCGCATGCGAATCATCATCAGCGAGTTCATCAGCCTCGACGGTGTGGTGCAGGCCCCCGGCGGCACCGACGAGGACACGGACGGGGGCTTCCAGCACGGTGGGTGGTCGATGCCCTTCTTCGACCCCGACGTCATGGGGTCGAGCATCGACGAGGCCTCCAAGCGGACCGACGCCCTTCTCTTCGGCCGGCGCACGTGGCAGGTCATGGCCGGGGCGTGGCCCGGGCGAGCCGGCGACCCCTTCGCCGACTGGATGAACTCCGTCGACAAGCACGTGGTGTCCAACACGCTGTCCGAGGCCGACCTCACCTGGGCGCCCACCTCGCTGATCCGCGGGGACGACCTCGCCGGGTCCGTGACCGCACTGCGCGAGCGACCCGGCCGCGACGTGAACGTCATGGGCAGCTCGCAGCTCGTGCGGTCATTGCTCGAGGCCGACCTCGTCGACGAGTTGAACCTCATGATCGAGCCGATCGTGCTCGGCGGCGGCAAGTCCATCTTCCCGACCGACGGCGCGGCACGCCGGTTCGAGCTCGAGTCCGCCACCACGGCGCGAACGGGCGTACAGATCTGCCGGTACCAGCGGACGCGCTAGCAGGCGGGCTCGCCAGGGCGACGTTGCGTTCACGCGACGCGAGCGGAGGCCGGGCTCAGTCCAGGATCGTGGCCACGACCTCGCCAGGGTTGCCATCGCCCCGTGCCAGGATCGTCGCATCGGCGGCCCAGATGGTGGAGTGCCCTGCGGTGCATGGGTAGGCGGTTCCCACCGGACCGGCGGCGCTCGCGAACGCCACGGGAACGCGCAGCCGAGCCGCGATCGTGGCACCGCGGCGATCCTGCTCCGCAAGCTCGTCGGATGTGTGCACCACGCCCGCCAGGTACGCGTCGATCCCCAATGCGGCGGTGGCCGCGACGTGCTCCGGCACGCCGGTGTCCTTGCAGATCGACAGCCCGAGACGCCACCCGTCGACGTCCACCGCGACGGGTTCGGCTCCGGCACTGAAGGTGCTGGCTTCGGCGCCACCCAGGTTCATCTTCCGGTAGACGACGGAACCGCCGTCGCTCGTGACGGCGAGTGTCGCGATGTACCGCGCGGCGCCGCTGGCGACGGGAGCGCCGACGAACGCGACCGAGCCCGTCGACGCGCAGGTCGACACGAGACGAGCGAGCTCATCGCTCGCCGGGTCGATCGGCGGGGCGCCCAGCCGGTACCCCGTCAGCGAGAGCTCCGGGAACAGCACCACGCGACTTCCGGCGAGGCGGACTGCCGCTGCGTGCGCTGCCACGTTCGCCACGACATCACCGGGGACACACGCCGGTTGAGCGACGGCAATCAACAGCGGGCTCCGCACCGGCCGATTCTCCCATCCGCCCGCGGGGTCAGAGATCCCATCCGGCGGGGGCGCGCGGGTCGGGGAGGTAGGCGCAGTACGTACCGGTGCGGATGGTTCGGCTGAGGTGCTCGCCGAGCTCGGGGTGGTGCTCAGCGATCCGGGCCATCGCCTGGCGCACCGCGCGGGTCACCGCGGCCCGGGCGCGCTCGGAAGCGGACGCCGCCCGTCGCTCACGGCCACCCAGGCCGAAGGCACGCGTGAGCTCCCGGACGAGGAAGTCGCGTTCGGCATCGGCCTGCGCCGCCCGCTCGGCGTCCCCGACGGCGCGCGCCTGCTCGATGTCGTCGTCGATCTCGGCGAGGCGCCGGCGGTAGGCGTCCTTGGCTCGCGCGTCGAGCATCTCGCCGGCATCGCCGAGTGCCGCGCGTGGCGGTCTGGCCGGTCCGTCGCTGTCGCCCCGCGGGCCGGGGCCCGTCTCGGCGGCGACGAGGTCCAGCACGTGGTGCTCCCGGCCGGGAGCGGCGAGGAGCCGAGACAGGTAGCGCATGCCCTTCATGTCGCGCACGCGGACGGTGTGCCCGGCGAAGAGCACCGTCCAGTAGTCGCCTTCGCGACGGAAGACGTTCGAGCTCGCCGCCGCCCCGTCGGCCGCCGTTCCGTGCTCGGCGGGCGCGGCGGGGACCTCCGGTGGGGCGGCTTCGATCTCCCGGAGGATCGTGCGGGCCGCATCGCGCTCGAGCACGGCCCGGTGCTCGCTGCCAGCGGCGCGGTGGGCGTCGGCGAGGCTCAGACGTGCCAGAGCCGCCTCGTACGGGGCGCCGACCTCGTTCCAGAGTCGCACCGCCTCGGAGCAGGACTGCTCCGCCTCGGTCGCGTCTCCCTCGGCGAGGCGCACTCGGCCTCGGGCGAGGGCGGCGCTGGCGACCAGCGCTTTGCTCTCGAACCGGGCGGCTATCTGCTCCAGCTCGTCGGTGGCCGATCGAGCACGGCCGATGTCGCCGGCCGCGATCTCGATCACGACCTGCGCCTCGAGCAGGGGCGCTCGCTGCAGCTCGGTGTTGGGGGGTCGCTCCTTCGACGGCACCCGCAGCGGGCGCTCGAGGGCATCTCGGATCGCGGCGGCCGCGGTGGCCGCGTCTCCTCGGGCCAAACGCACGAGCGCAAGACCAGGTTGCGGGTCCCACCCGGCGCGGTGGGCCGCCAGGAGCGCTTCCTCCGCGCCCGCGACGTCGCCCTTGTGAAGCCGGATGCGGCCGAGCTCGTTCAGCGGCCAGCCGAGCTCGCGTCGGAGGTAGGGGCGTAGCTCGTCGCAGGCCACGAGCGCCTGGCTCTCCGCCTCGTCGCACGAACCGCGGAGCCTGAGGATCTCCGCTCGGTGCACCCGGCAGCGCCCGTGGAGGCTCCCGATGGCATTCGTCTCGCACCACCGCTCCATCGCCTCGGTCCACTCCTCGGCCAGGTCGTACTGCGCCAGGCCCTGCAGCGCGCAGACGAGCTCGCAATACACCACCCCGGTCGAGAGCGGATCGAGGTCCCCGGAGACGGTCGCGACTCCTGCCTCGTCGAGCAGCGCCAGTCCCTGCTGGACCTCGCCGTCCAGGATCAGCAGCCGGGCTTCTGCGACCCGACCGATGGCGCACGCCGACGGGTCCCACCTCGAGCCCACCTCGACAGCACGCCGTGCCCACCGCCGAGCGCTCGGGGTGTCGCCTGTCAGCAGCCGCTCATAGGCGCGGACGACCGCCAACCACGCATGGGCCGGCGTCTCGTCCCGACCGTCGAGCAGCCGCTCCGCTCGTGCCAACCAGCCGCGCACCGGTGCCATGAGGGCGGTGTCGAAGAGCAGGTGCATCGCCACGCGCACGGCGGCGGCTGCAGCTGCGACCTGATCACCTCGGTGGATGGCGGCGGAGTGTGCGCGCTCCCAGGCCTCGATCGTCACGTCGAGATGCCCGGCGGCGTAGGCCACCTCGCCCAGCACGGGGAGATCCGGGTCCGGCAGTGCACCCTCTGCATCCGCCTCCATGAGAAGGTCGAACGCCTTCGGCCAGTCACCCGCGGCCGCCAGGACACGTGCTCGCTCCACGATGCCGAGACCACCGCCATCGTCCATCGCACGCCTCCCGACCCCCTGGCCGATCGCGGGCCCGGTCGGCCGGCGGCCAACGTAACCGTGAGAGTTACCGCCGTAACAGTCCTCCTCACGCACCTCGGACGGGGACACGTGATCCCCGAGCCAACGAGACAGTCCGAGGAGGACCCATGGAGAACGCAAAGGTCAACGGCATCGAGCTGAACTACGAGGTGGTCGGATCGGGCGAACCGGTGCTGCTCATCAGCCCCGTCCTCGCCGACGGGTTCCTGCCGCTCGTGACAGAACCAGAGCTCGCCGACCGCTACCAGCTGATCCGGTACCACAAGCGTGGTTGGGTCGACAGCACCCACACCGCGCCTCCGGTCAGCATCGCCGACCACGCCGCCGACGCCGCGGCGCTGCTCGACCATCTGGGCGTGCGACGCGCCCACATCGCGGGCCACTCCAGCGGCGCGGCGGTCGCCGCGCAGCTCGCGCTCGACCACCCCGAGACCGTGCACACGCTCACCCTGCTGGAGCTGTCGCTGCTCTCGGTGCCCAGCGGCGACGCCTTCTTCCAGCAGGCGGGACCCGCCTTCGAGGCCTACGGTCGCGGCGACCACGAGGGCGCACTGGCCACCTTCATGGGCGCGGTGAGCGGCCTCGACTGGTCGGACTGCCGGGCGCTGCTCGACGAGCACCTACCCGGTGCGGTGGAGCAGGCCATCAAGGACGCCGACACCTTCTTCGGGGTCGAGCTGCCCGCCCTCACCGAGTGGGCGTTCGGTCCCGAGGAGGCAGCCGGCATCCCGTGCCCCGTGCTGTCCGTGCGCGGTACCGACACGCAACCCCTGTGGGTGGACGTCGCCGCCTTCCTCCGCTCTTCCGTCCCCCATGTCGAGGACTGCGCGATCGACGGGGTCGGCCATCTCCTGCACATCCAGCGTCCCCAGCCCGTCGCACAGGCGATGGCCGAGTTCCTGGGGCGCCACGCCTTGACCGGCGCCTGACGCAGACGCATCACCATCACCCCGCGGCCATCGGGCGGCGAGCCGTCGGCTCGCCGCCCGATGCCCAGGCGCCGCGGGTTCAGGCGACGGCGAGCTGGCCGGCCATGCCTCCGCCGGCGGCGGCCGCCAGCGTGAAGTTGCCCTTGCCGGGCACGCCGTTGACCGACTCGGTGGTCATCGCGTACTGCAGCGTGGCGTACGCGACCGCGTCGCTGTTGAGGTCGAGCACGTCGTCATTGTTGTTGTCGAATGTGTCGCAGGCCTGGTGTAGCACGGGTCGTACTGCTCGCCTGCGGTGCCCCCGTAGACGGCCACCTGCGCCGGTGTCTTGATGCCCTCGGCCCCGGTGAACAACCCGCCGAAGGGGATGTCGTTGTCGAAGAAGGCGGCGTAGTCGGACCGGAAGTCGATCTGGGTCGGCTCGGACGCCAGGCCCCGATCGGCGTAGAAGCCCTCGAACAACGCCTCGATGGCCGCCGACCCATCGGGCCCGGGGAGCCCGAAGGCCGAGCCGTCGCCGTCGTAGACGAACCGCACGTAGTTGGGCGAGCCGATCATGTCGAAGTTGAGGTAGAGGGCGATGTTCGCCCTCTCCGCCTCGCTCAGGCTGTTGACGTAGAAGTCCGAGCCGACGAGCCCCGACTCCTCGGCCCCCCACCACGCGAAGCGCACGGTGTTGGTGGGCCTGACCTTGCGCATCTGCTCGGCCACCTCGAGGATCGCGGCACTGCCGGAGCCGTTGTCGTTGATCCCCGGGCCGGCGAACACCGAGTCGAGGTGCGCGCCCACCATCACGACGTTGCTGTCGTCACCGTGGGATGTCTCCGCCAGGACGTTGAAGGTGGTCTTGATCTCGCGAACCGTGTTCGCGAAGACCCGCATCACCAGTCCGGGTGTGCCGGCCAGCGTCTCGCCGAGCGTGTAGGTCGTACCGAGCACCGGGATGCCGCTCGTGTTGCCCGCGGTGAGCGTGACCGCAGGGATGCCCTGGCGATCGGGAGCGGCCGTGTTGCCCTGGTTGAAGATGACCATCCCGACCGCACCCGCGGCCGCGGTGTTCTCGGCCTTCAGCTCGAAGGTGCACGTGCCGCGCTGGACGAGCGCGATGTTCCCGGCCGGGAACCCGGCGAAGTCGGCGGCCTCGCAACCGCTGGTCGACGTGTTGCCCAGACCGAGCTGCAGGTCGACGGCGGTGACCGCGGCGGTGACGTCGCCCGAGTCGGTCTGGTCGATCGGCCCGAAGTCGACACCTTCGACATACGTGACGTTGCCGGGAGCGGTCTGCTGGAGCACCGACGGCCCGAGCACGGCGAACGCCAGGTAGTCGAACGGCTGCACGACGGGGTCGTAGCCCGCGGCCTCGAGCCGCTCGACCACGTAGTCGACCGAGGCGTCGTGGCCAGGCAGTCCCGAGAACCGGTTCCCGCCGTTGGCGTCAGCGATCGCCTGGAAGGCGGCCTGATGCTCGCGGACCCCCTCGAGGGTCACGCACTCGAGCAGCTTCTCGAACGTGTTGTTCGTCCGGCTCCTGCAGGCGGCGGGACCGGCCTCTGCCACCCCCGAATGCAGCGGAGCCAGCACAGCTACCACCAGCAGGGCGACAGCCGATCGCACGAGCTTCGACATCTCACAACCCCCGTTGTCGGACGCGCATCCATCTGGTCGAGATTCCAGCGCGCGGGCCCGCACGGCAGCAGTTCGCACAGAGAGCAGCCGAGTGTCAGCGCGAACCGCCCAGCGATGTGCTCATCGCCAGGACAGCATGGCCTCGAGCTCGCCCCGTGAGCTGGGCCTGTGACACCCCGGCCGTTGCGGTCACATCAGCGAGGCCAGAGCGGCTCGAACGGAACGGTCCCACTCGCGTGCAGCCGCCCGCCACGTCCCGGGCGGAGCGCCGGCTGCCCACAGGGCATCGGCCTCGTCCCAGGCGGCGGCCTCGACCGGGGCGAGCACGCCGCGCGTGGTGGCCAGTGCGGCCGATCCCTGGTCGCCCGGTGCCTCGACCCGGCGGCTGAGGGCGGCGAACGACCGCCACGCCTCGGCGTCTCCGAGGACGTCGGGCACGACCGCGAGTGGGCCACCGGCCAGGTCGGCGCGCGCGTCGCCGGCGCATGAGGGAGCGCCGAACACCCCGACCGGCAGGAACACGGCGGAGCACGGCGTACCCAGCGAGGCCCACACCCTCGGCGGCGCATCGTCGGACGCGGGGAGGTCGGCGACCATCGACGCGGTGGTGCACTGGTAACCGCGGACGTGCATGCACACCGTCACGCCGGACCAGTCGGCCCGCACGTCGCCCGGCGGAGGCGGCGGCGCCGGCTCCGCCGGTGCGGCGGGAGCGCCCCACGGTCCGGTCCCGTGGTCGCGCAGCGTCGCCACCGCCTCGGCGGGCGTCAATGGGGTCCCGCGGGCCACGCATGCCCGGGTGGCGGCCAGGCGGTGGTCGGCGATGCCCGTCGGTACGTCGGGTGCCCGGCGCTCGTCCCAGTCGGCGCCGGGCGCCACGTCGGACGATGACCGGGCCCAGCCGGTCGACAGGGTGAGCCGGTTGGAGATCGCAGCCCCGTCACCAACCGGCTGGGCGACCCAAGACCGGCCCGACGTCTCCAGCACCCAGCCGCCGCGTCCATCGACCACCAGGAACGACGACCAGTAGGGCTCGTCGTGCCCGTCCTCGCCCGAGCCGCCTTGCCCGTGGGCCTCGAGCAACGCCACCACGGCGTCGAGCGCACCCTCGGCGGTCCTTCCCCGCTCGAGCCCGAGGCGCACGAGGTCCATGCCCAGCAGTGCCGGCGGCGCGGCGCGCGGGTCGTCCACGGTCCACACCTTCTCGTTGCCGATGGCGACGCCGTGCTCGTTGACGCCGTGCTCCAGTCCCCACATCCACGTGGGCTGCGAGCCGAGCAGGGCCGCCGCGCCCGCGTCGGGCACCGCGACATGCGTCGCCCGCACCGGCTCATCGCTCGGGGCTCGCCGGCCGAGCCAGCGCAGGACCTGGACCTCGTCGACGGGCCGGTCGCTCGACTTGGCGAACAGCATGCCGTCCGGCCGTCGCACGCAGACGGTGTCGCACATGGTCAGTCGCCGAGTGCGTCGAGCACCTCGGCGGCCACCCGCTGCCCGCTGTCGATGGCGCCGTCGATGTAGCCCGTCCAGCGTTGGGCCGTCTCGGTGCCGGCCCAGTGGATGCGGCCCACCGGCGCACGCAGGGCGGGGCCGTAGACGGTCCAGGCCCCCGGTGGCAGGTGGGCGCCGTAGCACCCGCGGGTGAAGGGCTCGGCCGACCAGTCCCGGTCGACGTAGCCGACGACGTCGCGGGCGCGCTCGCCCAGAGTGCGGGCGAGCACGTCGACGACCGTGTCGCGCCGCTCCGCGGACGTCCGCCGGCCGGCGGCGACGGCCGCCGGTCCCTCGAAGAAGCCGGTGATCAGCCCGGGCGTGCCGGCGGGCGGGGTGCAGTCGAAGGTGACCCCGATGGGCTCGCCGGGGCACAGGACCGTCCCCGACAGGCCCTCGGCTCTCCACCACGGTGTGTCGTAGAGGACGTGGAACTTGATGACCGACCCCTGCGGCATGTGCTGTACGAGCTGGTCGCGCTGCGCCGGCAGCGGCGGTTCGTAGTCGATGCGCCCCGCCAGCGTGGGCGGCAGCGCCACGACGGCCCGCTCGGCCCCGACCGGTGTGCCGCCCGCGTCGACGACCACGCCACGGTCGTCCTGGGCGATGCGGCCAACCGGTGACGACAGCCGCAGCGCACCCTCGGGCAACAGGCCGGCCAGACGTTCGGCGACCGGCTGCACCCCGCCCTCGATACGGTCCTGCTGGGCGCCACCCTCGCCGTCGGTCAGCTTCGACCAGCCACCGGC
This sequence comes from Acidimicrobiales bacterium, assembly GCA_035697515.1. Lineage (GTDB taxonomy): Bacteria > Actinomycetota > Acidimicrobiia > Acidimicrobiales > VFJN01 > ZC4RG19. Next base: position 30,818 of record DASSCS010000039.1, read on the forward strand.
CGAGTGCACGTAGTGGGCGGCGTGCAGCAGCGAGAGCTGGGCGGTCGACGCCGCGAACACCGCCTGGACTCCCACCTCGAACAGGTCCGCCACCCGGGGCGGGACGCGCCGGGCGCGCACCCAGTCGCGCACGCTCGTGGCGTCCCATGCCGCCGCCTCTGCGGCGCGCCAGGGCGCGTCGAGTGGCACCTGCTCGGCGATGGCCTCCAGGGCGCCCGCCAGCTCCAGGTAGGCGACCAGTTCGTCCTCGGTGAAAGCCGAGGCCACGTTGGGCACCCGTTGAGCGGCGCCGTCATGGAGCATCAGGTCGTCGCCCTGCTCGGGTTGCGGGTAGGTGCCGAAACCCAGCTCGGCGACGAGGGCAACGATCCGGTCCTGTCCGGGCCCGATCCACTGGCCGCCCAGGTCGATCCACGTGCCGTGGTGCGTCTCGGTGCAGGTCCGCCCGCCGACACGCTCGCGCGCCTCGATCACGACCACCGTCCGCCCGGCCTCGGCCAGCATCCTGGCCGCAGTCAACCCCGCGAACCCTGCCCCCACCACCACCACGTCGACGTGCTGGTCGGCCATACCGTCCTCCTCCGCTGCGTGGGCATCGAACGTACCTGACGGGTCCTCCACCGGGGGCGTACGCGGGCGCGGGACACCACCTCGGCCAAGGGAACCGGCCGCGGCGCGCTCTCACGTCCGGCGAAGTGAGCCTTAATGTAAGCGGTAGGCCGCAGGCTCGAGTCGTGCCGGGGGCACCAGACACCACCGGGGGCACCGCGAAAGCGCTGGTGGAGAGCTTTGTAGCGTGTCCCCGTAGGTGGTACCGGTGCACTTGCGAGCGGCATCCATGGAGCGAGCCGAACGGGTGCTGCGCGACGGCGCGTTCGATCTGGTGCTGCGCACACGCCTGGCCGGCGAACCGCTCACCGACGTGGCCCGGAAGGACAGGTCGACGCCCTCGGCTCGAGCTTGCTCTACGAGCTGGTCGGCCAACTCCCGCCCCGGCGACGCCGAGGCTGGGAGCTCAAACGGTCCAGGGGCGACGATGCCGTCGATCGCTTGTCAGTCCCGGTGGCTGTCCTTCCTAGGCCAAGCAGACCGCTCAGCCAGCCAGGCCAGCCCAGTTCCACCGTTCAACTGACACTCCCATCCGGTCGCAAACGAACCGGTGGTCGGCGCGCAAGGGCCTGTCGCCGGCCTGACCAGGAGTTCTAGGCTTGCCACGCGATTGCAACGGCCTTCCGGCACGGTGGGTGTGACCGTATAAACAGGATCGAGGCGGGGCGCGACATGCTCCAGTACCGCGCGTTGGGCGGGCTCACGGTCGCCGACAATGGCGAGGACGTGGGCGTTGGTGGTCCGAGGCAGCGTCGATTGGTGGCGATGCTACTGGTTCATCGCAACTCGGTCGTGTCCTCTGGTCGGCTCAGTGAGGCCGTATTCGCTGGCGAGCCCACGCCGGGGGCGCAGACGACGTTGCGCAGCTATGTGGCGCGGTTGCGCAAGGTGGTCGACGGCAACGGGTCGGGCTCGAGGGTGGTGACGCGGGCGCCGGGCTACATGTTCGAGGTGCCGGACGACGCGTTCGATGTCGCTCGCTTTGAGCGTTTGGTGGCGGAGGGCCGGTCGCGGTTGGCGCACGACGACGCGGTGGCGGCGTCGACGGCGTTGCGTGAAGGCCTCGCCCTGTGGCGGGGCGAGGCGTACGCGGAGTTCGCGGATGAGGAGTGGGCGCGGCCGGAGGCGCAGCGGCTGGGGGAGCTGCATCTCGTTGCATATGAGGATCTGGTCGCCGCCGAGCTGGCGTGCGGCCGCGCCGCGGGGATGATCCCCGAGCTCGAGACGCTCGTTTCCGAGCATCCGTTGCGGGAGGCGTTCCGGGGGCAGCTCATGCTCGCCCTATACCGCACGGGTCGGCAGGTGGATGCCCTGCGCGCCTTTCAGCAGTACCGCGATGTGCTGGCCGAGGAGCTGGGACTCGACCCCTCACCGGAGCTTGTCGACCTCGACCGTCGGGTTCTGGCGCACGATACGACGCTGCGGTTGGCGGAGCCGGCGGGTCTCCCATTGCGGGGCTATCGGCTGGGCGAGCGTCTCGGCACGGGGCGCGAGGGGACCGTGTTTGCGGCCCGGTTACCGGGGGTCGAACGCGACTTTGCGATCCGGATCGTGCGCCAGGAGATCGTCGATCAGCCGGAGTTCGTGCGGTCGTTCGAGGCCAGCGCCCAGCGAGTGGCGTCGCTTCGCCACGAGGCCGTGGTCGCGATCCACGACTACTGGCGGGAGCCGGGTGCGGCGTACTTGGTCATGCGGAGGATGAGGGGCGGGACGCTGCGCGATCGCCTGGAGCGCGGTCCCCTGGCGGGCGCCGAGGTGGCGGCGCTGACGGCTCGGATCGGCTCCGCGCTCATGGCGGTGGCCGAGCGGGGGATCGTGCACGGCCGGGTGGCCCCCGAGAGCGTGTTGTTCGACGATGCCGGCGCCGCCTACCTGTCCGACTTCGCGCTTGGCACCGACGCAGCGCGTCGGCCGGGCAACGACGTTCGTGGCTACGCCGGGCTCGTGTACGAGTCCCTCACTGGGCACCCGCCGGTAGGCCCGCAGGGCGACGACGTGCCGACCGCCGTCGCCGATGTCTTGGCCCGGGGACTCGCGCCCGCCAACCGACCGCCCCTCGCGGAGTTTGTACCCGAGCTGGTGGTGGCGCTGGCCGGCGAGGCAGTCGAGTCGCCTGCGGAGCTGCCGAACCCGTACAAGGGCCTGCGGGCGTTCGAGGAGTCCGATGCCGGCGACTTCTTCGGCCGGGACGGCCTCGTGGACGAGATCCTGGCCTGCCTCGCGCACGACGACCAGCGTGGACGCCTCGTCCTGGTCGTAGGAGGGTCGGGCAGCGGCAAGTCGAGCGTCGTTCGTGCCGGGCTCTTGCCACGGGTCCGGCGGGGCGAGGTCCCGGGGTCCGACCGGTGGTTCGTCACCGACATGCTGCCTGGCGCGTCGCCGTTCAAAGAGCTGGCGGAGGGATTCCGACGCGTCGCGGTTGTCGAGACCGATGGTCTGGTCGAGGAACTCGCCTGCGACGAGGCGGGGATCGACGGCGCGCTGCGACGGCTCCTTCCTGACGGCGGGCAGCTGCTGCTGGTCATCGACCAGTTCGAGGAGCTGTTCACGCTCGCCAGCGAGGGCGAGCAGCGGGCGTTCCTCGACGGCTTGACGCACGCGGTCTCGGCGGCGGACAGCCGGCTGCGGGTCGTGGCCACGCTGCGCGCCGATTTCTACGATCGGCCGCTCGGCTTCCAGCGCTTCGGCCCGTTGGTTCGGGACGCGACCGTGACGGTGCCGGCGATGTCGGCCGCCGAGCTCGAGGCCGCGGTCGTAGGCCCGGCCGAGCGTGCGGGCACACGTGTGGAGCCTGCGCTGGTGGCCGAGCTGGTCGCGGCGGTCGTTGACGAGCCCGCGGCGCTGCCGTCGTTGCAGTACACGCTCTACGAGCTGGCCGAGCGCAGCCCCGATCGAAACCTCACGCTGTCCGCCTACCGGAAGCTCGGTGGGGTCGACGCGGCCATCGCAGCGCGGGCCGAACAGCTCTACCGCTCGCTCGACGACGCCGAACGCGACGCGATTCGGCGGGTGTTCGAGAGGCTCGTGGTGGTCAGCCCCGAAGAGGAGCCGACCCGGCGTCGCGCCCCTCGCTCCGATCTGGCGACGCTGATCGCTGTGCCGTCCATGGCCGACGTGGTCGAGGCGTGGGCGCAGGCCCGGCTGCTCACGCTCGATCGTCATCCCGCGACCCGCGAGCCGACCGTCGAGGTCGCCCACGAGGCGCTGCTACGTGAGTGGCCCCGGCTGCGGGGCTGGATCGACCAGGACCGCGAGGCCATCCTGGCCATGGGCCAACTACGTGACGCCGCCAAGTCCTGGGCCGAGCTCGATCGGGACCCCGGTGCCCTCTACCGCGGCGCCCGGCTCGAGGTCACACTCGAGGCCACCGAAAGCCGCCTGGACACCCTGCCGTCGCGGGAGCGTGAATTCCTGGATGCCAGTCGCCAGGAACGCGACCGGGAGCAACGGCGCGAAACCGAGCGCATCGAGCGCCAGGCCCGCGCCAACCGCCGGCTCCGAATCCAGCTCGCAGCCCTCGCCGTCGCGCTCGTCGTCGCCCTCGTCGTGGGCTTCGTCGCTGTCGACCAGCGTCAGCGGGCCAACGAGGAGGCCCTCGTGGCAGAGGCAAGGGAACTGGCGGCCGCGGCAGAGGCAAACCTCAACGTGGACCCCGAACGGAGCGTCCTTCTGGCCCTAGAAGCCGTCGAGCTGAGCCGATCGGACGACGGCTCGGCGCTGCCAGAAGCCGAGGAGGCCCTGCACCACGCCGTGACCGCTTCGCGGATCGTGCTCAACGTGCCCGGCGTGGGCGGCAGCCTGGACTGGAGCCCGGACGGCACGATCTTTGTGACCGAAGGACCGGAGGAAACCGGACTGGTGGACATCCGCGACGCCCAGACCGGCAACTCGGTCCTTTCGTTCCACGGACACGACATCGATGTCAACGACATCGCCTTCAGTCGTGACGGCTCGATGCTCGCCACCACCGGAGACGACGGCGCCGCCAGGGTCTGGGACCCCATCACAGGCGAGGAGCTCGGGAGCTTCCAAGTCCCGACGGACGTCGACGTGTGGGGACCGAAGTTCAGCCCCGACGGATCGTTCCTCGCCGCCTCTTGGCCGGACGGGGTGAGGATCTTCGACCTCGCCACCCGGAAGACGATCCGAGAGATCGGCGCCGTCCCTTCCCCCCTCCACACATCATTCAGCCCAGACGGCGAGAAGATCGCGATCTCAAGCGAAAAGGGGCTGACAGCCGTCGTCGTGGACGTCAGCTCTGGTGAGGAGCTGTTCACCCTCCAGGGCCACGAGCTCACCCTCAAGGATATCGAGTGGAGCCCCGACGGCCGCTGGATCGCCACGTCAAGCAACGATGCCAGCGCCCGCCTCTGGGAGGCCGGGACCGGAACCTCTCGGTTCGCGCTCCTCGGCCACGCCGCCCCGATCCAAGACCTCGAGTGGAGCCCCGACTCCACCCGCCTGGTCACCGGCAGCGACGACGGAACCGCCAAGGTTTGGCTGATCACCGAAGGGGGCCCACGGGAACTGCTCTCGCTCTCCGCACAGGACACGAGGAGCGGAATCCGTGGGGTGTCCTTCTCACCCAACGGGAATCGAGTCATGACTGGAGATGAGGCCATCACGGCCATAGAGATCTGGGACGTGAGCATCACTGGAGGGGCGGAGTGGGCCAACCTCCCTGCCATTCCGTTCTTCGCCGGCAGCGCAGCGTTCGCTCCCGACGGCCAGAGGCTGATCGCGAGCAGCGTGGACGGCTCGGCGACGGCTTGGGCTCCCGAGACGGGCATGGAGCTTCAGACGTTCCGCCCGAACGACCCGTCGGTCGAGCCTTCCGGCGGGAACGTCGTCGCGCCCGACCCGACCGACGCCCCCCCAGGCATCGACATCCTCGCCATCGACGTAAGCAAGGACGGCCAGTCGATCGCCACGGCTAGCGCCGACGGCTCGGCCTCGGTGTGGAACGCAGCATCGAGCGAGCGCAGGTTCACGATCGGCCCCGAGGCAGGGATCACCGACGTGGCGTGGAGCCCGAACGGCGACCTACTGGCCACCGCGGGCAGCGATCGCGGTGCCGGTCTGGTGAGGATCGTCGACCCCTCCGGCGCGGAAGTCACCGTTCTGAGGGAGGAATCCGGCGTCGGGTTCGGCTCAGTCCAGTTCAGCCCGAACGGCCGCCTACTCCTGACATCACGCGTCGAGATGGGACGAGCCGATCCGACGATCCCCGAGGTCAGGCTCTGGGACTGGGCACAGGGCAAGGTCGTGAGAACGATCGAGGCTCCCGCCGGGCGGGCGGTGTTCGATCCCACCGGCACCCGGATCGCGACCACCACCAGGCTTCCGGCCGGCGACGCTGGCATCGTCCAGATCTGGGACTCGACCACCGGGCAAGAATTGACGAGCCTCGAGGGCCACACGGGAGGCGTCGGCGACGTCGCCTTCAGCCCCGACGGCTCCTCGGTCGCGACCGCCGGCGCAGACAGGACGGTGCGGCTCTGGGACCCCGAGTCGGGTGCGCAGGTCCACGTGCTGCGCGGGCATAGGGGCATCGTCACCACGGTGACGTTCAGCCCGGACGGCTCCAAGCTTGCCTCGGTGGGCGCCGATGGAACCGTGCGCGTCTGGGCGCTCGACCTCGACGACCTCATCGAGGTCGCGAAGGGCCAGGTCACGCGGACCCTCACCGACGATGAGTGTCAGCAGTACCTGCACGTGGACCGCTGCCCGCAGGGCTGATCGACAGGAAATCCACCCACGTGTTGACGGCACCTGCCTCATCGAGGCATTGACCGCGACTTCAGCCAGTCCCGGCCCGACGTCGCGTCATCGGTCGACCGGGCGCCCGAACCCTTCTCCGGCTGACCGGAGCGACATGCACCCGGCGGCTGTCCCGTGAGCGTTTCGAGAGTCCGTCATCGCTCGCAGCCACGCCGACTTGCACTTGCCACACGACTGCCACACCGCCAGTACCGCCGCGCCACCGCTCCGTCCGACGCTCCTCGTGTCATCCACCGCTGCCAAAAGCAGCCGACACCGAGGAGTCATCGTCATGGCACGTACAGCAGAAGACATCAGGCCCCCCGAGGCGACCACCCGGGAGCCTCCCGCAACCCCTTCCACCTCACCCACCGCGGTCCTCGGATGGGCCGGCGTAGTGGTGGCGGTCGTGGCGGCGGCGGTGCTCGCCGTCGTCACCCTGACTGCGGACAGCGACAACAAGCCGATCGGTCACCCGGGTCTCGCCGAGCACGGCAGCATCCGGGCGATCGAGGGTTCGGTCGAGGATTCCGTTCGCTCGCCGGGCTCGCCGGTCGCTGCTGCGCACCGGGGACTCGCCGAGCACGGCAGCATCCGGGCGATCGAGGGTTCGGTCGAGGACTCGGCTGACTCTCGGAACCGGTCGGACTCGTCGCCCGGTCCGGGCGCGCACGCGGGAGCCGAGTGATGTCGCGTCTGCGGGTTCTCAGAGTTGCCGCGACGCTGGCGCTCGCGGGGGCGGCCTGTTCGTCCGATGCGGGCACGGGCGGCGCGGCAACGGGGCCCGATGACTCGCCGACGACATCGACGACCCTCGACTACGCCGTCGGTCAGCGCAGCATCGAGCTGGTCGATCACTCCCGCCCGACGGCCGCCGACCCCACGCGCAACTTGCCGGAACGACCGAACCGCACGATCCCGGTGACGCTCCTGTACCCGGCCGAGGGCGCACCCGATAACAACCCGACACCCGTCGCGAACGCCCCGATCGCCGAAGGAAGATTCCCGCTGGTGGTGTTCTCCCACGGCTGGACGATGAGCGGCGACTCGATTGCGTACCTCTCGCGACTCAAGTTCTGGGCGGGCGCCGGATACGTAGTGGGGGCGCCCACGTTCCCGTTGTCCAGCGGGCCTGGCGGCGCGGCCGGCGACTTCGTCAACCAGCCCGACGACGTGAGCTTCGTCATCGACGAGCTGTTGGCACGCGCTGGCCGGCCTGACGATCCGCTCCACCAGCATCTCGACCCCGAGCACATCGGCGTCTCGGGGCACTCGCTCGGCGCGTTCACGACCATCGGCGTGACCTTCAACTCGTGCTGCCGCGACACACGGATAGACGCGGCTGTCGAGATCTCGGGCGTCGAGGTCGCGTTCCCGGGCGGCGACTACAGCGATCGGCCCGACACCCCACTGCTGGCGATCCACGGCGCACAGGACACGACCATCACGGTGACGGGCAGCGACCAGCTGATCGCCAAGGCAGAACCACCCACCTACTACGTACGCTTCCCGCGAGGCGACCACATCAGCATCCTGTCCGCGCCTGAGGGCGTCCTCGTGGACGAGGCCGTAATCGCCTTCTTCGACCTGTATCTCAAGGACGATCCGCGCCAACTCGACGAGCTGCCCGGCCAGGTGCGCGAGTCGGGCCTGGCGACCCTCGACGCTCGCACCAACTGATCCCGGTCGTTCCCACCGCCTCCTCGGCCGGGGGTTCTCCAACCGCCGAGCCGACTTGGCCGGCCGTACGGATCTCGCTGCTGGACAGAGTGCTCCAGCCCACGATCAACCCCAAGGTCGTTCCCTTCGCGCCCGCCATCCGCCGCCGACCCGCGCCGTACAGACCCGGTGGTCGGTTTACCCAGGAACCGCCATCCGACCACTCAGCGTGCTGGCCACCACGGGGCATCCGCTGCCACTAGGGAGCACGATCGCGTTGGTCGTCGACACATTGCTCGGCGTGCCGCGCGCTGGCCAACATCAACGTGAGGGACCCCCATCCTGAGCGTTCATCCTCGTGTCACGAAAACCCCATCGACATCTGGTTGTACATCGTTCTGCCGGTAGTGGTTTTCTGGCTCCTGTTTCTGATCGCACCTGGAGCGGCTGGGCGAACCCGATGACCGCGGCCGGATCTTCCCCGGTACCGAGGACGAGGAGGAATCATGAGTGAACCGTGGCCGACGCCGGAGCGAGATCTGCCGCCCGGGTTGCAGGAACAGCTCGGTTTCGTGCATGCCGGCCTTGCCACATTCGGTTTCCGGCCGTGGCTCACCGAGCCTGAGCAGCTCGACTCGTGGCGGCCGGACGTGGCCATCGTCGGTGCGCCGTTCGACATCTCTACCACGAACCGGCCCGGGGCGCGCTTTGGCCCACGGGCCATTCGGGCCAGCGCGTACATGCCGGGCACGTACCACCTCGACCTCGGCATCGAGATATTCGACTGGCTCGAGGTCGTCGACTTCGGCGACGCCCACTGCCCACACGGGCAGACCGAGGTCGGACACGCCAACATCAAGGCCCGCGTCGGCGAGGTGGCCAGTCGCGGCATCGTCCCGGTCATCGTGGGCGGCGACCACTCGATCACCTGGCCGGCGGCGACCGCGGTGGCCGAGGCGCGGGGGTGGGGCAACGTCGGCATCGTCCACTTCGACGCTCATGCCGACACCGCGGACGTCATCGACGGGAACCTGGCCAGCCACGGCACCCCGATGCGCCGTCTGATCGAGTCCGGCGCCGTGCTCGGCCGCAACTTCGTGCAGGTCGGTCTGCGGGGCTACTGGCCGCCGGAGGATGTCTTCGAGTGGATGCAGTCCCAGGGCATGCGTTGGCACCTCATGCAGGAGATCTGGGAGCGCGGCATGCAGTCCGTCATCGAGGACGCGGTTGCCGAGGCACTCGACGGCGCCGAGTACCTGTACGTCTCCGTTGACATCGATGTCCTCGATCCTGCCTTCGCGCCGGGCACCGGCACGCCCGAGCCGGGGGGCATGTCACCCGTCGACCTGTTGCGGACTGTGCGCCGCTTGGCGATGGAGGCGAACCTCGTGGCGCTCGACGTGGTCGAGGTCTCGCCGCCGTACGACGTATCGGACAACACCGTCAACAACGCCCACCGGGTGGTGCTCGAGGCGTTGGCCGGCATGGCGTGGCGCAAGCTGCAAGCGGCGGGCGGCCAGCCGGGGCTGCCCAGCGCTCTGAAAGGTCGCGCTGAAGACCGACGCTGATCAGGGTTGCTGATCAAGCCCACCCGACGATGCGACTTTAATGGGCCAGCGGCCGCGCTGCTCGGTGCGTGGGTAGCGTGATGGGGTGGCTGAGGACGAGTCGACCGCGGTACCGACGCTCTACGAGTGGGCCGGCGGCCGGCAGGCGATCGAAGGTCTGGTCAACGCCTTCTACGATCGGGTCGAGAGCGACGATCTGCTGGCGTCGCTGTTCCCGGGCGGTGTGCGTGCCGAGCACCGGGACCATGTGACGAGCTGGTGGTGCGAAGTCTTCGGCGGACCGTCCCGCTACACCGACGAGCTCGGTGGTTACGAGCGGATGCTCGGCAAGCATCGCGACCTGGGCATCACGGCTGATCAGCGCTTCCGGTTCGTGTCGTTGATGAGCCTCGCCGCCGACGACGCCGGTCTGCCGGCCGATCCCGAGTTCCGCTCCGCCCTCCTCGCCTACCTGGAGTGGGGTACGCGGCTGGCTCTGGCAAACTCGCGACCTGGCGCGGCGGTCGTCGAGCACGCCCCCGTGCCACGTTGGGGCTGGGGTGAGGCCATGCCCTACCAACCGTAGGTCGACTTCGTCTCGAACGGTGGCAGACGCCGCTCCACGCTCCGGGCTACACGTCCACGACGCAGAAGTCGTTGCCCTCGGGATCTCGCATCCAGGTGTGCATCTCGAACTGCTGCCTGATCGAGGCACCCAGGCCCACGAGCCGCCGGACCTCCGCCCCACGATCGCCGGTCACGCCGAGGTTCGAAGTCGTCGAGGACTGCGGCCCAGAAGCGCGCCAGCTCAGGCGGGTGGCGGCTGTCGACGACGATCTGCTTGAGCCGGGCCATGTCCCAGCTTGCCGAGCGGCGCTGTCGACGCGTGGCGGGTCTGCGGTCATGGCCGAGCCCTCTCCCGCGCGACGGTCTGCTGGTCACTCGCTTCGGCGGCCGGCGGGAGGGGAGCGGTCGGCTCACCCAACATGGGTGAGGCGCGGTCAGCCGCCGGCTGGTTCCCTGAGCGTCAGGCCGTGGAGACAGCCGCGGCCTGATCGATCGGAGGCGACAAGGTGCTGGCTTACGACTATCCCGTGTTGGGCGTGTTCTGGTCCATGTTGGTGTTCTTCTTGTGGATCATGTGGTTCTTCCTGCTCTTCCGGGTCATCGCCGACGTCTTCCGCAGCGACGACCTCGGCGGATGGGCGAAGGCGGCATGGCTCATCTTCGTGCTCCTTGTCCCGTTCCTCGGCGTGTTCGTGTACGTGATCGCGCGCGGTGACGAAATGGGCCGGCGCGATGTCGCCCAGGCTCAGGCGCGGGACCAGGCGTTCCAGTCCTACGTCCGGGAAACCGCTGGCACCGGCGGGTCGGTCGACCAGCTGGCCAAACTCGCAGACCTCAGGGACCGGGGTGTCATCAACGACGCCGAGTTCGAACAGCAGAAGGCCAAGGTCCTGAGCTGACGGCGTCGGAGGAGCTCCGACCCCATGCCGAGCTGCGGCTCGGCGCGGCCATCGCTCTAACTGGCACTCCATCTGGGAGATATCATCGCAATATGGCGATGAATTCGGCCGAGGTGGCGGACCGGGCGCAGTTGGCGCCTGGGGCGGTGCTGTTCCACTCATTGGCTGACCCGGTGCGGCTGGCGATCGTGCAGCGGCTGTCGCTCGGGGAGGCCCGGGTGGTCGACCTGACCCGGGAACTGGGGCTGGCACAGTCGACCGTGTCGAAGCATCTGGCCTGCCTGCGGGACTGCCGGTTGATCGACTATCGGCCGGAGGGTCGCCAGTCGTACTACTTCGTGGCACGCCCGGAGCTGCTCGACTTGCTCCGCTCGGCCGATGCGCTGCTGGCTGCGACGGGCGAAGCGGTAGCGCTGTGTCCTGTCTATGGCCCCGGGGCGGCGGATCCGGCCCGGGGCACGTCGTGAGTGTGCTCGCTCCGGCCCCGCAGTCGGTGGAGCAGCTCCGGCGTCGGGCGCTCGCGCTGGCCGGCCTGACCATCGCCTGGAACGTCGTGGAGGCAATCGTCGCTGTCGCCGCCGGTGTGGCCGCGGGGTCGATTGCCCTGGTCGGGTTCGGGTTCGACTCGACCGTTGAAGTGCTGTCCGCGTGCGTCGTCGTGTGGCATTTCCGAGCCGAGCTGCGCGGCGGCCATGACGAACAGCGCGAGCGCCGAGCCTTGCGGCTGATCGGTGTGACGTTCTTCGTGCTGGCCGCGTACGTGAGCTCTGAGGCCGTCCGGGATCTGTTCTTCGTCGACGCAGAAGCCGACGAGTCCGCCGTCGGGATCGCGTTGGCGGCGCTGTCGCTTCTGGTGATGCCCGTGCTTGCGTGGGCGAAGAAGCGCACCGCCGATCAGCTCGGTTCGCCGACCCTGCGGGCTGACGCCACCGAGACGTTGTTGTGCACCTGGCTCTCGGTCGTCCTGCTCCTGGGCCTGGCGCTGAACGCCACCGTGAACTGGTGGTGGGCCGATCCCGCGGCCGCGTTGGTCATCGCCGGCCTCGCGGCTCACGAGGGGCTCGAGGCCATCCGAGGCGACGACGACCACGACGACGTTGCCCGACCAGTGGAAGGAGGCGAGACACCATGACGTCTGACTGTCCCTGTCCCGACACGTGCGCGTGCGGGCCGACGTGCCCACCGACGACCGACTGCCCCTGCGCCTGCTGAGCGGTGAGCCGACCCCAGCACGTGACCGGCGCCCGCCAACCGCCGGCGAGGACCGCCACGTCGCACTCCGCGACGGGACCTACGGCCTTACGAGCCGGGCGGCGGCGCGCCGACAATCAGCGCGTCGACACGGGAGGACAGAGCCGTGATGTGGTGGAACGACAGTTCGGGATGGTGGGTCGTCATGCCGTTGCTGATGGTCGTGTTCTGGGTTGCCGTCATCTGGCTCGCCGTGAGCTTCACCCGGGGGCTCGCCGGTCGTCCTTCAGGTGAGCGCGACCGCCCCGAGCGACCCGAGGAGATCCTGGCCCAGCGGTACGCCCGGGGCGAGATCGACGAGGACGAGTACCGCCGCCGCCTGGACATCCTCAGCGGCACCAAGCACGCCGGAAACCAACGATGACCGAGACAACCGGCACGATCCCGACCCCAGGCGCGGGCGCTGTTGGCGGCCGCGGCCGGTGATCATCTCGAAGGGCTCGTGATCGTGGCTGTGACGATGGGTCTGCGCCCCGGCGGGCTGACCGGGCTGTCGTGGCGTGACGTCGACCTCGATGCCGCCCCGGAAACGACACCGACCAGGGCTGGTGCCCTGGTCAGGTGGGTGGGCCGTAAGGGACTCGAACCCCTGACCCCCTGCGCGTCATGCAGGTGCTCTAGCCAACTGAGCTAACGGCCCGGTGGAGAGGGCAAGCTACCACAGAGCCCCGCCGCCCCGGACATCGAGTGGGGACGGCACTCTACCGACCGGTAGCCTGTCCCGGATGGCTCACGACGGAGGTACTCACCTGCCTGAGACCGCCCCCGAACCGCTCACGCCCGAGCTCGCACCCTTCGTGGTGCAGGCACGGGCCCACCTCGAGCAGGCCACCGACGGGCTCGACCACGAGGCCACCGTCCAGCACCTCGAGGCGGCCGTGGCCAGGGCCGAGGTCCAGGCCTCCCGCCTCGGCTTCAGCTTCCCCGTGCCCGAGCCGGTGACCGACGCACTGGCCCTGGGCGACGGTTCGGTCGTCCTGGTGCAGAGGGTGGGCGACCCCGACCCCTCCGACCACTGACCGGCGGCACCGAGCCGCGCCGAGGCGCGCCGGGCCAGCGCGGCCGACCGCCGAGTCTCGGCTACAGGTTCCCGCGGGCGGCCTGGGCGCGCTCGATCGCCTCGAACAGCGCCTTGAAGTTGCCGGCGCCGAACCCGGTGGCGCCCGCCCGCTGGATGATCTCGAAGAACACCGTGGGCCGGTCGCACAGCGTCTCGGTGAAGATCTGCAGCAGGTGGCCGTCCTGGTCGCGGTCGACCATCACACCCAGCTCGGCCAGGTCCTCCCAGGGCAGGTCGACGCCGGCCATCCGCTCGCGGGCTTCGTCGTAGTACTCGGGCGGCACGGTCAGGAAGCGCACGCCCCGCTCACGCATGGCCCGCACCGCGGTGACGATGTCCGGCGTGTGCAGCGCCAGATGCTGCACACCGGGCGAGTGGTAGTAGTCGAGGTACTCCTCGATCTGGCTCTTGCGGCGACCGTCGGCCGGCTCGTTGATGGGCAGCACCACCTTGTCGTGGTTCCACACCACGGTCGACATCAGCGCGGAGTACTCGGTCGAGATCTGGTCGTCGCCGAAGTGGACCAGCGGATCGAAGCCGAGCACGTGCTCGTAGTAGTCGACCCACTCCTCGAGGTGGCCCTTCTCGACATTGGCGACGATGTGATCGAAGCGGGCGAGGCCCACAGGCGGCCCCCCGGGCCGGGGCAGCGTCGGCGCGGTGAACCCGGGGGCGAACTCGCCCGTGTAGGCCGAGCGGTCGAGGAAGGTGTGGACGGTCTCGCCGTAGGTGCGGATGGCCGAGTGGTGGATGGCGCCCAGCTCGTCGGTGTCGACGCGGGGCGGGCGCTCGGGCAGCGCACCCCTCGCCAGAGCGGCGTCGTAGGCGGCCTCGGCGTCGTCGACGAGGAAGCAGATGTCGCGGACCCCGTCGCCGTGGGCCCGCACGTGGTCGGCGATGGGACCGTCGGGCGTGAGCGAGCCGGTGACCATGAAGCGGATGCGGCCCTGCTGGAGCACGTGCGACACCCGGTCGCGACGGCCCGTCTCGGGGCCGGCGTAGGCCACGATGTCGAAGCCGAACGCCGAGGCAAGGAACCCGCTGAAGGCGCGGGCATTGCCGACCCACCATTCGACGTGGTCGATGCCGCCGAGCATCGGCGGCTCGCGGTCGGAAGCCGGGTCGGGCCGAGCGGTCAACGTGTCACCCATCGGTCCCCCTGTCGGTCGTGGTGGAAGCGATCGAAGTGCACGCACCAGGAAAGGCACGGCGGTGAACCCCGTCAACACTCGCGCAAGCTATTGATCACTTTGGTCAGCGGCGAGGCGGATGTGGTAGACACATTGCTCATGTTGCCCACCGGAATCGACGCGCTCGACGCCCGGCTCATCAGGGCGATGTGCGACACACCTCGCGCGGGGGTGATGGAGCTTGCCCGACAGCTCGGTGTGGCCCGAGGGACCGTACAGGCGCGCCTCGACAAGCTTCAACAACGCGGGGTCATCTGCGGCTTCGACCCCGACCTCGACCTGCGGGCCATGGGCTACGAGGTGCTCGCCTTCGTGAGCCTAGAGATCGCCCAGGGGCGCCTGGACGATGTGTGCCGCCACCTGCGGGAGATCCCCGAAGTGCTCGAGATCCACTCGGTCACGGGTCCCGGCGACCTGCTCTGCCGGGTCGTGGCCCACACCAACGACCACCTCCAGCACGTCATCGGCCGTGTCCTCGAGGTGGCCGGCATCAGCCGCACCACCACCCAGATCGCCCTCACCGAGCAGCTGCACCACCGGGTGCTGCCGCTGGTCGAGCTGGCCATCGGCGACGACGCCGACCAGCCGGCCGAGGCGGGCTGAGCGAACGGGCTGCGCGAGCGGGCGAACGGGCAACGGGCTGCGCGACCGGGCACGCGGGCGACGGGGCGACCGGGCCTCATCAGGCCTCGCAGCGCCACCCGCCGGTGTCGTCGTCCCAGCTCTCCAGCGGCACGATCTCGGTCAGGCCGGCCAGCTCGAGCAGGTCGAGTAGCTCGGTCGGAGCATGGCGCAACGCGACCCGGCACCCCCGGCGGCGTGCCGCGAGCTGCAACCGCGCCAGCGCGTCGACCGCCACCCCGTCAGGCACCACCAGCGCACCCACGTCGCACACGACCCGCGCCACCCCCGGCCGGTCCAGCAGGACGCGCACCCGGCGGCACAGGCCGGGCACGTCGGCGGGCGCGAGGGGGCCGTCGACGACGAACACGACGGTCCTGTCGGGGTGATCGTCCACACTGTCCTCCGGCGGTGGGCTCGCCCACTCCGACCGCGCGAATGCGCCGAACTCATCGTGGCAACGGCGACGCGGATCGACAAAACGCGCACTTCGCGGCCCGAGGGCGTAGCCTCGTCGTGCACGACCGCTGCTCGAAGTTCGCACGGTCGGCTGGAACAGAACAGATAGGCAGCACCACCATGGCAGTCGGTACGGTCAAGTTCTTCAATGCGGAGAAGGGTTACGGGTTCATCTCCCGTGACGGCGAGGACGATGTCTTCGTGCACTACTCCAACATCCAGGGCTCCGGTTACCGGTCCCTCGAGGCGGGCCAGCAGGTCGAGTTCGAGGTCGGGCCCGGTCGCAAGGGCGACGAAGCGCAGAACGTCAGGGTGGTCTGAGCAGGCGTGTCACGCCGGCGCACCACCTTCGGGAAGCTGCAGCGAGACCGCGACAAGCAGGCCAAGCAACGGGCCAAGCAGGAGCGGCGGGCTGAGCGGGCCGAGCAGCCCGACGAGCCCGACGAAGCCGCCGCGGCGGCCCCGCAGGTCGACCAGGCCACGGTCCTCGCCCAGCTCGCCGACCTGCACGCGGCCTTCGACGACGGCAAGATCGACTTCGACGCGTTCGAGGCCCGGCGCGAGGAGCTGACCAGCCAGCTGCGCATCGACTGATCACGTGCCGCGCACTCAGCGGTACCGGTGCCACAACTTCCGGTGTAGAGGGGTCGGCGGGGGGTAGTGATCCGCCGCACGCTCACCGGTTGACGACGCGGAGGCACCCCGTGGAGCTGAAGACCATCGATACGCGCCACACCGATCGCATGGGAGATCGGCCACGGCGCGCGAGGCCGGCCAGCGACGCCGACGACGGCCCGGACGCCGATCTCGAACGCTTCCGGCGCTACCGAGCCACCGGAGATCGCACGCTCCGGAACGAGATCATCGACAACAACCGCTGGCTCGCCCTGCATTGCGCCCGGCGCTTCGCCAACAAAGGCGAGCCGTTCGACGACCTCGTGCAGGTCGCCATGCTGGGCCTGCTGAAGGCGGTCGAGCGTTACGACCCCGAGCACGGCGCCACGTTCGCCACCTTCGCGATGCCGACGATGACGGGTGAGCTGCGCCGCCACTTCCGGGACACCACCTGGGCGGTGCACGTACCTCGCCGGGCCAAGGACCTGCAGCACACGGTCAAGGTCGCGACCGACCAGCTGGGCCAGGCGCTCGGGCGGTCACCCTCGATCCCCGAGATCGCCGCCCACGCGGGCGTGCCCGTCGAGGACGTGCTCGCCGCGGTCGAGGCCGCCCGCTGCTACCGCAAGACGCCGCTCACGGCGGGTCGCAGCGACGACGGCGGCGACGACCTCGACGACCTCGCGATCCTGGGCACCGACGACGCCGGTCTCGACGCGGTCGACGCCAGCGAGACCATCGAGCGCCTGCTGACCTGCCTGCCGCCGCGCGAGCGGCGGATCGTCGAGCTGCGCTACCTGCGCGGCCTCACCCAGTCACGCATCGCGGAGCTGGTCGGGGTCAGCCAGGTGCAGGTCTCGCGCCTGCTGCGGTCCAGCCTCGCCCGGATGCGCGACTCCTTGAACGACCCCGCCGGGTCGTGTGCCCTGTGACGTGAGCCGGCGTTGACGCACAGCATCATCGCCGCCGCCGGCGACACGACGCTGTCGCTCGACTTCGACGTGGCGGTCAGGCTGCTGGGAGCGACGCTGCTCGGCGGGCTCGTGGGCATGGAGCGCGAGGCGAGCGACCAACCGGCCGGGCTGCGTACGCACATCGCAGTCGCCCTCGGCGCCTCGCTGTTCGGCGTGATCTCGACGCTGGGCTTCCTCGAGTTCGACCAGCCGCGGGCCGAATCGACCATCCAGGCCGACGTCACCCGGGTGGCGTCGAACGTCGTGGTCGGCATCGGCTTCCTCGGGGCCGGCGTCATCTTCCGCCAGGGCAACACCATCAGGAACCTCACCACCGCCGCCAGCCTGTGGACGGTGGCGGCCATCGGCCTGGCCTGCGGCGTCGGCGACGTCACCAGCGCCGCGCTCGCGACGGCGGTGCTGCTCGGCAGCCTCGTGCTGCTGCGCCCGGTGCGCACGTTCGTGCGGCGGCACTGGGCCACCCGGTCGACGACGGTGCGGGTGCGGTTGTCGCCGCAGGCCGACCCGGCGGCCACGATCGGCGCGCTCGACGAGCCCTGGGGCGTCGAGACCGACAAGTTCGGCGTGCAGAGCGAGGACGGGCAGCTGATCCTGTCGACCGAGGTCAGCGGTTCCCCGTCGTCACTCCACCGCTGGATCGCCCACATCGCCGAGTCGCCCGACGTCGAGTCGGTCGACGAGGCGTGAGCGAGACGTGCGCCCCGCCCCGGCGGGTCAGCCGACCCCGCCGCTCCGCACGAGCTTGCGTGCGGTGAGCTCGACGTGACCGTCGAGCTCGTTGATGCCGTGGCCGTCGGTGACCACGTCGAGGATCTGGCGGCTGAGCGACAGGCGGTCGGCGTCGACGTCGGCCGGATCGGAGACCGCCGTGCGGGCGCTGACGACCAGCGTGTCGGATGCCACGTCGAACTGGAGGATCACCGGCTGGCCGTCACCCATCTCGATGAGGGTGGCGCACAGCTCGTCGACCGCGATGCGGAAGTCCTCGACCTCCTCGAGCGGCAGGCCGGAGGTGGTCGCCACGCCGCTGGCCATCAGGCGCGCCAGACGCATGTACCGGCTGTCCGGCGGGAGAGCGAGTTCGACGCGGCCACCGAGTGGCTCCATGGTCCTTCCTTCGGCCGTCGGATTATGACTACC
>DASSCS010000040.1:0-19020 GCA_035697515.1 Acidimicrobiales bacterium
TGCCCGTGGTGCCGGGAAGCAAGTCGTCGCCGCCGTCCCAGCGGGCTTCGGCCGCCAGCGCCTCGGCGGCTCGCACCGCGTCGGCCTCGCGGTCGGCCACCACCGCCAGGAAGCAGCCGTTGCGGACCACGTCAGCCCCGGCGACCGTGGCGGGCAGCGGCCCCGCCAACCGGGCGCCGGGACGGGGCGGTCGCACGACCCGGGCGTGACGCATGCCCGGCAGCACCAGGTCGTGCAGGAACACCGGCTCGCCGCGCACCTTCGCCGCCAGGTCGACCCGAGGCAGGCCGCGGCCGGTCCAGCGGCGCTCGGCCGCAGGCACGCCCTCGACCGGCGCATCGACGGCGATGCCGAACGGGCGACCCGAGCCCAGCTCCCAGTACGACACCCCGCGCCCCTCCCGGGTCACGACCCGCCCGTCGTCGACCACCAGGTCGCCGGCGGGCACGGCCAGGCGGGCCGCGGCGCGCTCGACCAGCGCCCGCCGGGCGTGGGCGCACGCCTGGCGGACGGCGGTGACGCTCTGCTCGACCGAGCCGCTGCCCGCGGTCACCCATTCGTTGGGGGTCGTGCCGGTGATGCCGCTGAGCACGTCGATGCGGTCGGGGTCGACGCCCAGCTCGTCGGCGGCCACGGCGGCCACCGCGGTCAGGATGCCCTGGCCCAGCTCGACCTTGCCGATGCGCACCTCCACCCGGTCGCGGGCGGTGAAGCGCACCCAGCGGTCGAGCTCGGGCACCTGGGCCAGCGACCCCAGTCGGCTGGCCCGGCTGGGCGGCCGGACCTCCAGCTCCGCCACGTCCTGCGCCGGTGCCGCCGGCCGGACGGCGGACGGCCCGCGTCCGGCCCCGGTCTGCGTGCCCGCGTCGGCCGCCTCACCGGAGGACGCCAGGGCGTCGAGCGCAGCCCGCACGATGCGGGGATGGGCACCGCACCGGCACAGGTGGTGGTCGAGCGCGGCCCGCACGCCCGCGGCGTCGTGGTCCCCGCCCCGCCGCACCAGGTCGGTGAGCGTGACGGCGATGCCGGGCAGGCAGTAGCCGCACTGCCCGGCGTTGTGGGACAGGAGCGCCTGCTGCACCGCCGCACCGGCGCGGTCGCCCGCCAGCCCGGCCGGCGTGGTGATCCCGCGGTTGGCCACCTCGCCCAGGGGTAGCGCGCACGACCACGCGGGCCGACCCTCGACCAGCACGCGGCACGCCCCGCACTGCTCGGCGCCGCAGCCGTACTTCACGCTCCTGTCGCCGACCTCGCCCCGCAGCACCCACAGCAGCGGTGTCTCGGGGTCGGTGTCCGTCAGATGGAGGACGCCGTTGACCACGAGGCGCACGGCCATGGCCGGCAACCGTACCGCTCGTCGTCACCGGGGAACGCTGCGCTCACTGCGGGCCGGGCACCCGAGCACCGCCTCCGATGCGCAGATCGCCGCCGCGCCGGCGTCGCGGCGCGCCGCTCAGGTCTCGCCGGCGATCACGCCCGACCGGCGGAGCGCGTCGGCGCGGTCGGCGTCGACGCCGAACCGGCCCAGCACCTCGTGGGTGTGCTGGCCGAGCGCCGGCGCCGGGCCGCGCACGGCCACGTCGGAACGGCTCATGCTGAACGGCGCCGCCAGCGTCTCGAACGTGCCCATCCGGGGGTGTTCGATCTCGGCGAACATGCCGATGGCCCGCGCCTGGGGGTCGTCGACCAGGTCGGGCAATTCCGCCACCGGCGCCCACGCGATGCCCGCACGGTCGAGCCGCGGGCCCCAGTGGTCGACCGGCGCCGCTGCGAACAGGGCGTCCAGCAGGGCGATCAGCTCGCCGCGGCGGCGGTAGCGCCCCGCCGGCGTCGCGAAGCGCTCGTCGGCGGCCAGGTCCGACCGGTCGACCGCCGCGCAGAATGCCGGCCACAGGCCCACGCTGTGCGCCGACAGGTTGATCCACACATCGTCGGCACAGCGGTAGCGGGTGTTGAGGGGGCTGAACGAGTCGGCGCGTGCACGCTTGGTCGGCTGAGCCCGGTCGACCAGCGCCACCTGCACGTCGCAGCCGATCGTCCACGCCCCGGTCTGCAGGAGCGCGGTCTCGACCACCTGCCCCTCGCCCGTCCGGTCGCGGTGACGTAGCGCAGCGAGCACGCCCACCAGGAGGGCGAGGCCGGTGGTGTGGTCGCCCTGCCCGGGACGGAAGGCCGGGGGTGGCGCGCCCGGCTCGCCCACCAGGCTCATGATGCCCGCCCGCCCGAAGAAGGCGGTCAGGTCGAACGCCGCGCGGTCGGCGTCGGGGCCCACGCTGCCGTAGCCCGTGACGAGGGCGTAGACGAGCCGGGGGCTGGCGGCGCACAGTGCGTCGGGCGCGAGCCCGTAGCGGGCCAGGCGGGCGGGCAGCAGGTTGGTCACCACCACGTCGACGCCCGTCGCCATCTCACGCACCAGGGCGGCACCCGCCTCCGAGGTCAGGTCGACGGCGACGGACCGCTTCCCCCGATTGTCGAGCTGGAACGGCACGTCGTGCACGGCCACCCCCTCGGGGGTCGACGGCTGGCGCAGCTTGCCCCGCATGCCGTCGCCCGTCAGGGGCTCGACCTTGATCACCTCGGCCCCCATGTCGGCCATCAGGGCCGTGCAACTGGGTCCTGCGACCCAACTGGCGATCTCCAGCACGATGATGTCGTCGAGCGCTCCAGCCATCCCGCCATCCTCGCCTGTCCGGAACGGGCCGTCCGGCACCCGCGCGTTGACCTTCGCCCCCCGGACCGGTGCCGCACGCGCAAGATTTTGCGTAGGGTGTGCAGGTATCTTCGGAGTGGGGGAACGATGCAGGAGCTGACCGGAAGGGTCGCGGTGGTGACCGGCGCCGCGAGCGGCATCGGTCGCGGCTTGGCCGAGCGCTTCGCCGCCGAGGGAATGAAGGTGGTGCTGGCCGACATCGAGGAGCAGGCCCTGTCCACCGCCGAGGCCCAGCTGTCCGCCACCGGCGCCGAGGTGCTGGCGGTCGTCACCGACGTGTCGTCCCGCGCCGCGGTCGACGCCCTCGCCGCCGCGACCGCCGAGCGGTTCGGCGGCGTCCACGTGCTGTGCAACAACGCCGGCGTGTCCGGCGGCATGGGACCGATCTGGCAGACCACCGACGCCGACTGGCAGTGGGTGCTGGGCGTCAACCTCATGGGCGTCGTGCACGGCATCCAGGCGTTCGTGCCCGGCATGGTCGCCCACGGCGAGCCGGGCCACGTGGTCAACACCTCGTCGGTGCTTGGCCTCTCCAGCGGCGGCGGGTCGATCTACTCGGTCAGCAAGCACGCCGTCACCCGATTGAGCGAGGGCCTCTACCACGACCTGCGGGCCGCCGAGGCGCCGGTCGGGGTGTCGGTGTTGTGCCCGGGCATGATCGCCACCCGCATCGTCACCGCCGACCGCAACCGCCCCGCCCACCTGCGCAACCCGGGTGTCGAGGTCCCGCCCGAGATGGTCGAGCGGCGCAAGGTGATGCAGGAGCGGTTCCTCGAGACGGGCATGCCGCCCGCCGAGGTGGCCGGGATGGTCGTCGACGCCATCCGCCGCGACCGGTTCTACGTCCTCACCCATCCCGACATGATCAGGCCGCAGGTCGAGGCCCGGCTGCGGGCCATCCTCGCCGACGAGCCCCCGGCTCCCGGGCTGTTCGTCGGGGGCATCGCCGCCGACCGGCCCGAGGCCGCGAGGCCGTCGTGAAGTTCGGGCTGTTCTACGAGCTTCAACTGCCCAAGTCGCCCGACGGCGACGACTGGGACGCCGACGCCGAGCGCCGCATCTACGACGAGATGCTCGAGCAGGTCGAGCTGGCCGACAAGGTCGGCTTCGACTACGTGTTCGAAGTCGAGCACCACTTCCTCGAGGAGTACTCGCACTCGTCCGCCCCGGAGCTGATGATGGCGGCGCTCAGCCAGCGCACGCAGAACATCCGCCTGGGGCACGGCATCGCCCTCACCCCGCCGGCGTACAACCACCCGGCCCGCGTGGCCGAGCGGGCCGCCGCGCTCGACATCCTGTCGGGCGGCCGGGTCGAGTTGGGCACGGGCGAGTCGTCCTCGGAGATGGAGCTGGGCGGCTTCGGCGTCGACCGGGGCCTGAAGAAGGCGATGTGGGAGGAGGCCACCCGGGAGATCGCCACCATGATGAGCACCGTGCCCTACCCGGGGTTCGAGGGCGAGTTCTTCTCCATGCCGCCCCGCAACGTCATCCCCAAGCCGCTGCAGCGCCCCACCCGCCGCTGTGGGTCGCGGCGTCCCGGCGGGAGACCACCATGGTCGCCGCCCGCCTCGGCATCGGCTCGCTGGGCTTCGGCTTCGAGACCCCCGACGAGCTGGGCGAGCGGGCCGAGGAGTACTGGCGGCTCGTGCGCGAGGAGTGCTATCCGATCGGGCACGCCATCAACCCGGCGCTGGCCGTGCTGTCGACGTTCATGATGGCCGACACCGACGAGGAGGCCCGGCGCCGCAGCGCCAACGGCCCGGGGTTCTTCTCGTACTCGCTCGGCTACTACTACAGCCCGCTCACCGGCGGCCGGCACCAGCCCGGGCGGCAGAACGTGTACCGCGACTACCTCGACCGTCAGCAGGCCCTGACCGAGGCGGCCGAGCCCACCGACGAGGTGCAGCGGGCGCTGTTCCGGGCCGCGCAGGGGCGCACGGCCATCGGCACCGAGGACACGGTCCGGGCCAACATCAAGGCCTACGAGGACAACCACCTCGACGTGCTCATCCTGGTCGCCCAGTGCGGCGACCGATCCCACGAGCACATCATGGAGTCGATCGAGCGCTTCGGCGCCAACCTGCTCTCCGAGTTCAAGGAGCGCCACGAGGCCGAGCACCGGCCCTGGCGCCAGAAGCAGCTGGCCGGCGTCGAGCACCTCGTCAACTCGTCGATCTGACATGGCGCCCACCAGGCTCGACAAGATCGTCGACGACGACCTCAGAGCCCGCCTCACCCAGGCCAACGACCAGCTCCGCGCCGGCAAGGCGACAGAGGCTGTGCGGGGCCTGGCAGACACGTTCCTTTGGATGCTGCGCACCAGGCCGGAGATGCTCGACGCCACGGTGCCGCTGCGCGCCGGGCGCACCATGCCGCTCGTGCTGCGCTGGCCGGCCCTCGGCGCCAACCTCAGCCCCGAGTCGGTGCGGGCCAGGGAGCCGAAGATCGAGCTCGTGCGCGACCGCTTCGCGCTGAGCGAGGCGATCACCTACTTCGAGTTCACCCTCGACACCGCCATCGCGCAGGGGTTCTGACCGCGGCCGCAGCCGAGGGCGAGGACGGGGCCGCGACGCGGCACGGGTGCCTGCGGGGCGATCGCGCCCGACCGGCCTCGCCTGTCGGACGGCCGCCGCACGTCACGGACGCCCGTCGGGGCGAGCGGTCACCCGACCAGCTCGCGCTCCCGGCGTTCCTCCGATCTGCGCTCGCCGTGATCGGGCGGGCGATCGCTCACGCGGCGCTCCTGATCCGACCCCGTCCGGTACGCGTGGCCGCGGAGCAGGGCGAGCCAGACCACGCAGACGACGATGGTGACCCACGTGAGAGTCAGCAGCGTGCCCCACAGCCACATCAAGGCGTCGTGCCCGCCGAGCATGTCCGTCAAACCGTCGCCGTCCGCCAGTTGCACGAGTGCCACGGCCATCTCGCTCCTCACCTCCTGCTGCTCGCCTCCCGTCGCCGGGCCGGCCGGCCGGGGGAAGACGCAACGACGGACCCTGCGCTCAGCATCGGCGCCGCGGGCCCGACCGGGACAGGGCAGGCCGGCCCGTCCTGCGGGGACCTTGGTCACGGCTCCGCCAGGCCCGGGGGGTCGAGGTCGGCGTCGTCGCCGCGCCGGCGCTCAACTCGCTCGGCCGCGGTCGGGGACCGTCGCTAGGTTGCGGGCATGTGCGCAGCCGGAGGGCCCGACGCCGGCGGCCGGATCTCGCCGGTCACCGGCCTGCGGCTGCGGTCGCTGCGGCCCGGCGACGAGGCGGCCTTCCGCGCGGCGCACGAGGCGATGGCAGCCGACGGCTTCGAGTTCGGCCTGGGCTACGAGGCCGGGATGCCGTGGTCGGCCTACCTCGAGGCCCTCGACTCGCAGCGCCGCGGCGTCCTCCCGCCCGGGCGCCTGGTGCCCGCCACGTACCTCGTGGCCGACGTCGGGGGGACGCTCGTGGGCCGCAGCTCCATCCGGCACGAGCTCAACGACTTCCTCGCCCGCGAGGGGGGCCACATCGGCTACGGCGTCCTGCGCGAGCACCGCGGGCGGGGGTACGCCACAGAGATGCTGCGCCAGAGCCTGGTCGTCGCCCGGGCCGTGGGCGTCGCCAGGGTGCTGGTGACCTGCGACGACGACAACCCCGCCTCGGCGAGGGTGATCGAGCGGTGCGGCGGCGTCCTCGAGTCGACCGTCCCCCGCGACGACGGTCCCGCGTTGCGCCGCTACTGGATCAGCTGACGGTCCTCCCGCACGGGCGGCATCGCGTCGCTCACGTGTCGTCGAAGATCTCGATCTCGCCCGAGTAGCAGGCGACCCACACCCGGCCGGTCAGCGGGTCGTAGGTGATGCCGATGGGGTGGTGGCCCGTCGCCAACTCCTGCACCTCGGCCATGTCGGCGGTGGTCACCTTCGACAGCGTGGACGACTCGTAGTTCACGACGTAGAGCGACTGGCCGTCGGCCGCGATGTCCATGCTGCGGGGTGCGGTGCCCGTGGCGACCGTGGCGAGCACCTCGCCCGTGGCCGCGTCGACCTTGGCGATGCGCCCGTCCCGGTTGAGCGTCACGTACAGGAAGGCGCCGTCGGGGCTGATCACCACGTGCCGGGGCCCGCCGCCGACGCCCTCGAACCGGCCGACGGCGAACGTGCCGAGGTCGACTGTCACGATCTCGGTTCCGCCCATGACCGCCACGTAGGCGGTGCGCGAGTCGGGCGCCACGGCGATGCCCCGGGGGTAGCGGCCGATCGGCACGCGCCGCACCTCGCGCCCGGCGGCCGCGTCGATGACGCTCATGTCGTAGGTGCACCAGTTGGTGACGAGCACGTACCGGCCGTCCGGCGTGGTGGCCACGTACTTCGGCACCGACCCGACGGGGATGACCTGGTCGATCGCGTGGGTGGCCACGTCGATGCGGTAGACGAAGCTGCTGTCGAAGCCGCTCGACGGCGAGCACTGGTCGTCGCCCGGACGGCTGAAGCCGGGACCGTACATCGAGTAGTTGGACGTGTAGGCCTTGGTGCGATCCGGCGAGAAGGCCAGCTCGACGGGCCCGCCCTGGACCAGGCCCGGCGGGTGGCCGGTGATCCCGAAGGCGGCCAGGTCGACCTCGTCGGAGATCGTGGCCAGGTGGTTGCCGTCAGCGTCCCAGGCCGTGACGCTGTGGCTGTAGATCATGTTCTGCGCGTAGACGACACCGGTGCCCGAGGCGACGATCGACTTGGGCGACAACGGGCCGGTGCGCTCGTCGGCCATGATGGTCCGCCGCTCGACAAGCCGCAGCCCGGCCGACGCTGGCCGGGGCGGAGCCGTCGTGGTCGTGGTGGTCGGGACCGCCGTCGTGGCGGCCGCCTCGGGCTCGGCGTCGGCCACGTCACGGCCCGGCCGGCCCGATCCCCCGGCGCCGTCGCCGCCCGCGGCGTCGAGGACGATCGCGCCCGCGACGACCAGCACGCTCGCCGCACCGATGATCCCCAGGCGCACCCCACTCACCGTGCAGATGATGCCACGCATCGCTCCCGAAGCCGCGGACGAGCGCCCCGGCGAGCCGGTCCCCGGCCCCGGCGCTGTCGGCTACGGTCCGCCCATGCACCATCGCTGGGGGGCGTGCGGCTGTCTCGTCGCCGCGCTGCTGGCGCTGTCGGGGTGCTCGTCCTCCGGCGGTTCCGAGGTGGGGCTGACGGCGAGCAACCAGTCGGCGCCGCGATCGACGACCCGCGCAACGGAGCCGCCCGCGGGACCGGGATCGGCCAAGGGGCTGCCGACCAGCCCCGTGACCGAGCCGCCCACCACCAGCCCGCCGGCCCCGCTGCCGGGCGCGGGCAACCCCGAGGGCAACGCCGAGGTGCCGGCCGAGGCCCGGGCGGTCGACACCTCCCGTCCCGACCGCGTGATCGGCGACGGCACACCGGCGAGCTGCACCTCCGCCGCGGTGGTCGAGGCGGTGGCCGCCGGTGGCATCATCACCTTCGACTGCGGTCCCGACCCGGTCACGATCACCATGGAGGCGACGGCCAAGGTCCGCAACGACAGCGGCCCCGAGATCGTGCTCGACGGCGGCGGCAAGGTGACGCTCAGCGGGGGCGGCCGGCGCCGCATCCTCTACATGAACACCTGCGACGAGGCACAGGTCTTCACCACCTCGCACTGCCAGGACCAGGACCATCCCCGGCTGACCGTCCAAGACCTGACCTTCGTCGACGGCAACGCCACCGGCGAGACCGCCGAGGGTGGGGGCGGCGGCGCCATCCTCGTCCGGGGTGGCCGGGTCAAGATCATCGGTTCGCGCTTCCTGCGCAACCGCTGCGACCCGACCGGGCCCGACGTGGGCGGCGCCGCGGTGCGGGTGCTCAGCCAGTCACAGGGCCTGCCCGTCTACGTGGTCTCCAGCACGTTCGGCGGGGCGCCGGGCCAGGGCGGGTCGTGCTCGAACGGCGGCGCGCTCAGCAGCATCGGCGTGTCGTGGCAGGTGCTCAACAGCGTCATCAGCCACAACGAAGCCACCGGGACGGGCGCCAACCCCGCCCGTGGCGGCACGCCCGGCGGCGGCAGCGGCGCCGGCATCTACGCGGACGGGAATCTGTTCACCGTGCGGGTCGCGGGCACCCGCATCGAGGAAAACCACGCCAACGAGGGCGGCGGCGCCGTCTTCTTCGTCAGCAACGACCGCACCGGCTCGCTGACCATCGAGGGCTCGACCCTGCACCGCAACCGCAGCGACGGGTTCGAGACCGAGGGCTTCCCCGGCATCTTCTTCCTCGGCGCAGGCTCGCCGGCGGTGTCGTCGTCGACGCTCGAGTGAGCGGCGCCCGGCGGGGCGAAATCCACTCGACCCTGTCGGCCCCGCCGCGCACACTGCGTCCGTGGAGGTGACGTTCCGGCCGCTCACCGACGACGACCTGCCGATGATGCACCGGTGGCTCAACGACCCGGGCGTCGTGCGCTGGTGGGAGGGCGACGACGTGTCGTGGGCCGGGGTCGTGGCCGACTACGGCTCGGGCCGCACCGAGGTGACCACCGAGCACTGGATCGCCTCGGTCGACGGCCGCGACATCGGCTGGATCCAGTGCTACCCCAGCATGGACTCCCCCGACGAGGCCGGGCCGTGGTGGGCGCTCGGCGTCGACCGCACGGCGGCCGGGATCGACTACCTGATCGGCGAGCCCGGCGAGCGGGGCCGGGGCCTGGGTTCGGCGATGATCCGGGGCTTCGTCCGCGACATCGTCTTCGGCCGCCACCCGGGCTGGACCCAGGCGTGCGCCGCGCCCTACGAGGCGAACGCCTCCTCGTGGCGGGCGCTCGCCCGGGCCGGGTTCCGCTGCGTCGGCACCGTCGACGACGGGGACGGCCCCGGCAGGCTCATGGTGATCGATCGCGCCACGTTCCTCGACGACGGCCGACCGGGCTGAGGTCGCCTACGCCGCAGGCGACGATGACGGCGAGCTCGTGGCGTCAGGCCGTCGTCAGCCAGGGATCGGTGATGTCGAGGTAGCGGTCGACGTGCCAGAGCTGCTGGAACTCGGCGAAACGCTCAGCCATCGCGGGCGCCATCTCCTTGCGCTCGCCGGCACGCGCCTCGTCCTCGGAGGTGAAGTAGGCCGCCTCGGTGAAGCCCCCGTCCCCGTGGTAGGCGGTCACCGAGCCGATCAGGTCCGGCCGCTCGTCGGCGAGCAGCGGCTCGGCCTCCACGTTCAGCGCCTCGGCACGAGCCCGGTCGGTGACGTGTCCCTCCATGACCTGCACGAAATGCGCCTCGTCCATCGAACCGTGGGACATCACCTGCACATCGGTCGTGTCGTGGAACGTGACGGGACCGTCGAACAGCTTCGCGGTCTCGGCCCACCAGGCGTCCTGCTCGGGCCGCTCGCTGTTGCGCCGGGCCGCGTCGGCATCCTCGAACCTGGCGATCAGGATGCAGTCCCCCGACGCCGTGCAGCCTCCGGTCGAACCGAGATAGCCGGTGGCGCCCGGCATCAGGTCGCGCTCCCACACCCTCACCCGCTCGTGCAGGGCACCCGCATCGTTCGTCCTGCCTTCGATGACCTGGATGAACATGGCGTGCCTCCTCATGTTCTGCTCAGCGCCTTCACCGTCGTCCCGAAGCGACCACCCGGACGCTACCGCCGGGTGTCGCCGCCGCTCCCCGCCGGGCGGACCGCCCGCCGACCGCCCCACCGGAAGCGTGCGACGACCGTGACCGCGCGGGAACGGGGGAGACGTCCCCGCGCGACGGTCACGGTGCGTGCGGCGGCATGCGGTCGGTCATGCCTCCGGTGAGGTCCCCCGGGGCGCCACGTGGCCGCGACCGCCCCGAGCGCGCGCTGCCGTCGCCGGGCGCGCGTTCCCCGGCCCCTCGCAGACAACCCGGACCGCTGCCGGTGCCCCGCACTACGCCGTCCTCCAGACCGGTGCCGAACGTCAGGGCATCGCCGGGGTCTCGAGCGACGGATCGCCGGCGGCGGCAACGGGTGACCGTGGAGCCGTCGGCTGTTCGTGTGACGGCCCGACCCTACATCGTCGCTCTACCGGTAGCCACCCGAACGCCATCCGTCCAGGCGGAGCTACACCTGAACGCGGTGAGCGCTCGCGTCACCGCACACTGAACGGACCCGTCGACCTGCACCGCAACGCGTCGACCGCCAACGTGCGCTCGACGACTGCGATGGCCACGTCGGCGAGGCGCCGGCTGTTGGCGCGGGCGTAGCCCCGCAACCACCCGAACGCCGTGTCCATGTCGACGGCGGCGCGCTCGGCCACCGCGCCCTTGGCCTGCTCGATGACGACCCGGGAGGTCAGGGCCCGCTGGAGCTGCTCGGACAGCTCCGACGCGTGGCGCACCGCCCGTTCCTGCAGCAGCCCGATGGTGGCGACGTCGGCGAGTGCCTGAGCCAGGTGGATGTCGCGCTCGCTCACGGCCACCGTGGAGGTGTGGAAGATGTTGACAGCACCGATCACCTGGTCGCGCAGACGCATCGCCAGCGCGTGCAAGGCTCGGAACCCCGCGGAATGTGCCATCGGAGCGAACACGGGCCAGCGCGCCTCTGCACGCTCGAGCTCGACGTTGAGGACGGCGTCGCCGCTGCGGTAGCAGTCCAGGCAGGGACCTTCGCTCGTCCGACCGTCGTCGAGCCTGGTCAGGTCAGGGGCCTGACCTCGTCGTGGTCGAGCGTGCGGAGGATCGCCTCGGCCAAGCGGCGGGCCGACGCCGCGTCCAGCTCGACCGCCACCCGCTCGCCCGCCCCCCACAGGTCGATGCACAGCGCATGGTCGAGCGGCGCGTCCTGGGGGTGATCGAAGTACACGACGGCCCGGTCGGCACCGAACCACTCGTCGCCGCCGTAGCCGCTGCCCGCCACCTCGACGCTCGTCGTCACGTAGGTGCACATCTCACCCTCCCTTCAGGTGGGCGCCGAAGAACGCCCAGATCCTCTTCCAGCCGTCCTTGCTCGCGTCGAGGCGGTACGACGGGCGATCGACCGAGAAGAACGCGTGCCCTGCGTCCTCGTAGCTGTGGAACTCGAACGTCTTGCCGTTCTCCTCGAGCGCCTTGGCCATGGCCGTCACGTCGGCGGGCGAGGGGCTGCGGTCGTCGGCACCGAACAGGCCCAGCAGCGGGCAGCGCAGGCCGGGCGCAAGGCCGACGTCGGCCCGGCCGCCATAGCAGTCGACGGCGGCGTCGACGTCGAGCCTGCACGCCACCATGAACGACTGGCGGCCCCCGGAGCAGTAGCCGATCACCCCGACCTTCCCGTTGCTCTCGGGCCGGGCCCGCAACGCGTCGATGGCCGCCCGGGCGTCGCCCAGGCACTGCTCGTCGGGCACGCCGCCGGCGTCGCGGGCCGCTGCGGCGGCGTCGCCGGCCTTGGCGCCCGGCGCGTAGCGGTGGTGGAGGTTGGGCATGAGCGCGGCGTAGCCGTAGACGGCGAAGGTGCGGACGATCTCCTTGGTGGCCCGGTCGTAGCCCGGCATGTGGTGCAGCACGACCACGCCAGGCTGGCCGCCACCGTCGAGGGGATGGGCGAGGTAGGCCTCGATCTCGTCGCCGCCGTGGCCGGTGATGGTGGTGGACTTGGCGATGATGCCGTCGGTCATGGGCATGGCTTAGCGGAGACGGGGCCCCCAAGGCACCCGGGCCGACGTCGCTCCCCCGCCCACCCGACGGCCACCCGGCGGCGGCGCTGGTTCCCCGCGCCCGGCGGGGGTAGACACCCGGCATGGACTTCGCCACCGTGAACCCGGCCACCGGCGAGACCGTCGCCACCTACCCCGCGCTGACCGACGCCGAGGTGGACGCCGCCATCGAGCGCTCGGCGCGCGCCTTCGCCGGCTACCGCACCACCGACTTCGCCGAGCGGGCCGCCTGGGCGCGGGGGGCCGCCGACGTCCTCGACGCCGAGCGTGAGCGGGTGGCGGCGCTCATGACCACCGAGATGGGTAAGACGCTGGCGGCTGCGGCCGCCGAGGCCGACAAGTGCGCCCGCACCTTCCGCTTCTACGCCGAGCACGCCGAGGGGTTCCTCGCCGACGAGCCCGTCGACCCCGCCGAGGTCGGCGCGGGCCGGGCCTACGCCCGCTACCAGCCGCTCGGTCCGGTGCTGGCGGTCATGCCGTGGAACTTCCCGCTGTGGCAGGTGGTCCGCTTCCTGGCGCCGGCGCTGATGGCCGGGAACACCGGGCTGCTCAAGCATGCCTCCAACGTGCCCGGCACCGCGCTGTTCCTCGAGGAGCTGGTGCGGCGCGCGGGGTTCCCCGCCGACGTGTTCCAGACGCTGCTCATCGGGTCGGACCGGGTCGAGCGGGTGCTGCGTGACCCGCGCGTGCGGGCCGCCACCCTCACCGGCAGCGAGCAGGCCGGGCGGGCAGTGGCCGCCATCGCAGGCGACGAGATCAAGCCCACCGTGCTCGAGCTCGGCGGCAGCGACCCGTTCGTGGTGACCGCCTCGGCCGACCTCGACGAGGCCGCCCGGGTGGCGGCCGTGGCCCGCTGCCAGAACAACGGGCAGAGCTGCATCGCCGCCAAGCGCTTCATCGTCGTCGACGCCGTCGCCGACGAGTTCGAACGCCGCTTCGTCGACCGGATGGCGGCGCTGCGGCTGGGCGACCCCACTGATCCGAAGACCGACGTGGGCCCCCTCGCCACCGAGCGGGGCCGGCGCGACGTCGAGGAGCTGGTGGCCGACGCGGTGGCCCGAGGGGCGACGGTGCTGTGCGGCGGCGAGCGGCCCGCCGGCCCGGGCTGGTACTACCCGCCGACGGTCGTGACCGGGGTGACCGAGGCCATGCGCATGTACCACGAGGAGGTGTTCGGCCCGGTCGCCGCCCTCCACCGCGTGCCCGACGCCGACGCCGCCGTGGCGCTGGCCAACGCCACCAGCTTCGGCCTGGGGTCGAACGTGTGGAGCCGCGACCCCGACGAGCAGGAACGCTTCGTGCGCGACCTCGACGCCGGCGCCGTGTTCGTCAACGGCATGACCACCTCGTACCCCCAGCTGCCGTTCGGGGGCGTGAAGCGCTCGGGCTACGGCCGCGAGCTCGGCACCCACGGCATCCGCGCGTTCTGCAACGCGAAGAGCGTCTGGGTCGCCGGGCCCGCGGCCTGACCGCCCCTCAGACCTGGGCGCCCTGGCGGGCCCGCCAGCCGGGGACGGCCCGCACCTGCCCCGGGAGGCACCGATGGAGATCCACGAACTGCTGGCCGAGCTGTACGGCCGCATCCCCGGCCACGTCCGCGCCGCGGTCGACGGCCTCGACGCCGACACCCTGGCCGCCGCGCCGACCGCAGGGGCCAACCCGATCGGATGGATCGTCTGGCACCTCACCCGGGTGCAGGACCACCACGTCGCCGAGCTGCTCGGCGAGGAGCAGGTCTGGGTCACGGGCGACTGGGCGCGCCAGTTCGGCGTCGAGGCCGACCCGCACAACACAGGCTACGGGCACCGCCCCGAC
This sequence comes from Acidimicrobiales bacterium, assembly GCA_035697515.1. Lineage (GTDB taxonomy): Bacteria > Actinomycetota > Acidimicrobiia > Acidimicrobiales > VFJN01 > ZC4RG19. The sequence continues at coordinate 14,137 of DASSCS010000040.1, forward strand.
GACGTGGCCGCGATCCGGCCCGACAGCCCCGAGGTGCTGGTCGACTACCACGCGGCGGTGGCCGGGCGCACGAACGACCTGCTGCGCCAACTCACTCCTGGCGACCTCGATCGGGTCGTCGACGAGCGCTGGGATCCCCCCGTCACCCTCGGGGTCCGACTGGTGAGCATCGCGGACGACGACATCCAGCACGCTGGCCAGGCCGCCTACGTGCGCGGGCTCCTCGCACCCCGCTGAGCGGGGTCAGATGCGTTCGAGGTCGGAGCCGTCGAACAGCGGCTCGACCCCGTGGGCAGCGACGTCGGCGCGCATGTCGTCGTCGCTCGGAGCGCCGGCCCCGCTCGCCGCGGCCTCGAGGATCGCCGGCAGCAGGCGGGCGTCGCTCGACGTGTTGAGGAACACCTGCGGGTTGGCCAGCACCCAGCGCACCGCCCGGGACACGGCCCCACCGTCGGCCAGCGGCTCGTACCAGCTGAAGCGGCGACCGTCGTAGCCGTCCGGCCAGCGGCGCCGGGCCACCGACTTGATGGTCTGCACTGCCACCCGCTGCTGGGCACAGACGTCGAGCAGCTCCTCGACGTCGGACCGAAACGCCGGGTCCTGCAGGGCGACGAAGCTGTAGGGCAGGAGGACCGAGTCGAACGGAAAGCGTTCGAGGCTGCGCAGGTGCATGCGGGCGATGCGGGTGCCGTGGCCGGTCACGCCGACGAACCGCACCAGCCCCTCGTCGCGCGCCCGCGCCAGGGCGTCGACCGCGCCGCCGGGGCCGTGCGCCACCTCCCATTCCTCCGGCTCGACCAGGTTGTGGAGCTGGATCAGGTCGACCGACTCGACCCGCAGCCGCCCGAGCGACCGCTCCAGCTCGGCGCGGGCGGCATCGCCGCGCCGCTCACCGGTCTTGGTGGCGAGGAAGAACTCCTCCCGGTGCCCCGCCATCCAGGGCCCGACCCGCAGCTCGGCGTCGCCGTAGCTGGCGGCCACGTCGATGTGGTTCACCCCGTGGCCGAGGAGCACCTCGAGCAGCTCGTCGGCCCGATCCTGGCGCATCGCCCCCAGCGCTGCGGCACCGAAGATCACGCGGCTGCTGACGTGCCCCGTGCGCCCGAACTCAGCCTGCGGCATCACACCGACGACCCTAGCCTCGACGTCACCCGTCGCCGGCTGGTCCCGGCTCGCAGGAACCGACCACGGCCACGAGGCCCGCGCGGGATCAGCCGACCCCGCTCGATGTGCCCCGGTAGAGCGGGTCGGTGGGCGACCCGGGGACGTAGACGAGCAGGTCGTCGCGCACATCGCCCGTGAAGTCGCCCGCCACCGGCCGGGTGCCCGACGGCGGCGACGGTCCGTTCAGCACCGACGGGAAGCCCGACGTGCCGGACTTCCAGAAGATGCCCCGGTTGGTCGTGTACAGGAACACCTCCTCGAACCCGTCCGCGTTGTGGTCGAGCGGGAGGGCGCGGTAGGTCCCGGTGATCGACATGGTCGAGCCCTTGGCGAACCCGCTGGCCCTGCCCCGCCACAGGCTCTCGGAGCCGGAGCCCGGCGCGTACCACACGATGTCGTCGTACCCGTCACGGTTGAAGTCGCCCGCGGCCGGCCGGTAGCTGGACCCGGTCACGCTCTGCGCCACGCCCCGCCGCCCGGCGGGACCGAAGTACCACGCCGAGTCGGGCCCGCTCCCCGGCCCGTACCAGAAGATGTCGTCGAAGCCGTTGCGGTCGAAATCGCCTACGAGGGGGACGTAGACGCCGAGCACGGGAACGACCTCGGACCGGATGCCGGCGCGCGAGTTCCACCACATCACGTCGGTGCCCGACCCCGGCCCGTACCAGAAGATGTCGTCGTAGCCGTTTCCGTCGAAGTCGCCGGCGAGCGGCGTGTAGGTGCCGATCACCTGCGTGTTCACGCCGACGCGGCCGTCGGTGCCGTGGAACCAGATCGAGTCGACGGCATCGCCCGGCGCGTACCAGAAGATGTCGTCGAAGCCGTTGCCGTCGAGGTCGATGTGGAAGGGCCGGAGGGTCCGGGTGATGTCGTAGCGGGGCGACGCCGCGCCGACGGTCGTGAACGGGACCTGCTCGTAGGCGAAGTCCGCACCGGTGGGATCGGTGACGCCGACGACCCAGACGACGTACGGCGCGCCGGCCTGCAGCCGTGCCGCAGGCGTGAGCGTGACCGTCCGGCCGCTGCGCGCCAGGGTCGTGGGCACCACGTGCCCGTCCCGCCCGTCGATCAGCGCCACCGTGTTGGCGTTCACCGACGATGGGGCGACGTCACGGCCGAATGTCACCGAGGGCCGCACCGTGGTCGCGACCCCGGTGGCGTGCTCGGCCGGGGAGGTGGCCGCCACCCACGGCCCGGCGCCCTCGACCGCGACCGCGGCCTGATGGGTGAACAGGCTGAGGCCGACGTTGTAGCCGGCAACTGCGAGATCGCCCACGCCGTCGCCGTCGAGGTCGCCGATGCCCAGGCTGTCCGGGCTGAGGAACGTCGTCGCGGAGGCCCCGTCCATCGGGTGCTCGGCGGCGAGCGTGCCGCCGGCGGTCTGGCGGAAGACACCGACGTCACCCCCGTTGTGGAGGACCGCGACGTCGGCACGCCCGTGGGCGGTCACATCACCGATCTTCAGCGCTCCCGGCCCGCCGCCCTGGGTGGCCAGCATGGTGAGAGGACCGAAGCTCGCATCGGGCTGCTGCGTGGTGTACGCCAGCCTGGCACCCGCGCCTCCCCAGCTCCCCGCGTTCCATGCGCTGGTCACGACGATGTCGGCGCGGCCGTCCCCGTCCAGGTCGCTCGTGGCGAGCGCCTTCGAGAGCGCCGACGTGTCGAGACCGGGCAGGTCGACGGTCACCGGTGCGGCCCAGGACCCGTCGGGCTCCTGCGCGTGGATCGCCACGGCGGCGCCCTCGAGCATGGCGATGTCGCGACGGCCGTCCCCGGTCAGGTCGGCGACGTCGAAGCCGATGCCGCTCCACGTCGCAGGCGCCGAGAGGCCGACCGGCTCGACCGCGACATCGCCGTCCGCCCACCGGACGACCTGCAGCCCCCCGGTGCCCTGCACGATGAGCTCTGCCGGCGCCGCGCCGTCGAGGTCGGCGACCTGGATCCGTCCGACGGCCCCACCGGTCGGGTACAGCACCGCGTCGGTGAGCACGCCCCCGTCGTTCCAGGCCACTTCCACGCCCGACGCCGTGCCCCGCACCACGTCCGTGTCTCCATCGCCGTCGAGGTCGACAGCCCGCAACGGGTCGCCGTTCAGGGGAGATCCCGCGTGGGTGGCGATCCTCACGGGGCTGCCCAGGGTGCCGTCGGCGCCCTGCGTGAAGACGAACAGCTTGTACTGGTTGGCCACGTCGCTCGCCGACCCGCTCGCCATCGCGACGTCGTCACGACCGTCAGCGTTGAAGTCGGCGACGGCGACCGCCTGCTCCGAGGCATTCGCGTCGAACACGTCCTGGCGGGGAGCCCACGCGCTCGAGGGCACCGGGGCGCCCAGGGCGGCCTGCACCGTGTACGGCCCCGGGCCGGCCGATGCCATGTAGTTGGTGACCCGCACTGTGTGGCGGCCGACGCCGAGGTTGATGCTGAGTGCCTCGGCCTGGCCCTCGAAGGTGTCGTCGACGCGGCTGACCAGCCCGCCGCCGGGGCCGTAGAGCTCGACGATCGGGTCCAACTCGGCGGCGCGCGGCGCGCCGGACGCCACGGGCGGGGTCACGGTGATCGTCGCTCCCGATTGGGCCGGGACGTCGAAGGCGAACCAGTCCTCGTCGTACTCGTAGCCGATGGCCTCGCTGGCTGCCGCGCCCGTGGAGATGGCGCGGGCGGCCGACTGCAGGTTGCCCGCGTCGCCGCTGAGGTTGGGCCGGCTGGTCGCGCCCCGCGGGCTGACGCCCAGCGCGGCCGACGCGTCCACGATGCCGAAGCCGTAGGCGTCGTCGACGCCCGCCGGCCCGGCGTCGCGGGCGGTGCGGATCAACTCGTCGGCGGTCTCGAACCAGCCCCAGCCCGGGTGTCGCTCCAGGACGAGGGCGGCGACCCCGGCGACGATCGGTGACGAGAACGAGGTGCCGGTGCTCGACGTGTACGCCCCCGCGGTGCCGGCGGTCAGGGCGGTGGTGCGGACGCCTATGCCGGGGGCGGACAGGAGGTACCAGGGCCCGTGGTTGGAGAACCATGCGAACCTGCCGGCCGCGTCGGTGGCGGTGACGCCCAGCACACCCGGCGCACCCGCGGGGTAGAAGAGCGCCGGGGAGCTGGCATTTCCGGCCGCCGCCACGACCACGACCTCGTGCTGCAGCGCATAGTCCACCGCGCTGTCTATGACCGCGCTGCCACCCGGCCCCCCCAGCGACAGGTTGACGACCCCGGCGCCATGGTCGGTGGCCCAGACGATGCCCTGGGCGATGTCGGCGTCGGTGCCCAGCCCCTCGGCGTTCAGCACCTTGACCGGCATGATCTTGGTGTTCCACGCCACGCCCGCCACACCGATGCCGTTGTCGGTGGCGGCCCCCACGACGCCCGCCACCTGCGTGCCGTGGCCCTCGTCGTCCATGGGCACGGTGTCCTCGGCGACGGCGTCGTAGCCGGGCACCAGGTTGGGGGCGAGGTCGGGGTGGTCGAGGTCGACGCCGGTGTCGAGCACGGCGACCACGATCGTGGCGCCCGTGTGGGCGACGTCCCATGCCGTGGGCGGGCGGGACGCTGAACACCGGTGACGCCGCGCGTCACCTGGTCGGCCGCGGGAGGCCGCCACTACGGTCCCGCAGCGTGCAGCGCCCCGGGCGTGGGCTCGAGCCCCGGTCCTACGTCGACGACGACGTGTTCGCGCGCGAGCGGGTCGTCACGGGTTGGTACCTCGACCGGATGTCAGCGTGACCACCACTG
>DASSCS010000041.1:0-27470 GCA_035697515.1 Acidimicrobiales bacterium
CGCCCCTACCCTCGCACGCCGTGATCCGCCTCGACGCCGCCACCGTGCTGCTGCAGTGGGCCGTCGGCGGCCTTTTCTTCCTGTGGGTGACCACCCGGAGTCGCGAGGTCGGCATCGGCTACGGCTGGCTGGTGCGCGGCACGTACATGCTCATGGCCGCCGGCGCCTTCGCCGTGGGCGTTTGGCTCGACCCGGTGCCGGTGCGCGAGGCCTCGTCCGTCGCGGTCGTGGTCGCCGCGGGGGTGGCCCTGGCGGTGTCGATCGTGCGGCGCCGGGCGGGGGTGGCCGGCGAGCGGGCCCGCATCGAGAAGCGCACCGCCCGGGTGGCGGCCATGACGGGCATCGAGCGGCGGGCCGACGGTCCCGACCCCGAGGCCGAGGAGTTCCCGCCGCAGCTCGACCTGATCGCACCGCTGGTCGGCCTCCCCGGCCTGGTGGCGGCGGGCATCGCCGCCGGCGACCCCGCCCTCCTGTCGGTGGCCCGGGTGCTGGTGGGGGCGGCGTTCCTGGGATCGATCTCCGACGGCATGCTGCTCGGCCACTGGTACCTGGTGCAGCCGGGCCTGGCGCGCCGGCCGCTGCTGGAGATGGTGCGGTGGACCGGCCTGATCTGGCCGTTCGAGATCGCGGTGCTGCTGTGGCCGGTGGGCATGGTGTCGGTGCTGAACGGCAGCATCGACGACGGCTACGGGGGCACGTTCGGCTGGTTCTGGGTCGCCTGCGCCGTGACCACGATCGCGCTGGTCGTCGTGACCCGGGCGGCGCTGCGCGAGCGCTACTACTCGGCCGTCATGGCGGCCACCGGCCTGCTCTACCTGGCCATCCTCACGGCGTTCGGCACCGATCTGGTGGCCCGGGCCGTGCTGGCCACCTGACGCCGGTTGCGGCGACGCCGCGGTCGGTCGCGCCCACGGTGGCGACCAACCGGCACGCCTCAGGACCCGGACGAGCCCGCGCCGCCGCTGCGGGGCTCGTCCGGGTCGAACCGTGCGATCAGGTCGTCGTCGGGGTCGAGCGGGGCGAACAGGTCGTCGTCGGGGTCGAGGACCGTGGACGGGACCGCGGGCGGGGGAGGCGCTGCCGGTGCAGGCGGCCGCCGCGCCACCCGCACCAGCAGGGCCACGCCCAGGGCCACCAGCCCGGCGGGCAGGAGGAGCCGCGCCTCCTCGGTGAGCTCGCCGCCCACCAGGACGACGACGCCGGCGGCGATCGCCAGGCCACCGCACACGAGCGAGACCGGGTCGAAGCGGTGCCTAGCCATGGGACACCTCGATGTCGCCGATGCCGGTGGAGAGGTCGAGCTCCAACCGGGGCCCGCCGGCCGGGCCGTCGATCGTGATGGTCTCGTCGATCCCGATGTCGTCGCCGCCGCGGGGCGGGCGGGCCTCGTCGGCGCCGGGAGCGGTGCCGGAGCGCACGGTGGTGGGGGGGCTTTGCGAGGCGGCCGGCGAAGACCCGCGGGGGACCACGAGGTCGCCGGCCCGGCTGGTGGCCCGCACCTCGACCGTGGCGTCCCGCGGCACGACCACGTGCAGGTCGCCGATGCCCACCGACGCCTCGACCTCGGCGGCACCGGCCTCGGGCAGCGGTGCCCCGGTCAGGTCGAGTGTGAGGTCGCCGGCGAACAGCTCGTGGGTCTCGCGGAGCTCGCGCGCCGTGTCGACGGTCCGGGTCCGAGCGCCGATGCCGGCGCCGAGCGGCACGTCGACCAGCTCGCCCACCACCAGCAACGCGGCGAGCACGACGCCGAGGGGCAGCAGCGCGTAGGCGCGCCCCCACCAGGCGCCGAGCACCAGCGCCAGGCCGATGAGCACCAGCCCGCCGGCCAGCACGCCGGTGGCCGACACGGTGACGACGTCGAGCCCCGTCAGCAGCCACAGCGTGCCGCCCGCGACCAGCAGGACCGCCACCACGGCCGAACCCAGCCGGGCGGACCGGGCGGGGTCCGGCGTCAGCCCGACGGACGGGACGGGCGCGGTGGTCGCCGGCTGGCCGGCCTCCCACCACGGCCGGGACGGGGGCGTCCGGTCGCCCGCCGGCCCGGTCGAGGCGGGCGCGCCGTCGCCGTCCGTGGCCGTGGGGTCCATGCCCGCCCCGGACGGGTCGTCGCCGCCATGGCCGGTGGCGGACGGGTGGTCCGGCGGAGCGTCGACCGGGCCGTCCTCGGGGCCGACCGGGCCCGGCCCGGTCGCCGCGCCCGGACCGGTGGCGTCGACGGGCCCGGGCGGGGGCGGACCGCCGGCGTAGGTCGTGCCCGCGGCCGGGCCGGCCGACCGGTCGGTCGCGTCGTCCCGCCCGCCGACGATCAGCCACACCCCGATGCCCACCAGCGCCGCCGCCGCCGGGAAGGGGTTGAGCCACCAGGCGTCGTCGACCAGGGCGGCGACCGCCACGATGGCCAGCACCACGAGCAGCGGGTGCGGGATCCGGCCCAGGAGCACCTGCCGCGCCCGCACGCGGGGTTGGTCGGGCCGGCGCTCCGGCACCGCCACCGACGCCACCAGGTAGGCGATGGGCACCAGCGGGGTCATCAGCGACAGCACCACCGCCGCGACCCGGACGACGGTCACGTCCACGCCCAGCACGTCGGCCAGGCCGCTGCACACGCCCGCGATCTTGCGGTCGTCCGGCTCGCGCACCATGTTCCACAGCCGGCAGCGGGCGGTTGACGACGGGTGCGGGGGCGCCGACGGCCTCTCGTGCATGGCGCCATCATCCGGTGCCGCCTCCGGACCGGCAATCAGGGATGTCCCGGAGCCCGTCCCGGAGGCGCGGCGGGCCTGGCGGCGTCATCATGGCGGTGGAGTCATGGCCACCTCCCGATCGCCCACCGCCTTCCCGCCCCCTGGCCTGGTCCGCCGCCCGGACGAGGGCATGGTGGCGGGCGTGTGCGCGGGCACCGCCAGCTGGATCGGCGTCGACCCGGTCGTGATCCGCCTGGCGGCGGTGATCCTCACCCTGGCCAACGGCATCGGCGTCTTCGCCTACCTCGTCGCCTGGGCCGTGCTGCCGGAGCAGCGCGACGGCGCCCTGGCGGGCGCCCGCGGGAGCGGCGGCAGCGACGACCGCGGCGCGGCCGGTACCGGCGAGGCGGGCGGGGTCGACGACGACACCGGCCGGCGCAGCGCCGAGCTGGCGCTGGCGGTCGCCTGCATCACCCTCGGCGCCCTGGTGCTGGTCCGTTGGACCGTGCCGTTCTTCCCCGACGCCCTGGTGTGGCCGGCGACCATCGCTGCGGTGGGCATCGGCCTCGTCCTCACCCGAGTCGGCGAGGACGACCGCGCCCGCTGGCGGGCCGCGGCCGGTCGCCTGCCGGGCAACCCCGTCGACGCGCTGGCGGGGACCCGGGCGCTGTGGCTGCGCCTCGTGGTCGGCGCGGCGTTGCTGGTCGCCGGCATCGCCACGTTCCTCGCGGCGAACGACGCGTTCTCGGCCATCGGCCAGGTCGGCATCGCGGTGCTCGCCACCGCGCTCGGCGTCGTGATCGTGTTCGGGCCCTGGATCGTGCGCCTGGCCGGCCAGCTGCGCGACGAGCGGCGCGAGCGCATCCGCAGCGAGGAGCGGGCCGACATGGCCGCCCACCTGCACGACTCGGTCCTGCAGACCCTGGCCCTCATCCAGCGCCACGCGGACGCCCCGCAGGAGGCCCGCCGCCTCGCCCGGCGCCAGGAGCGCGAGCTGCGCGCCTGGCTCTACGACGACCGGCGGCGGGGTGAGGCCGACGGCGCCCCGCTGACCCTGGCGGTCGCCCTCGAGCGGATGACCGACGAGGTCGAGGCCGACCACGAGGGCGTCGAGGTCGACGTCGTCGTGGTGGGCGACTGTCCGGTCGATCCGGGCGTCGACGCCCTGGTGAAGGCCGTGCGCGAGGCGGTGGTCAACGCGGCGGCCCACAGCGGCGCCGCCGAGGTGTCGGTGTTCGCCGAGGTGGCCGGCGGTCGGGTCGAGGCCTTCGTGCGCGACCGGGGCCGGGGGTTCGACCCGGTGGCCGTCGACGGCGACCGGCAGGGCATCGCCCGGTCGATCGTCGGCCGCATGGCCCGGCACGGCGGCCGCGCCCGGGTGCACAGCGCGCCGGGGGAGGGGACCGAGGTGACCTTCGAGATGACCTGCCACAGCCAGGAGGCACGGTGACGACGACCGGCGAGGCGCTGAGGGTGTTCCTGGTCGACGACCACCGGCTGTTCCTGTCCGGGGTACGGGCCGAGCTGGCCGACCGGTCCGACGTGGCCATCGACATCGTGGGGCAGGCGGTCGACGTCGAGTCGGCCGTCGAGGGCATCCGCAGCACGGCGCCCGACGTGGTGCTGCTCGACGTGCACCTGCCGGGCGGAGGCGGGCGGGCGGTGATCGAGTCGGTGCGCACCCGCCAGCCCGAGGTCGTGTTCCTGGCGCTGTCGGTGAGCGACGCCGCCGAGGACGTCATCGCCGTCATCCGAGCGGGCGCCCGCGGTTATGTCACGAAGACGATCTCGTCGGACGAGCTGGCCGCGGCGGTGGCGCGGGTGCACGACGGCGACGCCGTGTTCTCGCCCCGCCTGGCGGGCTTCGTGCTCGACGCCTTCGCCGGCGACGTGCCGCCGGGCGTGGGCACCGACCCGGAGCTCGACCAGCTCACGCCCCGCGAGCGCGAGGTGCTGCGGCTGCTGGCCCGCGGCTACACGTACAAGGAGATCGCCCGGCGTCTGAGCGTGTCGATCAAGACCGTCGAGACCCACGTCTCGTCGGTGCTGCGCAAGCTGCAGCTGTCGAGCCGCCACGAGCTCACCCGCTGGGCCACCGACCGCCGCCTGGTGTGACGGCGCCGGTCAGCGGCGGGCCGCGGCCACCCGGAGCCCCAGGCCCACCAGCACCGTGCCGGTGACCGTGTCGACCCGCCGGCGGATGTGCGGCCGGCGGAACCACGCGCCCGCCCGTCCCACACCGGCGGCCAGGCCGAGGTAGAGCGCCGTCTCGATGGCGACCTGCAGCAGCGCCAGCAACGACGTGGTGACGAACAGCGGGCGGTCGGGCGGCACGAACTGGGGGTACAGGGCCAGCATCAGCACCGCGGCCTTGGGGTTGGCGAGCTGCACCAGCGCCCCCTCGCCGAACGCCCGGGCCCACCTGCGACCCGTGGGACGGTCCGGCGCCGCGCCCGCCTCGGCGTCGTCGGCGTGCCGGTGGCGACGGGCGGCGAGCAGCGCCCGGGTGCCGAGGAACAGCAGGACGGCGGCGCCGACCACCCGCAGCACCAGGAAGGCCACCTCGGAGGCGGCGACCAGCGCCGCGAAGCCGGCCGCAGCGACGAGCGCCCACACGTAGAGCCCGGCCTCGAGGCCAAGCACCGTCGGCACCGCGGCGCGCCAGCCGCCGGTGGTGGCGCGCCGCACGGTCAGCGCCATCGCCGGTCCGGGCGAGGCCGAGATGAGGATCACGGCCGCGACGAAGGCCGGCAGCGAGGCGACGACGTCCATGGCGGCCGACCGTAGCGACGGCCCCGACCAGGGCCAAAGCCGGTTTCCGGGTACCCGGCCGGGCCGAATGCGGGATGAGCGACGCCGGTGCCGATCGTAAGGTGGCCGCCGTGACGACACCGCCTGCGCCCCCGTCCGACGAGCAGATCGGGCTCTTCGCCTTCCAGGTGGCGAGCCAGATGTCCGGGGCCGTGACCGCAGCCATGATCCACCTCGGCGACCGCCTCGGCCTCTACCGCGCGCTGGATGCGGCGGGCGGGCCGGTGACGTCGCACGAGCTGGCGGCGGCGACGGGACTGGTCGAGCGCTGGGTGCGCGAATGGGCCTACAACCAGGCCGCCGCCGGGCTGCTGGTCGCCGACACGGGCGACGCCGGCGAGCGGTTCTCCCTGGCGCCCGCGGCCGTGCCGGTGCTCGTCGACGAGGGCCACGACATGTTCCTGGCCGGGATCTTCCACCAGTTCCCGCAGACGATGGCCCGCCTCGACGAGCTGCCCGACAGCTTCCGCACCGGCATCGGCCACGACTACGACAGCTACGGCCCCGAGGCCGCGGTCGGCGTCGAGCGGGGCTTCGGTCCGTGGATCGGGGCCCACCTCGTGGCCGACGTGCTGCCGCTGCTCGACGGGGTGACCGACCGGCTCACGGCGGGCACCGCCGTCGCCGACGTCGGGTGTGGCACCGGGGGTGCGGTGCTCGAGATGGCGCGGGCGTTCCCCGCCAGCCGCTTCGCCGGCTACGACATCTCGCAGCACGCCCTGGCACGGGCCGCGGAGCGCCTGGCCGGGTCGGGGCTCGGCAACGTCGCCTTCCACGACCCGCGCCGCGAGCCGCTCCCGTCCGACGGCTCGCTGGGGCTCGTCACCACCTTGGACTGCCTTCACGACATGACCGACCCGGCGTCCGCCGCAGCCTCGATCCGCCGGGCCCTGGCCGACGACGGCACCTGGCTGGTGGCCGACATCAAGGCGTACGACACCTTCGCCGAGAACGTCGAGCGCAATCCGATGGCGGCGATGATGTACGGCACGAGCGTGCTGACGTGCATGGCTTCCGCCCTGTCCGAGCCGGATGGCGCAGGCCTGGGCACGCTCGGCCTGTCCGCCGCGCGGGCCGAGTCGATGGCGCGCGGGGCCGGGTTCACCCGCTTCCGCCGCGTCGACATCGACCACCCCGTCAACGCGTTCTACGAGATCCGTCCCTGAGCGGTGGGCGCCGGCCGCCGGCCGGTGGCCCGTGGCCTGCGCCTCAGCCGGACAGGTCGGCGCGGGGGCACTGCGGGGGCGCGTTGACGGGGTTGCAGCGGGCCGCGGTGTCGCCCGGCAGGTCGACCACGTAGCCGGTGCCGAAGCGGTCGTCGGGCCACACGTAGTCGGTCGACACGAAGTGGGCGCCGCTGGCGAGGGCCGCGTCGCGCTGGCTCGTGTCGCCGGTGCGGGCCTGGACGGTGTCGGCGTCGGCCCGGGTGCGCACGATGAACCCGGCCTCGACCAGGCTGCGGATGCGCGCCGCGTCGCGCACGGGGTCGTTCACCACCGTCACCGCGGCGTCGGGGTCGGACTCGGGCACGTCGACGAACACCGACCGGTCCTCCAGGTCGGGCACCTGGGTGCGGTAGGCGTCGCGCTTGGCGCCCTTGTCGTCGAGCATGAACATGACCTGGCCCCGCGCCCGGTCGAGGCGGGGCCAGCGCCCGGCCCGCACCGCGTCGGCCAGCGTGTCGTGGCGCCCTCGGACCTCGGCCGGCGTGAGCACCCGGTCGGGCTCGAACACCGAGGCGATCTCCGACTCGAGGGCGGCGAAGGTGGCGGCCGTCCACGGCACCGGGATGACGAACCCCAGGCCGGGGTCGGGGATGGCGCCGTCCTTGGCCTCGATCTGGATGGTGATCGGCAGGTGGCGGGGGTGGGCGTCCGACCAGTCGCGCACCTGCGTGAGGCAGTCGACGAAGGTGGGGCACGTCGACCGGAAGTCGATCTCCTGGATGTGGAGGACCTTGAGGCCGGGCCCGGCCAGCGCGGGGTCGGGCGGCGCCAATCCCAGCAGCGGCACGAGCACGGGCTCGGCGTAGCGGCCGCCGTCGGGGTCGGCGAACACGTCCAGCTCGATCTGGCGCACGCCGGCGTCGAGCTCGTCGGCGAGAGGGCGGTGGGTGTACTCCAGGCCGTCGGCCTCGGCACCGATGACCTCCCGCAGGGCGCTGACCAGCGTGGGCTCGGGCTCGACGTGGTAGCTGTTGTGCGAGGCCAGGACCTGCACCTCGTTCATTCGCACCTGGGGCCGGTGGCCGCCGCCGGGCCAGGGTGAGCGGCATCCGGTCGTGGCCACGGCGGCGAATGCGCACCCGACAGCGATCGTCGCCAACCAGCGTTGCCTGCCCATGAACGCCAGCTTGCCAGCATCTGGCGCACCGTGCTGCCGTCACACGATCTTCTGTTGACACAATTCCAGGGGAGCCTTAGCTTCCCGCTAGATTGTGACCAGGGTCACGTGTTGACCGGCCAGTCAACGACAGCAGCCAAGAGGGGGCACACGGTGTCGACTGCGATGCAGGGGCGATGGTTCAAGCGAGCGGCGGCGGTGCTGGCGCTCGCCCTGGTAGCCGCAGCGTGCGGCGGCGGTGGGGACGACGACAGCGGCAGTGGCACCGAGGGCGGGGGCGAGGACGCCGGGACGCCCACGCCCGGCGGCCGCGTGGTGTACGGCCTCGAGGCCGAGACGACCGACGGCTGGTGCCTGCCCGAGGCCCAGCTCGCCATCGGCGGCATCATGGTCGCGATGTCGATCTACGACACGCTGACCCGCCCCAACGCCGAGGGCGAGATGGAGCCGTGGCTGGCCGAGGAGGTCACGGCCAACGAGGACTCGACGCAGTGGACCATCAAGCTGCGCGAGGGCGTCACGTTCCACGACGGCAGCGAGCTCACGGCCGAGGTGGTCAAGAACAACCTCGACGCCTACCGGGGCCAGTACCCGACCCGGTCGCCGCAGCTGTTCATCTTCGTGTTCGCCCCGATCGACACCGTCGAGGTCGTCGATCCGCTGACCGTACAGGTCAACATGAAGCAGCCGTGGGTATCGTTCGACGCCGCGCTGCACAGCAGCGGGCGCCTCGGGATGATGGCCCAGGCCCAGCTCGACGACGAGCGGACCTGCGCCTCCAACCTGATCGGCACCGGCCCGTTCATGAACCCGGACTGGGTGCAGAACCAGAGCTTCACGGCCGAGAAGAACCCCGACTACTGGGCCACCGACGCCGCCGGCGAGCCGCTCCCGTACCTGGACGAGATCGAGTTCCGACCGATCGTCGAGACCGAGCAGCGCCGCAACGCGCTGGAGTCCGGCGAGATCAGCGCCATGCACACCAGCGACGCCGCGTTGATCGACGACCTGCGCGACCTGGTCGACGCGGGCGACATCAACGCCTACGAGTCCGACGACTTCGGCGAGGTCAGCTACATCATGCTGAGCGAGACCAAGCCGCCGTTCGACAACATCATCGCGCGCCAGGCGCTGGCCCACGCGGTCGACTTCGAGGAGATCAACGCCATCCTCAACGCCGGCATCGTGACCCAGGCGACCGGTCCGTTCGCCCCGGGCAACGTCGGCAACCTCGACGACACCGACTTCCCGACCTACGACCTCGAGGAGGCGCAGAGCCTGGTCGAGGAGTACGAGGCCGAGACCGGCGAGGACTTCGCGTTCACCTACACGACCACCAACGGCCAGGCGACGGTCGAGCAGGCGCAGCTGCTCAAGGAGCAAGCCGAGGAGGCCGGCATGACCGTCGAGATCGTGACCGAGGACCAGTCGACGCTCATCGACCGGGCCATCGAGGGCAACTTCCAGGCCCAGGGCTGGCGCAACCATCCGGGTGGCGACCCCGACCTCCAGTACAACTGGTGGAAGACGGGGTCGCCGGTGAACTTCGGCAAGTTCGAGGACCCCGAGATCGACGCCTTGCTCGACCAGGGCCGCGAGACCAAGGACCCGGCCGAGCGCCAGCAGATCTACGAGGACCTCAACCGCCGGTTCGCCGAGCAGGTGCACAACGTGTGGCTGTGGTACACGCCGTGGACCGTGGCCACGGCGCCCGAGGTCCACGGCGTGCCGGGCGAGGGCCCGACCTCGGCCGAGCCGTTCCCGGGCCTGGCGACGGGTCACCCGGTGACGTACATGTGGGTCGAGCAGTAGGCGGGGGGAGGCGCCGTGCGGATGCTCCTGCGGCGGCTCGTCCACCTGCTGGTCGTGCTGTTCTTCGTCACGCTGTTCGTGGCGCTGCTCACCAGCATGCTCCCTGGCGACCCGGTCGATGCCATCGCCGGGTTCGCCAGCCCGGAGCAGAAGGACGCGCTGCGCGAAGACCTGGGCCTCGACGACCCGGTGCCCGTGCAGTACGCCCGGTGGATCGGCGACTTCGTCACCGGTGACCTGGGCGGCTACTACAGCATCACGGGCGAGCGGCCGGTCATGGACAGGGTGAGCGACTCCCTGCCCGTGTCGCTGCAGCTCATGGTGTACGCGCAGGTCCTGGCGCTCATCATCGCCATCCCCGCGGGGGTCATCACCGCCTACCGGGCCGGCACGCGAACCGACCGCACCGCCAACGCCACCGCCTTCGGCATGCTGGCCGTGCCCAACTTCGCGCTGGCGCTGGTGCTCGCCTACTACGTGGGCGTGCAGGCCGAGTGGCTGCCGGTGAGCGGCTACGTGGCGCCCGAGGACGACCTGCTCGAGCACATCCGCCGCATGGCGCTGCCCACGATCAGCCTGGCCGTGGCGCAGATCGCCGTGTACATGCGCCTGCTGCGCAGCGACATGATCGCCACGCTGCAGGAGGACTTCATCACCATGGCCAAGTCCAAGGGCCTCTCGCCCCGGCGGGTGCTGTGGCGCCACGCCCTGCGCCCGTCGAGCCTGACCCTGCTGACGGTGGCCGGGCTCAACGTGGGCACGCTGATCGGCGGCGTGGTGGTGGTCGAGGTGATCTTCTCGCTGCCGGGCATGGGCCTGCTGCTGTACGAGGCCATCAACGCCCGGCAGTACATCGCCCTCCAGAGCCTGGTGGCGATCGTGGCCGTGGGCTACGTGATCATCAACTTCCTGGTGGACGTGCTGTACGTCGTGCTCGACCCGAGGATCCGCCATGCCCGCTCCTGACGGCAGTGTCGGCACGGAGGTGCCGGACCTCCCCTCGCTCACGCCGACCGCCACGATGGAGCCGGTCGATCTCGTGGCCGCCGACGAGCGGCTGCACCCCGAGAGCCGGTCGGCCCGCCAGCGCCGGCTCGGCGTCTTCGGGGTGGCGTCGATCGGGTGGCTGGCGTTCATCACGTTGATGGCGGTGCTGGCGCCCGTGCTGCCGCTGGACGACCCCAACGAGAACGTGGCGTCGATCGTCGGCCAGCCCCCCGGCACCGACGGCCACCTGCTGGGCGGCGACGCCCTGGGCCGCGACCTGCTCAGCCGCATGGTGTGGGGCGGGCGGGCCTCGCTGGTGCTCGCCGTCGCCTCCATCATCTTCGGGATGGTGGCGGGCGGGGCGCTGGGCCTGGCCGCCGGCTACTTCCGCGGCCGCACCGACACGGTGCTGACCGGCTCGTTCGACGTGCTGCTGTCGTTCCCCCAGCTCATCCTGGCTCTGACGCTGGTCACGGTGTTCGCCAGTGGCGAGGGGATCAGCTCCACCCGGCGCATGGTGGTGCTCATCTTCGCCCTCGGGGTGGTGTCGATCCCCGTGCTGGCCCGCATCACCCGGGCCAACACGTTGTCCTGGTCGCAACGCGAGTTCGTCATGGCCGCCCGCGCCCTCGGCACGAAGAACTGGCGGATCATGTTCGCCGAGGTGCTGCCCAACGTGCTACCCGCCATGTTCTCGATCGCCCTGCTGGGCATGGCCGTGGTGGTCGTGGCCGAGGGCGGGCTGAGCGTGCTGGGCGTGGGCGTGCAGCTGCCCACGCCGTCGTGGGGCAACATCCTGGCCGAGGGGCGCTCCGAGCTGCGCGACGCGCCCCACATCGTGCTGATCCCGACGGTGGTCATCTTCCTGACCGTGCTGGCCCTCAACTACCTGGGCGACGTGGTGCGCGCCCACTTCGACGTGCGGGAGAGCGCGCTGTGATCAGGCAACGCCGTCATGTGCACACCAGTGCCGAAGACTTCCACGTGGCGCGATCGGGGCTGCTCGAGGTCGTCGACCTGAAGACCTACTTCCGCACGCCCCGTGGCCTGGTGCGGGCCGTCGACGGCGTGTCGTTCACGCTGGCCCGCGGGCGCACGCTCGGCCTGGTGGGCGAGTCGGGGTGCGGCAAGTCGGTGCTGTCCCGCTCGATCATGGGCCTCCTGCCCAGCACCGCCCAGCGCGACGGCGAGGTCACCTTCGCGGGCGAGCGCATCGACGGGCTGGGCGACGATGCCCTGCGGGACTACTGGGGCACCCAGATGGCCATGGTCTTCCAGGACCCGATGACCTCGCTCAACCCGGTCATGCGCATCGGCAAGCAGATCACCGAGTCGCTCGAGGTCCACACCGACATGGACCGCGACCAGGCCCGCGAGACGGCGCTGGCGCTGCTGCGGTCGGTGCACATCCCCGAGCCCGAGCGCCGGCTCCGGCAGTACCCGCACGAGCTGTCGGGCGGCATGCGCCAGCGGGTCGTGATCGCCATCGCCCTGGCGTGCGGTCCCCAGCTGCTGTTCGCCGACGAGCCCACCACCGCCCTCGACGTGACGGTGCAGGCCCAGATCCTCGACCTGCTGCAGGAGCAGCAGCGCGAGCGCGAGATGGCCGTCGTGCTGGTGAGCCACGACCTCGGCGTGGTGGCGGGCCGCACCCACGACATCGCGGTCATGTACGCCGGGCAGATCGTCGAGAAGGCGCCCACGGCCACGCTGTTCTCCGAGGTGCGCATGCCCTACACCGAGGCGCTGCTGCGCTCGGTGCCCCGGCTCGAGAACGCCAGCCACACCCGGCTGGCGGTCATCGGCGGCCGCCCGCCGGTGCTGGTCGACCCGCCGGCGGGCTGTCGCTTCGCCCCCCGCTGCCCCTACGCCCAGGAGCGCTGCCGCACCGAGCAGCCGCCCCTTATCGAGTCCGACACGCCGGGCCACTTCTACCGGTGCTGGTACCCGGTCGGCACCGACGCCGGCCGCGAGGCCCTCGAGCGCAACCTGGCCGCCAACGTGCCCCAGGCCGCGGCCGCGGTGACCGGCGAGCTGACGGTGGAGGCGGGCTGATGGCCGGGACGGGCACGGCGCACCTGCGCAGCGGTGACGACGTGCTGCTGCGCGTCGAGGACCTGGTGGTCGACTTCCCGGCCGCGGGCGGCCAGAAGGTGTCGGCCGTCGCCGGCGTGAGCTTCGACGTGGCCAAGGGCGAGACGATGGGCCTGGTCGGCGAGAGCGGCTGCGGCAAGTCGACCGCTGCTCGGGCGGTCATGCAGCTGCCCCCGCCGACCTCGGGCTCCGTGCTCTTCGAGGGCCACGACCTGGCCCGCGAGCGGGGCGAGCGGTTGCGCGCGCTGCGCCCCCGCTTCCAGATCGTGTTCCAGGACCCGATCAGCTCGCTCAACCCCCGCCGCCGGGTGGGCGACATCGTGGCCGCGCCGCTCAAGGTGTGGAAGCTCGGCACGCCGGCCGAGCGCCGGGCCAAGGTGGACGAGGCGCTCGACGCCGTCGGCCTCGACCCCGAGGTCGCCCGCGACAGGCGTCCGCACGAGTTCTCGGGCGGCCAGTGCCAGCGCATCTGCATCGCCCGCGCCCTGGTGCTCGACCCCAAGCTGGTGATCTGCGATGAGCCGGTGTCGGCGCTGGACGTGTCGGTGCAGGCGCAGATCCTCAACCTGCTCGAGGACCTGAAGGCCCGCTACGGACTGACGCTCGTGTTCATCACCCACGACCTGGCCGTGGTCAAGAACGTGAGCGACCGGGTGGCCGTGATGTACCTGGGCAAGGTCTGCGAGCTGGCGTCGCCGGACGACCTGTACACCGCGCCCGCCCACCCGTACTCGGCCGCGCTGCTGTCCGCCATCCCGGTGCCCGATCCGTCCGTCAAGGCCGAATCGACCGGGCTGATGCCAGGCGACCTGCCGTCGCCCGTGTCACCGCCCAGCGGGTGCCGGTTCCGGACCCGCTGCCCCCGGGCGGAGGCCCGCTGCGCCGAGGAGGAGCCCCAGGTCCGCCAGGTGGCCGAGGGGCACTACGTGGCCTGCCACTTCCCGCTGGTGGGCGGCACCGCGCCAGCCGTCGACGCGTCGGTGGCCGGAGCGCAGGTCGCCGACGCTCCCCGGCCCTAGGCGCCCATGAGCGGCGCCGCCTCCAGGCCGCACGAGGCCCGCCGGCCGCGCCTCGACCCCGAGGCCAGGCGCGCCCAGATCGTGGAGGCCGCGGCGGAGGTGTTCCGGGGTCGCGACCCCGCCACGGTCCGGTTCGACGAGGTCGCCCGGGCCGCCGGGGTGTCGCGCTCGCTCGTGTACGCCTACTTCGGCGATCGGGGCGAGCTGATCGCCGCGGTGCACCTGCACAGCCTGAGCGACCTCGACGCCGAGCTGTCGGCGCTGCTGGCCGACGTGCCCGTCGAGGAGTGCCGGCTGGGCGCCGTGGTGCGCCACTTCCTCGAGCTGGCCGACCAGAACGCCGAGTCGTGGAGGCTGTTCGCGGCGGCGGGCACGGTCGACCACCCGGCCGTGCAACGGGCCCGCGACGCGCGCTGCCGCCGCATCGCCGACACGTGGGGCGGTGGCCCCGCCGAGCAGCTGCTGGCGCGCGGCCTGATCGCCATGCTCGAGGCCGCGGCGACCGAGTGGATCGCCCACCGCGCATGCAGCCTGGAGGACGCGGCCGACATGCTGACCCGTGCGCTCTGGCACGGCGTGGGCCGCCTGCCGCGCCCCACGCCCGATTGACCTGTTCAAACGGGGTTCCCGCGGGGAATACTGCCATCATGCCTCGAGCCATGTGGAGCGGTGCCATCAGCTTCGGGCTGGTCAACATCCCGATCAAGCTGTTCACGGCCGTCAACCGCAAGTCCGTCAGCTTCAACCAGATCGACACCCGCACCGGATCCCGCATCCAGTACCGCAAGGTGTCGGCGGCCGACGGCGAGGAGGTCCCCGCCGAGCAGATCGCCAAGGGCTACCAGCTGGGGTCGGGCGAGTACGTGCTGATCGGTGACGACGAGCTGGCGGCGCTCGACCCGGTGGCGAGCCGCAGCATCGACATCGAGCAGTTCGTCGACCTCGACGAGATCGACCCCCTCTACTACGACTCGGCGTACTACGTGGCGCCCGACAAGGCGGCCCGCAAGCCCTACGCCCTGCTCACCCGGGCCATGGAGGAGGAGGGCAAGGTCGCCATCGCCCGGTTCGTCATGCGCTCGAAGCAGTACCTGGCGGCGCTGCGCCCCAAGGACGGGGTGCTGGTCATGTCGACGATGGTCTACGCGGACGAGCTCAACGACTCGTCCCAGCTCGTCGACGACGTCGACGACGTCGACGTGAGCCCCAAGGAGCTCACGATGGCCACCCAGCTCATCGAGTCGCTGACCGAGCCGTTCGAGCCAGAGAGGTTCGAGGACACCCACCGCAACCAGGTGCTCGACCTGATCGACCGCAAGGCCGCGGGCGAAGAGGTGGTCGCCGCCCCCGAGCCGGCGGCGGAGGACAAGGTCGTCGACCTCATGGCCGCGCTCGAGGCCAGCGTGCGCGACGCCAAGGCGGCCCGGGGCCGCCACCCCAGCGCCAAGGCGGCGGGCAACGGCGAGGACGAGGAGGCCGAGGCCGAGAGCGGCGGCGGGCGCGGCCGCCCCAAGTCGCGCACGGCCAAGAAGGCGACCAAGGCGACCAAGGCGTCGAAGGCATCGAGGTCCACCAAGGCGGCGCCCAAGCGCAAGTCGGCCTGAGGCTCCCGGCCCGGTGCCGCAGCACACCCCGGTCGAGATCGAGGGCCGGAGGCTCCGGCTGTCGAACCTCGACAAGATCCTGTACCCCGAGACAGGCACGACCAAGGCCGAGGTCATCGACTTCTACGCCCGCATCGCCCCGGCGATGGTGCCCCACCTGGCCGACCGCGGCGTCACCCTCCGGCGGTTCCCCGACGGCGTCGAGGGAGGCTCGTTCTTCGAGAAGCGCTGCCCGGGGCACCGCCCCGACTGGCTGGGCACGGTGCTGGGACCGGGCGACCGCAACGGCAACATCAACTACTGCTGCCTCGACTCCGCGCCAGCGCTGGTGTGGGCGGCCAACATGGCCGCGCTCGAGATTCACGCGCCCATGGCCCGGTCCGACATCGAGACCCCGACGATGTGCGTGTTCGACCTCGACCCCGGCGACGGCACCTCGATCGTCGAGTGTGCGGACGTGGCGCTGGACGTGCGCCACGTGCTCGACGGCTTCGGGCTGGAGGGCTTCGCCAAGACTTCGGGCTCGAAGGGCCTGCAGGTGTACGTGCCGCTGAACACGCCCCACACCCACGAGGACGCGTCGGCGTTCGCCCTGGCCGTGGCCCAGCTGCTCGAGCGGGCCCACCCAGGCCAGGTCGTGTCGAACATGAAGCGCAGCCTCCGCAAGGGCAAGGTGCTGGTCGACTGGAGCCAGAACAGCCGCCACAAGACGACCATCGCGGTCTACTCGCTGCGCGCCCGTGCCCGCCCGACCGTGTCGACGCCGGTGACGTGGGACGAGGTGGAGGCCGCCGCCGGCGGCGTGGCCCTGTCGTTCGAGACGACCGACGTGCTGGCGCGCGTCGACGACCTGGGCGACCTGTTCGCCCCGACCCTCGCCCTGAAGCAGCGCCTCCCCGACACGTCGTCCTGACGGGCGCCGCAGTGGGGTCAGCCGTCGGTGAGGCCGGTGGCGAGCAGGTCGATGGCGCGCCATCTCGACATCGAGGGCGTCGGCGGCCTGCCCGCGCCCGAGCTGCGTGGATTCGTCCCCCGCCCCGCCCGCCTGCGAGCGCGCCCCGGCCGCCGCCTGAGCGCGCCCCCCGCCGACGCTCCCTAGTCGGCGTGGCGGGGCATCGGGAGGGTGTGGTCGGCGCCGGTGGTGTCGACCGTGGCCGTGGTGTCGGGGTCGGGTTCGGCCGAGCCACTGCCGCTGCTGGGCATGCCGACGGCCTGGGTGGCGTCCGGGTCGGACGGGTGGGGATCGCCCGACGCGGTGGTCATCTCGCGGGTGGCGTCGCTCGCCGGCCGGCGGGCCACGCCGGCCGCAGGCGTGCGGGGCCGCGTGGGGTCTGCACTGACATCGGGCGTCTCGAGGCCGGCGACCACCGGCGACCGGGGCAGGCCACCGGGGGGGAAGACGGTCGGCCCGGGCTGGACCACGGCGCCGTCGCCGTCGACCCGCGTCGGCGCCCACCACGGGGGCGGGGGCTCGGCGATGACCCGACCGGCCGGCGGGACGGCGCGTGCCGGCGCCACCGAGGCAGGCCGGGGGGCGACGGCGGGCTCGGTCCGCACGACCAGCGCGACGGCGAGGCCAACCAGCCATCCCGTCCACAAGCCGAAGATGGCGCCGTTGTTGGTCGCCCTTGCCATCCCGTCCAGGTACGAGGGGTCGAGGGTCTGCCCGTCGAGGACGACCGCCACCTGGTAGGCGTAGGTGGCGGCGCCGCCCACGGCGGCGGCCACGACCAGGGCACCCCATCCGCCCACGAACGCCGCGGCCCGCGACCGAGATCGGCCGGCCAGGGCGCAGAGCAGCGCCACCGCGACCAGCGTGACGCCCAGCCGCAGCGCGACCGCCCCGGTGGCGTCACCGGGCAGGTCGGCCACGTCCCAGTTGGCGAACTCGGCGAGGGTGAGGCCGAGCGTGGGGTGGTCGGCCTCGCGCGCGGCGTCGACCGTGCCCGGGTTCCCGAGTGCGGCCACGGCGGCCACCGTCGTGACCGCACCCGCGAGCGCACAACGCATGGCCATGGCCGCATCTATACCCGATCTCACCGTAAGCCACCAGCCCTCACGGACAGCGGCGGCTGGTGCGACGGGCCGGCACGGCCCGATCAGGCGCCGCCCGGGGCCAACCGGGCGGCGATGGCGTCGAGCTGCGCTGCCGTCAGCTCGCCGGAGGTCCGCCCGGCCACCTCGCCGTCCCCGTCGACGGCCACGAAGAACGGGTAGGCGGTCAGGCCCGCCGCCCCGGCGGCCGCGTTGTCGCCGTCGACCAGCACCGGCGCCGTCCAGCCCTCGGCCGCCAGCCAGTCGGCGGGCGGGTAGTTGGGGCGACGCTCGTCCGCGGCAGTCGACACGGTGACCAGATCGACCCCCTCGGGCAGGCCGCCGCCGTCGACCCAGGCCTGCACCACCGGGACCTCTGCCTGGCAGTGGGGACACCAGTGGGCCACGAACATGATCATGGTCGGTCGCCCGGCGGCGGGGATCGTGAGGCTCCTGCCGTCGAGCGCCGTGCCCGACAGCGTGGGCATCGCGGTGCCGACCGCCGGGTCGTCGCCGGCCTCGGGCAGCGGCGCGAGGGCCGCGCCGGTCACGGTGGCCGGGGTGTCGTTCGCCACCGCGGTGGTCCCGGTGGCGGCCCCGTCGCCGGCGGTCGTGTCGTCGCCGTCGTCGCCCCCGCCGGTGATGAGCGCCACGCCCAGGGCGACCGCCACGACGGCGGCCACCAGCGCGACGACCAGCAGCGGGCGGCGGGACGGCGGGGCGGCGGGCGAGAGGCGGCGCCCGCGGCCGCCTCGACGTGCCGCAGGTCGCGACGGCGGAGGCCCGGAGGCGGGACGGGACGGGCGGCGGGACGGCGGGGGGCGGGTCGAGGACGTCATGGCGACTCCTGGGGGACGGCGAGCAGCAGGGCGACGAGGGCGAAGGCCGACAGCGCCATGGTGGGGATGGTGAGGTAGCCGAACGTCTCGACCCAGATGGTCGAGCACGGGTTGGTCACCTCGCACGCGCCCGACTCGAGCGAGGGGAACCGCTCGACGGCGACGTGGTAGATCGACACGGCGCCACCGGCCAGGGCCAGCGGCAGCGCGTACCACCGCACCTGGTGGTCGCGGCGCCAGGCGGCGATGGGTAGGACGACCGCCAGCGGGTACATGCCGATGCGCTGGTACCAGCACAGCCGGCACGGGGGGAAGTCGGCCACCTCGGAGTAGTAGAGGCTGCCGAGCGTGGCCACGACGGCCACGGCTGCCGAGACCAGCAGCGCCACCGGCCCGACAGCCTCGACGACCTGGTGGGGCCAGCGCGCCCGTGGCGCCATGGCCCGGACGACGAGCGTGACGAGCACCACGGCCGCTCCCGCCTGCGCCGCCATCGCCAGGAGCCCGAGGAACAGGTTCACCTGGTCGGTCGACACGGGCCCTCGCACGTCCGCACGTCCTCACGTTACGCACGCGGCCCCGGGCCGCCGACGGCCAGCGCCCGAACAGCCCGGAAATGGGACGAAGGTCCCGAGCCGCCGCTACCGGAGCGCAGCCGGGTCGTCGCCGTCCGCGGTCGTTTCGGCCACCCGAGCCGCCTCGGTCGGGCCGGCCGCCAGCCAGTCGAGGGCCACCGCCGCGGTCCACGACTGGGCGGTCGAGCCGAGGGGCTCGCCCGTGATCGGGTGGGCGTACTCGCTGCACCCGCCGGCCCTGAGCTGGGCGATGGCTGCGGTGCGCAGGGCCTCGGCGGGCCCGTGGCAGCCGTCGCGGTCGAGCGCCCACCACAGCAGCCAGGTGATGACGGGCCAGGTCGGCCCCCGCCAGTACGAGCACGGATCGAACGCCGAGTCGTCGACGGCGGTGCTGGGTGGCAGCGCCCAGCGCAGGCCGGGGGCGCCGGCGAACGACGGGCCGGCCAGGCGCGCGGCGAGGGCGTCGCGCCGGTCGCGGTCGCACCCGGCGACCAGGGGGGCGAAGCCGGCGATGGTGTCGGCGCGCACCCAGCGATCGGCCACCAGGTCACGGTCCAGGCAGGCGCAGCGGTCGGGTTGCCAGCAGGCGTCGAGGCCCCGCCGGGCGAGGTCCGCGTCGGCCCGGTGGCCGTCGACCGCGTCCGGGCGCCCGGCGACGTCGGCAAGGCCGGCCAGGGCGTCGTCGGCCGCGGCCAGGACGGCGGTGAAGAGCACGTCGGCCACGCGGAACGGGTGGGAGCGGTACGCCGCGACCGGGTCGTAGCCCAGGTCGACCAGCGACCGCACGAGTGCGTGGTAGCGGCGGTACTCGTCGTCGGTCGGGCGCTGCGAGGCGTCGGCCACGTGCACCAGGTCGGGACGGGGGCGGGCGGTGTGCTCGTCGACGGCGAGCACGGCCAGGGCCTCGTCCCAGCGTGGCGAGTTGTCGAGCCCGCTCTCCCACGGGTGGAACACGGTGACCAGGCCCGTGCCGTCGGGGTCGCGGGCCGTGTGCAGCCAGCGGTGCCAGGCGGCGAGGCGGGGATACAGCTCGGCGATGGCAGCATCGACCAGCGCGGAGGTGCCGTCGCCCCGCGCGGCGACGATGGTGCGCATCCGGTCGAGGGCGATGGCGTGCACCGGCGGCTGGCAGATGCCGCTGGTCGCCACGCCCGGCGGGCACAGCCCGGCGGTGGCCCAGGTCCGGTGGCGGGGCTCGTAGGCGCCCAGCGCCACCGAGCCGTCGAACACGATCTGGGGCACCATGCCGTCGGCCCACTGGCCGCGGAACAGTGAGCGCAGCTCGGCGAGCGCCCGCTCGGGTGCGAAGTGCGCCCAGCCGACGGCCACGAAGGCGGCATCCCAGCTCCACTGGTGCGGGTACAGCCGGGGCGACGGCCGCGTCCAGGTGCCCCGGTCGTTCGCCCGCAGGACCCCGATCGCCTCCGCCGCCAGCCTGTCCACCGACGGCGATCGTAGCGACTCGCCGGCGGCCGCCCGGCAGGCGTCGCACGGCGCCGGGGCGGTTCAGCCGCCGGCGCCGCCCCGCTCGTCCGACCCGTCGGTGCCGCCGTCCGTGCCTTGGCCGCCCGCGCTGCGCTGGCCGGTCTCGCCCTCGGCGACCGGCGCCAGCCACGCACCCCCACGCATGATCTCGCGACCCGGCAGCTCGTTGACCTCCCGCCAGGCCCGGATCCGGGCAGGTGTGGCGACCAGCCACGTGGAGGTGGCATCGGCCCGGGGGTCCCAACCCGCATGGGCGGTGTAGGCGTCGGCGACGGCCTGGTCGAGGTCGCCCGCCGCCACGAAGGCGACGTCGGCGTCGATCAGCACGACGTCGCGCAGGCCGTCGAGCGCCAGCCGCACCGGGCCACCGCTGCGCAGGTTGCGGACCGTGGCCGTGCGCTCGGAGGTGGCCATGACGATGCGGCCGCCGTGCCACAGGTACGACAGGGGCACCAGGTAGGGCACGCCCTCGGTCGAGGCGGTGGCCACCCACACGTCGATGTCCGCGGCCAGGCGGGCGCGCGTGTCGCGCACCCGCTCGGCGGTCGAGCGGGGCGGGTCGAGGGCGGGCACCACGGCGGCGTAGGCGGACGAGAGCCCGGTCAGCGGGCCACGAAGTACTTGGCCTGGGGGTGGTGGCAGATGAGGGCCGAGGTGGTCTGCTCGGGCTGGTACTGGAAGCCCGTCTCCTCGCTGCACTCGAGGCCGATGCGCTCGCCGTCGAGCAGGTCGAGGACCTTCACGTTGTCCTCCAGGTCGGGACAGGCCGGGTAGCCCCACGAGTAGCGCCCGCCCCGGTACTGCTGGCGGAACAGGCCGGCGAGCGAGGGGCCGTCCTCGTGCGCGAAGCCCCACTCCTCCCGCACCCGGCGGTGCCAGTACTCGGCCAGCGCCTCGGCCATCTCGACGCCCACGCCGTGCAGCAGCAGGTACTCCTGGTACCGGTCGTCGGCGAACAGCTTGGCCGTGCGCTCCGAGATGGCGTGGCCCATGGTCACGATCGAGAACGCGGCGTAGTCGACCTGATCGTCGCCGGCGGGGCGGAAGAAGTCGGCGATGCAGTAGTAGGGCGCCTTGGTCTGGCGGGGGAAGCCGAACCGGGCGCGCTCGGCGCTGCCGGTCTCGTCGGTCCAGATCACCAGGTCGTTGCCGTCGCCGTTGGCCGGGAAGTAGCCGTAGACGACCTGCGGGACCAGGAGCCCGTCGGCCTTGGCCTTGGCCAGCTCGCTGCGCAGCGTGGGCCGGATGCGGGCCTTGAAGTCGTCGTCGCTCTCGGTCGTGCCGTCTGCGCCGGCCTCCGGCCGGAACTGCCACTGGTTGCGGAACAGCGCGGTCTCGTTGAGGTAGCCGGCGATCTCGTCGATGGGCAGGCCCTTGACCACCCGCGAACCCAGGAACGGCGGAGTGAACACCTCGTTGTCGGTCACCACGTCGGGCGACCGGGACGGCAGGTCGGCGGGCGGCCCGTCAGCCTTCTCGGCGAGCCCGAGCGAGGCGCGCGACGGCACCCGCGACTCGGACGGCCGCCGGCCCCAGTCGGGGTCGTCGCTCTCGTCGCCCCGCTTGATGGCGCCCAACCGGTCCATGACGTGCAGGCCCTCGAAGGCGTCCTTCCCGTAGAACAGGCGCCCCGGGTAGACGTCGCGCAGGTCGCGCTCGACGTAGCTGCGGGTCAGCGCGGCGCCGCCCAATAGCACCGGGATGCCGGCCAGCTCGCGGCTGTTGAGCTCCTCGAGGTTGTCGCGCATGATCAGCGTCGACTTCACCAGCAGGCCCGACATGCCGATGGCGTCCGCGCGGACCTCCTGCGCCTTGTCGATCATCTCGGCGATGCCGATCTTGATGCCCAGGTTGTGCACCTCGTAGCCGTTGTTGGTGAGGATGATGTCGACCAGGTTCTTGCCGATGTCGTGCACGTCGCCCTTGACGGTGGCGAGCACGATGCGACCCTTGCCGTCGTCGCCCTCGACCTTGTCCATGTGGGGCTCGAGGTAGGCGACCGACGCCTTCATGGTCTCGGCCGACTGCAGCACGAAGGGCAGCTGCATCTGCCCTGAGCCGAACAGGTCGCCCACCACCTTCATGCCGGCCAACAGGACGTCGTTGATGATGGCGAGGGGGGCCAGGCCGTCGGCCATCGCCTGGTCGAGGTCGTCGGTCAGTCCCTCGCGATCGCCGTCGATGATGCGGGCCTTCAGCCGCTCGGTGACCGGCCAGCCGCTGCGGTCCTCCTTCTCGGCCTTGGCCACCGTGACGTCCGCGAAGACGTCGAGCAGCGTGGCCAGCGGGTCGTAGCCCGCGGCCTGGTCGCGGCGGTCGTAGATGAGGTCGAGGCAGACCCCGACCTGCTCGTCGGGGATCTTGTTGAGCGGCATGATGCGCGCCGCGTGCACGATGGCCGAGTCGAGCCCCGCCTCCACGCACTCGTGCAGGAACACCGAGTTGAGCACGTGGCGGGCGGCGGGCTTGAGGCCGAAGCTGACGTTGGACAGGCCCAGCACCGTGTGCGCGCCCGGCAGCTCGGCCTTGATGCGCCGGATGGCCTCGATGGTGGCGATGGCGTCCCGGCGCAGGTCCTCGTCGCCGGTCGACAGCGGGAAGGTGAGGGCGTCGAAGATCAGGTCCTCGGGCGCCAGCCCGTAGCGCTGGGTGGCCAGGTCGTGGATGCGGTGGGCGACCCGCATCTTCCACTCGACGTCGCGGGCCTGGCCCTCCTCGTCGATGAGCAGCACGATGACCGCGGCGCCGTACTCGCGGGCGAGCGAGCACACCCGGTCGAAGCGGCTGCCGGGGGCCTCGCCGTCCTCGAGGTTGGCCGAGTTGAGGATGGCCCTGCCGCCCAGGCGCTGCAGCCCGGCCTCGATGACCTGCGGCTCGGTCGAGTCGAGCACCAGCGGCACGGTGACCTGGGTGGCGTAGCGGCTGACCAGCTCGTCCATGTCGGCGGTGCCGTCGCGGCCCACGTAGTCGACGCACACGTCGAGCACGTGGGCGCCCTCGCGCTCCTGGTCGCGGGCCATCTTCACGCACGCGTCCCAGTCGCCCTCGAGCATGAGCTCACGGAACTTCTTGGAGCCGTTGGCGTTGGTGCGCTCGCCGATGATGAGGAAGCTGGCGTCCTGGTGGAACGGCACCGCGCTGAACATCGAGGTCGCGCCGGGCTCGGGGCGGGGGTCGCGGCGCCCCGGCGTCAGATCCTTGGCCACCGCCGCGAGCTGGCGCAGGTGCTCGGGCGTCGAGCCGCAGCAGCCGCCGACCACCCGCACGCCCAGCTCGGTGATGAAGCGGGTCTGGTACTCGACGAACGCCTCGGGGGCGAGGTCGTAGTGCATCTTGCCGTCGACCACCGACGGCAGGCCCATGTTGGGCAGGCACGAGACGGGCATGGTGGCGTTGGCCGAGAGGTGCCGCAGGTGCTCGTGCATCTCGGACGGCCCGGTGGCGCAGTTGAGGCCGAACACGTCGGGCTCGAGCGCGGCGAGCGCGCCGAGCGCCGCGCCGATCTCGGTGCCGAGCAGCATGGTGCCCGTCTGCTCCATCGTCACCTGGAGCTGGATGGGGACGGTGATGCCCAGCGCGGCCATGGCGCGACGGGCGCCGATGACGGCGGCCTTGGCGGCCAGCAGATCGAAGTGCGTCTCGGTGATGAGCAGGTCGACGCCACCCTCGATCAGGCCACGGGCCATGACCTCGTAGGCGTCGCGCAGCTCGACGAAGCCGATCTGGCCGAGGGAGGGCGACTTGGTGCCCGGCCCCATCGACCCGGCCACGAGGCCGCCGTAGCCGTCGGCCACCGCGCGGGCCACCCGGGCCGAGGCGAGGCTGATCTCGTGCGCGCGCTCGGGGATGTCGTACTCGCCGAGCGGTACGGCAAAGGCGCCGAAGCTGTTCGTCTCCACCACGTCGGAGCCGGCCCGGAAGAACGACTCGTGGAGCGCGGCGATGACGTCGGGCCGCGTGACGGAGAGGATGTCGGTGCAGCCCTCCAGCTCGGGCCCGCCGAAGTCGTCGGCCGTGAGGCCGAGCTCCTGCAGGTTGGTGCCGGTGGCGCCGTCGTACACCACGACGCGTTCGTTGGCGAGGTCGAGGAAGCGGCTCATAGGTGAACGGCCAATCTACCGACCGGCGCCTACCGGGTCCGATTACGTTCCCCGCTCCCGGCGGTCGCGGCGCTCACGCGCCGGTCGCCCCGACCGGCCGGCGCGGCCGGAAGATTATGACAGTTGGCCTGCAACTTCCCGCATGCACGTCGTGCGTCCCGCCCGATCGGGTAGGGCCCGGCCATGCCGCTGCTCGTGGGCACCTCCGGCTGGCAGTACCGCGACTGGCGCGGCGTGCTCTACCCCGAGGGCCTGCCCCAGCGGGAGTGGCTGGCCCGCTACGCCGCCGCCTTCGCCACCGTCGAGGTGAACAACGCCTTCTACCGGCTGCCGGAGCGCTCGACCTTCGAGCGGTGGCGCGAGCAGACGCCCGACGGCTTCGTGGTGGTGGTCAAGGTCAGCCGCTACCTCACCCACGTGCGGCGCCTGGCCGACCCCGCCGAGCCGGTGGCCCGGCTGACCGAGCGGGCGGCGGGGCTGGGGCCCCGGCTGGGCCCCTACCTGCTGCAGCTGCCGCCCACGCTGCGGGCGGCGCCCGACCGGCTGGCCGCCTGCCTGCGCGCGTTCCCCCGCGGCGCCCGGGTGGCGGTCGAGCCCCGGCACCCGTCATGGTGGACCGACGAGGTGCGCCGGGTGCTCGAGCGCCACAGCAGCGCGCTGTGCTGGGCCGACCGCGGCGGCCGGCCGCTCACGCCGCTGTGGCGCACCGCCGCCTGGGGGTACGTGCGGCTGCACGAGGGCCGGGCCTCGCCGCCTCCGGCCTACGGCCGGGTCGCGCTCGGCACCTGGCTGGGGCGCATCGACGCCGCGTGGCCGGGACTGGGCGACGACGTGTTCGTCTTCTTCAACAACGACCACGGCGGCGCCGCCGTGCGCAACGCCCGCACCCTGGTGCGCATGGCCGGCAACCGGGCGCTGCCCACGCACACGACCGCACCGGCCGCCGGCGGGCGCTGAGGCGGGGTGGTGCCGACGCGGACCGCGTCACCCACGTCGCGCCGGAGCCCCAGGCGCTTCGGGATCGGCGCCGGTGACCGCGTCGCCGAAGGCGACCGTGGCCCGCACGAGATCGTCCACAGCACGGCCCACACGAGGGCGCCACGCGGCGGGGCCGACAGCTCCATGGACTGGTCGGCCCACGGCCAGCGCCGTCTGCGCGCGACGGCGGCGAGCTCAGGTATCAGCGAGGCGCAAGCGACGCGGGTCTATGCTCACGCTGTCTCGACTCGTGCCTACCCAAACTGGGGGCTCAACGTGCACTTCCGCAGAATCGGCACCGTGCTGCTCGCCGGTGCACTGGTCACCGGTCTCACCGCCTGTGGCGACGACGACGATGACGAGACCGAGGCGGGCGACGACGCCGCCGAACCGGCGGCGGGCAACGTCAGCATCACACCGGTCACCGAGGACACCCTGACGGTGGTCACCAGCCTGCCCGCGCCCGGCTTCTGGAACGGCGACGACCCCGCCGCCATCGAGGGTGGCTACGAGTACGACATCGCCGTCGCCCTGCAGGAACGGTTGGGGCTGTCCGACCTCGAGGTGGTCAACGTCAGCTTCGACCAGCTCGTGGCCGGGCAGGTGGGTGACTTCGACGTGGCCCTGTCCCAGGTGACGATCACCGACGAACGCGAGCAGGTCGTCGACTTCACCGAGCCCTACTTCGAGTCCGACCAGGGCGTGCTGGTGATGGCGGGAACCGAGGTCGCCACCGTCGACGACGCCAAGGCGCTGCAGTGGGGCGTGCAGAGCGGGACCACCGGGGCCGACTACATCGCCCAGACCCTGCAGCCGGAGCAGGAGGCCCAGGTCTTCCAGGATCTGTCGGCCGGTTTCGCCGCCCTCGAGGCGGGGCAGGTCGATGCGTTCATGATGGACACCGCCATCGTGCTCTCGCAGGCCAGCGAGTCGGGCGGCGCCGAAGAGGTCGTGGCCCAGTTCAAGACGGGCGAGCAGTACGGCGGCATCCTGCCCGAGGGCTCCGAGAACGCCGACGCGATCAACACGATCCTGGAAGAGCTGGAGGCCGACGGCTCGCTGTCCGACTTCGCCACGGAATGGCTGGGTGGCGACCCGAGCGCCATCCCGGTCCTCACCCCCTAGAGCGCCATGGCTCTCGCCGGCGGGATCGTCGAACCGGCCGTCCCTGGGATCCAGCGCCTCCACCCGATCAGGACCCACCTCGGGCGGTCGATCGCCGCGCTGGTGGCCGGGCTGGTCGTCGCCGCCATCACCGCCATCGCCCTCAAGCGCTTCTACGACTCGCTCGGGGTGGTGGGCAGCGCCCTCACGGCCTGGGCCGTCGGCCTGACCGCGCTCGCCGCGGCCGTCACAGTGGTGCTGGCCGCCTGCGGCTGGCTGGCCGTCGCCCGGTCGCTGCGGGCGGCCCGGCTCACCCCGACCGACCGGGTGGCGGCCCGCGCCTCGGGGGCGGCGGCCACCGACTGGACGTGGTACGTGGCCGGGCTCAGCGTCACCGCGCTGGTGGTCGCCTTCCTCGCCTTCTTCCTGTCGGCCAACGACGGGGCGGTGCGCCACCAGTACCTCGACTGGGACGCCATCGACGAGTTCCTGCCCACTCTGTGGAAGGGCCTCTGGCTGAACATCAAGGTCTTCGTCGTCGCCGAGATCCTCGTGCTCATTTGGGGGCTGGTCCTGGCGTTGGCGCGCGTCTTCCCCGGCAAAGCCGGGCGACCCGTCCGGTTCCTGGCCGTCGCCTACATCGACCTGTTCCGGGGCTTCCCCGCCATCATCACGATCTACCTCGTCGTGCTCGGCTTCCAGGCCGGCGACGTCCCGCCGTTCAACCAGATGGAGGGCGAGACCAAGCTCTTCTGGCTGTGCACGACCTCGCTCGTGCTCGTCTACGGCGCCTACGTGGCCGAGGTCTACCGGGCCGGTCTCGAGAGCATCCACTGGAGCCAGACCGCAGCGGCCCGCTCGCTCGGCCTCTCGTACGGCCAGACGATGCGCTACGTCATCACCCCGCAGGCGGTGCGCCGCATCATCCCGCCGTTGCTCAACGACTTCATCGGCCTGCAGAAGGACACCGCGCTGCTGAGCGTCGTCGGCCTGCTCGAGGT
>DASSCS010000042.1:0-9607 GCA_035697515.1 Acidimicrobiales bacterium
GCGGGCCCGCTCGGCCCAGTCGCCGTAGGTCACCCGGTCCCGGCCGGTGGGGGTGGCCGTGACCACCTCCTTGTCGGCGAACAGCCGCTCCGCCCGCTCGAACAGGTGGGGCAGGGTCAGCGGGACGTCCTGCATCAGGCCATGCACGGGAAGCTCCTCCGTCAGCCGGCGATCTGGAAGTCGGTGGCCAGCGCCGAGGCGAACAGGCCCTGCACCTCGGTCAGCCCGCCGTCGACGGTGCCGTCGGGCTTGAGGATGAGGACCTCACGCGCCGGCGGTTGGCCCGGGTTGCTGAAGTCCATGGGCGCCATGAGGCCCTGGGTGTCGAAGTCGTCGAGGCTCTGGAAGGCGTCCTGCACGCCCTCCCGGGTGAGCGCACCGTTGTCGCACGCCGTCTCGAGGATCTGGGCCATCAGCTCGCCCTGGGCGTAGCCGTAGAGCACGAAGTGGGTGGGTGTCTCGCCGGCGAACTCGGTGGCGAACGCCTCGCGCACCGCAGTGGGCCCGGGGGCGTCGCTGGCGTACGGGGCGATCGACGACACCATCAGGTAGGACGCCTGCAAAGCCTCGGCCGCGGGGCTGGCGAGCAGCGCCGGGCTGAAGCTGGGGTTCGACCCGACGAAGGTCAGGTCGAGGCCGCTGGCCTGCGCCACCGCCACGGCCGACGCGGCCTGGGGCGGCGTGGTGGTCAGCAGCACGACGCTGGCGCCCGCGTCGTCGACGGCGGTCACCGCCGCGGTGAGGTCGGCGTCGGTGGGCTGGACCTTCTGCGCGGCGATCTCCACGCCGAGCTCGGCCGCGGCGTACTCGGCGCCGGCGAGCGCGTTCTCGCCGTAGTCGCCTTCGAGGTGGATGTGGCCGACCGTGTCGCCCTCGGCGATCCGGCCGTCGTCGACCAACCACTGGAGGGCGTTGATCATCTCGATGTCGTAGGTGGCGCCGGTGACCACCATGCTTGGACTCTCGAGCACGCTCGACGAGAACGACACCGCCATCGTGAGGACGTTGTCCTGGTCGATGGTCGGCCGCAGCGCGTCGATCATGGGCGAGCCGAGCAGTTCGTCGAACGCGAGGACCTCGGGCTGCATGGCCGCGTACTGGGTCGTGGCGTTCTGGGCGTTGTAGGCGTGGTCGGTGACCGTGAACTCGACGGTGCGGTCGCACACGCCGCCGTCGGCGTTGCGGGCGTCCCAGAAGAGCTGGCGTCCCTGGGCGATGCCCGTGGACGCACCCGCGAACGGGCCGGACTGGTCGGTGAGCACGCCGAGCGTGATCGTGTCGTCGGTGACGCCGGGGCCGGTCTCGAGCGCACCGGTCCCGGCGTCGCCGGCCGATCCGGTGGTGGCCTCGTCGTCCTTGGTCGAGCAGGCGGCACTGGCCACGACGATGGTGGCCATGGCCCACACGAGCGCACGGCGCGGGACGGACGGTCTGGTCATGGTTTCCCCTCCTGAGGAGATCGGTGAGTGATTGCCCTATGGGTTGGGTGTGGCGGGGGCGACGTCGTCGCTGATGTCGACGGCGTCCCCGAGATCGATGGCGGCCGGTGTGGGGCGGAGCGCCGGGCGGTGCGGCCGGCCGGCGACCCGCAGTCGCACACGCCGGGCCAGCGCGGCGAGCCCGCCCGGCTCGACGAGCAGGAGCCCGACGATGGCGGCGCCATAGCAGAAGCGGGCGGCGACGCCGGCGGTCACCCCGCCGCCGGTCGGCGACTCGGCCACGAACGGCAGCGAGTCGCTGTAGCGCTGGAGGACGACCGGCAGGGACGAGACGAAGAGCGCGCCGCCGAGGGTGCCACCCGGCGAGCCGATGCCGCCGATGACGATCATGGCGAGGTACTCGATCGCCAGCAGCACGCCGAAGGTCTCGGGCACGATGTGGTGGAACGCCAGCGCCAGCAGGACGCCCCCCAGGCCGGCGAGCATCGACGACACCAGGAAGGCGGCGCCCTTGAACCGGGTGACGTCGACGCCCATCACGGCGGCGGCCGTCTCGCCGTCCCGGACTGCGTGCATCGCCCGCCCGGCCCGGCTGGCGCGCACGTTGCGGTAGAAGAGCCACGCGAGCGCGGCGGCGACCACCCCGACGTACCAGAGCTTCTCCACGCGGGTGAACGGCACGCCGAGGACGTGGAGGGTCTCGCCCGGCACGTCGTCGAAGCTGAACCCAGCCACCCTGAGCGGCGGGACGTCGCGGCCGTTGAAGCCCCCGGTCACCGGCTCGGCGTTCACCAGGATGTGCTGGCCGAGGAACACGAGGCCCAGCGACGCCACCCCGAGGTAGATGCCGCGGACGCGGGCGGCGATGGGGCTGAACAGCAGCCCCGCCACCCCCGCGGCGGCGACGGCCAGGGCCACGGCGGCGAGGGGCGGCAGGTCCCAGCCGATCTCCCCGGCGGGCTCGCCCGGCGGGGACGCGAACAACGCGTAGCCGTAGGCGCCGATGGCGATGAAGAACGAGTGGGCCAGCGACAGCTGGCCCGCTTCGCCCACCAGCAGGTTCAGCCCGAGGGCCGCGACCATGGCGGCGAACGCGAACACCCCGACCTGCACCCAGAAGGCGTCGAGGTAGAAGGGGGCGACGAGGGTGGCGGCGAGCAGGCCGAGGCGGGCGGCCTGCCCGCCGCTCAGGGTCCGGCGCAGGGTGTCGGCCTCAGACACGGGTCGCCTCCGTTGTGCCGAACAGGCCCGTGGGCCGGACGAGCAGGACGGCGACCATCACCACGTACGGCATGACCGCCGAGAAGCCCTGCCCGAGGAACGAGAACTGGTCCTGGTAGCCCTGCGTCAGCGTCTCGGCGAGGCCGATGAGCAGGCCGCCGGCCAGGGCGCCGCCGGTCGAGTCGAGGCCGCCGAGGATGGCTGCCGGGAACGCCCGCAGTGCTGCGGCGGAGGTGGTCGGCGAGACCCCGGGGGAGGGAAATGCGCCGAGGAACACGCCGGCCACCACCGCCAGGACGGCGGCGATCACCCAAACGATCGCCGATACCCGTCCGAGCCGCACGCCCATGAGCTCCGCAGTCCGGGGGTTCTCGGCGCTCGCCCGCATGGCAACCCCCCAGTCGGAGAACCGCGCCCAGGCGAAGAAGCAGCCGAGCACCACGAACGCCACGACCAGCGCCGCGACCCGGGTCTGCGGCACGGTGATGCCGAGGACCTCGACTGTCGCGCTCCCCCACGGATCGCCGACGGGCAGGATGTCGATGCCGAGGCGCCGGGTCACCTCGGTCAGCAGAACCACGTCGACGCCGATGGTCATGATGGCGACGGCGACGACCGAGCGCGGGACGACGGGCCGCACGAACGCCCGCTCGATGACGAGTGCGAGACCCACGGTCACGGCGATGCCGAGCAATACCGCCACCGCGAAGGGGCGCCCCGCGGCGCTGAAGCGTGCCGTGCAATAGGTGCCCACCATGAGCAGCCCCGCATGGGCGAAGTTGACGACCTGCGTCGCCTTGAACACGACCACGAACCCGAGCGCGAGCAGGGCGTACACCGCGCCGAGCGCCACGCCGCTGAACAGCAGCTGCAGGAGCTTCTCCATCACCGCACGCCGATCTGGGGGTGGTCGTCGCCGGTCCCGAGGTAGGCCCGGATGACGTCGGGGTCGTTCTGGACCTGGTGCGGCGTGCCGGCGGCGATCACCCGGCCGAAGTCGAGGACGGTGACCCGGTCGGCGATCTCCATGACCAGGCCCATGTCGTGCTCGACGAGCAGGACCGGGATCTCGAGGCCCGCCCGGATGTCGCGGATGAGCCGGCCCACCTCGTGCGTCTCCTGGGCGCCCATGCCGGCGACCGGTTCGTCAAGCAGCAGGACGGACGGCTCCACGCACAGCGCCCGGGCGATGTCGACCTTCTTCTGGTCGCCGTGGGAGAGGTCGCCGGCCGGCAGCGGCAGCAGGTGGGCGAGGCCGAGGAACTCGGCGATCTCCCCGACCCGGACGCGGTGGCGGCGTTCCTCGCGGCGGGCCGACGGGAGCCGGAGACCCCCCGCAACGAAGCCGGATCGGGTTAGGTGGTGCCGGCCGAGCAGCAGGTTCTCCTCGACGCTCGAGTGGGGGTAGAGCGCCATGTTCTGGAACGCCCGGGCGACGCCGAGGCCGGCGATCTCACAGGGCCGGCGCCCGACCAGCTCCTGGCCGGCGAACCGCACCGATCCGTGCTCCGGCCGGTAGACCCCGGACACGACGTTGAACATTGTCGACTTGCCGGCGCCGTTGGGGCCGATCAGCGCGTGGATCGAGGCCGGAGCGACCCGGACCGTCGCCCCGTCGAGCGCAGTGACCCCGGCGAAGCGAACGGTGACCCCGTCGATCGCCAGTCCGGCGCCCGCAGCGCCGCCGTTGGCGGTCGCCGCCGTCATCCGGCCCACCTGGCGAGGCGGTGGTCGGCTCGAGCCCCAGCTCCCGAGCCGACGACGGCGGCATCCGTGCCCGCACCGCCGAGGTACAGCTCGCGGATGCGCTCGTCGGCGGCCAGCTCGTCGGCGGTGCCGCGCAGCGACACCTCGCCGACCGTCAGCACGACCGCGTGGGTGGCCACCCGCAGCGCCATGGAGGCGTTCTGCTCGACCAGCATCACGGCCGTCCCCTGGTCGTTGATCGCCCGGACGACCCGGCCGATCTGGTCGACCACCTGCGGGGCGAGCCCCAGGGACGGCTCGTCGAGCAGGAGCAGCCGGGGTGAGGCCATGAGCGCCCGGCCGATGGCCAGCATCTGCTGCTGGCCCCCGGACAGCAGCCCCGCCCGCTCGTGGCGCCGGTCGTGCAGGATCGGGAACAGCTCGTGCACGCGGGCCCGGGTCTCGGCCTTGGCGGCCCGGTCCCGGCGGCTGAACCCGCCGATGCGGAGGTTCTCCTCGACGGTCAGGCGGGTGAAGATCTGCCGCCCCTCCGGTACCTGCACGACGGCGTCACGGACGATCTCCGCCGGCGGCCGGCCGTTCAGCCGCCGCCCGTCGAAGATGACCGACCCGGCGTTGATGGCGCCGCCGACCCCCCGCAGGTTGCCGGACACGGCCCGTAGCAGCGTCGTCTTCCCCGCACCGTTGCTGCCGAGGACCGCGACCACGCCGTGCTCGGGCACGTCGACCGAGACGCCGCGCAGCGCACGGACCGCACCGCCGTAGCTCACCTCTAGATCGCGCACCGACAACATGCCGAGGCACGATGCGGCAGTGACTGCGGTCACGGTAGCTGCCGGTGGAGACCTCCCTCAGGGGGGTCTCCGAACGGAGACGGTCGACGGCAGGTGGTCTTGCTGGGCGCGATGGCGCACCATGCACGGCATGGGACCACCGGACCGGGCGTAACATGCCGACGATGGCCCGACGCCCTCAGGCTTGGGCGTCCGCGGACGCGTTGCTGGAGCTGGACGAGGGGTACGCCCAGGTTCTCAGCCTGCTCGACCGAAGGACCGCGTTCCGGGCCATCCTCGACCGGCTCCCAGGCGACATCGGCGTCGACGTCGCCTGGATCGGCGAGGTGGACCCGAGCGGCGACATCGTGCTGGGCCACGCGGTGCGCACGAGGACCGACGCCGTCGACGGGCTCGTCGTGCCGCCCGGGGTCGGGCTCGGCGGGCTGGTGATGCAGACCGGCCGGCCCGCGTGGGTGGCGGACTACCCGAGCGCGTCCGACCTCAGCCGCCAGTTCAGCCGGCAGGCCGAGCGCGAGGGCGTGCGGGGCATGATCGCGGTGCCGCTTGTCCACGGCGGGCGCCCGCTGGGGGTGCTCTACGCCGCCGACCGTGCGGAGACCCACTATGGCGACCTGGCGGTCACGGCCCTCCAGGCGGCGGCCGCCCGGGCCGCGAACGCGGCCGTCGTGGCCGAGCGGGCCCGTCACAGCGCGGAGGTGGCGGTGCTCGAGGAGCGGCGTCGGCTGGCGATGCAGCTCC
Source organism: Acidimicrobiales bacterium (assembly GCA_035697515.1). Lineage (GTDB taxonomy): Bacteria > Actinomycetota > Acidimicrobiia > Acidimicrobiales > VFJN01 > ZC4RG19. The sequence continues at coordinate 5,903 of DASSCS010000042.1, forward strand.
ACGACACGGTCGGGGCGATGCTGTTCACGATCGGCGCCGGCGTCCGCAGCCTCGGCGACGATCTCGCTCGGCAGCCCGACCTGCAGGCGCGGCTCGAGACCATCGAGCGCCAGGCCGCCGAGGCGGCCGCGGTGTTCCGCGAGTCGCTCGACGCGCTGCATGCGCCGCCTGAGGCGGTGGCGCTCGCCGTCGCGCTGCGGGCCGATTCCCGCGGCTTCGAGGAGCGCACCGGCATCCCTACCCGGCTGCTGGTGCTCGACGACCTGCCACCGCTCCATGCGTCGAGAAGTAGCGCACTCGCCAGCGCGGTCCGGGAGGCGCTGCTCAACGTCGAGAAGCACGCCCGGGCGGGCTCGGTTCTGGTGAGCGTGTTCGCCAGCCGCGCCGGCGTCGCGGTCGCCGTCCACGACGACGGTGTCGGGCCCCCGCCGGACGGCGCGGACGGCGGCGGGCTCGGCCTCGCCGCCGCCACCGAGCGCCTGGAGCGCGTCGGCGGACACCTCACGATGGGCAGGAACGACGACGGCGGCGTGACCGTCCAGGCATGGGTGCCCGAGTGAGCGAACCGACGGTGCGGACCGAGCGGAGCGACACCGTCAGCGTGCTGGTCGTCGACGACCATCCGATCGTGCTCGACGGTGTCCGCCTCCTGGTGGACAGCACGTCGTGGATCACGCTCGCCGGCTACGCCCGCACGGGCCGCGAGGCGATCACCGTCGCGGAGCAGACCCAGCCCGACGTGGTCCTGCTCGACCTGCGCTTGCCCGACATGCTTGGCCCCGAGGTGATCTACGGCATCCGCCGCGGCGCCCCCGAGGCCAAGGTCGTTCTCTTCACCGCGTACGCGGACCATGCCGCCGTCGAGCCCGCCCTCGCCGCCGGCGCCCGTGCCGTGGTGCTCAAGGATGCCGACCGGGCCGACCTCGTCGGCGTCGTCCGCCGGGTGGCGGCGGGCGAGACGATCCCCACCACCGCCGGTGGGGGCGCGGGCGTGGCCAACCAACAGCTGGCCCGCAAGCTGCGGCAGTGGGCGCTCACCCGCCGCGAGTACGACATCCTCCGGCGCATCTCGATGGGCGAGACGAACCCCGAGATCGCCGAGGCGCTTGGCCTCACCCGCAACACCGTGAAGACCTACGTCCAGAGCGCCCTCAACAAGCTGGGTGCCCGCAATCGCATCGAGGCCCTCAACCGGCTCCACGAGGGCGGCCTGCTCTGATCGGCACACCCGTCAGGGTCGACGGGACCACGTGATGCCGGCGGCCGTGGATGCGGTCACCCGCACACAACGCCCAGGCCCGCGCCGCCGATCACGTCGAGCGGAAGGTGGGCACCGTAGTAGACCCGGGTGAGGGCCACGCCGGAGGCCACCGCGAACGGAGCCCAACGCCAGCGGCGAGGCACCACGGTGGCGACCACGGTGGCGACCGCGAAGGCGACGGCGGCGTGCCCCGACACGTAGTCCTGGCCGTGGATCCCGGACTCACGGACCTCCACGTCGCCGAGCAGCTCGGCCGGACGGCCCCGCTCGACGATGTTCTTCACGACCTTGGCTCCGCCCCATGCCAGGGCGACGGCGGCGGCCGTGGCGAGCGCGGGCCGCATGCGTCGGGTGGCCACGTAGACGCCGATGGCCCCGGCGGCGCACATCCAGAGGTTGCTGAACTGCATGGGAAGCCACCGGGCCACCGGAGCCAGTCGGGCTGGTCGTTGATCGCCTCGAGCACGTCGGCTTCCCAGTCGGGCAGGACGTCGCGATGGTCGTCCAGGAGCAGCCAGCTCAGCGCCAGCAGGCCGGCGCCGGCGCTGGAGGCGGCGACACGCCATCCCCGGCGACCCGGCCTGGCTCACCATCGAGCTGCGCGCGCTCGGGTCGCTTCCGCCGGCCCGTCTTCGGGCGTCGTGCATGCGAGTCCGTGCGGTCCGTGCGACCCCACTAACCGTGACGAGCGATCGTCCGGCACGAGATTCCGGCCGCAGCTCACCCGCGACGGAGGTCGGATTGCCGGCGACCCGCCACGAGGAGCTGAGGGAAGGTCGCCGCCGCCTCGGCCTGCATGCCGGGGAGGACGTGCTGGTAGACGCTCATCGTGAAGGCGACGTTCGCATGGCCGAGGCGTTCGCTGACGACCTTCACCGGGACGCCAGCCTTGAGCAGGAGCGTGGCATGGGTGTGGCGCAGGTCGTGCAGCGAGATCGTCGGCACCTTCACCTGCGCGACCTTCCGGTCGAACACCTGGCTGAACACGTCCGGGTGCACCCCACGAGCCGTCGGGCTTGACGAACACGAGGTCGTCGGGGCGCCGGCACGACGCCGTCGCGTTCCTCGGTGCGGGAGTTGAACCAGTCGCGCACCGCCTGGACGGTCCCGTCGTCGATGTCGATCGTGCGGCGGCCCGTGCCGGTCTTCACGTCGCTGATTTCGACGTCGTAGGCGACCGACACCAGTGCCTGCACTCACTGAGGAGATCACGCGATGACCCGTGATGATGATGCCCGCGTCGAGGAGCTGCTCGCGCACTTGGGCGATGGCGACACCAGGGAGCTGTTCCGGCTGCTGTGCAGCGCGGGATGCAGGAGCTGATCGATGCCGAGCTCACGGCCACGATCGGCGCCGAGGTTCACGAGCGCACCGAGACCAGAACGAACCACCGCAACGGCGGCCGGACCCGCACGTTGTCGACCCCGGCCGGTGATATCGAGCTGCGCATCCCAAGCTGCGGGTGGGCTCGTTCTTCCCGAATCTGCTCGAGCCCCGCCGGCGGGTCGACCAGGCGCTGTGGACGGTGATCATGACCGCGTACATCACCGGCACCTCGACCAGGAAGGTCGACGACCTGGTCCGAGCCTTGGGCTGTGAGAGCGGGGTGTCCCGCTCGACGGTGTCACGGATCTGCAAGGGCATCGACGACGAAGTCGCCGCGTTCCGGACCCGGCCCCTGGATCACATCGCCATGCCGTACGTGTACCTGGACGCCACCTACATCAAGGCCCGCCACCGGCACCGCATCGTCTCGCGCGCCGTCATGGTCGCCACCGCCGTGACCACAGACGGGAACCGGGAGGTGCTCGGCGTCGACGTGGGCGACAGCGAGGACGAGGTGTTCTGGACCGCGTTCCTGCGGGGTCTACGAGACCGCGGCCTCGGTGGTGTCCGGCTCGTGATCTCCGACGCGCACGCCGGCCTGAAGGCCTCGATCGCCCGGGTGTTCGCTGGGGCGTCCTGGCAGCGTTGCAGGGTGCATCTGGCCCGCAGCTCCTCGCCACGGTCACTCACACCCACAAGGACATGGTCGCCGCGCGGTGCGCACCATCTACGCCCAGCCCGACGCGGAGGCCACACGCGCCCAGCTCCACGACGTCGTCACCATGCTCGCACCAACGACTATTCCTCGACGGCTCGACGAACCCGTTGCGTCCCTGCGCGTCGTTGGCCATCTCGCGCCGCACAGTAGAAATCGCGGTAGAAGAACAGCCTCCGAACGTCAGAGAGGCCCTCGCCGATTACTCGGAAAGAGCCTCTGACCAGGACTTCGTTGGTGGCGGGGGCGGGATTTGAACCCGCGACCTTCGGGTTATGAGCCCGACGAGCTACCAGACTGCTCCACCCCGCGCCGTTTGGGGAACAACAACATAGCGTCCCACTGCACGAAAGCCAACTCCGAGCGATCTGCGTCATCCTGGCGCCCCTGAGCAGCGCCGGTG